>CAJQNB010000071.1 GCA_905479575.1 uncultured Pseudophaeobacter sp.
CGCCGCGGGCAACACACCAGAGGCGATCCGCCGGGTCATCACCGGCAAGCTGGAAGACCAGACCCCAGACCCGCAAGTCCTGGTACGGCGCGTGGCCGGAGATGGGGCAACGGTATCGATCACCGGAGTTGTCGGCGGCCAGGGCATCTTTGCCATCGAGCGCCCGACCCGCACGCTGACCGCCATGCTGGCGCGCGCCGGTGGTGTCACGGTCGAGCCCGAGATCGCGCGTGTCAAGGTGATCCGCGGCGCGCATACCGGCGAAGTCTGGTTTCAGGATCTGTTTGAAAACCCGCAATACGACATCGCCCTGCGCGGCGGCGACCGCATTCTGGTCGAAGCCGACAGCCGCTCCTTTACCGCCCTTGGGGCCACTAGTGCCCAGGCGCGGGTGCCGTTTGAAAGCCAGGACCTGTCCGCGCTGGAGGCGATCGCACAGGTTGGTGGCCTGATTTCCACCACCTCTGATCCCACCGGGGTATTCATCTTCCGCAACGAACCGGCAGAGATTGCCAATCAGGTTCTGGGGCGCGACGATCTGGTTGGCGCCCAGCGGATGGTTTATGTATTGAACCTGACCCAGCCCAACGGATTGTTCATCGCCCGTGACTTTGTGGTGCGTGACGAAGACACGCTATATGTCACCGAAGCGCCCTATGCCCAGTGGACCAAGACAATTTCGCTGCTGGCCAGCCCGCTGACACCTCTCGCCAGTGTTGAGACGCTGTTTGGCGGCTGAGGATATGACCGGCACAACAGCCATATCAAAAGCCGGGGGCTCAGGCTCTCGGCTTTTTGTTTACAATGGGGGCTTTGTCACCCAATCAAGGCTGCGCCGGATCCTTGGTCTGGCGGGGTATAATCTCCGTCTCGGGCTGCCGCAGAAAAACGATCTGGTGGGCATCTGGGGCAACTCTCCCACCGCCCATCGTGGCCGCGCTGTCGCCGCCAAATACGGCGCGGACCTGCTACATGTCGAAGACGCCTTTTTGCGCTCCATCCATCCCGGTCGCGCCTCAGGAGAGCCGCCCCTGGGGCTGCTGCTGGATCGCCGGGGCGCGCATTTCGACCCCGCGCAACCCTCTGATCTGGAAGAGCTGCTGGCCAGCCATCCGCTGGATGACAGCAATATGATGCGCCGCGCCCGCAATGCCATTGGCCGCTTGCAGGACGCACATCTGAGCAAATACAACGCCTTCCTGCCCAGTGCGCCGCTGCCGGATCCCGGCTATGTGCTGGTGGTGGACCAGCTGCGCGACGACGCCTCTGTCACCGCCTCCAAAGCCGACCGCGCCCGGTTTTGCGAGATGCTGGTCTTTGCCCAGCAGGAACACCCCGGCGCCCGCATTCTGATCAAGACCCACCCGGAAACCCGCGCCGGCCACCGGCCTGGGCATTTCACCGACAAAGACGCACAGGGCCGGGTCGAGATGTTCAGCGATGCGGTCTCTCCCTGGGGGCTGCTGGAAGGGGCCATTGCGGTCTATACCGTGTCTTCGCAGCTGGGGTTTGAGGCCATTCTGGCCGGTCACAAGCCACGCGTCTTTGGCCAGCCATTCTATGCCGGCTGGGGCTTGACCGAAGACGAAGACCCGGTGGCGCGGCGACAGCGCAAACTCACCCGCCCACAGTTGTTTTCGGCGGCGATGTTTCTCTATCCCACCTGGTATGACCCCTACACTGACCGCCTGTGCGAGCTGGAGCGGGTCATTGACACCCTGGAAGCCGGCATCCGCGCCTGGCGTCAGGATCGGGCCGGCTGGGTGGCCTCTGGCATGCGGTTGTGGAAACGCAAACCGCTGCAGGGGTTCTTTGGTCAGACCCGGAAGTTGAAATTCACCGAAGATCCAGAAGAGGCCCACAAGAGTGGGCGCAATTGGATGGTCTGGGCCAGCAAGGCCGGGGCCAAGACCCATGCCGGCGCCACCCGCGTCGAAGACGGGTTCCTGCGCTCCCGCGGATTGGGCGCCGATCTGGTGCCGCCGATGTCGCTGGTGCTGGACCGCCAGGGCATCTACTACGACCCCCGGCAGCCGTCGGATCTGGATGATCTGATCACCCAGCGCGCTGATCTCGGCCCCGCCGAGGCCCTGCGTGTGGAGGCGCTGATTCAGCAGCTGATCCGTCACAGCCTGTCGAAATACAACCTCTCGGGCGAGCCCCCCGCCCTCCCCGCTGGCCATCGCATCCTGGTCCCCGGGCAGGTCGAGGACGACGCCTCGATCAAAGCCGGATGTGGGCGGATCAAGAGCAATCTGGCCTTGCTGCGCGCCACCCGCAAAGCCAACCCAAAAGCGGTGATCATCTACAAACCCCACCCGGACGTCGAAGCCGGGCTACGCCCTGGCAGCCTGCCAGAAACCGGGGTTCCAGAGAACCTGGCGGATGTCGTCGCCAGCAACTGTGATCCCATGGCGCTGCTGGATGAGGTCCAGGAGGTCTGGACCATGACCTCGCTCCTGGGGTTTGAGGCGCTGTTGCGCGGCGCCAAGGTCACTACGCTGGGCCTGCCCTTTTATGCCGGATGGGGGCTCACCACCGACAAACGCACCGCACCGCCCTGGCGCTCGGCGCGGCCGGATCTTCTGGGCCTGGCCCATGCGGTGCTGATTGACTACCCGCGCTATTATGACCCGATCACCCAGCGCCCCTGCACACCCGAAGTGGTGGTGGAGCGGTTGATTTCGGGGCAACTGCCACGGCCCAGCCTGCGCAACCGCAGCCTGTCAAAGCTGCAGGGGCTTTTTGCCACCTACGCGCCGCTGTGGCGACGGGGCTAGCACAGATCTAAGACGGGGCAGAGACCGGCAGGCTTTAGCTCGCCCGGCGCCAGCGGTGCATCACATCCGCGCCTACCGGGCTGGCTTCCATAAGGCTGAACCGGTTGGCAGCCTCCAGATTATGCAGCCCCAAGGCCCCGATCGACGGCAATCCCTCAGCGCCAATGCCCAGCCCAGCGGTAAAGCCGATCAGCTCATCCACCAGATCAAAGGCTAGAAGCGAGGCCGCCAGCGCAGAGCCACCTTCGCAGAACACCCGCGTCAGCCCGGCATGTCCCAGCTGCTGCAGGATATCATGGGGATCCAGCTGCACACCGCGACTGGCACAGGGCAACAGGCGCGCGCCCAGGCCCTCCCAGGCGCGTTTGCGTTCTATATCAGCTCCCTGACCATGGCACAGCCACAGCGGCACCTCAGCAGCGGAGGTGGCCAACTGACTGATCAGCGGGAGGTCCAGGTGGCGGGAGATCACCACCCGCACCGGCTGATGTTCGATGCCAAGGTCGCGCACCGTCAACGAGGGATCATCCGCCCGCGCCGTGCCCGCCCCCACCATGACCGCATCATGGCGCGCCCGCATCGCGTGCACCGCGCGGCGCGCCTCTGGTCCGGTGATCCATTTGCTTTGGCCAGATCCGGTGGCAATCCGGCCATCAAAACTGCTGGCCATCTTAAGCGTCACCAGTGGGCGGCCCTGTTCTGTTTTATAGAAAAATCCGGCGTGATCGCGCGCGGCCTCTTCTGCCAGTATCCCAACCTGAACCTCGACACCTGCCTGGCGCAGCATTTCGAACCCCTGCCCCGAGACCCGTGGATCGCTGTCGCCAACAGCAGCCACCATCCGGGCAATTCCGGCATCAATCAGCGCCTGGGCACAGGGTGGTGTATGGCCGTGATGGGAGCAGGGCTCCAGGGTGACATAAGCAGTGGCGCCGCGGGCCTGATCGCCCGCCTGGGCCAGCGCCATGACCTCCGCATGGGGACGCCCGCCGGGTTGGGTCCAGCCCCGGCCAACAATGCGCCCCTCGCGCACCAGAACACAGCCAACCGCAGGGTTGGGCCAGCAATTGCCCTGGCCACGCCGCCCCAGCGACAGCGCCAGAGCCATAAATCGAGTATCCGTTTGGGTCACGTCTCGCCACCTATCTGTTGTCGTGCACGCGCCCGGATCAGGCCGATGCCAATCCGGGCGCAAAACAGGTCTTTCAGTCTAGTCTCGTTTCATTCCCAAACCACCGCAACCCCTTGATCAGAGCAGAGCGGCCAAAGAC
Source organism: uncultured Pseudophaeobacter sp. (assembly GCA_905479575.1). Classification (GTDB taxonomy): domain Bacteria; phylum Pseudomonadota; class Alphaproteobacteria; order Rhodobacterales; family Rhodobacteraceae; genus Pseudophaeobacter. The sequence continues at coordinate 4,052 of CAJQNB010000071.1, forward strand.
AGGTTACTCTTCCTTGGGGGTGTGGGGGCGCAGTTCGTGGACAAAATCCTCAAAATCATCTGCCGCCTGGAAGTTTTTGTAGACACTGGCAAAGCGCACATAGGCCACGGTGTCGATCCGGGCCAGCGCCTCCATCACGATCTCACCGATCTTGCTGGAGGAGATATCCGTCTCCCCCATGCTTTCCAGCCGTCGCACAATACCCGAAATCATCTGATCAATGCGTTCGGGATCGATGGGACGCTTTTGCATCGAAATGCGAATCGAGCGTTCCAGCTTGTCACGATCAAAATCCTCGCGCTTGCCGTTGGTTTTCACCACCACCAGATCGCGCAGCTGCACCCGCTCATAGGTGGTGAAACGGCCACCACATGCGGGGCAAAACCGACGCCGACGGATTGAAACGTGATCCTCGGCGGGGCGTGAATCCTTCACCTGAGTATCGATATTCCCGCAAAACGGACAGCGCATCTGCGGATCCCCTTTTCCTAACACGAGCCATTTGTGCTAAAACCTGCACAGTTATCCACAACTATAGGCCAGCCGCTAGGAATTGGGTAGTGGGGAAATTCAACCGCTAGATCAAGCGGCTCAGCCGCTGATATGGGCCAGGATTTGACGCCTGTGCGGTGCGTCACGATGTTCAAACAGATAGATCCCCTGCCAGGTTCCCAGCGCCAGGGCGCCACCAGAAATGGGGATCGACAGGCTCACCGGGAGCAAAGCAGCCTTGATATGCGCCGGCATGTCATCCGGCCCCTCGTAGGTATGACGCAGATAGGCCATCGCAGGATCGGTCGAGGGCGGAACCAGACGCGAAAAGAAGGCCTGCAGGTCGTCCTGCACCTCTGGGTCGGCATTTTCCTGTATCAACAGCGAACAAGAGGTATGGCGCACAAACAGGGTAAGCAGCCCCTGCGCACACCCCACTTCTGCCAGCCAGCCACGCACCTCGCGCGTGACCTCATAAAGTCCCGGCCCATGGGTGGCGATTTGAAACTGTTTCTGCATCGGGAAGGCTCCGCTCTAGGCCGCAGGATTTTTCACAAGCCCCTAGTGGGGCGAGGCTGGTCTTGGCCATCCAGCCCCACCTGAGCCGTCAGTTGAAAGGAAAGCGCGGATCATCAAAGCGATCGTAACAATAATTACGTGCTGTCGCCGCGTTCAGATTATCACCCCTGATCTTCACGCTTAGCGAATAGCCTGTGCTGGTACCGCTGCCCGGTGGCGGTGTCAGCGCAAACTGGACCGATTTACGGCCGGGACGATTAACCGAGGGGCCGATTTCCTGCCAGATGTAGATCCGCTGCGTCGCCTGTGTGCGCAATTGGCGAATGGCAAAATCACCGATGCCACACCAATAGTCCTGCGCGCCGGAGCCAACTCTGTTGACCACCTCCCAGACACCCTCTGATACCGGCAGTACCTCGTGGCGGTTCCAGGCGCGCCAGGCCTGAGCGCTCAATGGGAGGCAGACCAGACCAGCCAGAAGCCCCGCCATCAGACCGGTTTTGATCCCGTTTGTGCTGAACGTCCGCTGCATTACAAAAAGTCGCCTTGTGACTGGGGCCGTATTCGCCCTGTAGGGAGGATCATATCAGATGCAGGCCTGCTCGACAAAGGGAGCCGCTCAAAACCCAACAGGCAATTGGTTACACAGATTGAAGGCATTGCGAACCCGCATATTATCCCCACGGCGCAGCGCATTGACGTTGGAATAAATGCCCTTCTCGGGGGAGCCCGCCAGCCTGGGCTGCAGGGTGAACTGTACCGCAGAGCGCCGGTTGGTGGTTTCGCTCGCCCCGCGAGACCTGGAAATGTAAATCTGCGCCTCCCAAGGCGCCTTGAGCGCGCGCTGCGCATAGTCGCCGGCCGCACACCAGTAATTCCGCCCCAAGCCACCGGGCGAGGGGATCACTTCAAAAACAGCATCAGAGACAGGATTCACCCGGCTCCCATCGCGGGCCGTGAACGCATTGGCCCCCGAAACTGCCCCCCCCATGAAGGCGAGGGTAATAGCTGCGCAAGAGAGATTTTTCATGTCACACCCCTTCGTTTCCAGTAGCGGGCCCATATGCGTCATATCCCGTCCATCTGGCACATAGTTCATGCACCTAGAAGGATAGAGGAAGAGGTCCGAAATGGCCAATCACGTCGATGTGCAACACAGATTTGCTGGTCGGTTGTGGGTCGCCCCACCCCGAATTGCAGCCCCTGATACTTATGCTGGTCAGCAGAGGGATTAATACCGCACAGGCGATTGATCACAGTAGCTGCGCGCCTGCTGCACCGACATGCTATTGCCAGGCTTGATCCCCAGAGACAGCCACCCCTGTAGCGGTGCCGATACGCCCACCTGTTGCGGCGACAGGGTAAATTGCACCGCAGAGCGCCGTCCCGTTGTCACGCTGGTGTTGCGCCCCTGAACAACATGGATGCTATCCTGCCACTGGGCGCCTTTCACCCGGCGGGCATATTCCGAGGCGCCGCACCAGAACTCATCAAAAGTTCCCGAGGATTTTGGGATCACCTCAAAGATCAACTCATTCACTGGATTGACCTGCACACCTCTCGAGGTGGTAAAGGCCTCAGCCGCCAAAGGCACAAAAAGCGCCGCAGTCAAGCCAGCGGCCATAAAGGTATTTTTCATTCGATGCGCTCTCCGGTGCGCTCTCCGGTTTTGACCTACATAAGAGGCCAGCCACAGTGTTCCAAGAGCGACGGAGCAAGAAACCCATAGCGGGGGCGATGCACAAAGCCTTGCGGCCTGGGCGCGCTGGCCCAGGGCCCATGCCCCGGGCCAGCCAGTAAAAACCGAGACGATCTAGAGGCAGGTCCCTAAAAGGCGTGTTTTACCGCGGCGCCAGGGAAGGGAATGATTTCAGCCCCAAGACCCTTGCCCAGGCTTTGCTCCAGGATATCCAGCACCGCTGCATCGGGGGAGTTGCCCTGCTCAGGATCAAACTGCGCACGCGCCTGTTGCCGCAACATCTCGCGGGCCGGCTCTGCATCCAATGATTTTAGGGTATTTCCCTGTTCCTTCAGGGCGGAGACCATAAATTCATTGGCATCGGTCAGGTTTTTGAGCGCTTCCAGCTGCTCTTGCAGAATGGTCAGCGCCTCAGTCAGGTTTTGATTCGCAGACATCGGTCCCCCTTAGGCGTTTTTGATCTCGAATAGGTAGCGAGATGGTTCATTAGGTTATATTGGGCGACACCACCCGGCTGCAAGCAGAGGTGTTAACAAATGGTTAACGCAGCTCCGGCACGTCAAAACTGCCTTGGTAGCGGATCAGCAACCCAATCAGCGGCAGACTGGCAGAGATATCAAAGCCAAACCCACCATCCGGCGTTTGAAACTCTGATGAGGCAGATTTCGGGGTCAACAGGCGCGGCAGTGGCAGACCCAGAAAGCTGGCCCCCAGCACCTGGACGGCCAGCACCTCGCCTTGCATCTGCACCCCCATACGGATCGCAACTGGGCCGAACTGTTCTACCGCGCAGGCATGCCTGCTGTCATACCTCAGGTAGGAGCGGGTTTTACGGGCGCCAAAGCGCCGCGTCCAAATATGACCTTCTCCCTGCGGGGTTGTGGAGATTTCAAAATCCACGTCGCGTCCCGGTGCAGGAAAGCCGGCAAGCCGGACAATCAGGCGCGCCAGCAGGTTGCCCGATGTGATATCGGCCCGTCCCCTGTAGCTGCCAGATCCCGCCGCATGAAACCGCGCCACTGTCGCAGGCACGGCCAATCCCTGCTCTGCAATAATGCGGCCAAAAGCGTCGCTCATGCGCGCTCTTCCGGCTGTGCAGGGATCCAATCCAGAAACCGGGCCTTTACCTCTGGGCTGGGCACCATGCAGGTGGCGGTGCGGCCAAAGAGACGATAGCGATTGCGCGCAACAGCATGATAGAGCGGATCTTTCACCACCTTGGGTAAAAAACGGCACAGCCCCAGAACAGGCCAGATCCCCGGTAGGGCTCGCATTGCAGCGGCAAAGGCATCCAGCCGCTGGTAGCAACGGCCTTCGACAAAGACCAGGTTGGTTTCAAAATCATCCACCGGCAGCCCCTGTTCGCGGTAGAGCCGCTGCCCCAGTGCCGACTGCGCCGTCGCAAAGGAGAACCGCTGCGCCCTGTCGTGACGCAGCATGAACTGAAAGAACCGCGAGCACAGCACACATTCGCCATCAAAGACGATGAGGTCTCCCGTCATTTGGGTAGGAGTATCTTCGCGTCGGCTGTCCACCACCTATTGCCAACTCTCGGCTTCAAGCGAATACACCTGTCCGGCGCGCTGCTTGGCCTCAAACAGCGGCAGACCATAGCCGGAGCTCTTCACACTACCGCTGTCACAGTGCAAATGCGCCAGCTCACGACCGCCTTGCTCGACGATAACACCGCCGCTTAAGGGCTGAACTGCATCAGGATCTTTCTCTTGGTTGTAGTAAACCGTGTAAAAGGTTCCCGCATTTTCAAGCGTGAATGTTTCCCAAATCGACCGACCAATGCCCGGCCAGGGCACCATGTTTACATCCCGTACATTTCGCTGCAGCGCCAAGTCCGGCTCGGCCCCACTGCGGCCAAAGGCATAGCTCACCTGCTCGCCTTGCAAACAGGTTGTCAGCTCTTTGCTGCCGCCTTGTAAAGAACAGGAGACCAGAACTTCTGATCCGGCCGGACAGGCCATCGCAGGCATGGCTGAAACCACAAACAGAAGAGATAAAGTAAAAAGACGCAAGACATAACTCCAAATAGAAAAAAGGCGCCCCGTAGGGCGCCCTTCTTACTACTGATCCAGGAAGCTGCGCAACTTGCGGCTGCGGCTGGGGTGCTTCAGTTTCCTGAGCGCCTTGGCCTCGATCTGGCGGATCCTCTCACGGGTCACGCTAAACTGCTGGCCGACTTCTTCCAGCGTGTGGTCGGTGTTCATGCCGATGCCAAAACGCATCCGCAAAACCCGTTCTTCGCGCGGGGTGAGCGAGGCCAGAACCCGGGTGGTGGTTTCCTTGAGGTTTTCCTGAATGGCGCTGTCCAGCGGCAGCACGGCATTCTTGTCCTCGATGAAATCACCCAGCTGGCTGTCTTCTTCGTCGCCAATCGGCGTCTCAAGGCTGATCGGCTCCTTGGCGATCTTCATCACCTTGCGGACCTTTTCCAGCGGCATTTGCAGCTTTTCGGCCAGCTCTTCAGGCGTGGGCTCGCGGCCAATCTCGTGCAGCATCTGGCGACCGGTGCGGACCAGTTTGTTGATGGTCTCGATCATATGGACCGGGATCCGGATCGTGCGGGCCTGATCCGCGATCGAGCGGGTGATGGCCTGACGGATCCACCAGGTGGCATAGGTAGAGAACTTATAACCACGGCGGTATTCGAACTTGTCTACCGCCTTCATCAACCCGATGTTGCCTTCCTGAATGAGATCGAGGAACTGCAAACCACGGTTGGTGTATTTCTTGGCAATCGAGATAACCAGACGCAGGTTGGCCTCAACCATTTCCTTCTTGGCCTGACGGGCCTCTTTTTCGCCCTTCTGAACCTGCTGCACGATGCGGCGGAATTCAGAGATATCCAGACCAACATATTGACCCACCTGGGCCATATCGGCGCGCAGTTCTTCGACCTTGTCGGTCGAGCGCTCAATAAACATCTGCCAGCCCCGGCCGGGCTTTTCGCCCATGTCAGACAGCCAGTTGGGGTCAAGCTCGCGGCCGCGATAGGCTTCGACAAATTCGCGACGGTTGATACGGGCCTGGTCCGCCAGTTTCACCATCGAGCTGTCGATCTGCATAACACGGCGGTTGATGCCATACAGCTGGTCAATCAGCGCGTCGATACGGTTGTTATGCAGATGCAGCCCGTTCACCAGCTCAACAATTTCAGAGCGCAGCGACTGGTAGGTCGCCTCGTCTTTTTTGCCAAACGAGCCGTCCTCGTTCAGGGTTGCCGAGATCCGGCTATCCTGCATCTCTGACAGTCGGGCAAAATCTGTCGAAATATGCTCCAGCGTGGTCAGCACCCGATCCTTCAGGGCCGCTTCCATGGCTGCAAGCGACATATTGGCCTGCTCGTCTTCGTCGTCATCATCATCCGTGGCAATCGGATTGCCATCGGCATCCAGCTCCTGGGTTTCTTCCTTGGCCGGCGCAGCCGCAGCGGGCGCGGCTCCTGGAACCACGGGCACCACGGGTTCTGCGGCTTCACCGTCTTCATCCAACTGGTTGCCAAAGGTGGCTTCCAGATCGATCACGTCGCGCAGCAGGATGTCCTCTGACAGAAGTTCGTCGTGCCAGATAGTGATCGCCTGAAAGGTCAGCGGGCTTTCGCACAACCCGGCGATCATGGTGTTACGGCCGGCCTCGATGCGCTTGGCAATGGCGATCTCGCCTTCGCGGCTCAGCAGTTCGACCGTGCCCATCTCGCGCAGATACATGCGCACCGGGTCATCGGTGCGGTCCAGCTTCTCAGAAGCCGCTCCGGCAACCGCGACTTCACGCGGGCTATCGGCGGAAACCAGTTCGGTTGAGCCCTTCTGCTCTTCCTCTTCGACTTCCTCATCTTCGATAATATTGATGCCCATTTCCGACAGCATCGACATCACATCTTCGATCTGCTCCGAGCTCACCTGATCGGGAGGCAGCACCTGGTTGAGCTGGTCATAGGTGATGTAGCCCTTCTCACGGGCTTCGGCGATCATCTTTTTGACCGCGGCCTGGCTCATGTCCAGCGAGATTTCAGCGTCCTGATCGTCAGGCTTACGGTCGTCGTTATCTTTGGCGGCCATTCATTGCTCCCTAAGAGGCTGGGCGATTCGGATGAGCGAATCATTAGCGCGATCGTGTGATTCGTCACCCGGTTTAGCGAATTTTCTTTGGCTCTTCCTTAGCAAAACGACACGCGGGCTGCACGAATCACTTTTGAGAGAAGCCGATTCTGTCCAAAAGGGCGCCAAAAGCGTCGAGTTCCTCGCGATCGAGTCGCGCGCCATTCTCGCCCACATCAAAGTTGGCCTTGTCCTCGTTCTCGCTGCGCACCGCGCGATTTCGCGCTTCGGCCGCCTGCTTCAGACGCCAGGTCAAAGCCTCATCCGCCAGTCCTGTCAGGTCTTCTGCGGCCTCAGCCAACTCTGCATTCAACCCCTGCAGGGCCTCCAGTTTGGCAAATTCTTCGGCCAGGGTCTGCCGGGCCGCGTCAAAATCACTGGGTCTGCGCAGGCAGGGGATGATTGCCACGTGGCCAAGCGTCATCAGATTTTCAAGGGCTTGACCCCCAAGATTCTCAATAATGCGATCTTTCAGCTGCCGCGGCGTATCGATGCCAAACCGCAACACTTGGTCCCTGAGACGGCTCAGATCTGCGTCAGCACAGAGCATACGTTCCAGGTTTCCCTCGAACTCAGCGATCATATCCGGCGTCGAGATCGCTACCGCCAGCACCACTGCCTCGCGGGCGCGGGCGATTTCTGCCTCATTGGCAGCCACCACCAACGAGCTGCGGGTGCTGGCCATGGGGGCAGGCGCGACCTTCTGCCCTTTCCAGGGTCTGCGTGCGCCATCGCCAAAGCCGCCCTTGCGGCCTGGCTTCCAGGTGCCGCCGCCCTGCCATCCATCGCCAGAGCCGCCGGGGTCAAAGTCACGATCCCGGCCTTCGGGGCGATTGCCACGAAACAGCTCCCAGCGCAGATCCTTGATATCCTCGCCATAGTGTTTGCGGATCGACGGGTCACGGATCAGTTTGATCTTTTCCCGCAGCGCCTTATCCAGGGTGGCCTTGCGCTCGGGGCTGTCAAAAACCTTGCCCTCGGTCTCGCGCTGCCACAGCAGCTTGACCATCGGCATGGCCTGATCCAGCACCGCCTGCACCGCTTCTGGCCCCTTGGCTTTGATCAGATCATCCGGGTCCTGCCCGTCTGGCATAATGGCAAAGCGCAGGGATTTACCTGCCTGCAACAGTGGCAGGGCCAGATCAATCACCCGCATAGCGGCGCGCAGACCGGCGGTGTCGCCATCCAGCGCGATGATTGGCTCATCCGCCATCCGCCACATCAGCTGCAGCTGGGTCTCTGTCACCGCCGTACCCAAAGGCGCGACGGCGGACGGGAAGCCTGCCTCGGACAGGGCAATCACATCCATATAGCCCTCAGCCACGATCAAGGGCGTACCGCGACCAGCCGCTGCCCGCGCAGGGGCGTGGTTGTACAGGCTGCGGCCTTTGTCGAACAGCTCGGTCTCGGGCGAGTTCAGGTATTTGGCATTGTCGTTGGGATCCATGGCGCGCCCGCCAAAGGCAATGGCGCGGCCACGGGCGTCGCGGATCGGAAACATGATCCGGTTGCGAAAGGTATCATAGGACCGCCCGCCCTTGGTTGAGGGCTTGGCCAGACCGGCGGCCATGATCAGTTCTTCGGGCACGTTTTTGCCGCGCAGGTGATCCCAGAGGTTCTGCCAGCCATCCGGCGCAAAGCCGATCTCCCACCGATCCAGGGCCGGTGGGGTGAGGCCACGGCGCTGCAAATAGCTGCGGGCCATTGCGGCGTTATTGGTTTTCAGCTGCAGGCGGAAGAACTGCACCGCCTGCTCCATCACCTCGATCAGCTGCGTGCGGCGGTCCTGTTTCTGCTGCGCTTTGGGATCGCGGGCTGGCATCTCCATTCCCGCCTCCCGCGCGAGGATTTCCACCGCCTCCATAAAGCCGACATTTTCGGTTTCCTGGACAAATTTCAGCGCATCGCCTTTGGCCTGACAGCCAAAGCAATAGTAGTAACCTTTGCGGTCATCCACATGAAAGGACGCGCTTTTTTCATGGTGAAAGGGGCAAGGTGCCCAAAGATCGCCCTTGCCGGTATTTGACTTGCGCTGGTCCCACATGACTTTGCGCCCGACAACATCAGAGATGCTGATCCGGCTGCGCAATTCATCCATGAATCCAGGTGTCAAAGACATATCAGTTTGATTTCAACTGTCGTTTCATTTCCTGAATCTGATCCCAGTTTTCCAGGCATTGCTGTTCCAGCAGCGGGCCAAATTCCGTCGCCTTCAGGTCCCGGCGCTTCATGGCATAGATGTGCTCGGCCAGCTGCGGGATCGCTTTGGAATATTGTTCGGGCCAGTCGGGCTCACTGTCAAGAATGACCTGTTCGACATCTGTCTTGCTGACACGGTCCAGACGGGCGGCCTGAACCGCGGCCATGACCTGGCCCTGATATTTACAGCTGTCTTCTTTTCTGTCGGCTGCAGAGGCAGGCGCTGCCAAGAGAACGGCGGCAAGGGTGATGCGGATCATGGATCGCTCCCGGAATCAGTTGAAGATCCCGGCAGATTACCTCCGCGCCGCCCAAGCTTCCATCGCTGTTTTAAGATCATGGTGCAATGTCTGCGCCATGGATCGGAACACCATGATCTGAAACCGATCTTTATCAAGACGACAAAGGGAAGCCATCATGTGTTTGGCCTCGGTGCGCACAGATGCCCCAACCGCAAACCGCAGATCCACCGGGCAGAGCCGCGCCAGGACATCCTCAGCCCCAGGCCCCGCCAGCTCCATCACCGCCCAGCCAGCACTTTGGTCCGTAAGGGCCGCATGTCTGGCCAGGCTTGGGTCCGGCTGTGGCCCCATCAATAGCGCCAGGTCGCGGCCAAACCACAAGACCCGCGCCCTCTTGCCAAAGGTCGAGCCATTCACTCCCGGAAAGCCAACCCCATGCGCCTTCGTCAGGGCCTTGTCGAGCGCCTGCTGCTCGCCTTGGTAGGGGGCCAGCGTGGTCAGGGTCTGTGGCTTGCTTTCGGTCAGGGTAAGCAAGCCGATCTTGAGCGGTTCAAGGCCATCACAAGCGGTTTTGACAAGCAGTTCAGCCACGGGTCCGTTCTCCTTCTGGGTCGTAAAACACCGGCTCAACCACTTCGCAGAGCGTATCAATACCGCGCATATGGTCCACCAGGCGGATCTCATCCCCGATCCGGCCTGCCCCCCGTTTCAAAAAGCCAAGCGCAATCATATGTCCCAGCTCAGGTGAGAACCCGGCTGAAGTCACATAGCCCTGGTCATGCACCCGCTCCACCGGGTCCTCAGGCGTAAAGAGATGGGCGCCGGCACTCAGCTCCTTTACCGCGCCAAGGGGTTTCAGCCCGATCATCTGCATACGGTCCGCATCAACCAACCCCGGACGATGGGCCATGGCCTTGCCGATAAAGTCCTTCTTCTTGGACAACATGCCTGCCAGCCCCAGGTCATGGGCCGTCACCGTGCCATTGATTTCGGCATGGGTGATAAACCCCTTTTCAATCCTCAGCACATTCAGCGCCTCCATGCCGTAGGCACCACCGCCCAGTGCTTCGGCGCGCGACAACAGGGTTCGGAACAGGCTGTCACCATACCCCGCAGGCAGGGCCAGCTCATAGGCCTCCTCCCCAGAGAAGGAGATCCGGAACAGGCGCCCCTTTACCCCCATGACTGAGACCTCACCACAGGCCATAAAGGGCCAGCTGTCACCGTCGATTGGTGTATCCAGCAGCCCGTTCAGCAGCTCACGCGATTTGGGGCCTGCAACGGCAAACTGCGCCCAGTGCTCTGTGACGGAGGTAAAGCGCACATCCCACTGCGGGCGTAGCACCTGGGCGATAAATTCCAGATGCGCCATCACCTCACCCGCCGCTGCGGTGGTGGTGGTCATCACATAATGGGTCTCCCCCAGCCGCGCGCAGGTGCCGTCATCCATGACAAAGCCGTCTTCGCGCAACATCAGCCCATAACGCACCCGCCCCTGCTTCAGCGTGCTGAATGTATTGGTATAGACAAAATCCAGCAGCTTGGCCGCGTCCGGCCCCTGAATGTCGATCTTGCCCAGCGTTGACACATCGCAAACCCCAACGGCGCGGCGCACCCACATGGTCTCACGATCACAGGACTGCCGCCAGTTGCTCTCGCCCTGCTTGGGAAAATAGGCCGCCCGGTACCACAGCCCAACCTCCAGCTGGCTGGCCCCGCGCTCCTCCGAAGCGTTGTGCGATGTCAAAAAGCGCTTCGGTCTGAAACCCTGATCCGCCGCCCCGGCCCCCATGGCGCCAATTGATACTGGCACAAACGGCGGCCTAAAGGTGGTCGTCCCTGTTTCGGGGATCGAGCGCCCGGTCACATCTGCCAGCACCGCCAAGGCCGCCACGTTGGAATTCTTGCCCTGATCCGTCGCCATGCCTTGGGTGGTGTAGCGCTTCATATGCTCAACCGAACGGAAATTCTCTCCTGCCGCCTGGGTGACATCCTTCACGGTGACATCGTTCTGAAAATCAAGCCAGGCACGGCCCTTGCCGGGCACCGCCCAAAGCGGCGCGATCTGGTAGGCCGCATCCTCGGCAACAGGCACATCAGCCCGCGCGCCCGGCACGCCCAGCGCGTCCAGCACTTGACCGGCAGCCTCAGCCCCTTCGTTCAGCGCACCTTGGGTCGAGAACGTCCCGTTGCAGGCCCCCACAGCCCGCAACCCCGGCACTGCACCAGGGGCGGGCACAAAGGCCAGCACCTCGCGGCGCCAGACAGGCCGCGCATTCAGATGGCAGGTCAGATGCACCGAGGGGTTCCACCCCCCCGACATCGCCAGGCAATCTGTCTGGATCCGTTCTTCACCACGTACCGACCGCACCGTGATGCTTTCCAGCCGTCTGCCACCACTGGTATTGCAGATCTGCGCCCCTTTCATCACCGGGTACAGATCACTGTCTGGCGCGTCATGGCGACTGTCGATCACCGCCGCAACATGCACGCCAGCCTGTGCCAGATCCCGGGCCGTCCGATGGGCATCATTGTTATTGGCAAACAGCGTCACCCGCTCTCCTGGCGCAACGCCCCAACGGTTCAGGTAGGCGCGCACCGCGCTGGCCATCATCACCCCGGGCCGGTCGTTGTTGCGAAAGGCCACCGGGCGCTCAATCGCCCCAGCCGCCAGCACACAGTGTTTCGCTGCAATGCGCCAAAAACACTCACGCGGACGGTGACACTCCTTCAAGGAGTGCCGCCGCATCTCATGTTGGCTCACCCGTTCCAGCGCCCCATAGGTGCCCTGATCATAGGCGCCCGTGACCGTCGTGCGCGCCATCAGGCGCACATTCGGCATCGCGCCCAGCTCTGCCAGCACCTCCTGCAACCAGACACCGGCGGGCTGGCCATCGATCTCTTCCTGCTCAACCAAAAGACGCCCGCCCAGACGGCTGTCCTCTTCCAGCAGCAAAACATCCGCCCCCGCGCGCCCCGCCGTCAGGGCCGCCATCAGCCCCGCAGGACCAGAGCCAACCACCAGAAGATCACAAAAGGCATAGGCCTTTTCGTAACAATCAGGATCTGCCTCTCCAGATAACGCCCCAAGCCCCGCCGCACGACGGATCATCGGCTCATACAGCTTTTCCCAGAAGGCCGCGGGCCACATGAAGGTCTTATAATAAAACCCGGCCCCAAAGAACGGCGCCGCCAGATTGTTGACCGCCAGAATATCGTGCTCCACCGAAGGCCAACAATTCTGACTGCGCGCCTCAAGCCCCTCATAAAGCTCCTGCGTCGTAGCGCGAACATTAGGGTCCTGCCCGGGGCCATGCCCCAGAGTGACCAGGGCATTGGGCTCCTCGCTGCCTGCCGTCAGAATGCCACGCGGACGGTGATATTTAAACGACCGTCCCACCAGATGAATATCATTAGCCAACAAAGCAGAGGCCAGCGTATCCCCCTCCAGCCCCATCAGATGCCGCCCGTTGAAGGTAAAATTGACGGTCTTGCCTTCAGCGCTGAACCCTTTCCCCGCGATCCTCATTCTGTCCCTCCCAATCCCGCAGCAGAGGCCAGCTCCACCTTCAGGATCTCATGTGTCGCAGTGTTGCGCGTCACGCTGAGCCAGGCGCCACAGCCCATCTCGTGATACCACAGCTCCGCCAAAACCCCGGCAGGGTTCTTTCGCAGGTTCACATATGCATGCCAGTCGTCCAACCCGGCATCCAGCCCAGGGCGTTCCAACGCCGCGCCCTTGACATAAAACTCACGTCGGTCGCGTTCGCCACAATGGGGACAGTGGATCCTCATGCCTGACACTCCTGCTTCATCTTACCCAAAATACCTCCGCCGGAGGCATCCAGCCAGAGCCCCAAGGACCTAGTGGAGATTATGTTGCGCACCGGTTCCCTCCTCATCCATCATCCCGTAGCCACTGCGAAACCGGTCCAGCTTGAACCGGGTCGCAGCCCCGTGGGGGCGATCCGTGGCAATCAGATGGGCATAGGCATTCCCCGACCCCGGCGTCGCCTTGAAGCCGCCATAACACCAGCCGCAATTCAGATAGAGACCCTCAATGGGAGAGTGATCAATAATCGGCGATCCATCCGGGGTCATATCCATAATGCCACCCCAGCTGCGCAGCAATCGCGCCTTGCTGACGGCAGGCACCATGGCAACGCAGGTCTCCATGGTATGTTCCGCCATCGGCAGATTGCCTCGCGCCGCATAAGAACTGTAAAAATCCAGATAGCTGCCAAAGACCAAACCGCCCTTGTCAGACTGGCTGATATAAAGGTGCCCCTCGGCAAAGGTGATCACCTGATCAACCAGCGGCTTCACCCCTTCGGACACAAAGGCCTGCAAAACGTGGCTCTCAATCGGCAGGGTCAGCCCTGCCATGGCCGCCACCTGACCGCTGCGTCCGGCTGCTGCCAGGGCGACCTTCTTGGCCCGGATCGGACCGCGCGCAGTCTGCACCCCGGTCACCTTGCCGCCCTCCACGTCGATGCCGGTAACCTCGCAGTTTTGGATCAGATCCACCCCACGCCGATCCGCGCCCCGGGCAAAGCCCCAGGCCACGGCGTCATGGCGTGCAGTCCCGGCCCGGCGCTGCATCAGCGCGCCCATGATCGGAAAGCGATTGTTGTCAAAATTCAGATAGGGGGCCAGCCTGCGCACCGCCTCACGATCCAGCAGCTCGGCGTCATCCCCCTGATTGATGATCGAATTCCCCCGGCGCACCGCCGCATCCCGCTGACCGTCATTGTGATAGAGATTGAGCACACTGCGCTGGGACATCATCACATTGTAGTTCAGCTCCTGCTCCAGCCCCTCCCAGAGCCGCAGCGAGTGTGAATAAAATTCAGAGTTGCCCGGCAGGTAATAATTGGCCCGCACAATGGTGGTATTGCGCCCGACATTGCCACCGCCGAGATAGCCCTTCTCCAGAACCGCAATATTGGTGATCCCATGTTCGGCAGCAAGATAGTATGCGGTGGCCAGCCCATGGCCGCCGCCGCCAATGATCACCACATCATATTCGCGCTTTGGGTCCGGGTCGCGCCAATGCGGCCCCCAGCCCTTGTTGCCGGTCAGCCCTTCCTTGAGCACCCGCCATCCCGAAAAACCCATTGCAGCCCTCCCGCGTTTCATCCTGCCCGACACCCCCAGCTGCGGGGTGGTAAACCTGTGATATTGCTAGCGGCTTTGCCGCAGGACGCCTAGCCCCAGAGGGGAAAATTCCTGAGACAAGCGTGCTCTTGCCAGTCTTTGCACAGGAAATGTACACATATGTCTAGGCCATTTTGCGACTTTCCCTGCCGCTTCTGGGCCTTTGTGGTGCGCCCCCAGCGTGAATTGGGCCGCCTGCCCCGCAAGCCCGGTCCCTGCATGGAGCGCCATAAAAAATGGCGGGCACCAGGCCCGCCATCAAGATCAGAAAACCGATCCGTGCTTTGATTACGCCCTCAGAGCCCCTTGGCCCGGTAGCTGGCAGCTACTTTGCCGATAGAGACCAGATAGGCAGCGGTGCGCAGATCGGTGACATCATCGCGGCTGTGCCAGACTTCACGCATGGACTGATAGGCAATCCGCATGGTGTCATCCAGACCCGAGCGTACCAGCTCCAGCTCATCAGCGCCGCGCAGATACTTCTCTTTGAAGCCCTCGGTCAGTGTCCAGGTTTTCCCCATGCTGTCTGACAGGCCTTCCAGCTCATCGACTACCAGCTGGTGGCGTGCTTCTTCCTGGCGACGCTGCATCCGGCCAAAGCGGATATGGCTCAGGTTCTTTACCCACTCAAAGTAGGAGACCGTCACACCACCAGCATTGGCATACATATCCGGGATGATAACGGTGCCTTTGTTGCGCAGGATTTCATCCGCACCCGCCGTCACCGGACCATTGGCGGCCTCGATGATCAGTGGCGCCTTGATGCGATCCGCGTTGGAGAGGTTAATCACCCCCTCCAGCGCCGCCGGGATCAGGATATCGCACTCCTTCTCCAACAGCTCCGCGCCATTTTCCAGCAAAGTCGCATCCGGGTAACCGGAAATGCCGCCATGTTTGACGATCCAATTGTGAACCGCCTCCACGTCCAGACCTTCGCTCCGGTATAGGGCACCGTCGCGCTCGATCACACCGGTGATCAGCGCGCCATCTTCCTGGCTGAGGAATTTGGCAGCGTGGTAGCCCACATTGCCAAGCCCTTGCACGATGACACGCTTGCCCTTCAGCTTCCCGTCAAGACCCGCCTTGGCCATGTCTTCGGGATGACGGAAAAATTCACGCAGCGCATATTGCACCCCACGCCCCGTCGCCTCGACCCGGCCGGCAATGCCACCGGCATTCAGCGGCTTGCCAGTGACACAGGCACGGGCATTGATATCGGTGGTATTCATCCGCGCGTATTGATCCGCGATCCAGGCCATCTCGCGCTCGCCGGTGCCCATATCAGGCGCCGGCACGTTCTGGCTGGGGTGGATCAGGTCGCGCTTTGCCAGCTCATAGGCAAAACGGCGGGTGATCAGTTCCAGTTCATGTTCTTCATATTTGCGCGGATCAATGCACAAACCGCCCTTGGATCCGCCAAAGGGCGCTTCGACCAGGGCACATTTATAGGTCATGAGCGCGGCCAGGGCCTCGACCTCATCCTGATGCACATTGATCGCATAGCGAATGCCGCCTTTGACCGGTTCCATGTGCTCGGAATGGACTGAGCGATAGCCTGTGAAGGTCACCATTTCACCACGCAGCCGCACCCCAAACCGCACCGTATAGGTGGCGTTGCAGACGCGAATTTTCTCCTCCAACCCAGGCGGCAGGTCCATCAAAGCGACTGCTCTGTTGAACATCAGATCAACACTCTCGCGGAAGCTGGGTTCTTGGGGGCTGCTCATTGGCGGTTCTCCGTGCTCTGTCAACGACTGATTCCTATCGTTAGAGCAACTCTATGCACGGAAGTTTAAAGAGTGCGACCTTTTTAACCATTCCATTTCGAAATTCACTAAAAACTGATCCTTACTCCGATTCGACTTTACCAAAGTCCCGCACCCCGCATTTTGGCAAGAAACCGTAAACAATCACCCCGTTTGGCACTCAATTGCCTTTGTATTAAGAAAATTGAAACTAAATGGACTTGCGGCCGCCCCATTTCCGCCATCTTCCCAAATCAAATATGAATGAGACCAAAACCCGTTTCACTCCTATGCCCCCTCTGTGAGGGGCCGAAGAGGCTGTTGTTCATGACACTGCGCCACACGACCGTCACGGCTCTCCCCCTTAGCGTCCTGCACCAAGGCGTTAACCGGCTGCGAGCATTCCGCCGCGACGAAAGCGGCGTCATGGCCTATCCGACGGTTGCCTTTTTCCTGGCGATGCTGGCGGTTGGCGGCCTGGGTGTGGATCTGATGCGGATGGAGCGCGACCGGACAATGCTGCAATACACCCTGGACCGTGCGGTACTGGCTGCTGCAGATCTGGACCAGACCCAACCCCCGGCTGTTGTGGTAAAGGACTACCTGAACAAGGCGGGCCTGGGCGAGCATTACACGCCACCAGTTGTGGAAACCGGGTTAGGCTATAAGCGGGTGCAGGCGACCATCAACTCCACCTTCGAGGCCCATCTGATGCGGTTCTCTGGCGGTACGGATCTGCCGATCTATGCCACGTCCAAAGCAGAAGAAAGCATCGACGGATTGGAGATTTCGCTGGTTCTGGATGTGTCCGGTTCAATGAACTCAAACAGCCGCCTGACCAACCTCAAGGCGGCAGCAAAAGATTTTATCGACACCATGGTGGCCAACACCACTGAGGGAAAGATGTCGATCTCGGTGGTGCCTTATGCGACGCAGGTCTCCATGCCGGAAAACCTGATGCTGCAGTATAACACCGAAGGCAACAACGACTATTCGTACTGCATCAACTTTGAAGGAGATCGGTTCAATACCACATCTCTGCCGACTAAAACGCCGCTCCCCACATGGGACATGATCCTGAAGCGCACGATGCATTTCACCCCTTGGGGATACAGCAATCGGGATATGCGGACCTATTACAACAGCCCCCGCCTGATCCAAGACCCGGTTTGTGACCCGCGGCAGTCGCGGCAAATCCTGCCGCTTCAGCAGGATGCGAACACGCTCAAAAACTTCATTCAAAACCTGTCCGCCGGTGGCAACACCTCGATTGATATTGGCATGAAATGGGGGACCGTCCTGCTTGATCCCTCCACGCGCCCAGCCATTTCTGAGCTGGCCTCCGGGACGGCTGCGGGCGCTGGTCCAAGTGTCCCGAACGGTTTTTCTGCCCGCCCGGCCGACTACACCGATGCTGATACCATTAAAATCATTGTTTTGATGACCGATGGGCAGAACACCTCGCAATATTATGTAAATGACGACCATCGTGACGGCCCCTCAGGGGCGCATTTTGCCATTCTCGAAGGACGCGATGACACAAGATACAACACCGGGACTGCCTCACTAAAGGTCTACTCCACCTATGATGCCTATAATGATCGCTATTACTGGCACCTTCCCTATTATCCAAAATGGTCTGACCACCCGATTGGCACAGGTAACAGCTCCTTTAAAGACTGCGATCGCTACGGAAATAACTGCCGATGGATTTCGGAACAGACCGCCGCAAACCACCCAGACGCCACTGTCTTTGACGACACTGGCAACGTCATCTCAGGGCTGAGCTATAATGAACTGTTTGCACGGACCTCGTTGAAGTACCTGTATCGCTACATCTTTGATGACTGGATGGATTTCTATCAAGCGCGAAATACCTGGTATTATGGGATCTATTCCAGCTACGGCAATGGGACCAAGAACAATCGCACACGCAGCGTCTGCGCGGCGGCCAAGGCCAAGGGCATTGTTGTCTACACCATCGGCTTTGAAGCCCCCAGCAACGGGGTCGCGGTTCTGCGCGACTGCGCCAGCACCGATTCCCATTACTTTGATGTGAACGGACTAGAAATCAAAGACGCCTTTGCCTCGATCGCCACATCGATCCG
Organism: uncultured Pseudophaeobacter sp.; assembly: GCA_905479575.1. GTDB lineage: Bacteria > Pseudomonadota > Alphaproteobacteria > Rhodobacterales > Rhodobacteraceae > Pseudophaeobacter. The sequence goes on from CAJQNB010000071.1 coordinate 22,322, forward strand.
CCAGCTGAGGTTGACCCAATGATTTTATCCTCTGCAAAACGCCTGTTCCGGCGCTTTCGCGGCGACACAAAGGCCACCGTGACCGTCGAATTTGCAATTCTGATGCCGCTGTTCTTTATGCTGCTGACCTCGACCGTCGAGCTGGGCATGGTTGTCCTGCGCCAATCCCAGTTGGAACGCGCTTTGGACATCGCGGTGCGCAACATTCGCCTGACCACCGGGTCAGCCCCACAACACGATGTCGTAAGGGATCAAATCTGTGACCTCTCAGGCTTCATCGACAATTGCTCGACCTCATTGCGACTGGAAATGGTGCAGCTCGACCCCTTTGCCTGGGTGGACGTCAATGAACAGGTCGACTGCATCAGCAAACCAGAAGAAGTGTTGCCGGTGCGTGGCTTTTCTAACACCGGCAGGTCCAACGACCTGATGCTGATCCGCGCCTGCATGCGTTTTAAGCCCTTGTTCTCAGGCTGGGGGTTTGGCGAAAGTCTCTCCACTGCCGACCCCGAAGGGCTGGTCAGCCTGGTGGCCGTGTCCGCCTTTGTGCAGGAGCCGAAGTAAACCATGTTTTCCCCACTGATCAAATGTCTGCGCGGCTTTTCCCGCAACACCAAAGGGACGGTAACGGTCGAATTTGCGATCTATATGCCGCTGCTTTTGTGGCTGTTTGTCGCCATCTACACCTACTTTGACGCCTTCCGTCAGGAAACCGTCAACCTGAAAGCCGCCTATACCATCTCGGATTTGATCTCTCGCGAGACCACAACGCTGAACGACACCTACATCGACAGCATGTACAAAATGAGCCAGCTGCTGATCCGCTCGGACTCGGCGATAACCCTGCGCATTTCTGTGGTGCGCTGGGACGAAGACAGCAACCGCTACTACGTGGACTGGTCAAAAGTTCGCGGCGGATCCTTGGTCGCCTGGACCAATGCAACCATCGGCGCAGTCGAAAGCGACCTGCCGACCATGCCGGATGAAGAACGGGTTATTCTGGTTGAGACCCGCAATGAAATGAGCCCTGCATTTAACGTCGGGCTGCCACAGCTGGACATCAATAACTTTGTCTTCACCCGGCCCCGTTTTGCGCCGCTGGTGCGTTTCGAAGGCGACCTCGGCAGCGGTGGCGGCCATGACGATGGCGCAGGATCCACGGATTAAGCCACTAGGAGCCCATGCTGCGTTGCGCAATCATCGCAGCCAGGATCTCGGACATGGTCTTGCTTTGCGACCCCGGTGTAACACCGCCAATGCCAATGCGGCGCCCAGCGCGCCACCACAGGCCCGGCAGCCAGACCCGCGCGCCCGGTGTCGCGGTGCGGATCAAAAAACCGTTGGACGGTTTAAACGCAAAGAAACCGCGATCAATGGCCTCAATATCACAAACCTGCGCAATCACAGTGCCATCGGTGCAGCGCAGGACCTGCTCTGTCAGCTCGATCTTATGGCTGGTCGCCTGCCACATGCGGACCGACAACCACAAGGCGCCAAGCCCGATCCCCAGCAAAAACGCCAGCCAGGCCAACGATGGTGGCTTTGACGCCGCAACATACAGCAGCAGCACGCCAATCACCGCAAGCATGGCCACCCCCATGACACGCCGCAGCCCCGAGGCCTCCACTGTCACCAAGACTTCGTCAGTCATTTGTCGCTCTCCTGCCATCCTCTGAGCCCCGCGCGGAGCCTACGTTGCGCCGGGACATAGCCTGATTTTGGCACCACGAACAGCCCCGGCAACACCAGCCGCCAAAACGCGCGACCTCCCGGAACCGCCCCTTGCCTGTCCCCGCAGGAGCCAATACCGTCTTGCCATGCGTTGGCCCCAGAACGCCCCACCCCGCCAGGACAGCGATGCCGCAGCCGGTATCGAGATTTCAGACGCGTTTGAACGGTTCAGCCAACGCAACGATATCTTCACCCGCGCCTTTTGGGATCCCAGGGTCAAATCCAAACACACCGAAAAATTCTTTGCCTCCTACCGGATGGAAGCGGCCCCGCGCCGTGGTGACGGCTTCACCCAACGCGACTTTGCCCTGCGTAATGCCGCCTGGCTGGTCTCGGATGTAATCGCCAACCGCCGGGGCGAGGACGGCATCCGCGAAGGTTTCCAGGCGGCTATTGAAAACGACACCCCCGTGGCGCCAGACCCTATCGCGATTGAGGACCCGGGCCAGATGAGCGCCGAGATCAAGCGCATCTCAAAATTCTTTGGCGCCGATCTCTGTGGTATTACCGATCTGGACGAGCGTTGGCTTTATAGCGCCCGCGTCGATACCCGTGACTTTTCCGAAGCGCCCCATCCTCTGCCCCAGGGGCTGAACAGCGTCATTGTTCTGGGCCACGAGATGGAGGCGGATCTGGTAGCCACCTACCCCTCTGCGCTGGCCGGTGCTGCGACGGGACGGGAATACAGCCACGAGACCTCTGTGGTGATGCAGCTGGCCGCCTATATCCGCAACCTCGGCTACGAGGCGGTGGCCTCGATGAATGACACCGGGCTGGTGATCCCCTATGCGGTGAAGGCCGGACTGGGCGAATATGCCCGCAATCAGATGGTGATCACGCCGGAATTTGGCCCCCGCCTGCGGTTCTCAAAGATCTTTACCAACCTGCCCCTCACCCATGATGCCCCCAAACCCCGGGGCGTGCGCGCCTTTTGCGATATCTGCACCAAATGCGCCGATGCCTGCCCGGTCAAAGCCCTGCCCTTTGGCGCGCCACAAGAGGGCGGCAGCAATATCTCTGCCATCAAAGGCGTGCGCAAATGGACCTCTGACGCGGAGAAATGCTTCTCTTTCTGGGCCAAACTGGCCACGGACTGCGCAATCTGCATGCGGGTCTGCCCATTTAACCGCGACTACACCAAGGCGCAAAACCGTGTCTGGCTGCGCCTGGCGCTGTCCCGGTTTCGCAAACTTGCCCTGCGACTGGCCAAGGATCACGGCACCCGCGTCAAGCCCGGCACCTGGTGGGCACAGGACAGCAACACAGACACCTGAAGATGGGCACCTAAAGACGGAAACCTAAAGACGGGCACCTGGGAAAAGTGCTCTGTGCACCTGCGCACAGAAGCGGTGATCTCTTGGGGATTTTGCACTCTTTGAATGCGCCCTAACTATTAGAACACACCGCCACTCACAGGACGTCTCCCATGTCGCTTAGCCCCTCCTCTGCCAGATCCATTCTGGAAACCCGCCAGGCCCGCCCAACTCTGGAAGGCGCCGGTGTCAAACTGCACCGCGCCTTTGGATTTCAGGATCCCAGCGAGCTGGACCCGTTTCTGCTGTTCGACGATTTCCGCAATGAAATCCCCGCCGACTACCTGCAGGGCTTTCCCTGGCACCCGCACCGCGGCATCGAGACCATCACCTATGTGCTCTCCGGCGAGGTCGAACACAGCGATTCCCTTGGCAACACTGGCAGCCTCGGCGCCGGCGATGTGCAGTGGATGACCGCCGGATCCGGCATCCTGCATCAGGAAATGCCCCGCGGCAATGCCTCTGGGCAGATGCACGGGTTCCAGCTCTGGGGCAATCTGCCAGCGGATCAAAAGATGTGCGCGCCACGCTATCAGGACGTCGCCGCCCGCGAAATCCCCGAGATCACCGATGATGACGGCACCCATGTCCGGGTGATCACCGGAGAGTTCTGGGGCAAACGCGGCCCGGTGGATGGGATCGCTGCGGATCCACAGTATCTGGACATCTCGATCCCCGCCGGGGTCACCAAGCGGATCAAGATCGACACCTACAGACGCGCTTTTGCCTATATTTTTGAAGGCGCCGGCGCCTTTGTCGATGCCTCCGCCCCACAAGGTGTACTGCTGGAAAAAGAGGTGGCAGGCCAAGAGGTCAATATCCGCGACCTTTCCGGCAACCGTACGCTGGTGCGCTTTGGCACCGGGGATGAGATCACCGTGCAGGCCGGCCCCGAAGGTCTGCGGTTTTTGCTCATTTCCGGCGCGCCGATTCAGGAACCGGTGGCCTGGCACGGCCCCATTGTGATGAATACAAAGGCAGAGCTGCAGCAGGCCTTCAAGGATCTGCGCAACGGCACATTCATCGCACCGGCCCACTGATCTGGCCCACTGAACCAGCGCGGGTCAAGGAGGCCGCAGGCCCCGCCTGAAAGGCGGCTTGTCCTTGACGCGCAAACCTTAGCATACTTGCGATCGGCTTTGAGGGGCGGACCCGCCCGTCAAAGCCATCTCAGCGCCTGCACGCCCCGATCCCCAAGAACTGAGATCACCCTTTGGCGTCACCCTGCCACTTGCAGAATAGCCGTGCGCGGTAGCGCTCCTTTTGGTCAGACCCCAGCCGGATCTCAGGCGGTGACGGATTTGCGCACCATATCCCAATAGACACTTTCCACCTCGTCGAGCGACAGGCGCCCGCCGCTGCGATACCAGGTCATCACACCGTTCAGCATGGCAATCACCGCCAGCGTGGCGATCTTGGTATCCGGTAGGGTGAACTGCCCCGCCTCGACGCCCTGCTTCAACACCGCCTCCAGCGCGTCCTCATAGGCCCGCCGCAGAGCTTCGATGGTTGCAAAATTCTCATCGCTCAGGTTGCGCAACTCCATATAGGCGATAAAAACCTCATCAGATCGCTGCATATGAAAGCCGATGTGAAAGCGCACAAACTGCTCCAGCAGCGCCAGCGCGTCCTGCGGTTTTTCCTGGGCTTGCCAAGCCGCCAACAGCTCACGCATGTGGCCCTGCATCAAGGAGTGCAGCAGGCTCTGCTTGTCCGGGATGTAATTATACAGGGCGCCGGCCTGAACGCCGACCTCCTTGGCAATCTGGCGCATCGAAACCGCCGCATAACCATGCTGCGCAAACAGCCGCAGCGCCGCGCTGCGAATGCGTGGGCCGGTAATATCAGAATGTGAACCTTGTGTGCGTGCCATGTGGTCACGGTAACTGAACATTCGTTCAGAAAAAAGACCCTGCCGTAAGATACATGCGTCCAATCCTCCACCCGGTCTGCAACCGGTGCAAAATGAGGCAGATCGAAATTCTGCACCCACAGGGCTGCACTGCCTTGTACCGCGCCCGATGATTGTGCATCAAGGGGCAGGCCAAAGGAAAACCATATGACCCGCTCCCTGCCTCTGACCCTACTCTGCGCCAGCTTTGCCGTTGCGGCTCTTGCCGGGTGCAGCAATGACCCCGAGCTCAGGAATCAACTGACGCCAGAGCTGCGCAATGCCGACTACCCGCCGCTGTTGCCGATCGAGGATCTGGTGCCCCTGCAGCCTGCCCCCGAACAGCAAAGCACGCAACTGGAGCAAAACCTGAATGCGCGCAGCAACACTCTGCAACGCCGGGCCGATGCGCTGCGCCGCGCCACAAACTGATCACCCGCTGCCGCCCCCCTTGTATTGCGCAGGCCTGCTGTGACGGACGTTGCTGTTAATCAGAGTAGCGCGCCACATTTGGTTGCCCCGTATACCCCTTTGACAGCCAGCTCTCACAGGCAAAAGAGCAGCATTCACGGCTCTTTCACTCGGGAATGTCCCTCCCCCTATACCACCGCCGTTGCACCCTTTCTCTGAACCCGCTAAGGCGGGACAACACAGATGGAACAAAAAGGATCTCCGGCTATGACAAAACCGCTTCGTCTTGGGATTGCAGGTTTGGGCACGGTAGGCGTCGGCGTGGTAAAAATCATCCGCCGCCAGGCAGAAATGCTGGAGATGCGCACAGGGCGCCCGGTGGTGATCACTGCGGTATCCGCCCGCGATGCCAGCAAAGACCGCGGCGTCGCCCTCACAGGCTATGCTTGGGAGACTGACCCGGTGGCCTTGGCCAAACGCGACGACGTGGACGTTTTTGTCGAACTGATGGGCGGCCATGACGGTGCTGCCAAGGACGCAACTGAGGCGGCATTGGCTTCGGGTAAGGATGTGGTCACCGCCAATAAGGCGCTGCTGGCCATCCACGGTCAGGCCCTGGCGGAACAGGCCGAAGCTGCAGGACAGGTGATCCGCTTTGAAGCAGCCGTGGCCGGCGGCATCCCTGTGATCAAATCCCTGACCGAAGGCCTGGCCGGCAATCAGGTCACTCGGATCATGGGGGTGATGAACGGCACCTGTAATTACATACTAACCCGAATGGAAAGCTCCGGCCTCAGTTATGACGAGGTCTTCGCCGAGGCAGATGCGTTAGGATACCTTGAAGCCGATCCAACTCTCGATGTCGGTGGTATTGATGCTGGCCACAAGCTCGCACTTCTCGCCTCGATAGCATTCGGCACTCAGGTGCAATTCGACGCCATCGAATTGGAAGGCATCCAGCGGGTGACAATCGAAGACATACATCACGCCGCGGACATGGGCTATCGCATCAAATTGCTCGGAGTTGCCCAGAACTCCGGACGCGGGCTGGAGCAGCGTATGATGCCCTGTCTCGTCCCGGCTTCGAGCCCACTTGGCCAGCTTGAGAACGCCACCAACATGGTGGTGCTCGAAGGCGATGCTGTCGGGCAAGTCGTTCTGCGCGGCGCTGGGGCTGGCGAAGGACCAACCGCGTCGGCTGTGATGTCGGATGTCATCGACATCGCGCGCGGTATCGAGATTTCGACGTTTGGCCAACCGGCTGACTCGCTGTCCGTTGCCGTACCGGCGCAATCCGCAGTGGCCGCGCCCTACTATTTGCGGATGGAGCTTCTCGACAAACCCGGCGCACTGGCCAAGATCGCGACTGTTCTTGGCGAAGCCGGGGTTTCGATCGACCGGATGCGCCAATATGGCCACGAAACGCCATCAGCTCCGGTTTTGTTCGTTACACATCCGACAGCGCGCAATGCCTTGCTTGACGCGATTTCCCGGATGCCGGGAACAGGCGTACTTTC
>CAJQNB010000072.1 GCA_905479575.1 uncultured Pseudophaeobacter sp.
GGCATTCTCATTCTTAAGCCGCTCCACGAAACCTCGCCTGATGAATTTGACATGACGTTCAACGTCAATGTACGCGGTATTTATCTCGGCATCCGAGCCGCGGTTCCATTGATGAAAGAGGCCGAAAAGGCATCTATTATCAATATTTCTTCAATCTATGGGATTGTTGGAGCCGCTTCGGCGGGAGCCTACATTGGATCCAAAGGCGCCGTACGGATGTTGACGAAATCCTGCGCAGTCGACCTGGCTGAAAGTGGCATACGCGTGAATTCGATCCATCCCGGTGTCATCGATACTCCCATGACAAAAGATCTGCTACACGCCGACGAAGTTACCCGGCAGGCAATTCTGGGGGCCACGCTGCTCAAGCGGCCAAGCAAACCTGAAGAGGTTTCGAATGCGGTCCTGTTCCTCGCATCGGATGAGTCATCGTTCGTTCACGGAGCAGAGATTGTAGTAGATGGCGGTTATACTGCGAATTGACAGAGACACATCCCAAGTAACGGCCTGGAACCCGGGCCGTTACTGCCATTGCAAATTTCCAAGACGATAAACGCCAATGAAAATAATTGCACCTATAAAACACCTAATTGATTACAACGTGAAGGTTCGCGTTAAGGCGGACGGTAGCGGAGTTGGTCTCGCGAATGTGAAGATGTCGATGAACCCGTTCGACGAGATTGCGGTTGAAGAGGCGATCCGTCTGAAGGAAGCGGGCAAGGCGGACGAGCTTGTCGTCGTGTCGATCGGCGTGAAACAGGCGCAGGAAACGCTGCGCACGGCGCTGGCGATGGGCGCGGACCGGGCGATCCTCGTCGTGGCCGCCGACGACGTGCACCAAGATATCGAGCCGCTGGCGGTGGCCAAGATCCTAAAGGCCGTGATCGACGCCGAGGCGCCGGGCCTGGTGATCGCGGGCAAACAGGCGATCGACAACGACATGAACGCGACCGGCCAGATGCTGGCGGCGCTGCTGGGCTGGGGTCAGGCGACCTATGCCTCTGAGGTTGCGATCGAGGGCGAGCATGCCGTCGTGACCCGCGAAGTGGACGGCGGTCTGCAGACCATCAAGGTGAACATGCCCGCCATCGTCACCGTTGACCTGCGCCTGAACGAGCCTCGCTATGCTTCGCTGCCAAACATCATGAAGGCGAAGAAAAAACCAATGGCCGAAAAGACTGCCGCCGATTACGGCGTCGATGTCACGCCGCGCCTGGAAGTGGTTTCCACCTCTGAGCCAGCGGCCCGTGCCGCCGGTATCATGGTTGGTTCTGTTGATGAACTGGTCGAGAAACTCAAAGAAGCGGGGGCTGTGTAATGGCTGTTCTTCTCCTTGCTGAAGTCACCGATGGCGCCCTGGCGCTGGACGCAACCGCAAAGGCTGTGACAGCTGCTGCGGCTCTGGGTGACGTGACCGTTCTGGCCGCTGGCGCATCTGCTGCCGCTGCCGGTGCCGAAGCTGCCAAAATCGCTGGCGTTTCACGCGTTCTGGTTGCCGAAGACGCATCCCTGGGCCACCGCCTGGCGGAACCCACAGCGGCGCTGATCGCCTCGCTGGCTGGTGACTACGAGCACATCGTTGCCCCTGCCACCACCGATGCCAAAAACGTTCTGCCCCGCGTCGCCGCACTGCTGGACGTGATGGTGATCTCGGATGTGACAGCTGTTGTTGACGGCTCCACCTTCGAGCGCCCCATCTACGCAGGCAACGCCATCCAGACCGTCAAATCCTCGGATGCAAAGAAAGTCATCTCGTTCCGCACCGCGACCTTTGACGCCGCTGGCGAGGGTGGCTCCGCCTCTGTTGACACCATCGGTGCTGCAGAAAACCCCGGCCTCTCTGAGTGGGTCGAAGACAAGGTTGCCGAATCCGACCGCCCCGAGCTGACCTCGGCTGGCGTTGTTGTGTCCGGCGGTCGTGGCGTTGGCTCCGAGGAAGACTTCAAACTGATCGAAGGTCTGGCTGACAAGCTGGGCGCTGCGGTTGGGGCCTCGCGGGCAGCGGTCGATTCCGGCTACGCGCCCAACGACTGGCAGGTTGGCCAGACCGGTAAGGTCGTGGCGCCTGATCTCTATGTCGCTATCGGTATCTCTGGTGCGATCCAGCACCTGGCCGGCATGAAAGACTCCAAAGTGATCGTCGCGATCAACAAGGACGAAGAAGCGCCCATCTTCCAGGTTGCTGACTTTGGCCTGGTTGCCGACCTCTTTGCAGCCGTGCCTGAGCTGACCGAAAAACTCGGCTAAGCGAACAGTTGCAGTCCGGGGCGATCCCAGACTGCATCACCACAACAAACGGGGCCCGCACTGAGTGCTGGCCCCGTTTTTGTTTGCATGTTCTGAAACCCGGCCCCTGTCACCCACCGATGTCGCCCGCTGCTATCTCCTCTGCGAAGAGGGCCTGCCTCTGCGATCCAGAGATCAGCGCAGGCTCTGCAGCTTCTCAGCCAGGGCGCAGCCAATGCGCGCGTGCTCATTGGGGCCCAACATGTGCTGGGCCGCCGGAAAGTCCAGCGCGCCCATAGTCATCCCGTCAAAATCATCCAACAGACCAGCGGGCGCCACATCGACCTCCACCACGCCTTTGGTGCGGTCCTGCAGCGCCTGGATCATGCTGTTCTCCACCAGCACCGGCTCGTGGTTGAAGGCAGCATTGCCTTTCAGACGATAGCGCACCCAGAGCAGCACAACCCGCCCTTCCAGTGTCGCAATCACCTGCGCCATGCGATCAACCCAGGTGTCTTGAAGATGCCGACGCACCTCTGCAAACCGCTCCTCAGAAAGCGCTTGCAGGGTGGTGAGCAAATGCTTGTTAAAGTGGAACTCGGTATAGTCCACTTCAGGGAACAGCGTCTTGAGCGCAGGCTGCGCCTGCAAAAAGCGGTCATTGCGCCGTGGATGCACCCGGTAATAGCGGTTTGAGACATTCTGCGCCCCCAACACCTGCACCACAGAAAGGTCCGCCCCCCGCGCAACCTCCATCAGCACCTTGTCGCTGGCAAAGGTGTCCAACCCTGCGTTCACCGCAGCCAGATTGACACAGGGGGTTTTTAACAAAGATTCGCTAACGTCTGAAAAGGGAGTCTTCACAAACCGTCCAAATACCTCTGTCCCACCAAGAAAAGCGATATATGGACTGTCTAATTCTCTTTGGGGGCCACGTACTGGCAAGCGTGATCCCGCATAGCAGCACGTCCCACCCGAAAGCGCGCCTGCGCTTTTGGCTTCGTAGCTCATAGTTCCCACCGTTTTATTCACCCAAGGATCACTTTGGGGGCGAAAGATTGCAAATTCCCTAAAGTTAAATTTCACCTAAAATTCCAGGCGTGCAGCCTTGTGTCTGCCCCAAGGCCACCGATAAGGTTGCCAAGCAGGCAAACTGGGAGCCACTGGCATGGATATCAAAAAGATCGGCATCATTGGCGCGGGCCAGATGGGAAATGGCATTGCACATGTCACCGCATTGGCAGGCTATGATGTTGTTTTGAATGACATTAACCAGCAATCTCTGGATGCTGCGGTCAGCGCGATTCACAAAAACATGGCGCGTCAGGCCAGCCGTGGAAAAATCTCCGAAACAGATGTCACCGAGGCTCTGGCCCGGATCACCACAACGCTGACACTGGCGGACGTCGGCGCCACCGATCTGGTGATCGAGGCCGCAACCGAGCGTGAAACCGTCAAGCAGGCGATTTTTGAGGACCTGCAGCCGCATTTGCTGCCGCATACGATTCTCACCTCCAACACCTCATCCATTTCGATTACCCGCCTGGCCAGCCGGACGGATCGCCCCGAACGCTTCATGGGCTTTCATTTCATGAACCCGGTGCCCGTGATGCAACTGGTGGAACTGATCCGCGGCATTGCCACCGATGAAGAGACCTTTGCCAGCTGCAGAACCGTGGTTGAACGCCTCGACAAAACCGCGGCCAGCGCCGAAGATTTCCCGGCCTTTATCGTCAACCGCATCCTGATGCCGATGATCAACGAGGCGGTCTATACGCTTTACGAAGGCGTTGGTTCGGTTAAATCTATCGATGAGTCGATGAAACTTGGCGCCAACCACCCGATGGGCCCGCTGGAACTGGCTGACTTCATCGGCCTAGACACCTGCCTTGCCATTATGAACGTGCTGCACGAAGGTTTGGCCGATACCAAATACCGGCCCTGCCCGCTGCTCACCAAATATGTCGAAGCAGGCTGGCTGGGGCGCAAAACCCAACGCGGGTTCTATGACTATCGCGGTGAAACCCCCGTTCCAACCCGCTAATCCCCCGCCTGAGCTGCTGCTTCGGAACCCTCATCGCCTGACACTCGCAGGACGGCGGCGCGGACAGGGCACAAGCCAAATTGCGGAGGCTCCGCGCCCTTTGGGCGTGGACACCGTCATTTTGCTTGGGACAGGGCCAAGCCGCTGTCACGCAGGGATCAGGCTATGGGCGCTTTGACGTTGCTGCTTTGGTGACTCAGAAGCTGAAAGGCCCCCGGCAAAGACAGCCTAAGCTCTATTAGCTCAGCTCTTTTGACCAAGATCCAGCGTATGCTCTCGTAGCCAGGCCATGAACCCACGTGGATCGCTTTGCAGCCGCTGCATCTGTTCCTCGGTCAAAGCCTCACCCACGACTGGCGCCTGGGGTTTGTTGCAAGAGCGCACAATCTCATGCAACAGCAGCCCCTGTCGTAAGATCGGCGAGATCTTATTGGCGATCTGATAGCTGCGTGAATTGCGTCCGGGGAAAAAGATCGGCACCACTCGGGCGCCAGAGCGGCGGATCAGCTGCGCGGTAAAGACATTCCATTCCTGCTCGATCGCAGGACCAAACCAGGTCTCGGATGACATCACCACTCCCGACGGGAACAGCGCCACAACCCCGCCCGCTTTTAGATGGGTCATGGTCTTGGCGCGCATCTCGACCATTTTCTTTTGCGCATCCGGGTCATGTGGAAAGGGCACCGGAATCATAAATGAGGTCGCAGCCTCATCGAGACCAGTCAGCACTGACCGGGTCAAAATCCGGTAATCCTGGCGCACCCGACCGATCAGATCGGCAAAGATCATGCCGTCCACCATGCCATGGGGGTGATTGGCGACAATCACCACCGGGCCATCGCTGGGGATGCGTTTGATCTGCTCTTCCGGGGTCATCAGATCGATGCCCATGATATTGAGCGCCCCGCGCCAGAACTTCTGACCGCGATATTCCGCGTTTTGATTTTCGAACTTTTTGACCATGCGCAGAATGGTCAGCTTGCCGGTCACCCACTCGATGGCTTTGATGGCCAAAGAGGTCCAACGATCATCAAAAGAATTGGCATAGGTCAGGGTGCGGCGGTCATAGACCTCACCGATGTCCTTTTTGCTCTCCGGTGCAACACCGGTGTTCTGCTCATGTGCCGTATCCGCCACCGTGCCATTCCTGTCAATTGAGGGAAGCCGAGTTTAGAACCCCTCGCCGAATTTGTCAGCCACCAGGGCCTCTACCGCATCAGCCAGAGCACCAGCATCCGGCCCCGAAGTCTCGACGTCAATAGTCGTTCCTTTCGAGGCTGCCAACATCAAAAGCCCCATGATACTGTCCCCAGAGGCAGACATTCCGTCTTTTGAGACCTCAGCCGTTGCGTCAAAGCCTTCGACAACCTCCACCAGTTTGGCGGAGGCACGGGCATGCAGCCCCTTTTCATTTACGATTTTTAATGTCTTCAAAGCCATTTATTGCGCCTGCTCCCCGTCGGGATTGATGTTTAGAGAATTAATATACTTACGCCCCGCTTCCATCGCGTGGCGTACGGCTTCCCCCACCACAAGATCTCGGGATTTGGTGAGCTTGATCAAAAGCGGCAGATTTGCTCCGTACAATATGCGCCTGCCAGAAGGTTTACAGGCCCGCAAACTGAGGTTCGAGGGCGATCCACCATAGAGATCCGTCACCACGACAACGCCGTCACCAGTATCCACCTGGTCCGCTGCCGCGCAGATTTCGCGCTGCTTGTCTTCACGGTCATCATCAGGTGCGATGGCAATGGACAAAAGGTTGGGCTGAGGCCCTACGACATGCTCGACCGCAGCCAGGTATTCCCCGGCCAGCCCGCCATGTGCCACGATCACGATCCCGATCAATCCTGTAACTCCGTATCCCTGCTAGCTTTGCAGCTCGCGGTGTCTAATTGACACCTGCTGGCCCCGTTCTGCAAGGGCTTTTGCAAGGGTTTCTGCCAAGGTCACCGAGCGATGTTGCCCCCCCGTACAGCCAAAGGCGATCGACAGATGCGATTTCCCCTCCTCGCGGTAGGCTGGCAGCAAAAACTGGGTGATGTCCAGCACCCGCGCAAAGAAGCCCTCATAGCGCGGATCCGCCTGCACATGCGCCTGCACAGAGCCATCGCGCCCATCCTGCCCCCGCAGGCTCGGATCCCAGTAGGGGTTGTTCAGAAACCGGCAGTCAAACACCATATCAACACTGCGCGGCACCCCGCGTTTATAGGAAAAGCTCTGGATCGACAGCGCCAGGTTGCGGCCTGTGGGAACAAAGAGATGCTCGATCTCCGCCTTGAGCTGATGCACATTCATATCCGAAGTCTCCAGCAACAGGCTGGCCCTGTCGCGGATCGACCCCATCAGGCTTAGCTCTCGTTGCACCCCCAGTTCCGGCGTTTCCCCCGGCGACAGCGGATGGCGGCGCCGGGTTTCCGAATAGCGACGCAACAGCACCTCAGGACGGGCATCCAGATAGAGCACCGACAGATCACAGCCCTCACGCGCTTCCAGCATATCAATGACTTCCAACAGCGCTGCCGGGGAAAAATCCCGGTTGCGACTGTCCAGCCCCAGAGCCATCGGCCCCGCACCGTCCGCCGCTGAAACCAGCCCCGGCAACAGCCGCAGAGGAAGGTTATCAATGGCCTCATAGCCAAGATCTTCGAGCACGTTGATCGCAGTTGTACGCCCGGCGCCCGAAGGCCCAGTTACCAGTACAATCGGGGTCACCTTGGGTTCAGGCATTGGTGTTCCACCAGTCAGGGGTTTGCATCAGAAAGCTTGGCATCAGGATCCAAAGCGCCCGATTTGAGAAACTGTATCAGGGCTGCTGCGAAATGGCTGCACTCTGCGCGATGAAACACCTGGATCTGCTGCCCCAGCAGCGCCTGGTGCCGTTTGGGAGGCAGGCGCTCGGCCTCCACCTGATCCAGGTCGACGATCGCACAGATCGCGGTCTCTTTGGCGGCGGCAACGGTCAAAATCCCAACAAATCGCGCCTCAACAAGGCCCTCAGCTGCCGGAGATCTGGCCCAGACGTCCCGCCCCTGCTGCCAGATCTGCACCTGGTCATCCGCCACCAGATCCGCCCCATAGGCCATCAACTGCAAAGCAAGGGCGGATTTGCCGCTGCCAGACGCGCCCCGGATCAACAGCCCGCGCGCGCCCCATGTCACACAACTGGCGTGCAGGGAGAGGCAGGGTGCGACCGGTGCCATCACAGATCAGACGGGCAGGCCAACAACAAATCGTGCGCCCAGTGGTTCAGAGGTAACATCGGCCTCGGTGGGTCGGATGTTTTCGGCCCAGACGACGCCCCCATGGGCTTCGACGATCTGTTTGGAAATCGCCAGCCCAAGGCCGGAGTTATTGCCAAAATGCTCATCCGGGCGTTGCGAGTAGAACCGTTTGAAGATCTTTGCCAGCGCCTGTTCGGGAATGCCGGGGCCAGTGTCTTCGACCACGATCAGCACCCTGTTGTCGCGGCGGCGGGCCCAGACGCGGATCGCATCGCCTTCTTCACAAAAGGAGATCGCATTGGTGATCAGATTGACAAAGACCTGCGCCAGACGCGCCTCCAGGCCCTGGATCATCACCGGGCGCTGGGGCAGATCGGTGATATAGTCGATCTGCTTGGCCCGTGCGTCTTCGCCAAGATACTGATTGAGATTGGTCAGCATCTGCAAGAGATCGAATTCATCCTCTTCCTCTTTCACCAGCTCGGCATCCAGACGCGACGCATTGGAGATGTCGCTCACCAAACGGTCTAGGCGGCGCACATCATGTTCGATGACCTCCATCAGCTTTTCGCGCTGATCTTCGCGTTTGACCATCCGCAGGGTGCCGACGGCAGATTGCAGACTGGCCAGCGGGTTTTTGATTTCATGGGCCACATCGGCTGCAAACTGTTCGTTGCTGTCGATCCGACTATACAACGCCGTGACCATACCGCGCAGCGCCCGGCTTAACCGGCCGATCTCATCGGGGCGCGCTGACAGGTCGGGAATACGAACACGACCCGCATGAGCCTTGCGAGAATTCCGCTCACGGCCCAGCTCGGCAGCCTCAGCCAGATCCGCCAGCGGATTGGCGATGGTCGAGGCCAACACCAGGCTCAGCCCGACAGAAACCAACAGGGCAATAATGAAGATTTGCAAAACCCGTTCGCGTTCGCCGCGTACCAGGGCGTCGATTTCACCGGAGGGCGAGGCCAGCGCGACGACCCCGATGGCGGTGCCATTGCTGAGGATCGGTGCCACTGCCGACAGAACCGTTCCGCCGCTGGTCTCTCCGACCACTTCGATCTTGGCCCCTTCGGTCAAGGACTGTCGCACCAGGCTCTGCAGCTGATCACGCAGCGGCTTGATGGGGCCCCCTTCGACAGGTTCGGATTGGAACGCACCCCCCAACGTCGTCCAGAGCCTCGACAATCCGTCGGAAATCAACGTCCGGTTTTTGGAGCCCTCGTTCAGCGCATTCAACGCGTCAGGCCGGTTGACCCCGGTGACCTGCGCCACCAACACGCCGGAGGTGTCAAAGACAAAGGCCTCGACCCCACCGCGCAGGGTCACCCCTTCCAGCACGTGCAGCGGGTCAATGCCATCGCCCGTTGTCAGGCTGACAGCCCCCGAGGAGGGCAGCACCGCTTCAAAAACATCGGCAATCAACGAGACCTCGGCCACCAGAGCCCCGGCCCGCTGCTTTACCAGACTCTGACGCGAGGAGTTCAGGTAGAGAATGCCGGCAACCAGAATGATCAGAGCAATCAGGTTGAAGGTGATGATCTTGCGCGTCAGAGGTGAGCCTTTCAAAGAGAAAAACCCGCGACGCGCCCGTTTCACCTGCATTTCAGCCGCAACGGTCTGGTCTGGCGCGACCCAATCGTCGCCCAGAACCACATCTCCTTCTTGCCGACTCGGTGTCAGGCCAGTGTCACGCATTGTTGCACGCCCCCCTGGGAAAGACTGCGGGTCTTACTCTTCATTATAGCGATACCCGATCCCGTAGAGGGTCTCGATCGCTGCAAAGTCACCATCGGCTGTCCGCATCTTCTTGCGCAGCCGTTTAATATGGCTGTCGATTGTCCGGTCATCCACATAGACCTGATCGTCATAGGCCACATCCATCAACTGATCGCGGCTTTTGACAAAACCCGGGCGCTGCGCCAGGGCCTGCAACAACAGGAATTCAGTCACCGTCAGCGACACGTCCTTGCCCTTCCAGCTGACCGCGTGACGCAGCGGGTCCATCCGCAGATTACCCCGGTCCATCACTTTTGTCTCTGGGGCCTCGGTTCCGGCCTCATCACTGTTGAGCGCCTCTTGGCGGCGTAACAATGCGCGGATGCGCTCTACCAGCAGGCGCTGCGAGAAGGGTTTTTTGACGTAATCATCCGCCCCCATGCGCAGCCCCAGAACCTCGTCGATTTCATCATCTTTGGAGGTGAGGAAAATCACCGGCATCTGGGTTTTCTGCCGCAGCCGCTGCAACAGATCCATACCATCCATGCGAGGCATTTTGATGTCCAGCACCGCCATGTCAGGCAGCTTCTTGTTAAAGGCATCCAGCGCGGCCTGCCCGTCGTTGTAGGTCTCCACCTCAAACCCTTCGGCTTCCAGCGTCATCGCCACAGAAGTCAAAATGTTGCGGTCATCATCCACCAAAGCAATCTTCGACATTGGATTTGCCCCTAAATCTGCTCTTTTATATTGTCAGTATTTTTTCCCTTTCATCGCCCGTCTTGCGCGACGAATCAATCCCCATTGGCGAATCAGGTCTCTCTTTGGCCACAATTAGGGCAAAAATGTCTTATCAACCGCTGAACAGTGAACAGCGATCCACCCTCGCGACAGATGGTTGCGCTAAACTCCGCCTTGATGGCGCTAACTGCGCCAAACCGTCCTGTTCAGTCATGGAACCGTCATGTTATGAGCTGCCTCACCGGTGTCGATACCGGACCCTATGCCCCGATCTGCCTTTGGGGCGCAGCTTTTAATCTATGCGGCATACCAAGCCGGCACAGGAGAGAGAACACATGGCATCTGGACGGGTTAACCCGAATTTCCGCCTCGAGGATCAAGGTATCGAGGGTCTGGGCAATGTCCATTACAACCTCATGGAGCCTGCCCTTGTCGAAGCAGCGGTAAAGCGCAACGAAGGCACCCTGGGCAATGGCGGCGCGTTCCTTGTGACCACCGGCAAGTTCACCGGTCGCTCCCCTAAGGATAAGCACGTCGTCAAATCTGACAGCGTCAAAGACACCATCTGGTGGGAAAACAACGCCGAGATGTCGCCTGAAGGGTTCGACAATCTCTATGTCGATATGCTGGAGCACATGAAAGGTGGCGACTACCACGTGCAGGATCTGGTTGGCGGCGCCGACCCCAAGCATTCGATCAATGTCCGCATGGTCACCGAGCTGGCCTGGCACGGGCTGTTCATCCGCACCATGTTGCGGCGCCCCGAGCGCGAAGACCTGAACGATTTTGTTGCAGACTTCACCGTCATCAACTGCCCCAGCTTCCAGGCCGACCCCAAGCGTCACGATTGCCGTACCGAGACCGTCATTGCGATGAACTTTGATCGCAAGATGATCCTGATCGGTGGCACCGAATATGCCGGTGAAAACAAAAAATCCGTATTTACCCTGCTGAACTACCTGCTGCCCGAAAAAGGCATCATGCCGATGCATTGCTCGGCTAACCACGCCAAAGGCAACCCTGTCGACACCGCCGTGTTCTTTGGCCTGTCCGGCACCGGCAAGACCACGCTCTCTGCTGACCCTGACCGCGTTCTGATCGGCGATGATGAGCACGGCTGGGCCGATAATGGCACCTTCAACTTTGAAGGCGGCTGCTACGCCAAGACCATCAGCCTCAACCCTGAGGCCGAGCCAGAGATCTACGCCACCACCACAAAGTTCGGCACCGTGATCGAAAACATGGTCTTTGACGAAGAGACCAAAGAGCTGGACTTTGAAGACGACAGCCTGACGGCAAACATGCGCTGCGCCTATCCGCTGCACTATATCTCCAACGCCTCGGAAACCGCGCTTGGCGGCCACCCCAAGAACATCATCATGCTGACCTGTGATGCCTTTGGTGTGCTGCCTCCGATTGCCCGTCTGACCCCGGCGCAGGCGATGTACCACTTCCTGTCTGGTTTCACCTCCAAGGTGGCAGGCACCGAGCGCGGCGTGACCGAGCCCGAGCCCACCTTCTCCACCTGCTTTGGCGCGCCGTTCATGCCACGCCGCCCCGAAGTCTACGGCAACCTGCTGCGTGAAAAGATCGCCGCCCATGGGGCAACCTGCTGGTTGGTCAACACCGGCTGGACCGGTGGTGCCTACGGCGTTGGCTCGCGGATGCCGATCCGCGCCACACGCGGGCTGCTGACCGCCGCCCTCGAAGGCACCCTGGCCGAGGTCGAGTTCCGCAAGGACAGCAACTTTGGCTTTGACGTGCCTGTTTCGGTGCCCGGCGTTGCCGAAGTCCTGCTGGACCCACGCCGCACCTGGGACGATCAGGCTGCCTACGACAAACAGGCCGCCAAACTGGTTGAAATGTTCTCCAACAACTTCGAACAGTATCTGCCCTATATCGACGAAGACGTAAAAGCCGCCGCGATCAGCTAAGGCCCGCGTCACCGCGAAATAGAAAACCCGGCCAGTGGCCGGGTTTTTTTGTCTATCCTGCTGGGGTGGAGCCTTTTGGCCAGCTTAGATCCGCCCTGCCACCATGTCGCGCACCTTCACCGCGTAGCGGTCGGTCATGCCAGAGACAAAATCCCCCAGGCTATGCATGGCGCTGTAGTCATCCGTAATGCCGCGCAGATCCAGATCCACCGCCCGCACCAGTTTGGCCCAATAGCCATGGCGCGCCAGAAACGCCTCAACATCCCAGTCACAGCTGCGCAGATCATCATACAGCCCGTGGAAATGATCCAGCACCGCAAAAATCACCTGACGCCCGGCAATCTCCAGCTCCGTCTTGCGCCGTGCCGTAAAGATCCGCGCGTTTGAAATCTCTTTCATCTGATCAAAGGCAGCCGCCTTGGAGGAAACCTCCATCAGACCGTCGTTGAACTCACCCGCCATGATAGCATCATAATTGTCCATGAAGGCGGCAACTGCGGCTATGATCGCCTGATGGATGGCGCTGGCCCGGCGCATGGCGACAATTTCGCGCGCCGTCATCGCCGTATCATCCGCCCGGTTGGGCTTACCTGCGATCATTTCCAGACATTCGATCACCTGAATGGTGCTCAGGTCGCCTACCGTCGCGGCGTCTTCCAGATCCAGGATCCGATAGCAGATGTCATCTGCCGCCTCGACGAGGAAGGCCAGCGGGTGGCGCCGCCAGTATTTCCCCGGCCCGGCGCCATCACTGCGCAGCCCCGTTGCCTCGGCCACCTCGGCAAACAATGCCGCCTCTGAGCCAAAGACACCAAATTTCTTGAGCCCCACATAGCCGGGAGTGGCCAGGTGCCGGGCCTCGGCGGTGCAGGGGTATTTCATGAATGCCGCAAGGGTCGCATAGGACAGGCGCATGCCGCCATCGCGCCTAGCCATTTCCAGGGCCGCTGCGATGCGAAAGCCCTGGGCATTGCCCTCAAAGGCCTCAAACTCAGCCTGCTGGGCTGCAGGGACGGCTCCGGCAACGCCGCTCTTCGTCTGAAACTGCGTCGCAAACCACTGGCCAATGCTGTCTTCGCCAGAATGGCCAAAAGGCGGGTTGCCGATGTCATGCACCAGACAGGCCGCCTGAACCGTGCCGGCAATCACATCGCGCTGCGCCTCGGTGATGTAGCCCTGCTTGAGCATCGCCTGCCCCGCCAGCACCCCAAGCGAGCGCCCGGCGCTGGCGGTTTCCAGCGAATGGATCATCCGGTGGTGCACATGGTCATGTTCATAGAGGGGATGCACCTGGGTCTTTTGCGCCAGGCGACGGAAGGGTTCAGAGAACAGGATGCGATCATAGTCCTGCAGGTAGGCCGGACGGCCTGGATCCTCGGGATAGTCCGGGCGGCACAGACGCCCCGCATTCAACAACCTGTCCCATTCCATCGCCATCGCGCCTCGCTCCCGTGACTGCCGCTTTCGTTGTGGCGGTTAAACGGGAGCACGCGGCAAAATGCAAATGCTTCACCGACGGGTTTACACCGGGGCGATGCCCGATGGTTCCAGTTTATGTTCCGGTTCAACATGGATGGTGACCTGCGCCTCTGGAAAGCTGGCCTGGATGCGGTCTTCGATGCGGTCACAGATCGTGTGGGAGGCCTGCACCGTCATCGTGCCTTCCACCACCATGTGGCATTCGACAAACAGGGCGACACCCGCGCGGCGGGTTTTCAACCCATGCACCTGCAATGCCCCCGCAGCCGCATGATGCAGCAGCTCTTCGATCCGGGCGCGCTCTTCCTTGGGGGCGGCGGAATCCATCAGCCCATTCACCGAGGAGGCGACAACACCGTAGCCTTCGCGCAGGATATTCACCGCCACAAACAGCGCCAACAGCGGGTCCAATATGGCCCATCCGGTGACCATCGCCAGCACCAGCCCCAACAAAACCCCAACCGAGGTCCAGACGTCGCTCATCAAATGACGCCCGCCGGCGGTCAGCGCCGGAGAGTTCAGCGCCCCGCCCCGGCTGATCAACAACCGCGCCCACAGCAGGTTCAACACCAGGGCCGCCGCATTCACCAGCAGCCCGGCGCGGCCCCAGGTCACCGTCTCGTTCAGGTTGCCAAGCGCCTGCACCGACTGCTGAACAATCAGCAGCGCCGCAATGATGATCATGATGCCTTCAAGAACAGCCGAGAAATACTCAGCCTTATAGTGGCCAAAGGGATGGCCGGCATCTGCGGGCTTTTTGGCGTAATGCACCGCCATCCAGGCCATCACAGCCCCGCCGACATTGACCAGCGACTCCAGCGCGTCCGACAGCAAGGCCACCGAATCTGTCAGCCACCAGGCCACCAGTTTCAGGCCCAGCACCAATACGGCAATCAGGATGGTGCCCAGAGCCAGTCGTTCTGCGTTCATCCCCTGCATCGCGCTTTTGTGTTCCTTGGTTACACTAGCTTGCCAGATCGGCCAGTCGTCCAACACAGCCAACTCGGCCAGCCTACAACATCAACCCGCGGCGCAACAGATTGAGCCCGGCCAGAAGCAGAACAATTAGCGTAGCTTGCTTAAAAACTCTTTGATCAATGCGATCATGCAACATCCCACCAATCCACATGCCCAGCACAGCCGGCACAATCAGAAGGATCGAAAACGGCAGGGTCTCTAGGCGCATCACGCCCGACCCAATATGGGCAAACAACAGCGCAAAGGCGCCCATGCCGTAAATCACCCCCTGCACCCGGATCTGTTCGCTCTTTTCAGTGCCTAGTGCGGTCAGATAGGCCACCGTTGGTGGCCCCCAAACACCAGAGATCCCGCCGATCAACCCGGCAAAAGCCCCGACCATGACTTCGACCCGTGGCGTCGGCTTGGCCAGAGTGAGAGGCACCCCCATCAGCTGCAGCAAGACAAACAGGGTCACCGGACCACCAATCGCCAGGAACATCACCTGCTGCGGCAGCACCCGCACCATCTGGGCGCTGAGCAGCAAAAACACCAACCCCGCCAACAGGAACAGACGGAACCGCTTGAGCGAGGCAAAGGCCGCGCCGCCGCCCTGTCGCAGCGCCTGCATCCAATTGGTCACCAGTGTCGGCAGGATCAACCCCGCCAGCGCCAACTCGGGGGCGAGAAACAGGCTCAACCCCGAGACCAGAATCATTGGCAGCGCAAAGCCAACCATGCCCTTCACCGTGCCGGCAAGCAGCGCGATCCCAAAGGCGATCGCCAAATCACTGGCGGAAATGAGTGAAAAAAATGCGTCCATGTAGTCTGCCCTATCATCCCATTCCCGCAAGGAGAACCACCACAGAGCGCCAAATTTCGTCACGCAACTTTTTATCACTTTGCCGCAGCGCGGCGTATTTTTGTTGCGCTGCACCTGCAAAGTGATTTACCACCTTAGCGACCCAAGAAGGACGTGATTCAATGGCTCATGACGGACAGGACCTGCAAATGAAACCGATTGTGCTCCCCGAACTGCTGGCGCTCACTGGCGCAGCAATTGCCCCCCTCGAAGCGACCCTGGAGGCCGCCCGGGTTGCGGTGCGCAACCAGGTCACCCAGGAGGGTCGCGTTTCCGGCCAGTTGATCGAAGCCAACCAGACCGCAGCGCACGGGCTGTCCTGGCTTGCCACCTATGTCTATGCGCTGCGCCAGATGCAGGACTGGGCTGACAAGCTGCAAAGCGATGGCGCTTTTCATGAGATGGAGCAGCTGATCCACCAGATCGCCTTTGGCGAATATCTGGCGCAGGTTCAGGGCGGCATTCAGATGAACCAGGGTGAAATTCTGCGGCTGCAGGATCTTGGCCTGGGTCAGGACGCCGTGGAGGCGCTGCGCACCGAGGCGGTTGTGTTCCTCACCGAAGGGGGCAATACTCAGGCTGCACGCAGCCGCCTGGCCGAGCTGATGCAAGAGCAGGCCGGCGCCACCATGTTCGGCGCTTCGGGTCTGGAAGAAGAGCTGGAAATGATCCGCGATCAGTTCCGCCGCTACGCATCAGACAAGGTTGAGCCCCACGCCCATGACTGGCACCTGAAGGATGAGCTGATCCCGATGGAGGTCATCGAAGAGCTGGCCGAGATGGGCGTCTTTGGCCTGACCATCCCCGAAGAATTTGGCGGTTTTGGCCTCTCCAAGGCCTCAATGGTTGTGGTCTCCGAAGAGCTGTCGCGCGGCTACATCGGTGTCGGCTCCCTCGCCACCCGCTCGGAAATCGCCGCTGAACTGATCCTTTGTGGTGGCACCGATGAGCAAAAAGCCCAGTGGCTGCCCAAAATCGCCAGCGCCGAAATCCTGCCCACGGCTGTGTTCACCGAGCCAAACACCGGGTCCGACCTTGGCTCATTGCGCACCCGTGCGGTCAAAAATGAGGCCGGCGATTATGAGGTCACCGGCAACAAGACCTGGATCACCCATGCGGCCCGCACCCATGTGATGACCCTGCTGGCACGCACCGACCCCGACACCACCGATCACCGGGGCCTGTCGATGTTCCTGGCGGAAAAAACGCCTGGCACCGATGCCGAGCCCTTCCCCACCCCCGGCATGACCGGCGGCGAGATCGAAGTGCTTGGCTATCGCGGCATGAAGGAATACGAGCTGGGCTTTGACGGATTTGCCGTGAAACAGGCAAACCTGCTGGGCGGCGCCGAGGGCAAGGGCTTCAAACAGCTGATGGAGACCTTTGAAAGCGCCCGGATCCAGACCGCGGCCCGCGCCATCGGCGTGGCCCAGTCGGCGCTGGATATCTCCATGCAATACGCTCAGGATCGCAAACAATTCGGCAAGAGCCTGATCAACTTCCCCCGCGTCTCCGGCAAGCTGGCGATGATGGCAGTCGAGATCATGGTGGCGCGTCAGCTCACGTATTTCTCGGCCTGGGAAAAGGATCACGGCCATCGCTGCGATCTGGAAGCCGGCATGGCAAAACTGCTGGGTGCCCGGGTGGCCTGGGCCGCTGCTGACAACGGTTTGCAGATCCACGGCGGCAATGGCTTTGCGCTGGAGTATAAAATCAGCCGGGTGCTGTGTGATGCACGGATCCTGAACATCTTTGAAGGCGCCGCAGAAATTCAGGCACAGGTTATTGCCCGCCGCCTTCTGGCCTGATCCTTTTACAACAAGATCCCCCAAAGCCCGGCCATTGGTCGGGCTTTTTTGTTCCTGGTGTTACTTCACCCCTGTCTCGGCATAAGCCCCGCATCAGGCCTGTTGCCCGATAATTCCCCGGCTTTGCCTTACCGCCTGCCCTGGTGCTTTTTATTGATTTACAACATCCGGTATAAGTGCATCTAAAATTCGATTTACACTCCAAATGAGCCCTGTGCCCATGCTTCAATTTCTGCCCCGGTTATCTTACATTTTCTGTGCCTTGTTTACCCTATCCGGCTGTGGAGAGCGCGCGCCCCAGAACCCGGAGGGCGGAGTTTTGGTGATGGGCGATTCGCTGATGGCCTGGAATGGCATCTCCCAGCGGGCGGTCTCAGACGTGATGGAGAAGCGCCTCCAAGTCGAGGTCACTGATCGCTCCCTTTCTGCGGCGCGCATGATCTATCGCCTGCCCATCAGTGGCGCGGCCGGGTTGAGTATTCCCAAACAAATGCCCAATGGCGACTGGAATGCGGGCGACTGGAACTGGGTGGTGTTGAATGGCGGCGGCAATGACCTGTGGCTGGGCTGCGGCTGCACCGCATGTGGGCGCAAGATGGACCGGTTGGCCACCCGCGATGGCAGCAGTGGCGCAATTCCTGATCTGGTGAACCAGCTGCGCAGCAAGGGGGCCAAGGTAATCTACACCGGCTATCTGCGCAGCCCCGGACTTGGCTCTCCCATTGAATACTGCAAGGACGAAGGCGAAGAGCTGGATCGACGCGCGGCCCGGATGGCAGCCCGAGACGAGGGCGTCTTTTTCCTGTCTCTGGCCGATCTGGTGCCCCATGGGGATCGCAGCTACCACGCGATTGATAGGGTCCACCCCTCAGTCAAGGGAAGCGATGCTATTGCAACCCGCATTGTGAATTTGATCACCGAAGTAACACAGGCGGAGTAGCCTCAGCTGTCCGGCAATCGCCGCATGAAGGCATCAACAAACCTGCTGCGGGCTTCGGGCAGCGGCTGGTTCCCCAGACTGGGCGCCAACCGTTCTGCCAGGAAGAACCCGGTGGTCTGCAGCCCCTGCGCCACTTCATGGTCTGCAGCCTCACCGATCCCGCGCAGGACCGGCGGCAACGGCAACAGGCGGCTGACCCATTGCCCCGCCTCCTGAACGGACACCGCCCGCCCCGTCCGAGGCGAGATATAGGCCAGATCTTCGTTGCGCCCGGACACCGCGCAGGCGCTGAGATCAAGCCCAAAGCCCATTTCTTTGAGCAGGGCCATTTCCCAGCGCAGGTAGGCCAGGGGCCAGACCTCCGCCTGCTCCAGCAGGTCCAGCAATTGTTCGGACTGTTTGTAAAGCACCGGGTAGGCTTCGCGCTCGGGCAGGCAAAACCCCAACAGCGCTGTCACCGCATTCAGCCCCGCCAAGGCCATACGACCAGAAAAGGCCGCCGCCGCGCGGCTGCGCAGAGGTTCGGCCTGATAGCTGCCTAGGTGATCCTGCAGCCGAGCCCGCCACAACAGATCCAGCTGCGCACCCGGTTGCAGCACCGGCGCCTTTTTGCGACTGGCGCCCCCATGTACAATACCGGCGTGACGGCCGTGATGTTCAGTAAAAACATCAATAATTGCAGCCCCTTCGCCGTGACGCCGTCGGGACAACAGAATGCCATGATCACGCCATTCCACTGATATTTCCCCCTGATTGCGCGCTGCGGCCCTGACTATCAGACCCTAACAGCCCCCCAACGGCAAGCCTTGCCTCAGCCCTTGGGGCTTGGGTCTTTAAACCAAGGTCATTCCAGCCCTGGTTCATCCAGCAGGTGACGCCCGGCACGGTCCTCAATCTCAATCACCCAGAGATCGGGGTCAAACTCTTGCTGGCGTCGGATCGCGGCGTCCACATCCGCCTCAACACCGCTGGTATGTTCGATCCATTTGCGTGCGCCGCTCATCAAATCGTAGGAGCGATGAAACGACTGCGCCTGCCCGTCCAGGGTGTTCAGCTTGACCAGCACCGCGCCTGCAGTGTCATCGCCATGGGCGGTGACAAACCCCGGAATATCCTGAAACCGCAGGCGGGCAAGATAGGCATCAACCCAAAAGCGGGCGGTCAGTCGGGGCATTGCGGGGCCTCTGGTGTGATCCCCGCCGCAGGCCGCAGCATCTGTGGCAGCTGCCGGAGCCTCCGGCGGAGATATTTAAGGAAAGATGAAGGGTGGTACGCGCCCTGTGCACCGGGCGCTTCCCTTAGTTGCCGTCTTTGAAGTCCAGTCCCATTTCCGAGTAACGCTCGGCCTCTTCCAGCCAGTTGGGGCGCACTTTGACCTGCAGGAACAGATGCACCTTGCGGCCCAGGAACTCGGTCAGTTCTTCGCGGGAGGATTGCGACACGGATTTAATGGTTTCACCGCGCTTGCCCAGAACGATGCCTTTGTGACCATCGCGGACCACATAGATCACCTGGTCGATCTTGGCCGAGCCATCTTTGCGCTCTTCCCAGTTTTCGGTCTCGACCGTCATCTGATAGGGCAGTTCCTGGTGCAGGCGCAGGGTCAGCTTTTCGCGGGTGATTTCCGCCGCTATCATCCGCATTGGCAGATCAGCGATCTGGTCTTCAGGGTAGAGCCAGGGACCTTCGGGCAGTGTTTTAGCCAGCCAGCTGCGCAGCACCTCGACCCCGTGGCCACGCTCGGCCGAGATCAAAAAGGTTTCGGCAAAATCAAAGCGATCGTTCAGATCCTTGGTGAGGCCAAGCAGCACCTCGGATTGCACCCGATCGATTTTGTTGATCACCAGAGCCACGGTCCGGCCCTGAGCCACATCCGCGAGACCTTCGAGAATGCGCTCCACACCTTCGGTGATGCCCCGGTGGGCCTCGACCAGCAGTAACACAATTTCAGCATCGGCAGCGCCGCCCCAGGCGGCTGCCACCATGGCGCGATCCAGACGGCGGCGGGGCTGAAACAGGCCCGGCGTGTCGACAAAAACGATCTGGCTTTCGCCTTCCATCGCAACGCCGCGCACCCGGGCGCGGGTGGTCTGGACCTTATGGGTGACGATCGAGACCTTGGCCCCGACCATTCGGTTAAGAAGAGTGGATTTGCCCGCGTTGGGCTCTCCGATCAGGGCGACGAAACCGGCGCGTGTTGTCATGTTGAGTGCTCCAAACGTGCCAAGAGCGCCTTGGCTGCGGCCTGTTCTGCGAGACGTTTTGAGCCCGCAGTTGCGCGCTCTTCGGTGCCATCTTCCAGCCGAACAGCAATGGTAAAAATAGGTTGGTGATCCGGACCTTCGCGTGCCACCTGCACGTAGTCCGGTGGATTCTGACGGCGCGCCTGGACATATTCCTGTAACGCGGTTTTAGGATCTCGGGCGTCGGCCTCTACCTGATGAATGCGCGCGCCCCAGAGCCGCAGGATCATCGCCTGGGCGACTTCGAAGCCGGCGTCTTTGTAGACGGCAGCAATCACCGCCTCCATGCCATCGCCCAACAGGGCCAGCTTGCGGCGCCCGCCGGACATCATTTCCGAACGCCCCAGTTTCAGCACCTCACCCAGTTCGATCTCGCGGGCGACATCGGCGCAGGCTTCTTTACGCACCAGCGCGTTAAAGCGTGGCGCCAACTGGCCTTCGCTGGCCTCCTTGTCATGCTCCAGCAGGGCTGTTGCCATGACCAGGCCAAGCACACGATCCCCGAGAAACTCCAGACGCTGGTTATCCTTGCGGTTTGGAGAAGACACCGAGGGGTGGGTCAAGGCGCGCACCAAAAGCTCCGGCCGGGCAAACTGGTGCCCGATCCGCTGCTCAAAGACGCGCATTTCTTTCGATAGTTTCACTCGATCCCCTTGAAGTAGCGGTCAGAACGCCAGGTCCAAAAAAACAACATTGAGCGGCCAGCAGACGAGAACATGATGCGATCCGCGCGCCCGATCAGATTTTTGAGTGGCACAAAGCCAACGCCGCCAGCGGTCTGTACCAGACGGCTGTCACTGGAATTATCGCGGTTGTCGCCCATGAAGAAAAAATGCCCCTCAGGCACCTTATAGACGCCCGTGTGATCCGCAGACTGGTTGCCAATATTGAGGATCGCATGGGTGTTGCCATTCGGGAAGGTCTCAATCTGGCGCGATTTGAGGCAGGCCCCACCCAGACCAACAGGCGCGTTTTCACAGCGGGGGCGAGAGCCCTGTGGTCCCTGCGGCGCCATGGCTTCCTCAAAGTTGCCCGCATCCTCCAGCCCAACGGCTGTGCCGTTGATGAACAGCACCCCATCTTTGACCTGGATACTGTCCCCCGGCAGGCCAACCAGCCGTTTGATGAAGTCGGTGCCAGTCACCGGGTGGCGGAAGACAACCACATCGCCGCGTTCGGGATCAGAGCCCAGCAAACGGGTGTTATCATTGTCGAGAAAGCCGCAGATGTCTTCGGCATCGATATTCAGCCCGATAGCGCCGATGCGCACACTGGGACAAGAGGCATAGGAATAGCCATAGGCCATCTTGTTGACGAAGAGGAAATCACCAATGAGCAGCGTCTCCTTCATCGACCCCGAGGGGATCCAGAAAGGTTGAAAAAACAGGGTCCGAAAGACCCCAGCAATCAAAAGGGCATAAACAATGGTCTTTACCGTTTCGAGGATCGATTGTCCGGCCGTGGGTTTTGCCGTCATCAGGCTCTCCGGGTTATGAATTTAAGGGTCCGGCGCTACATGAGCGCGTGAGGGGCGCGAGTCAAGCTTCACTGGCGGTTTCAGAGGGCTGATCCGCAGACTGATCCACGGGCTGAGCGTGAATTGGCCGGGCCTCAATGACCACAAAGGCCTGCGCCCAGAGGTGATCATCGGTCAATGTCACGTGAATAACCGCGCTGTGGCCAGCGGGTGTCATTTCAGCCAGGCGCTCGGCGGCCCAGCCAGTGACCTGCATTACCGGCTGGCCACTGCGCAGATTGCTGACCGCCATGTCCTTCCAGGCGATGCCCATACGCAGCCCGGTGCCCAGCGCCTTGGAACAGGCTTCTTTGGCGGCCCAGCGTTTGGCATAGGTGCCCGCCACATC
>CAJQNB010000073.1 GCA_905479575.1 uncultured Pseudophaeobacter sp.
ATCGGCATTTTGGCTTCAAGCCACTTTGCAAGCTTGCGACGTTCGTCCAGCTTCAGGTGACAGTAGTGGGTTCCCATTCTTCATCCTCCGTGCAACTCTCTGTTTTAGTAAAGAATTTGCACTTCGTTTGTGAATCCACCTGCAGACTTCCGCGCCGCCAATAAGACGCTTGAAGAGGTGAGGGGGCTGTTGGCCAAAATTGGCGGGCCTTTGGGAGCCGATCTGTCGGGCAATATCAGCAAACTTCCAGACCTGGCTCGACGCCTGAAAATGACGATTTTGGCAGGGAAACTTTCACATGAAAGATCCGCAGAGAGTCGGAAAAATAAAAACATAGATAATACATGTGGTTGAACGGTTCTCGCGCCATTTTTTCCTAGAAAAACGATTGCCCGCAGAAAAACGTTTTTATCTATTTTTTATGCCGCGGGGCAACCCGGCTGCCTGTCTGCGCGCCCGAGGAGGTTTTTCCAAACCTGCCTCGGACTGCAAAAATCCTTGATATGAAACCGAATTGCTGCGAGGAGATCCGGAATATGTCGAACGACGCATTTACATGTTTTGAGGTGGGAAATGACTGAATTTAAGCAAGAGATTGCAGGCCGCATTGCGGAAATGATGAACGACAAGCCGTTGAACGACTTGGCTATGACATTTCTTCAAGCAACGACCCATCCGAAGTATTCGTATAACTACCACTGGCAAGATCGGCCGATCATTCAATACCCGCAAGACATCGTAGCGATGCAGGAACTCATCTGGAGCATCAAGCCCGACCTGATCATCGAGACGGGTATTGCGCATGGTGGGTCGCTGGTCTTCAGTGCGTCCATGCTTGCGTTACTGGATATGTGCGATGCCATTGAGGCGGGCACAGTCCTTGACCCATCTAAATCGTCCCGCAAAGTTCTGGGTATCGACATCGACATCCGCGCGCATAACCTCGCTGCCATTCAGGATCATCCAATGGCCTCTCGCATCGAGATGATCGAGGGGTCCAGCATTGACCCTGACATCTTCGCCAAGGTTAAAAAGGCTGCGGAGGGATACCAGCGCGTTCTTGTCTGTCTAGATTCAAACCACACTCATGATCATGTCCGGAGCGAACTGGAGCTTTATGCGCCGCTCACGTCGGTCGGAAGTTATTGCGTCGTCTTCGACACGCTAATCGAGGACATGCCAGCGGACGAGTATCCTGATCGCTCCTGGGGGCCGGGGAACAATCCCAAAACTGCGGTTTGGGACTATCTAAAGACCCACTCCGAGTTCGAGATTGACAAGAGCATCCCCGCGAAACTGCTGATCACGGTCGCTCATGACGGTTTCCTCAAACGGGTCCGGTAGATCAAAGCTGGCGCTGAAAATCCTTGGACCGACGCTTGGCCTCCTTCCAGGCCAAGCGAGATGTCATATCGCCTGACAGAACCGCGCCAAAATCTTGCCCCAAGATCGCATCTATCATATGGGCTGCCGTAAGAATGGTGTTTTCGCCTCCCTCGGTAGCGGAAACCCTGAAGCTCGATAGTTGCCCCTGGGCACGGGCAAAGCGCTCTTGCAGGCTTCGTTTGGCCTGAGGCGGGCCTTGCAGAGCTGCGTCTAGGACGGATTGTATGCCCTTCGCTTCCGCGTGGTCCCGCAAAATGCCCTGTATTTGCTCTGCTAGCGCAGGGTTCTTGCGTGTCGATCCACGAACATACTTATACCAGCTGAGGTAGTCGGGCTGAATTGCCTCAAGGCCATGGTTGCGCCGCAAGGTCTCCAGGGTCGAGAAAAACGCCAATGGGACTGATCCGGCATGGGGAAACACATCGCTCATCGGGTCGGTAATGTTCTCTTTTGCAAAAAGCTTGCTGCTGTTGGTCCCAGAACTATTGTTTTGTTCGGCTCCGTGGCCACCGCCGGTGCTTGCCGGGCTGTATCCGTTGATCGAGAACGGGTGGTCGACCCCGATGAAATGGCCGTCTTTCAAGATGGATCTATACGATAGGTTGACGTCAGGGATTGCGCTGTCGAAAACCGTTCTCCCGTCCATCGACGTCTTGAGCATGTAGGCGCGCGAAAGGCAGCCGTGATATATATCCGGAACCGGACGCAGGTTGGATACATCTGCCGTCATGAGCTTCTGTAGGTTGTCCGCGCCGTGGAAAGCCTTTGGAGAGCCAAAGCAATTGTCGCGGTAGAATCTGACACCGCCGGTCTTCCTGCCATACCCTTCAATGGGCCAGCCATAGGTTGCCTTGATCCAACTCAGACCATCAGGCCTGTTGGCCTCCAAAAGCTGCCGCAAGTACGGGAACTGTTTTGGGAGTATCCCGTCGTCATCGCCGAAGTAGATCAGATAATCACCTGTCGATGCGTTGAAAGCCGTTTCAAAGTTCTGCCGCATTGAAAGTCGCGCACCCGTATTCACGTAGACCAGTCGGCTGTCATCGAACTCTTGCATGAGTTCCTTGGTCCCGTCGGAGCTGGCATTGTCGCTTACAATGATCTCTATGTTGTCATCGTCGATCTCGAGAGCAGTCTGAACGGAATGCCGCAAATACTGGCCTCGTTCTCGGGTCGGAATAGCAATGCTGATTTTCAATTTGAAGAGCTCCTTCTGCATTATCTAACGTAGAGATAACCCTTAATCTCATGCGATTTTCTGGGCCGAAGTGAATCCGGGTTCCCAACTCTACCCGCAGTCCAAGAAATGCAAATCTCAAAGCTACGATGAATTTGTAATGGATGGCCGAAGTCCAGACAACAAAGAACTATCGCCGCAAGTGCGGCTTTGGCCTTTCACGGGGACGTCTGAAGTTTTGTAAACACAGTAGCAAACCGTCCCAGAAGGTCGGTGGCACATGTGGCTAGGTTTCTGGACTTTCGCCGCCAGCTTGTGGCAGCGTGATCACAATGGATCAAAAGGCGGGAATGCACTATCACTTGATCTGGCAGTTGGTCTGGATCAGTTGGGCCAGGCTCTCAAGTGGAGGTCTCGCCCTTGGCTGGCCCCTGTCTCAGTTATGGAAAGAAGATCATTAGTGGCTTCGCGATTTGGACTCCTTCTAGCCGGTCTTGTGGCACTGACTGTTGGCACTGCTGCGGCGGCGCAAACCGAGCTGAGCATGTGGTATCATGGATCGCAGAATGAAACTGAACGCCGGGTCATTGTTGAGATCGTCGAGGATTTCAATGCCAGTCAACCGGATTGGAAAGTCATCCTGATGAGCTTTCCTGAAGGCAGTTACAATGACTCGGTGGTTCGGGCGGCTCAGACCGGGAACCTGCCTGACATCATTGATGTGGATGCGCCGATGGTCGCCAATTGGGCATGGTTGGGATATCTGCAGCCGCTGCGCATAGAGGAGGCCGCGGTCGAGGCGTTCCTGCCATCCGCTGTTGGGCGCTGGAATGGTCATATCTATTCGGTTGGCCTGTGGGAGGCTGCGCTTGCGATCCTGACACGCAAGTCCACCTTGGAAAAATATGACATCCGACTGCCAAGTCTTGCGGACCCCTGGAGTGCGGCCGAATTTGAAACGGCCTTGGTTAAACTCAAAGCATCCGGGGAGTTCGACTATCCGCTGGACCTGGGGCTGAGCAGGGAGGGCGAATGGTTTCCCTATGCCATTAGCCCCTTTTTGCAAAGCTTCGGTGGCGATCTGGTGGACCGATCTGACTATAGTTCGGCACAGGGTGTGTTAAATGGCGAGGCCGCGCTGAGATTTGGAACTTGGTGGCAGTCCCTGTTTTCGCGCGGGCTTGTTCCCAGCCCGGAACAGTCGCAACCAAACCGAACCGCCGCGTTAATTGATGGTACATATGCCATGGCCTGGGACGGCAATTGGACCGTTCTGGATTTCATCGATGCCGTAGGAGAGGATGCCGTATTTCTGCCGGCACCCGATTTTGGCAAGGGCAGTGTCATCGGCGCCGGGAGTTGGCAGTTTGGCGTGTCAGCCACGTCAGAACATGTGGATGGAGCCAGCGCCTTTGTCGAGTTTGCGATTCAAGACCGATACCTGTCCACCATCGCGGATGAATTGGGATTGATCCCACCCACCCTGGCAGCCGCGAGAGCATCCACGACCTATGGCCCGGAGGGCTGGTTGCCAGGGTTTGTCGATTTGTCGCGCCAACAGGCTTTGCTACGTCCGGTGTCTCCCAGCTATGTTGTGATAGCAAAGGTGTTTGAAAGAGCCCTGGTTGAGATCGCTGAAGGTGCGGATGTGAAGGCCGTGCTTGATGAAGCGACCGATGACATCAACCGAGATATCACGCGAAATGCAGGGTATGTAAATCAATTGAGCGTTGATTAGGGGCGCCAGGCTTTCTGATGATGGGGCTGGAAGGTGTTGAGCAGAGGCCGGGTAAGCGACCTTAAAGGGTGGATTGAGTGATAGAGGGACTTCTAAACAGGTTTTGCTTCGCCACTAAGGTGTTTCCGGCCTTGCTGGGAATGTTGTGTCTTGCAGTCCTGCCGGGGCAATTGAATGCAGATCCGCTGCGTGTTGGCTTTTATGAAAACCGGCCCAAAATTTTTCGAGACGCAGCTGGGCAACCCGCCGGTTTTTGGCCGGAGGTGACCGAAGCCATTCTGTCTGAGATGGGCTATGATTTCGAATACGTCGACTGTGAATGGGAAACCTGCCTGGAGATGGTGGGGCAGGGGCAGCTCGACCTTATGCCGGATGTGGCCTTTTCTGAGGAGCGTGCAGCGCAGTTCCAGTTTATCAACGAAGCGCTGATTTATTCATGGTCTACTATCGTCACCTCCCAGGAGGTTGAGATTACCTCTCTGGCGGATTTTGAGGGCAAGAGAATTGCCGTGCTCGCAAATAGTATCCAGGAGCGTGACCTGAGGCGGTTTTTACGCAAAGAAGGGCTAAAGAGTAAGCTGATCTGGACGTCGTCAGTGCAGGGCGCGATTGATGCGATTTTGGTTGGTGATGCGGATTTGGCAATTACCAATACGTTCTTTGCGGTGCAGATGGCCAATCAGAACAGTTTGCGTATTCCTGAGCTGCCATTTCAGGTCAACTCCTATCACTATGTGGTGCCGCCGGATGCCCCGGAAAGCTTTGTCCAGGCGATGAATCTGGCCAGCTATCGGCAGCAAATGACCTTTGGGTCGGACTTTCACTCTGCCAAGTATGAATGGATTTCCTTTCACAAAGCCCCGCTGCCGAGCTGGCTTATTACTGTACTTCTTGTAGCGGTTTCTGTGCTTTTGGTGTCAGCAGTGCTCATATTCATCCTGCGCCGTGTTGTTCGGGCGCGCACCTTGGATCTTGCGACCACGGTTGATGCGCTAAGCGCAGAAATGGATCTTCGCAAAAAGGCCGAGAAGTTTGCCCTGGAAACCCAGAAATTTGACGCGATAGGCCGGCTTGTCGGGGGCGTCGCCCATGATTTCAATAATCTATTGTCGGTGATCATGGGTAACCTCGAATTGTTAAAAGACCAGCGTGGGCTGGATGCGCCCTCCTTGAAGTTCATTGACCAAGCACTGTCCGCGACCAAACGCGGGGCCAAACTGTCCTATGATCTCTTGTCTTTTGGGCGGCGTGCTCAGCTTGTGCCGCAGGTGCTGCGGGTTGATCTGGTTTTGCGTGGAATCGAGGAGATGCTACGCCGGACCCTGCCTGAAAACATATCTGTGGAATTCTCCTATGACCCTCTTGTGAAGGCGGTTCTTCTGGATCAGGGGCAGCTGGAGAATGCGATTTTGAACCTGGTGTTGAATGCCCGCGATGCGATGCCAGACGGGGGCAAGCTGACAGTTTCGGTGTCTAACCTAGGAGCGGACCAAAGCGACGGCGATGACCTTTCAGGCGACCAGGTGGTGGTCTCTGTGACGGACACCGGAGTGGGGATCAAAGAAGATTCTTTGAGTAAGGTGTTTGAGCCTTTTTTCACAACCAAAGAATTCGACAAAGGGTCGGGGATGGGGCTGGCGATGGTGCATGGCTTTGTGACCCAGTCGGGGGGTAAGATCCGTATCCGCAGTGTCTGGGAGCAGGGGACGACGGTGGAGCTGAGGTTCCCGGTGACCGTTGAGGCGGCGGATCAGGCGGCGGGAGGTGACATTTCCACAGGTTTTTTGGGCGATGAACAGATCTTACTGGTTGAAGATGACGATGATGTCCGCAGCGCCCTGAGCCAACGCCTTTCGGCCTCTGGGTTTCGTGTGACGCAGGCCCACAACGGCACAGAGGCCCTGGATCTGGTCAAAAAGGCACCTGAATTTGACCTGGTGGTGACGGATCTGACGATGCCTGGGTCGGTACAGGGGCTGGATTTGGTGGCGCAAGTCAGAAAGGTGCTTGATGGTGTCCCGATCGTGATCCTCACGGGGTATGGCGCTGATGTGCTCGATAGTGTCTCGGGGCTGCCAAAGCTTACTGTACTCAATAAACCTATCTCGGGACCTGTTTTGATTTCCAAAATTCGCGCTCTTTTGGACAGCTGACCGCTGCACCTGGCGCGAGGTGCAGCGCAAAACGGGGGCTGTTGGGCCTTTGCGCTGTGATGGGGTGATCTGCTGGGCGGTGTCGTGATGCCTTGATGCGCAGGGGAATGGAAACTGTCACCGTTCTGTTAAAACGATGGGGTACCTCCATATGCGACGCAAGTGACAGCGGGCGACGCGCATGAAATACCGAACCATTTTTTTGTCCGATATCCATTTGGGCACCCCAGGATGTCAGGCTGAACTACTGCTGGATTTCCTCAAATGCCACGAAGCAGACACCTACTATTTGGTTGGTGATATTGTGGATGCCTGGCGCATTCGCAGAAAGGGTTTCCTCTGGCCGCAGGCGCACAATGACGTGGTGCAAACGCTTCTGGCCAAGGCACATGGCGGTGCCCGGATCTATTTAATCCCCGGCAACCATGACGAATTCCTGCGCTCCTACTTTGGCACTCATTTTGGCGGTATCGAGGTGCTGGGGTCTGCCGAGTTCACCGCCCATAACGGAAAATGTTATCTGGTTACCCATGGTGATCAATTTGATGCGGTGGTGACAAACGCCAAATGGCTCGCGCATCTTGGGGACCGGGCCTATGAATTGATGCTGTGGCTGAACACCCGCCTCAATCGGCTTCGCCACCTCTGGGGCGGACAGTACTGGTCCTTGTCAAAATGGGCCAAGCACCAGGTCAAGCAGGCTGTCAATTTTATCAGCGAGTATGAAACAGTGCTGACTGCCGAGGCACGGCGCGGCGGCTACGATGGGGTGATCTGCGGTCATATTCATAGTGCTGCCATCCGTGACATGGGAGAGGTGACCTATGTAAACACTGGTGACTGGGTCGAAAGCTGCACCGCTGTCGTTGAAACGGCAGATGGCAGTCTTGCTCTTATCGATTGGACGCGTTCAGCGCGCCAGTCTCGCGGGCAGTCGCGCCGCCAACTTGGCCGCCAGCCTCGTCGCCGGGCACGCGATGCCCAGCCCGAAGAAAAAGTTCTAGAAAACGTTTAGGGGATACACCCAATGAATTCTTCCGCCCAGGCTCAATTGGACGCGGCTGTTTTGCAGGATGGCGATGCGGCAACCGGATGGCTTGAACGTCTGTTCTCGCGTCTGTTTCTGGGGTTGGTCTATCCGCAGATCTGGGAAGATCCAGTGGTGGACATGGAGGCGCTGGAGATTTCAGCAGAGGATAATCTGGTCTGCATCGCCTCTGGCAGCTGTAATCTAATGTCGTATCTGACCGCAGGCCCGGCTTCGGTCACGGCGGTTGATCTGTCGCCTGCCCATGTGGCCCTGGGCAAGTTGAAACTGACTGCCGCCCAAGCCCTGCCGGACTATGCCGCCTTTTATCAGTTTTTTGGTCGGGCAGACCTGGCCAGCAACGCCGTCCTGTATGAGCGCTATATCCAACCAAAGCTAGACCCCGGCGCGCGGGCGTTTTGGCAGGGGCGGCAGCTGATAAACCGCCGTATCACGTTGTTTCAAAAGGGGCTTTATAAATACGGGCTGCTTGGTCGCTTTTTGGGGGCGGTGCATTTGGTTGCCCGTCTGGGGCGGGTGAATTTTGCGCCCTTGCTGGCCGCACGCAGCCTGCAGGAACAACAGGCGTTTTTTGATCAGAAGATCAGCCCCCTGTTTGATATGTGGCTGGTGCGCCGGCTGGCTGGGTTTCGCGCTGCGCTTTTTGGCCTGGGTATTCCTCCGGCGCAGTATGACAAACTGGCCGCTGACGGCGGTGGCGACGTGTTGCCGGTACTGCGCGAACGGGTCCGCAAACTGATGTGTGATACCCCGATCCGGGACAATTATTTTGCCTGGCAGGCCTTTGCACGCGGGTATGACCCGGCACCGGATGGGTCTCTGCCGCCCTATCTGCAGCAGCGCAATTTCCAGGCCCTGCGGGACTATGCCGACCGGGGCCGCATCGTAAACCGCTCCCTTACCGACCAGTTGGCGCAGGAGCCTGACAGCTCGAAACAGGGCTATATCCTGCTGGATGCCCAGGATTGGATGAATGACAGTCAGTTGAATGCGCTTTGGCAGCAAATCACCCGCACGGCAACGCCCGGGGCAAAGGTGATTTTTCGCACTGGCGGCGCTGAGGACATCCTGCCGGGCCGAGTGTCGCCTGACATCCTGGGGCGCTGGGCCTATGACGCAGAGGTTTCCAAGCGGGGCAGCAAGCAGGATCGCTCAGCGATCTACGGCGGCTTTCATCTCTATCGTTTTCAGGGCTGATCAGATGCGCGACGCGACCCCCAATGCCCATGCAGCACTGATGGACCAAACCTACCGCTATCAACGCATATTCTATGATTTGACCCGAAAGTACTATCTGTTTGGGCGCGATGCGCTGATTGATGATCTGGCGCCCGACGCCGACGCGCATGTTCTTGAACTTGCCTGTGGCACGGGGCGAAATTTGCAATTGGCTGAGGGGAAATACCCCGACTGCACCTTTTACGGGCTTGATATCTCGTCAGAGATGTTGGTGTCCGCCGGGAAAAAGCTGGGCACGCGGGTTGCCTTGGCTCAGGCTGATGCCTGCCATTTTGAGGCCGCGCAACTGTTCGGCCGCGACGCATTTGATCGCATCTTTATCTCTTACGGGATTTCAATGATCCCGGATTGGCAGCAGGCTTTGCGCCAGGCCTTTGGGGCGCTTGCTCCGGGCGGCACGCTGCATGTTGTGGATTTTTCCAATCTGGAGGGATGGCCCGGCTGGTGCCGGGGCCTGCTGCATCGCTGGCTGACGAAGTTCCATGTGAGCCCACGATTAGAGTTGGCAAGCGAGCTGGACAAGATCGCCCGTGAGCTGGGCGGCAGGGCACAATGCCGCCAGCTTTATCGCGGCTACGCGCAATATGGGGTCCTGCGCAAGACGGGGTAACTCTGCGCACCTGGCGTTGTTTGACTGGGCGCTGTTTGGCTGGCCATTGTTTTACTGGCCAAAGTCGGGCCTGAGATCTCAGCCAGGGTCAGGTGAAATCCCAGATCACGAAGGATTGTGCTGAGCATCGCTGATCAGCATCACAGGCGTGGGAGCCTGGGTTTGGGCTCTTGCCAGCGGGGCGCCCAGGCCAAGAACCAGCGTTGCGGCTGTTAAGGTGGCGCTGCCGCCCAGCAAGGCAACTGCGGTGAATTTGATGAAAGGCATGAAGCTGTTCATTGATTTATTCCTTGAGGCAAAAACGGTGCGGTAAGCGGTAAAGGGTCGAACCTGCTTTTGCAGAGAAAACAGCTCCAAACCCACTGGATGTCAAAATGAATACGTGATTTCTGGTGCCAAAATATTGACTGGATGTGCCAAAGACTTGACAGCAAATGCCAAAGGTTGACCCTTTGGTAACGTAAATGTTACTGATATTTGATCGCAGCTCAGGCGCTTGGTAGTCTGTTGAGCGCATCAATTTGGAGCCGGGACTTGACCTCTGTTTCGACACTCTACGCCAGAAAACAGATCGAACATGCAGACCAGATAGCCGACAAGGGCAAGCTGCTGGATCTGGTCGGCCTGACGCCAGAAACGTTAGCCGACCCTACGGTCATGGTGCCGGTTGAGGCCTATCACGACCTGATGGAGGAGGTTGCCAAAAGCGAGTTCCCGGATCTGAGGTTTCACATGAAAACCTGTCGGAGCATGCGGTGCGATGAGTTTGGCGTCTTTGGGCTTGCGCTGAAATCTGCCCCAACCCTGCGTCATGGGTTTCAGCGAATTTGGCGTTATACACGACTACACAACCGCGTCGCGAGTTTTTCTGCCGAACAGGAGGGCGATCGGTTCTGTTGGTCCATGCAGGCCCCCAAGACGGACCGGCTCGGGGCCTTTTTGTCGATAGAGGCCGCCATGGGTACGACACTGACGCTCTGTCGTGAAACGACCAGCCCGGAATTTCAGCCCTGCCATGTGCAATTTGTCCATGAAAGAGACGGCTCTATTGATGCCCTGGTAGAGCATTTTGGCTGTGTGCCAGAATTTGGAGCCCGGTCGGACGCGTTGCATTTTGATGTCCAGGACGTTGATCAGCCCAGCAGCATTGGCGATACAGGTGTCTGGAATTTCCTGATCTCTCATCTGGATCAGATGCTGGAAAAAGAACGTGACCAGGAGCAAAGCTTTGAAGCCCAGGTGATTGAGGAGATTGCCAAACTGCTGAGTGGTGGGGTGCCGCAGCTGTCGGAGGTTGCCAAAAACATGGGACTGGGGGGGCGTACCTTTCAGCGACGGCTGAGCGACAGGGGGCATAGTTTTCAATCCCTCACCGACGAATCGCGCCGGAAACTCGCCCAGCAGCTTATTCAATCGTCGAGCTATTCCTTCTCTGAGATTGCCTTTTTGACCGGGTTTTCTGAACAAAGCGCCTTTTCACGGGCCTTTAAGCGCTGGTCTGGCCAAACGCCCAAGGCCTACCGGAGTGGCCTGCGCGACAGCAGCGCCGCAACATCCTGCCCTGCTGAATAAGGCCCTGTTTTGCAGGCATGCTCCCCTTTGAGGGAGGCGCTTAGCAGTGCAGATAATGTCGGGCGACCATGCCGGGGTTGGTGGTGTGAACATATATGACTTGTCATTGATTTGTTTTTCAGGCTCTATCCGGTCGCTGGGGGCTTATGCCCAAGTCAGCAAAAAACTGTGGCCGAAAGAAACAGGGCCGAAAAAATGAAGGCCAGGCAGGACCGGGACGAGACGAATATCTTTGCCCGAGGAGATGATCTGCTGGAGGAGGAGAAAGAACCATGACCAAACGCCCCAATGTTTTGTGGATTATGGCAGATCAACTGCGGTTTGATTACCTGAGCTGCTATGGTCACCCGCACCTGCATACACCGCATATTGATGCCCTGGCAAAACGCGGGGTGCAATTCAACAAGGCCTATATCCAGTCGCCGGTCTGCGGTCCGTCGCGGATGTCGGCCTATACCGGGCGCTATGTGCGCAGCCATGGCTCAACCTGGAATGGTATGCCGCTGCGGGTTGGGGAACCCACCCTGGGCGATCACCTGCGCGAGGCAGGTGCGCGGGCGGTTTTGGTTGGAAAAACCCATATGACCGCAGATCTGGAGGGCATGGCCTGGCTTGGCATTGATCCCGACAGCACGATTGGCGTCAGCCGGTCTGAATGTGGTTTTGACCCTTTTGAGCGCGACGATGGTCTGCACCCTGATAGCGCCCGCCAAAAATGGTCTGCCTATGATGATTATCTGGTGGAAAACGGCTTTAAGTCAGAAAACCCCTGGGGTGATTTTGCCAATTCGGGCCTGGATGAAAATGGCGAACGGCTGTCGGCCTGGCTACTGAAAAACTCGCGCTTGCCTGCGGATGTGCCCGAAGAGCATTCCGAGACCGCCTATATGACCAATCGCGCCATTGATTTCATGACTGAGGCCACTGCGGATGGACGTCCCTGGATGTGCCACCTGTCCTATATCAAACCCCATTGGCCCTACATCGTGCCAAAGCCCTACCATGATATGTATGGGCCAGAGCACGTCATCGCTCCGGTCCGTTCTGAGGCGGAGCGCGACACCGATCACCCCCTGATGCAGGCCTATCTGAACGCCCGTGTCTGTCGCAGCTTTGCCCGCGACCATGTGCGTGAACATGTGATCCCGGCCTATATGGGGCTGATCAAGCAGCTCGATGATAACCTCGGTCGGCTTTTTGCCTGGATGGACGCGGCGGGCTTGAGCGAGAATACCATCATCGCCTTTACCTCGGATCACGGCGATTACATGGGCGACCACTGGATGGGCGACAAGGATTTCTACCACGATGTTGCCGCCAAAGTGCCGCTGATCATTGCAGACCCCCGCGGCGAGGCGGATGCCTCGCGCGGGTCCATCTGCGAAGAGCTGGTCGAAATGATTGATCTGGCACCCACATTCATGAATGCGCTGGGCTGCGAGGCCAAGCCGCATATCATTGAAGGGCGCGATCTGACACCGATCTTGAACGGGACAGAAGGCTTTTCCAGGCGCTATGCGATCAGCGAACATGACTATCACTGGTCCGATATGGCCCGCGCGCTGGGCGTGGAGCAGGAACATGCTCATACGGTGATGATATTTGATGGACGGTGGAAATTTATCCGCTGCGAAGGCTTCCGGCCGGTGCTGTTCGATCTGGAAACCGACCCGCAGGAAGTGAAAGATCTGGGCGCTTCGGAGCAGGCAGACCACATTGCGGTGCGCGCCCGGATGGAGGCGGCGCTGCTGGATTGGGCGCGACGGCACCACACCCGGATAACCGCGACATCTGCAGTTCTGGCCCGCCAGAAAATTGCAGCAGAGGGCGGTATTCTGATCGGATTCTGGGATGAGCAGGAATACGAAGAGGCCACCGGCAAACCCTTTAGCAGCCTGGTTCCGGCAGGGCGGCCGGGGTAACGCGGGAGACCGGACTGTCCAGTGAACCCAGGCGGTCAGGGAGCGGAGGTCTTTTGTGGCCGATGTGACGCGCTGCCACGTCGGCCCAGACATCCCTCATGTACGGGGCAGGCCCTGTTTGCCAGTCTATACGTCACTTTGTTCCATTGCGGTGGTGCGCGCAATACTGGGCAAGCTCTGCATTGCAAAGCAGCGGTCTGCAGTAGGCGCGGCGGCTTTGCGGGGGCGAAAGCTCTGCGATTGACTGATTGCGGGCGGGGCTGGAAGTGAGGTGGCCTATACCTGCAGCGCCTAGACTGTCCCGCCACTTTATGCCCTGCTGGGGATGCCAAAACATTCACAGTTGGGGCTTCTCTTGCGCAATCGTTAGCGCTAACTGTATTGCATAAGAGCGGGAGGTATGATTCGGCTAGGTGGGTTCATAAAGGTATTGGAAAATGAGCGAAATTTGGTCGAAGCTG
Source organism: uncultured Pseudophaeobacter sp. (assembly GCA_905479575.1). GTDB lineage: Bacteria > Pseudomonadota > Alphaproteobacteria > Rhodobacterales > Rhodobacteraceae > Pseudophaeobacter. The sequence continues at coordinate 13,307 of CAJQNB010000073.1, forward strand.
AGTGAGCACCGCAGACAAACTTCTGAGACGTCGATTACCGAACTTTTCGAAAGAGATCAAAACCGGTTTCAGAGCTTTTCTGCCCAAGCCGACGGATTGTTGCTGGATTTCTCCAAAACCGCCCTAGACGAAACCGGACTAAATGCGCTGGTTGATCTGGCGGAACAGGCTGGCTTGGCCAGTAAGATCGAAGCAATGTTTCGGGGCGATCCTATCAACGTCACGGAAGGCCGGGCTGCGTTGCACACAGCCCTGCGCAGCCAGAACGATACGGCTGTGATGGTCGATGGTCAGGATGTCATGCCGGAAATCCACCAGACCCTGCAACGTATGGAAAGCTTTGCCGGGGCTCTGCGCAGCGGTGCCTATAAAACCGTAACCGGGGCGCAGTTCACGGATGTTGTGAATATTGGCATTGGTGGTTCAGATTTGGGCCCTGTCATGGCAACCCGCGCGCTTGCGCCCTATCACGATGGGCCGCGCTGCCATTATGTTTCCAATGTCGACGGCGCCGATATTACCGATAGCTTGGCTGGGCTGGATCCACAAACCACCTTGATTATCATCGCCTCAAAGTCCTTTACCACCATTGAGACCATGACCAATGCGGCAACCGCGATTTCTTGGTTGCGCGCCTCACTGGGCGATCAGGCCAGTGGGCATTTGGCGGCGGTGTCTACGGCTTTGGACAAGACCACTGAAATGGGCATTCCCCCGGAACGGGTCTTTGGCTTTGCCGATTGGGTTGGTGGGCGCTACTCGCTTTGGGGGCCTGTGGGCCTGCCTATTCTGATTGCGGTTGGGCGTGATAATTTCCGCGCCATGCTCAGTGGTGCGGCGGCGATGGACCGGCATTTTCAAACTGCGGATTTTCGCCACAACCTGCCGGTTCTGCTGGGGTTGATTGGCATTTGGCACAGCAATATCTGCGGCTATAATACGCGCGCAATCCTACCCTATGAGCAACGCTTGGCGCGCCTGCCGGCCTATCTTCAGCAGCTGGATATGGAAAGCAACGGCAAATCCGTGACGCTGGATGGCAGCCCGGTGCGCCGCACCACGGGTCCGATTGTCTGGGGGGAGCCTGGGACCAATGGTCAGCATGCCTTTTATCAATTGCTCCACCAGGGCACCCATGTGGTTCCCGCCGAGTTCCTGATTGCGGCAGAGGGGCATGAAGCCGAGCTTTCGCATCAGCATGATCTGCTCAAGGCAAATTGCCTGGCCCAATCCGAGGCCTTGATGCTGGGGCGCTCAGCACAGCAGGCCCGCGCATTGGCCCAAAGCCGCAGCATCCCTGAGGGGGATCTGGACTGCATGACAGCGCATTTGACCTTCCCGGGCAATCGTCCGTCGATCACCCTAGCCTATCCCCGTCTAACCCCCTTTGCACTGGGCCAGATCATTGCCCTGTATGAACAGCGTGTCTTTACCGAGGGGGTCATCTGGGGGATCAATTCCTTTGACCAATGGGGGGTCGAACTCGGCAAAGAGCTCGCCGTTGGTCTGCTGCCACTTATTCAAGGCGCCACGGACAGCAGCAAGGATGGCTCCACCCTTGGGTTGGTGGCAAAACTGACAGCCTCCACCCCCGCAACCTAAGGCGCACCCGGTGGGGCGCCAATCGCAACTGGATCTGATATCACTATGGTTTCTCGCGTTATCCCCGTCGACCCCTTTGATCTGGTTCTCTTTGGTGCCACTGGCGATCTGGCGCGCAGAAAAATCCTGCCGAGCCTGTTTCACCGTTTTCAGATCGCGCAGTTCAGCCCCCAAAGCCGCATCATCGGCACGTCGCGCAGCAAGCTGGACAAGTCCGGGTTTCAGGCCTTCGTGGCCGAGGCCATTCGGGAGTTTGGCCAGGAGGGGGAGACCGGAGAAGAGGATATCGCCGCCTTTGTTCAATTGCTGGACTATGTGCCAGTGGATGCAAAAGACGACACCGGCTGGCTGGCGCTGAAAAGCCATCTGCGCGCCGATGTGATCCGGGTGTTTTACCTCTCCGTGGGACCCAGCCTGTTTCCTGAAATCGCCAGCCGCCTTAGCTCTTGCAACATTGCCACACCAGAGAGCCGGATTGTTCTGGAAAAGCCCTTTGGCCATGATCTGGGGTCGGCACAGGCGCTGAACGGGGCGTTGCGGGATCATTTTGACGAAAGCCAGATTTACCGGATTGACCACTATCTGGGCAAAGAAACGGTGCAGAACCTGATGGCGCTGCGCTTTGCCAACTCCCTGTTTGAGCCGTTGTGGAATTCCACCCATATCGACCATGTGCAGATCACCGTTGCCGAAAGCATCGGCGTAGCGGGGCGGGGGGAATATTATGACCGTTCTGGGGCCATGCGGGATATGGTGCAGAACCATTTGATGCAGCTGCTCTGCCTGACCGCAATGGAGCCGCCCTCGCGGTTCACCTCTAATGCGGTGCGCGATGAAAAGGTCAAGGTGATCGAAGCGCTGGAAACGGTGGCGCAGGGCGATCTGGCACGGGGACAATATCGTGCCACCCCCGGCAGCGCTGTTGCCGACAGCTATCTGGATCACGCCGGCGATCCCAACAGCCGCACCGAGAGCTTTATCGCGATGAAGGTGCAGGTGGCCAACTGGCGTTGGGCCGGGACGCCCTTTTATCTGCGGACGGGCAAATGCCTGCGGGCCCGTGAAAGCGAAATTGCAGTGTATTTCCGTGATCCGCCCCATAACATTTTTGAAGGCGCCGACGGGGTGCATGGCAATGTCCTGGTGATCCGCCTGCAACCGGATGAGGGCATCACCCTGCGCACCACGATCAAGGACCCGGGCCCAGGCGGCATGCGGCTTACGGGGGCCAATCTGGATATGACCTTTGCCGACTCCCTGCCCGAAGCGGGGCGCCCCCAGGATGCCTATGAGCGGCTGATCATGGATGTCATTCGCGGCAACCAGACCTTGTTCATGCGCGGGGATGAGGTCGAGGCCGCCTGGGCCTGGGCCGATCCAATCATTGACGGCTGGAGCCAGTCCGGCGCCGCTCCCCAGGCCTATGATCGTGGCGGCTCGGGACCTGAGGATTCCCTGTTGCTGATGCACCGCGATAATCGCCGTTGGCGCACTATTGGCGCCTGATGCGTTTCACCACCGCCCCTTTGCCGACCCCATCGCTAGCACCTGCCAGACACCCGAAAGGCCTCTTACATGCGACTTAATAAAACTCTCGCCGAGGTAACCCACCGGATCATCGCCCGCAGCGCCGCCAGCCGCAGCGCCTATCTCGAGCGCATGCAGGCCGCTGCAGGCAAAGGACCGGCGCGGGCGCATCTCAGCTGTTCGGGGCAGGCCCATGCCTATGCCGCCACCGGAGCGGATCAAGCGACACTTGCCGAGGCCAGCAGCGGCCATCTGGGCATTGTCACCGCGTATAATGATATGCTGTCAGCGCATCAGCCTTTTGAAACCTACCCGGCGCTGATCCGCGAGGCCCTGCGTCAGGCCGGGGGCACGGCGCAGGTGGCGGGCGGAGTGCCTGCGATGTGTGATGGTGTCACCCAGGGCGAGGCGGGTATGGAGCTGAGCCTGTTTTCCCGCGATACCATCGCCATGGCCACCGGCATCGCGCTGAGCCACAATGTCTTTGATGCTGCGGTCTATCTGGGGGTCTGTGACAAGATCGTGCCGGGGCTGGTGATCGGGGCACAGGCCTTTGGTCATATTCCGGCGGTTTTCCTGCCTGCGGGTCCCATGACCAGCGGATTGGCAAATGACGAAAAGGCGCAGATCCGACAAAAGTTTGCCGCCGGAGAAATCGACCGGGCCGAATTGCTGAAAGCCGAGATGGCGGCCTATCATGGCCCCGGCACATGTACGTTTTACGGGACCGCCAATTCCAATCAGATGTTGATGGAATTCATGGGGCTGCACCTGCCCGGCTCCAGCTTTGTCAATCCCGGCACCGCCCTGCGCGAGGCGCTGACGGTAGCGGGGTCACAACGGGCGCTGGCGCTCTCGGCGCTTGGCAATGACTATACGCCGATCTGCCAGGTGCTGGATGAAAAGACCTATGCCAATGGCATCGTCGGGCTGATGGCCACGGGCGGCTCCACCAATCTATTGATCCACCTCATCGCCATGGCGCGCGCCGGCGGGATCATTCTGGACTGGCAGGATTTTGCGGACCTGTCGGAGGTGGTGCCGCTGCTGGCGCGGGTCTATCCCAACGGCCTTGCAGATGTGAACCACTTCCACGCCGCTGGCGGTTTGGGCTTTATGATCGGTGAGCTGCTGGAGGCGGGCTTCCTGCATGGGGATACCAAAACTGTGGCGGGCGAGGGGCTTGCGAGCTACACCCAAGAGCCGTTGCTCTCGGAGGAGGGGCTGACATTCCGTCCTGGCCCCAAGGAGACCTTGAACGCCGCAATTGTGCGCCCGGCAGCGGAGCCATTTCAGGCAACGGGTGGGTTGAAACGTCTGACGGGCTCACTGGGGACTGCGGTGATTAAGGTCTCGGCGGTGGATGAAAAACATCATGTGATCGAGGCGCCGGCGCGGGTGTTCCACGACCAGGAGGACGCCAAGGCGGCCTTTAAGGCAGGGGAATTCAACGGCGACGTTATTGTGGTGGTGCGTTTTCAGGGCCCCAAAGCCAATGGCATGCCCGAGCTGCACAGCCTGACCCCGATGTTGGCGATCCTGCAGGGGTGGGGTCACAAGGTGGCGTTGGTCACCGATGGGCGCATGTCTGGGGCTTCGGGCAAGGTGCCCGCTGCCATTCATGTGGTTCCCGAGGCTCTGGATGGTGGACCAATTGCCAAGGTTCGCGATGGCGATATGATCCGGCTGGATGCCACCAGTGGCGCGCTGGAGATCCTGACAGAGGGGGTGCTGGACCGCGCCTGCGCCAGCGCCGATCTCAGCGCCTATCAGCACGGCACGGGGCGCGAAATGTTTGGTATGTTCCGCCGCACTGTGACCTCAGCGGATACAGGTGCCACGGTGTTTGATCTGCCCACCGAGGCGACGCCGACCTCAAAGAACTGACACAGAGCAGGCAGACCGCCCCTTTGAGCACTTTCCCAATTTATTTTCTATGCCCCGCGACTGCCCTGCGCGGGGCATATGGTTGTGCCTGATCTGCTGGGCTTGACTCTTGGCGGGCTTTGAGTGTTTTTGAACCAATGTAGAATTGGTTCAGCTGGCTGTTGCAGGCTGAAACGTGACGGGCCTAAACATGACGGGCCGAAACATGACGGGCCGAAACAGGTCGCAAGGGGGCGCAGATGCAGGGGTTTACCACACGGCCAGAAATTCGCGGCTCCTTTGGTGTTGCAACCTCAACCCATTGGATCGCCTCGGCTGTGGGCTTTGGCATTCTGGAGCGTGGCGGCAATGCCTTTGATGCGGCGGTGGCCGCCGGGTTGGTGTTGCAGGTGGTCGAGCCGCATTTGAACGGCCCTGCCGGGGATCTGCCGGCCATTTTCCATTCCGCCCAATCCGGCAAGACGACAGTGCTTGCCGCCCAAGGCCCGGCGCCGGCCGGGGCGACGATAGATCACTACAGGGCACAGGGGCTGGAGCTCATCCCCGGCTCAGGACTGCTGGCCACGGTCATTCCCGGCGCCTTTGATGGCTGGATGCTGATGCTGCGCGACCATGGAACCCTGTCTCTTGCTCAGGTGATGGAGCCTGCAATCTCCTATGCGCGCGACGGCCACCCGGTTTTGCCTCGGGTCGCCCATACCATCGCAGGCCTGGCGGACTATTTTGCGGCTGAGTGGCCCAGTTCCGCTGCGACCTGGTGTCCCGGTGGCGTGGCACCTGCACCAAATGAAAATTTCAAGAATCCCGATCTGGCCCGGACATATCAACGTCTGGTGGATCTGGGTGAGGCCAGCGGCGGGGACCGCGTGGCGCAGATTGATGCGGCCCGCAGCGCCTGGGCAGAAGGTTTTGTTGCCGAGGCAATCGCGCAATATCTAAAAACCGCAAAGGTGCATGACGTCTCGGAGCAAAAGAACAGCGCCGTGTTGACAGCGGCAGATCTGGCGCAGTGGCGGGCGCAGTATGAAGAGACCCTCAGTTATGAATATCACGGCTGGACGGTACATAAGACCCAGGCCTGGTCGCAGGGGCCGGTGTTGTTGCAAAGCCTGGCGATCCTGAACCATTTTGACCTGGCAGCGATGGATCCTTTCGGCGCAGAGTTCACCCATACGGTGATTGAGGCGATGAAGCTCGCCTATGCGGACCGCGAGGCCTATTATGGCGACCCGGATCACAGCGCGGTGCCGATGGATGTGCTGTTGTCGGATGAGTATAACGCCGCGCGCGCAGCGCTGATCACTGATCAGGCCTCGCTGCAGCAGCGCCCCGGGCGGTTGCCAGGGTTTGAACGTCAGGCGGATGCCTATATCGCCCGGGCGGCGCGGGACTTTGGCGTCGCTGAGGCTGCACCACAAGAGCCGACCATGGCGCATCTCACGGAGAAACGTGGCGATACGGTACATTTGGATGTGATTGACCGTTGGGGCAATATGGTCTCTGCAACGCCTTCGGGAGGATGGCTGCAATCCAGCCCTGTGGTGCCCGGTCTGGGCTTTGCGCTGAACAGCCGCGCCCAGATGTTCTGGCTGGAGCAGGGGCTGCCCACCTCCTTGGCGCCGGGGCGGCGCCCGCGCACCACCCTGACGCCAAGCCTGGCAGAAAAGGACGGCACGCGGCTGGTCTTTGGCACACCGGGAGGGGATCAGCAGGATCAATGGCAATTGATCTGGTTCCTGCGCTTTGTGCACCACGGGCTGGATCTGCAGGCGGGTATGGACGCGCCGCTGTTTCATTCGATGCATTTTCAAGGCAGCTTTTATCCGCGCGCCGCCCTGCCTGGCGAAATGATGATTGAAGCGGCTTTTGGCGAGGCCGTAATCGCTGACCTGCGCCAACGGGGCCATATGGTCACGGTGGCCGAGGATTGGACCGTTGGACGACTGACCGCAGCCCTGCGCCATGCGGATGGCAGCCTGCAGGCTGCGGCCACGCCACGCCTGATGCAGGCCTATGCGGTTGGGCGCTAAGTTGCGCGTGGCAAACTGTCTGGCGAGCAGAACACATACAGGAACGGGAACCTAAGACATGTTTGAGATCGAAACCCTTTTGACTTTGGCGGCTGTTGCCGCTGGATCGGGCGTCGTGGGCGGGATACTGGCCGGGCTATTGGGCGTCGGAGGCGGCATTGTCATTGTGCCGGCGCTTTATCTGGCTTTGTCCCTTACCGGGATGGACAGTGCGCTCACCATGCAGGTGGCCGTTGGTACTTCGCTGGCGACCATTGTGTTTACCTCGCTGTCGTCGGGCTATGGTCACTATCGCAAAGGCGCCATTGATATGGGCTTGCTCAAGCTTTGGGCGCCGTCAATCCTGATCGGGGTGCTGATTGGTGGTGTTCTGGGGGGGCTGGTGTCCGGCAAGGTGCTGATTGCGGTCTTTGCCGTGGTGGCGGCCATCGTCGCCTTAGACATGATCCTGCGCACAGGCGCTGACAGTGCAACTCCGCGCAGCTTTGCCAAACCTGTTTGGGCCGCTTTGGGCGTGGTGGCCGGGGCGATTTCGGCCATGATGGGGATTGGCGGCGGTACCGTCTGTGTGCCGCTGTTGAATTTCCTCGGCTATGACATTCGCAAAGCGGTTGGCACCTCAGCGGCCATTGGGTTTGTGATCGGTGTGCCCGGCGCACTGATTTACATGGCGACCGGTTTTGGCGCCGAGGGGCTGCCGCCGTTTTCTTTTGGTTATGTGAATCTTTTCCTGGCAGCGGTGATCATTCCTTTGAGCACCAGCTTTGCGCGGGTGGGGGTTAAACTGGCCCATAGCATTCCGCGCAGAGCCCTGCGACTGGCCTTTGGCGTATTCTTGATGCTGACCTCTGCGCGTATGTTCAGCGACCTGGCAGGTCTGTAGCCAGCAATGACCGATCACCCTCCACGCAGCCCAGCAGGCACATCCGATACCCGGCAGCCGCAACAGCATCTGGCGCAGCAGTTGCGACAGGGAATTGCCTCCGGCACCATGCTGCGCGGGGACCGCCTGTTGCCTGAACGAGAGATGGCGCAGCATCTGGGCGTCAGTCGGGCCCGTTTGCGGCAGGCGCTGGATCTGCTTGAGGCCGAAGGCGCCCTGTTTCGCCGACGGGGGCAGGGAACCTTTGTGCAACCGCCCCCCGCAACTGACGCCGCGCGGCTCAAGAGCCTCGCGCAACGGGTGAGCCCGCAAGAGGTGATGGAGGTGCGGTTGCAGATCGAGCCTGCCCTGGCAGGTCTTGCAGCCCTGCGTGCCGATGACCAAGCGCGCGAGCTTTTTGCACAGGCGGCGCAGGCGACGCTCGATGCGCCGGATCAACACAGCTACGACGCTGCGGATGACGTCTTTCACTATAAAATCGCAGAGATGGCGCAGAACCCGCTATTTCTGACCGTCTATGAGGCAATCCGTACGGTGCGGGCGCAGTCCAGTTGGGCCACCACACGGGCCGCTCATTATTCGCCTGAGGTGATGGCCGTTCTGGGGCAGCAGCACCAGACTCTGGCAGCGGCCATCCTAAAGGGCGACAGCCCGGCGGCAACGCAGATCATGCAGGACCACCTGCACTGCGTGGCGGAGACGCTGTTGCAATCCCACTAGGGTCGTGACCTTAGAGGAACACCCGGTATTGGCTTAATAACTTCATGCCCTGTTTTGTTATTTGCGGAAATTTTCTGGTAAGTAATATCTCAGGTTGCAGGTTCTTGTTCCGGAGGTTGTTTTGGCGCTGTTTTTGAATTTTTAATAAACGAACTTTAATAATTAGGTGTACAACCTTGTGGAGTTTTTAAATGTTCAGGAATGTCTCAATAAACTTAAGATTGCTGGTTTCTGGCATTACAGCGGTGTCATCTATCGTATTTCTGGCCAGTCTGTCGGTCTATAGCCTTTGGCAGAGTGAATTGGAATTGGAAAGGCAAATCGCCACTGTCGAGGCGGTGCGGCAGGAGTTAAACGCAAATCTGAAACGCGAAGCGATAGAAGGGCTGGTTGTTTACGGCCTGCTTCAGGGTGCAGATCTCTCCAATGATGATAAAACAGCGCTGTCGGCGCAGCTGACGGAAGAGGCAGAGAGCCTTCTGACCAGTCTCAAAGAGCTTCAGGTGACAGAAACCCAGCCCGAAACCGCCGCCGCGATCGAAACAGTTTTGCCTATGGCAGAGCAGAACCTCGCCTCTAGCCAGGCTCTTCAGGCTTTGGGGTTTCGCGATAGTGCCGCTGCTCTGGCAGCGCTGCCGTCCTATTTGCAAGAATTCCACGCCTTGGAGGAAGCGCTTCACTCGATTGGTGAAAGCATTGAAGCGCGTGCCGCGGAAACAGCGGTGGCGGCGCAGGCCCATGATATGAATATGCTTTATACGTTATTGGGTGTTTCTGGCCTGGCCATTTTGGTGATGCTATATAATGCGCGCAGAACGACCCTGACCATTACCAGACCAATCGAACGCTTGCGCATGGCGCTCAAAGAGGTTGCGAAGGGGGATTTTGAGGTCAGGATCTCTGACCGAATGCGCCCGGACGATTTTGGTGAAATTGCCCATGATATCGATGTGATTACTGCCCTTGTTGTAAAAACTCTCGCCGAACAAGAGGCGGGCCGAGCCGAAGGGGAGCGTGTTATCACCCGTCTTGGGAACGGGTTGAAAAATATGTCGAAAGGGGACTTTAGTGACCGCATTGATGAAACTTTTGACGATGAATACGACCCATTGCGCATTGATTACAATGAAACGGTCGATAACCTGAATGAATTGATTTCCAAGGTGGTATTGGCCAGCAAGGGTATTCAGGGACGATCCAGTGAAATTCAGGTCGCATCCGAGGATCTGTCGACGCGTACTGCCAGCCAGGCCGCAACGCTGGAGCAGACTGCAGCAGCGCTGGAGCAGATGGCCATGAGCGTCAACACTGCGGCGCAAAACACCAAAGAAGTCGAGCAGGCGGTGGTGACAGCGCGCAGCGACGTGGAACACAGCGGGCGGGTCGTTGAGGGGGCAATTGCCGCCATGAACGAGATTGAAGCGTCTTCTAGCCGGATTTCGCAGATCATTGGGGTGATTGATGACATCGCCTTCCAGACCAACCTTCTTGCGCTTAATGCCGGGGTTGAAGCGGCGCGCGCTGGCGAAGTGGGGCGAGGATTTGCTGTTGTGGCCTCCGAAGTGCGTGAGCTTGCACAGCGGTCGTCTGAAGCGGCAAAGGAGATCAAAATCCTTATCGCGACCAGCTCCGATCATGTTCAGGATGGGGTGCAGCAGGTTGACGGTGCAGGCAAGGCACTGGAAGCGGTTGTCCAGCAGGTCGCCCAGATTTCAGAGCTGATATCGGGTATTTCTGCGGTCTCTGCCAATCAGGCTACGGGGATCAACGAGGTCAATATCGGCATGTCTCAGCTGGATGAGGTGACCCAGAAAAATGCGACCATGGTTGATGAGTCCAGCTCTGCTATCCAGTCTTTGAATGGCGAAACACGCGGACTGAATCAGCTGGTTGATCAGTTTGTCTTGCGCGAGGAGCAGGATCAGATCGATGACGCAACCTCTTGGCAGGACAGTGCGCCTGAGCCTTGGCAGGACAGTGCGTCTGAGGTGGATTTTGCCGAAGCCACTGAAGATTTCGACGTGGATGATATGGACTATGAGGAAGAACAGATGCCTCGGTCTGCATAGGCCATCATCGGCCTGAGCCATCAACCTGACTGAGCCATCGACGAAGATCGCAGCTAGGATGATCTGTCAGACAATGGCCGGATGCGCCCATTTTGAACAGCCGTAAACTTGTGGCTGGATCTCAAACCGGGCGCATCCGCGAAATCGTACAACCAGACCTAAAGGTAGTAGCTGTCGGAAAAGACATGATGTGCCAACCGGTCACGCTTGAGGCCACGTTTTGCAAGCTCTTCGTCGCTCATCGCCATCAGTTTGGTTAGGGTTTTGTAGCGCGTATCGTTTTCGGCCATTGCGACCAAACCTCTGCCAAGGGCTGTGAAGGGCTTCGCAAGAAGATTCAAAAGTCCAAAGGCGGTTGGGGCGGTATAATGTGCGGTATGTGCCATTTGCAGGTCACTCCTGATAAAACGTCTCCCATGGGGTGAAAATAGGCGGCGGTTCTCCGCGCCACCAGCCGCAGCGCCGTCATAGCTGCTATGCGTTGAGCTCAGGCGCCGGGATGGCGTAAATTTCAGGCATTAAAATCATATATTTGTTAGATTTTTTGCATCTTGTGAAACCTGCGGGCTCAGGGGGCGTGAAATTGAACCCTTGGGCGGGTAGGGCGCATCTGTATTTCAGGATGAATCTGTCCAGTCCTTGGCATGTTGCAAAATGCAAGCATGAGGGAAAATGGTGTTTTTTCCCGTTGCGAGCAGGGCCTGAATGATAAGAATTGGCCCATGAGCGAAATGAACTGTCCCAACTGTGGTAGCCGCGTCAGCCCGGCGATCAAAAGCGTCAAGATGATCACCTGCGAGTCCTGTGCGACCACTCTGCTGCTTGAGGATGCGGGGCTGCGTCTTGCGGGCAGCCAGGGGGTGCTGCATGAGGTGCCGATGATTTGCCAGCTGGGCGATGAGCTCAAAATCGGCAAGGGGCGCTATCAGGTTCTGGGCCATGCCCGGTTTTCCTACGGGCGCGGCACTTGGGATGAATTCTGGGCGATTGACGGTTCCGGCAATCCGGTGTGGATTTCCGTCGATGAGGGCGATCTGATCCTGCAACGTGAACTGCCAGAAAAAGACTGGCCACAATACCGGGGCACGCTGCGTCTGGGCCGTACGCTGCGCTACAAGACCGAAGGGTTTCGCGTCGACGAAGAGGGAACCGGAACATGTGTTGGCCTCAAGGGCAGCTTTGGGCACCCGTTGACGGTCGGAGAGAGCTATCGCTTTCTCAACCTGCAGGGGGAGAATGGCACTGTGCTGTCGGCTGAGAGCGTCGGCAAGGACTATGAGTGGTTCATTGGCAGCTGGATCGACCCCTTTGAGGTCGAGGTCAAAGCAGCATGAGCCTGAACCCAGATCTTAAGTCGATCAACTGCACCGCCTGTGGCGCCGGGCTCGACGTTCTGGGCGGCGGCCGGGTGACAACCCATATCTGTAGCTATTGTGGCACGGCGCTGGATGCGTTGGACAATTATAAGGCCCTGGTAAAATTCAATATTCTGGAGCGCCCGGAGACCCCGATCAAGATTGGGGCGGCGGGGCAGATCTTTGGGGTGAACTACACTGTCATTGGGCTACTGGAACACGAAGAGGTCTGGCGCGGGCGCAGTTGGAAATGGGTGGATCATCAGGTGTTCTCTCCCACTCATGGCTATGCCTGGCTGACACTTGAGGATGGCCATCTGACCTTTTCGCGGCGCTACCGCAAGCCGGTGGGCTGGCTGTCAGAAGCTGAGGTCAACCGCGCAGATACCCGCCCGAGGGTGCGGGCCGGGGGAGAGGTGTTCCAATATTATGAGACCTCAACCAGCGCGGTGACCTATGCAGAGGGCGAATTCACCTGGGCGCCGCGCAAGGGACAGAAGACCACCACGATTACGGCGATGTCCGACACTGCGATGTTGGGCTTTTCGACCACCAAACGCGAACGGGAAATCTACCATACGGTCTATCTGGAGCCGACCGAGGTTTCCGGCTTTGATCTGGACACTGGGGGCAAGCCAAGCGGAGTACATGCGCTTCAGAAATTGAAGGCAGGCGCCCATGCAGGTTTCCTGACCAAGGCGGCACTGGGCTGCATGGTACTGTGCCTGGGTTTAGCGCTTGTCATGTTCCTGCAAAACGGCAGGCTAGCCGAAACGCGGCAACGGTTCTCGGTTACGGAACTGCCGGTAACCATCCCGTTTGAGGTGAGCGAACCAGGGCGTCTGACCCGTATTGAACTACAGGGAAATGGGCGCAATAGTTGGCACTTCCTGTCGGTAGAGCTGGAAGATCCCGAGGGGGAGGTGCTGTTTGAAACCGGGCGCACCGTGGAATATTATCATGGGCGCGACAATGAGGGCAGCTGGAGCGAGGGCAGCAATGCGGCAAGCCTGGCCTTTTTTCCGCCGGCGGCCGGTCGTTATGCGGTGACGCTGGATTTGGAAGAGAGCGGATTTTGGGCGCCCAATGTGAACCGCGCCTCTTCGCCGCAACGCCAGTTGACCGAGGTAAGCCTGCAAATCCGCAATGGCGTTTCCAGCAGTTTCTGGCTGGTTCTCCTGGCGCTTGGTTTTGGCTGTGTTGGCGGCCTGCCGATGCTGCGCCGTTATCTGCATAACAGGGCCCGCTGGCGCGACAGCGACTGGGTTGATGAGGACGACGATTGAGATGATGTTATTTCGGCTGGTCTTTGTTGTGCTCTCGGGGCTGGCTATCGCTGGAACCACCTATGTCGCCTATCTGGGCCATGGCGGCGAAAGCCGTGATTTGGATCGCTCTATCCGCGCTGTCAGCGCTGGGCGGGGATTGAATGGAAGTATCAAATAGAGAGGATTCTCATGGAGTATCTTGCCGCAATTCAGCTGGCTGAAATGATCAGCACTGTTGTCTATACAATTCTGGGCGTCGCGCTCATGGGGGTGATCTGGAAGGTCATTGACTGGATGACGCCTTTTCCCATCATGAAAGAGATCGAGCAGGATCAGAACATGGCGCTGGCGGTGTTGATTGGTTTGGTGTTCGTTTCGATTTCGATCATCATTGCGGCTGTCATTGTCTCCTGAGCCGCAGGTGCAGACGACAGAGAGCGCAGGCGTATCAACTGACCCGCTTGCGGCGGCCAAGTCCCTACGCCTGCGGGAAGCCTGGCTGTTGGTGGCAACCTTTCTGGTGGCTGTGGCCGGCCTCATCTATGAGCTGATCGCGGCCACATTGTCGAGCTACCTGCTGGGTGACTCCGTGCGACAGTTCTCCTATGTGATCGGGGTGTTTCTGTCGTCCATGGGGCTGGGGGCCTGGCTGTCGCGCTATGTGGAGCGCCCAATGGCGGGCTTTGTCTGGGCGCAGATCCTGCTGGGGATCGCGGGTGGGTTTATGGCGCCGGCGGTGTTCCTGACCTTTGCCTGGATGGAGAGCGTCAGCCTGCCGTTGTACGGATTGCTGATCACCGTTGGGCTGCTTTCGGGACTGGAGATCCCGTTGATCGCGCGGGTGCTCAAAGACATTGGCGCGCCGGAGTTCCGCTTTGAGAATGTTCTCAGCGTTGACTATATTGGCGCATTGGTTGCCTCGCTTGCCTTTCCATTGCTGATCATTCCGCACCTTGGCCTGATGGCTGGGAGTCTGGCGTTTGGGGCGCTGAACCTCGGGGTTGCCGGGCTGTCCTTGTGGATTTTTCGTCGCGATACCAGCCGGGCGCAGCTGGGGGTCTGGGCGATCGCGCTGCTGGTGACCTTGGTTGCATTATGGCAGGCAGAACGACTGGTATCAGTGACAGAGAGCAACCTGTTTGAGGATGACATTATCCTTAGCGAAGCCACGCCCTATCAGCAGATCACAGTGACCCGGTATCGCGACCGCACCCGGCTGTTTCTGGACTACTCGATCCAGTTTGATAGCCTGGATGAGTACCGCTACCATGAAAGCCTGGTGCATCCGGCCATGTCGTTGGCGCCGCGCCGCAAATCCGTGCTGATCCTTGGCGGCGGTGATGGGATGGCGGCACGGGAAGTGTTGCGCTGGGCGGGGATCGAAACGGTCACGCTCGTCGATCTGGACCCACGCGTCACCGAGCTGTTTCGCGACCACCCGGACCTGTCTCCTTTGAACCACGGATCCCTGTCTGATCCGCGCCTTGATATCAAAAATGTCGATGCCTGGCGCTTTGTTGAAGGCAGCAGCGCCGTCTATGATGTGATAATAATAGATCTTCCTGATCCCAAGAACCTGGCCCTGTCCAAGCTCTACAGCCGCCAGTTTTACGGCACCTTGGTTGAGCGGCTGAGCGCACAGGGGGTAATGGTGACACAGGCGGGATCGCCACTGTTTGCCCGCGAAGCCTTTTGGTCGATCAATGCGACCCTGCAGTCCAGCCGTAACCCCCAGGCCCCGGGGGCTGGGCTGTCGACGCAGCCCTACCATGCCTATCTGCCCAGCTTTGGCGATTGGGGATTTGTACTGGCCAGTCCGCAAAAACCGGCCTCGACGCGGCTTGGCCTGCCTGCAGGTCTGGCGGCGGAGCTGAAATATCTGACACCCGAGGTGTGGCAGGCGGCGCAGGTGTTTGACCCTCAAAGTGGTCCCACACCAGTGGCGGTCAATACGGTGCAGTCACATGCTTTGGTTGGGTATTATCTGGATGGCTGGGCGCGTTGGTTTGAGTAGCCCGTAGGACCTGGGGTTTATCCGGATGCGCGCCTGTGGCTGGAGATCCGCCACGCGGTTTCCTCTTAGCCTCCAGCGCCGCTTACTGGCGCGGGGGCCTGCTTTGCCGTCGAAAATACGGGCAGGCGAGGCGTCAGAGCGTGAGCTTGATGATTTCTGATCAAATTATTGCAGGGGGAACAGGGGATGGGATAGACAGCGGTCAGGATTGATCGCACGGGGCAAGACCCCAGTAAGGAATAGCCCATGACCCCGCTTTCTGGCCTCAAAGTTGTTGAATTGGCGCGCATTCTGGCAGGCCCCTGGATCGGCCAGTCGCTGGCGGATTTGGGCGCCAAAGTGACCAAAGTCGAAAGTCCTGATGGAGATGATACCCGCAGCTGGGGGCCTCCGTTTATTGAGCGCGACGATGATAAAACAGCAGCCTATTATTATGCGGCCAATCGCGGCAAAGACTGTGTTGTGGCGGATTTTCGCACCGAAGCAGGGCGCGCGCAGGTGCTGGAGCTGATCCGGGATGCGGATATTCTGATCGAGAATTTCAAGGTCGGTGGGTTGGCGAAATACGGCCTCGATTATGAGAGCCTGGCCCAGGTGAACCCGCGGCTGATCTATTGCTCGGTCACCGGGTTTGGTCAGGACGGACCCTATGCCAAACGCGCAGGCTATGATTTTCTGCTGCAGGGGATGTCCGGTTTGATGTCAATCACCGGTGAGCCTGAGGGCCAGCCGCAAAAGGTAGGGGTTGCGATCACCGATGTGGTCACCGGGCTTTATGGCACCATTGGCATTCTGGCGGCGGTTGAACAGCGCCATACCACGGGCCGGGGTCAGCACATTGACATGTCCTTGCTGGATTGCGCCACGGCGGTTCTGGCAAATCAGGCGATGAACTATCTTGCCACCGGCGACAGCCCGACACGGCTGGGCAATGCGCATCCCAATATCGCGCCCTATCAGGTCATGGCGGTACAGGATGGGCATATCATTCTGGCCGTGGGCAATGACGGCCAGTTCCAGCGCTTGTGCGATGTGCTGGGTCTGGCGGGCATCAAGGCGGATGCGCGGTTCAGTTCGAACCAACTGCGGGTGGCCAATCGCGATGCCTTGACCACATTGCTGGAAACCGTGCTGGCGGGCTGGAGCCAGGGAGAGCTGCTGGCAGCACTGGAGGCGGCGACGGTTCCGGCGGGTCCGATCAATACCGTGGGTCAGGCCTTTGAGGATCCACAGTTGCAGCATCGCGGAATGCAGATTTCACCAGAGGGCATTCCTGGCGTCCGTGGCCCCTGGAAATTCTCGGATGCTGAGCTGGCGCTGGAAAAATCGGCGCCCAAATTGCCAAAATAGGCTCTTCATTTTCTGGGCTACGGCTCTGGAGTGATGCTGATTGGCGGCTGGTCTCCCAGCAGGCGCCGCACCTTTGGGTCCAGTCTGACGCTGGTGCTGGGGTAGGCGCCGGTCAGCGCCAGGGCTTCGCGGGCGCTGGTGCGCTCAGAGATGCGTACCCAGACCGTGCGGGTGGAAAAGGGCTGTTGATCCGGGCGGGCAGATACCCCAAGGGTCAGCCCCTGCAGATAGGTTGTCTGTTGTGGGTGTTCCGGCATTAAAACTGTCTCCGACAAGAAACCACCTGCGCGCCGGTGGGTCTCATACATACACAGCCGGTTTCCCTGAAAGCTGGCCAGCCCGTGATAACGACTGCGCTGGCGAATGCTGCCGTCGCCGGAGGTCGCCCGCTCATAGGTATGGGTGACAACCAGACCATCCTCGGCCCGGAGCTGGATCAGACTGCGCAGGATCTGCCCTGGCCAGGTCGGGGTGCAGTAATAGGCGTGATAGACCCCTAAAAACCGACGCAGCGGGCGGGCCTGGTTTTGAAACAGCCGGTTGAACGGCAAAAATGAGGGGTTTGCGGCCAGCGCAGCCTTATCCAGCCGCGCGCCCTGTGCGGCGCAGAATTCATCATGGGGTGCCAGCAGCTCTGCCTCTGTCAGGGCAAAATACTTACTGATGCGCCGCAGGTTATGGGCCGAGGGGGCGCCGCCACCGCTGAGGTAGCGGTTGAACTGCTGGCGATTGATGCCAATGCCACGACAGGTCTGCGCAATCGGCCCCGCTTCGGCACAGAGCCAGCGCAGGTTTTGGGCGAAAGAAGACTGCATCTGGCGCTCGCTTTTGAGGATCTCGATAAAGTGCTTACATTAGCGTCACTTTGGGTACAATTGCGCAGTATGGAAATTCAACGACTTGGGCGAGATTGCAGCAAGATTTGTAGCCAGAAAATGAGATGCCCGAATGCCCAACGCCTATGACCTGATCGAGACCACCTGGATCACCCTGCCCGACGGGCGCCGCCTGGCTGCGCGGATGTGGTTGCCACGGGTGCAGACACCGGTTCCAGCCATTCTAGAGTATCTGCCCTACCGCAAGGGCGATGGCACCGCGCCACGGGATGAAACCACCCATAGGGTTTTTGCCAGCGAAGGCTATGCCTGTATCCGAGTTGACATAGCCGGAACCGGGGACAGCGAAGGCGTCTTTGATGACGAATATTCGGAGCAGGAGCTGAGCGATGGCGAAGCGGTTCTGGCCTGGATTGCGGCGCAGGATTGGTGCGATGGCAGCATCGGTATGATTGGCATTTCCTGGGGTGGCTTCAATGGTTTGCAACTGGCATATCGCCGCCCCGAGGCGCTCAAGGCGGTGGTCTCGGTGGCCTCGACAGCGGATCGCTACGCTGATGATATCCACTATATGGGCGGCTGCCTGCTGAGCGATAATGCCAATTGGGGCAGTCAAATGTTTGCCTACCAGTCGCGCCCGGCAAACCCCAAGAACCGCGCTGACTGGCGGGAGGATTGGATCAAGCGGATCGCGGAGATGCCCTTTATGGCCGCCGACTGGCTGCGCCATCCGACCCGCGATGATCAGTGGAAGCACGGCTCCGTCTGTGAGGATTGGTCGGCCATCACCGCCCCGGTTTTGGCCATCACCGGCTGGGCGGATGCCTATGTGAATACCCCATCCGCCCTGGCCGCCAATCTCACCGCACCTGCTAAGGCGCTGGTGGGCCCCTGGGAGCACCGCTACGCCCATATCGCCAAACTGGATCCGGCGGATTTCCATGGCGAGGTGCTGGCCTGGTTTGATCACCACTTGCGTGCAGAGGATAACGGAGCTCAGGATCTGCCGGACTACCGCACCTATATGCAGGAACATTTCAATCCCACCATGCAGAACAAGCCCCGTCAGGGCCGCTGGGTAGCTGAGGCGCAGTGGCCATCCCCCAATGTGCGCGACCGAGTGATGTATCTGGGCGCTGATGGGCTGTCGGAGACGGTCACACCAGGGCAGCGGGTTGTGCGCAACCCGGCGACGCTGGGGCAGGCTGCGGGTTATTTTTGTGCTGGTATGCGGTTTGAAAATGAACTGCCCGGAGATCAGACGGCGGATGATGCCATGGCTACCTGCTTTGACACTGGGCGACTGGCGGAGCCGCTGGAGATATTGGGACGGCCACGCCTGCGGGTGTCCTTCAGCGTCGACCGCCCGGTGGCGCAGTTGGTGGCGCGGCTGTGTGATATCTCGCCCGAAGGGGTCTCACAGCGGATCACCTACCGCGCCCTGAACCTCACTCATCGCGACAGCCATGAAACCCCGGAGCTTTTGGTGCCGGGGCAGCGCTATGAGGCCGAGATCGCCCTGAATGAATGCGCCCATCACCTGCGTGCCGGGCACCAGTTGCGGCTGGCGATATCGACCTCTTACTGGCCCATCGTCTGGCCCGCACCGCAGGCCGCCGAAGTAACGCTGCATCTGGAAAGCTCGACGCTCACCCTGCCGGAGCGGCGTGTCGCAACCGAGATCGCACCGCAAAACCCCGGTGCACCGCGGGATTATCCAACCCTGCAATCGCAGGTGTTGCGGCCCGCCAGCGGCACCTCACAGACCATAACCCGTGAAGATGGCACAGTGGTGCTGGATACCTTTGACGACTATGGCAAGGCGGTGGATCCCTATCACGGGCTGACGGTGGGCAGCCATGTGTCGATGCACTACGCAATCCACCCTGACGATCCGGCCTCCGCAGTGTTCGCCAGTGATTGGACTTTCACTTTTGAACAAGACGCGTGGCAGGTCTCGATTGACACCGAGAACAAGATGAGTTGCGACGTGGAGAATTTTTACCTGTGGCGCAAAGTGACGGCCCGCGAGGGGGCGGAGGTTCTGGTCAAGGAATGGCAGGAAACCATCCCGCGCGGATTTCAGTGATTGGCCGCAGATCAATACCTGGGTCAGGCGTCTTTCGCCTGACCGTCGCTGCTGATTTGACTTAAAAATCCAGGCCGAGATCCAGGGTGCTTGCCGAATGGGTCAGCGCGCCGGAGGAGATGAAATCTACCCCAGTGGCGGCGACTTCGGCAATGCGCTCCAGCTTCATGTTGCCAGAGGCTTCGGTCACCAGCTGGCCTCGGGCCAGCTCGACGGCGCGGATGAGATCGGGGGTGCTCATATTGTCCAACAGCACCACATCAGCGCCGCCGGTTTCCAGCACCTGGCTCAGCTGAGCCAGGGTGTCGACCTCGATCTCGACTTTCATCATATGGCTGACGCTGGCCTTGGCGGCGTTCAATACCTGGGCAATGCCACCAGCGGCGGCGATGTGGTTGTCCTTGATCAGGATCGCATCCGAGAGGCCAAAGCGGTGGTTTGAGCCACCGCCATGGATCACCGCCTGTTTTTCCACCATCCGCAGCCCCGGCGTGGTCTTGCGGGTGCAGGTGATGCGGGTCTGGCTGCCTTTGGTTTCGGCGACAAACCCGGCGGTGAGGCTGGCAATCCCGGACAGACGCCCGGCAAAGTTCAGCGCCACGCGTTCGCCGGAAAGGATCGCGGCGGCCGAGCCCTCGATGGTCATCAAGGTCTCGCCGGGAGCACAGGGGGCGCCATCCGCGATTAGGGTTTCAACCTGCAGCGAGGGATCCACCAGATGAAAGGCGATGCGGGCGATCTGCATACCAGATACAACACCGGCCTCGCGGGCATTCAGCCGCGCCCTATAGCGGGCCTCGGCCGGGATCACCGTGCGGGTGGTGATATCGCCGTTCTGGCCCAGATCCTCATGCAGGGCGGCGCGCACCAGGGGTTCCAGCAACAGGTCGGGCAGGGGAGCTTGGCGGATCATGGCATGTCCTTTCAAAGGCTTTGTAACACCCGGTCACGCAGGGCATGGGCGGCGCTGAGGCTGGTCTGGCTGCGCTGGGCGAGGGCAGGGTCTGCCTGCGGGAAATCGGTGCGGAAATGGCCGCCACGGCTTTCGCGGCGCTCCAGCGCGCTGGTGGCAATCAGGGTGGCGGTGGCGCACATGTTGAGAAAGGCCTCATCATGGGACTGCGCCGCTTCCAGCGCTTGCAGGGTGGCAAGTGCTTGCCGCAGCCCTTCTGCGTTGCGGCGCATGCCAACATGGGTGGTCATGGTCTGGCGCAGCTGTTGCACCGCCGCCGCATCCAGGCTCGGGGCGGCTGTTGCGAATGCAGGGTGGAGTTCTGCCACTGGCGCTGTCGGCATTGCGATAGTGTCTGCAATGTCCCGGGCAGCGCGGCGGGCATAGACCAGGGCTTCGAGTAGCCCGTTCGAGGCCAGACGATTGGCGCCATGCAGCCCGGTGGAGGCGGCTTCGCCACTGACCCACAAGCGATCCAGCGAGGCACGCCCGCGCATATCCGTCTCGATCCCGCCCATGTGATAATGGGCGGCGACAGCCACCGGAATTGGATCTTTTACCGGGTCAATCCCGGCGCGGGCGCAGGTTTCGGCCAGGGCGGGAAAGCGGCTCAGTACCTCGGCGCCAAGGGCGGCACGGGTGTCCAGCATGGGGCGGCGCCCGGCCTGGGTTTCGGCAAAGATACCCCGCGCCACCACGTCACGCGGCGCCAGCTCTGCGTCCGGATGCTGATCCAACATGAACCGGCGGCCATCAGAATTGATCAGGGTGGCGCCTTCGCCGCGCAAAGCTTCTGTCGCCAAGGGGGCAGGATCTTCGCCGCAGTCAACCGCAGTGGGATGGAACTGGACAAATTCCGCATCTGCAATGCGGGCGCCAGCGCGGGCGGCCAGCCCGATAACCTGGCCCCGGATACGTGGCGGATTGGTGGTATGGGCAAACAAGCCGCCAGAGCCACCCCCGGCGAGCAAAACGGCAGGGCAGGAGATCAGCACCGGCGCGGAGGGCTGGTCAGAGCGTCGGATCCAGACCCCTGTCACGGTATTGGCGCGGGTCTCCAGCCGCAGGGCCTCGGTGCCCTCAATAACCTGGATCGAAGGCGTGGCGCGGACCTCCTGGATCAGGGTTTCCATGATCTGTTGGCCCGCCTGATCGCCTTTGACCCGGACAACGCGGGCGGCGGAATGCGCGGCTTCGCGGCTCATCACGTAGTTGCCGTCAGCATCGCGATCAAACGGCGCGCCCAGCTCTGTGAGGTCAAGAATATGATCGCGGGCCATGCGGGTGACCATATCGGCCACCTCGACGTCGACGGTGCCGTCGCCGGCCCTGCGGGTGTCACGGGCATGGGAGGCGGCGCTGTCGCTTTTGGCCATGGCCGCAGCAACACCGCCTTGCGCCCAGGCGGAACTGGCCCCCAGACCCAGGGGCTCGGGCGAGATCATCAGCACCGGACGCGGGGCCAGCTCCAGCGCTGCGTAAAGCGCCGCAAGACCCGCACCGACAATGACGATACGGTCGGTGCTCAGCTGTTTGGCTGCAACTGGGGCGGTCATGCGCCTGGCTCCCAACGCGGCGCTGTTGCTGGAGAGGTCGCCACCTCTCAGATGCCCAGCTTTTGCGACAGGTCGATCATTTTCTGCACTGCCTGGCGGGCGCCTTCGGCGACTTTGGGATCAACCTCGATTGGCTCTGACATGGTGTGCAGCGACCAGAGAATTTTCTCCAGCGTGATCTTTTTCATGAAGGGGCACATGTTGCAGGGGCCGACAAAATCCACCTCTGGCAGGCTGTCTGCGATATTGGAGGCCATGGAGCATTCGGTGATCAGCAGGGCCTTTTCCGGCTTTTCGTCGGTGACATATTTGATGATGCCACTGGTGGAGCCGGAAAAATCCGCCTCAGCCACCACATCGGGGGGGCATTCTGGGTGGGCAATCAGCCGGGTGCCGGGATTCCATTCGCGGAATTCGCGCAGATCCTTGGCGCTGTATTGCTCGTGCACGATGCAGGAGCCCTCCCACCAGACGACGTTCTTATGCGGCACATCCTGGGCCACATTCTGCGCCAGATACTGGTCGGGGGTCATGATGACCGTGTCAGACTCCATGGCGCCGACAATCTGCGCGGCGTTGGAAGAGGTGCAGCAAATGTCTGAGGCGGCTTTGACCTCGGCGGTGGTGTTCACATAGGTGACCACCGGGGCACCGGGGTAACGGCGGCGCATCTCTTCGACACCCTCGGCGGTGATGGATTCCGCCAGCGAGCAGCCTGCCTCCATGTCTGGCATCAGCACGATCTTGTCCGGGCTGAGGATCTTGGAGGTTTCGGCCATGAAATGCACGCCGCATTGCACGATGACGTCGGCCTCGACCCGCGTGGCCTCGATCGCCAGTTGCAAGCTGTCGCCCACCACATCGGCAACCCCGTGGTAGATTTCGGGGGTCATGTAGTTATGCGCCAGAATGACCGCGTTGCGCTCTTTTTTCAGGGCGTTGATCGCAGCCACATAGGGGGCGTGGATAGCCCAGTCCATTGGCGCAACCACGCGTTTCATGCGCGCATACTCCTCGGACATCTCCTGCGCCAAAGCGGGGTTTGGCGCCAGATCGTAGTGAGCGGCGAGCTGATCGCGCATGGTTTGCAGATCAAACATGGCTAATCCTCAAAGTGGTGTTCAGGATGAAACTTTGGGTGAGGCTTGTTTCACGTTCAAATTCCGCACGCAAGGGAGACAGGGGGAATACCGGTGCCTGTGCGGTAATTTGGCGCGAAGGAAGCCCGTTGTTGGGGTCTATTGGCGCATTGCGGCAGCAAAAGGAAACCAAAATGCGCCTGCCGGGTCGTATTTCCCGGGTTTCTTGTCTGTATTGATCGCGGAAATTTGCAAAGTTCCGATAGAAAAAGATGGCGAATTTGACCCCTGGGTAGAGGCGGCCAAAGGTGGGGCTGGACAAATTGTCCCTTTTTCTACCCTTGGCAAATTAGCCCTGTTTTTGAGCGATTAGCTGTGATTTTGAACCAAGGGAAGGTCAGATGGTGACCCGGGCAGGAGGCGGCTATCCTCCCACCCTAAGAGGAGAAAAACAGGCGCAATGGTTGATCTGTTGGATGGTATGCTAAGGGCCTTTTGGCTGGTAGTGACCTTGGATTCTGACCTGGTAGAAATTACGCTACGCTCGCTGCGGGTCACTTTGACCGCGTTGGCGGTTGCCTCGGCGATTGCCCTGCCGTTTGCGGCATTGCTGGCGGTGCGCCGGTTTCGGATGCGGCGGATCACCATTGCCGTGCTGAACGCGCTGATGGGGCTGCCGCCCGTGGTGGTCGGGTTGATCGTCTATGTGTTTTTGTCACGCTCCGGGCCGCTGGGGGTGATGGGACTGCTGTTTACCCCAACAGCGATGATCATTGCGCAGGTCATTATCATCGTGCCGCTGGTTGCCTCGATTGCACATCAGTCCCTGCGTGAGCTGTGGAGCGATTACCACGATCTGCTGATTTCGATGAATGCCAGCCAGGGGCAGCGGATCAAGGCGCTGCTTTGGGATGGGCGCCGGGCCTTGCTGACGGCGGCGCTGGCGGGATTTGGCCGCGCCATCGGTGAGGTCGGCGCCATCATGGTTGTTGGCGGCAATATCGACCATGCAACGCGGGTGTTGACCACCGCAATCGCCCTAGAGACCGGCAAAGGTGACTTTGCCATGGCGCTGGGGCTTGGGTTTGTGCTGATTGCCATGGCGATCACCGTCAACCTGGCAATTCACTGGCTGGGTCACACGGAAAGTGAGGGGCGCTGGTAATGAAGACCGCATTGTTTCCGCTGGTCGCCAAACAGGCCATGGTCCGCCGCCGTGGCAAGGTGCTGGTTGGTCCCATTGATCTGACCCTCGAAGGTCGGGGCACCACCATTGTGATCGGCCCCAATGGCGCTGGCAAGACCACGACGATGGAGTGCGTCGAGGGTCTGCGTACTCCCGAACGGGGAACGATTTCGGTCTTGGCACTGAATCCATTCAAAGATGCCTACCAGCTGCAAGACAGAATTGGTGTTCAGCTTCAAGAGACCCAGCTACAAAAGCGC
>CAJQNB010000074.1 GCA_905479575.1 uncultured Pseudophaeobacter sp.
ATTCGGCGCTCGGAAACCTGACGCCCAGAGAATTTGCTGAGAAAGGAACGATGGACAAACTGGCCGCGTAGGGCCATCAAACCAACCCCAAGGACTCTCCGCTAGGTGGAGGAAACTTGGGGCTCAGGTCAGAGGGAAAGGCAGGTCAGCCAAACTCTGCGGAGGCATTGCGGATTGGAATTGGGCACCTTAGAAAATCCCGTCCGTTCGCCAGTTAATATGCATTTCTGCGATGCTGGCCGAGTTGGACAGGCCGATGATCTCTAATACCAGATGCGCGATCTCGTCAGGTTGGGTCATCTCTTTTGCTGCAACGGCGTCGCCCGCCGCGGTCGCGCCCATTTCTGTCGCGACAAGGCCCGGACAGAAGGCCGTCGCGCGGATGCCATCGTCCCAGCCCTCAAGGCGCAGAGCATGGGCCAAACCAATGGCGGCGAATTTGCTGACCGAGTACAACGCAGAGCCTTTTGATGCCACACGTTTGCCAGAAAGTGATCCGAGGATCGCCACCCGCCCGCATCCGCAGGCCCGCAACATCGGCCATGCCGCTTTGGCGAGGCGGCGCGGGGCGCGCAGGTTGATCTCTAACAGGGTGTCGACCTCGCCTTCCTCAGCGTCGATGATCGACGTGTCGGTGAACAGGCCGGCATTGGCGACAATCGTATCAATCCGGCCATGCCTTGCGACAGTGGCGTCCACCCACTTAGCTTCGGCGCTGCGCGAGGTGGCGTCATAAGCGTGGAGATCGGTGAGCTGCGGATCAAGCCCATGGGGCAAAACCGATGGATCACGCAGACCAAGGCTGACGTGCCAGCCCCGCGCTTGCGCCGCCTGTGCAATGCAATAGCCGATGCCTCTATTGCCGCCAGACAGCATCATGACGGGCCTGTCTGATGTGCTCATAGGGAACCTGTGCGTTTGACGGCCACGCCATTTTGCATGATCAGCGGCATATGCGCGCCTTGTCCGGTCAGCAGGTCCAGATTGTCCAGCGGGTTGCCGTCCACCGCGACCAGATCAGCAAACGCACCGGGCACCAAGGCACCGATCTGTCCTTCCATCCGCAGCACCTTGGCCGCGTCCAGTGTGGCAGAGCGGATCACATCATGCGCGGGAATATAACGCCCACGCAGGGGGAATTCGCCAGATTGTTCGGACTGCATGCCGCCCAACAAATCAGAGCCGTAGCCCATGGTTACTCCTGCGTCATGCATTTTGACCAGCCGCTCCAACCCAGGCAGGCGCACATCCTCGATCTTGGCGACCGATGCCGGTTGCAGGCCAAATTCTGCTCCGCGACGGGCCAGCAGGTCATAGGTGATGTTCGTCGGCACGACGACCGCCCCCTCGCGGGCCACGCGGGCGATGGTGTCATCGCTGATCAGGTTGCCGTGTTCAATACAGGTGATGCCGCAATCCAGTGCCCGTACGATGGCTTCGTCCGCATAAAGATGCGCGGCAACATAGGTGCCAAAATTATCGGCAATTTCGACGAGGGCCTTTAGCTCTTCTGTGGAGAACACCAGATAGCCGACGGGATCAGAGGGCGAGGACACGCCACCGTCGGCCATGACCTTGATGAATTGCGCCCCGGATTTGATTTCCTCGCGGGCGGCGCGCAACACTTCGGGCAGGCCGTCACAAATCCGGCCCATAGAGCCCAGTTGATTGGCGTACCATTCGACAGGGCGGTTGTCGTAGGGGCCGCGATAATCGGTGTGGCCACCAGTCTGGGACAGGGCTTTGCCACAGATCACCAACCGCGGCGCTATGAAATACCCTTGCTCAACGGCCTGTTGCAGGCCGCGGTCAGCACCGCCAAGATCTCGCACCGTGGTAAAGCCACGCATGAGCATTTGGTACATCAGCCGCGCGCTTTTGGCCGCGATCAAGGACGAGGGGGCGGCCGCATTAGCCCCAAGATTGGCACTGGCTGCAATTGTATGCACGTGACAATCGACCAGCCCGGGCATAACGGTATATCCCTTAAGGTCGATCTCTTCGTCGGCAGTGAAAGAAACCGTCGGTGCAACCTCTTTGATCTTACCGCTCTCGATGGCGATCTGCATCGGATCTGTGGGTCGGTCTTGGCTGCCGTCAACGATGCAGGCGTTTTTGATCAATATGCTGGTCATTGGGTCTTCCTTGGTTTGATTTTTTCTGTACCGCCAATGCAGCGGTTCAATGCCTTAAAGCGGGGATCAAATGTTGGGCAATCCGGCTCATTTCGTGCAGGTCTTCTGCCGTATATGCGTCCAGGCTCGCATTCAGCGATAACACGCCAACCGTCTTCCCCTCTGAGATCACCGGCGCGCAGGCACAGGCCTTGCAGCCTTTGGATAGGATCAGTTGCGCATCGGGAAAGGCCCAGAGCACCTCATCCGCGCCGTTGCCCAGCCATGTCTGGCCGCCGTCAATCACCAGCTTGCCCCAAGGCGTGCCTCCCATCGGTTTGAGCGCGCCGATCTGGTAGTCATCTGGCGAGGAGCTATGCACCCGCAGGACATTCACCGGGTCGGGTAGAATTTTCAGAATGGTCAGAAAACGAAAGCCGAACTGTGTTTCGCAGGTTTGCGTGACCTGTGCGAAGACTTCCTGCATCTGCGCGGTAATCCTGTGGTCTTGGTCAGCCATAGATCATCTCCGGGAGCCAAATGGTGATTGCAGGGAAAGCGACAAGCAATACGAGGGTCAGTACATCCATGCTGATGAACCAGGTGACCCCTTTGAAGATCGTCGGCAGCGTGACCTGATCGCCAAGTGCGCTTTTGATCACAAATATATTTAGGCCCACAGGCGGGGTGATCAGCCCGATTTCCAACAGCTTAATCAGGATGATGCCGAACCAGATCATGTCCATTTCGAGCGATACGGCCAGCGGCAGCACCAAAGGCGCGGTCAGCAACAGCAAGCCGATGGAGTCGATGAACATTCCCAGCACGATATAGAGAACCGAGACTGCAGCAATCAGCATGAGAGGTCCCGCAGCGCTTTCGACAAAGAGCTGTTCCAGCACTTTGTTCAACCCCGCCACCGCCACATAGCGCGTCAGCAGTGCGCCACCGATGATGATCACGAAAATTGCCGCAAAGGACAGGGCGGATTGTTTCAGCGCTGACCAGAAGCTGGCAGGGGAAAAGGTGCGCATGGCGATTGCGATCAATACGGCCCCTAATGCTCCAAGAGCACCGGCCTCCGTGGGGGTAGCCCAGCCCATCGAAATCGAACCCATGACAATTGCGATCAGGATCGGTAGCGGTGCAATGTCCATAAGAAGTTGTCCAGCACCCACCGTTGGCTCATCTTCTGCCGTGGCTCCTCCGCCTGCAAGGCTGGGGTTGAGTTTGCACCGGGTCACAATCATGGCGATGTAGATGGCCATCGACAATATCCCGGGCAATATCCCCGCCATGAACAGCGCCCCAATCGAGACATCCGAATACACGCCGTAGAGGATCATCACGATGCTGGGCGGGATCAGTGACCCGAGCGTCCCGGAGGCCGCAATCGTCCCGCAGGCAAGACCCGGATCGTAGCGGCGGCTCAGCATTTCAGGGATCGCGATCTTTGACATGGCAGAAGCCGTGGCCACCGAAGACCCCGAGGCCGCCGCAAAGAGCGCGCTTGCCAGAACGCTGGAACAGGCCAATGCACCGGGCAGGCGGGCCAAGACTTGACGCGAGGCGCGAAACAATCCGCTGGTCAACCCGGTCTCGGAGGCCACATAGCCCATAAGCAGGAACATCGGTATGGCCGAAAAGCTCCAGTTGGAGGCGAGGTCATAGGGGATACGCGCAAGGGACCCAATGGCCGCGCGCAGGCTGATCTCATAGGTGATGCCGACAAAGGAGACCGCGATCAGCGACAATCCGACGGGGACGCGAATAGCGATCAACGACAGCAAGGCACCCAAAGCCACCAGAATTGGAGTGATATCTTCAAGCATCTTATTTTACGCCCTTAGTGTTGCGGATAGCCAAAGCAAAGGCTGCCGCAGTTGAGCTCGCAAAGGCCACTGGCAGAATCCAACGCACTGGCCAGACCGGCATCAGGTTGACCCCCATCGCCACTTCGCCTCGTCCAGTGGATGATATGGCCTGTTCAAATGTGATGTAGGTCAACAGTCCATAAATCCCGACGGACAAAAGACCCGAAACAATCACCGATAGCCTTTTGGCTGCGACAGGAAAAAACCGGTAGAACAGATCTGTGTCGATATGTTCGCCCCGCACCTCAAGGATCATAATGGGCAGGAACACGACTGGGATCATGCAATAGAATGATACGACTTCCATGGTGCCAGTGAGCGGCGCACTGAACGCAGTGCGCAGCGCCACGTCCAAAGAGATCGCCAGCAAAATTGCCATGACAGCGAAGGCCGCGATCGCGAGTTGCAGACGCGCGACACGGTCTAGCAATGCAAACGGCCTGGAAAGGGCATTTAGGATCATCGGGAAGCCTTTGGTGAAGAAAGGGAAACCAAAGACCGCAGACCTCAGTCTGTCGGTCCAGGCGTGATGCGGCCACCCCAAAACTGTGGCCGCACCAGGCGTTTCGCGGGGTTTATTGCAGGCCGTATGTGGCCAGATCGAGTTTGTCGTAAATCTCTGCTCGCATCATATCAGCCAGCGTCTCTTTGTCCTCGACGGGTACGTCGGCCAGCTTGGCATCCCACTTATCAATCGTCGCCTGGAACCGTGCGAGCAAGGCCTCGGCCTCTGCGATTTTATAGGTTTCCTGAATGATCGGCACGGCGTTCTCTGGCTGTTTGGCACGGAAGGCAGCAATCGACGCGGTAAGATCTTCGCCGGGTGCGTGGAAGGTTACACCCTCGGCTTTGAGGCTATCTTCGGCTGCAGCTTCCTCCAGCAAGGTCCCGTCAACGATCAAAGCAGCCATAGCGTCGGCCTCCGCATAAAGTGCGGCGCGACGTTGATCTATGGTCAATTCAGCCCAAACCGCCGGGTTATAGCCATGGCCCAGACCTGCCCAGAACATGGTCACAGGCATATCAGTGATATGGGGTGCGACTTCATAAAGTTTACGAACATAGGCGTCAGCAGCTGTTGTTGTGGTGCAGGTCAGCGCGCCCTTATCCAGTGCGCCATACTGTTCGTTGGTGTTAAACGACACAGTCGCAGCACCGGCCGCATTGGCCCATTCCGCAGGCGCACGGCCCGGCAGACGAAGCTTGGCACCGTTCAATTCTGCAAGCGTGGTGATCGGTGTGTTGCAGATCAGTTTGTACTGGTTCGTCGTGTAAGACCCGCCATAAACCACGCCGTGACCGGCCCATTCTGCCAACAACATGGGTTCAGTCATGTTGAATTCGGTGGCCGCCGCAATAACCACGCGCGGATCGCCGAAGGTCATGCCCAGCTCTTCAAGCGCGTTGGCCACAGGCAGGTCGCTTGGCGTGTATTGCGCGAAATGGCCTGAAACGTCAGCGAGGCCATCTGCGATCTCTTGCAGGTTGCCGCCCGCCGTCACGCGCGCTGATCCCAGTTCGACCTCGGCTACCAATGTGCCGCCAGAGCGTTCGGCAAGCGCTTCGGCCCAATATGTATACAGATAGCGGGAATATTGGTGTTGCGGCGGTAGCCAGGTGGCGGCGGTGATTGTATCGCGAGCCATCACAACACTTGGGCCCAGAATGGCCCCACTGAGGGCCGCGCCCAAGATGAAAGTCGTTTTCATTTGTCTTCTCCACTGTTGGTTGTTTTTTTGCCTTGCAAAGCGCTGATATCAGGGGTGATTGCAGGCTTTATCACCGCCCCTGTAAGGAAGAACTGGGCAAACCCCTGCCGCATATGTCGTGTTGCGACCTCTTGATGGCCGAAGGAATTGGTAAACCCGTAACCACGCAAAGTGTTCGATGCGATGGCCCAGTGGGTCTCCTGTTCGGCCTGCGACAGGGCTGGCAGATCAAACGTATCGGTCCAAAACCGCAGTAGGTTTTCGCGCCATACGACAATGGCATCTTGCGCCGCCTCAGAGAGGAATTCTTCGACACGCATCCCCAGGGACATCTCCATGGTGGCGATGAACAAATCACTCGCAAAGGCTGCTGAAGTCTCAGTTACAAATTCTTCAAGCCCAATTTCACCGGATCGCAGCCTTTGGGATATCCGGGTCAAGCAGATCGCAAACTCCGCAAGCACATCTTCGAAAGCGGCAACGACAAGCGCGTCCTTGCTGGCAAAATGATGAAATAGAGCGCCCCTAGACACGCCCGCCTTCTTCAAAAGTGGTGCAATTGAAAGCCCTGCAAACCCATTTGAGATCAACTGATCGATCGCCGCCCGCTTGAGGGCGGCAACGGTTTTCTCAGAATCGCGAATGCGCGCTGTTGGGAGTTTTTTGTCCATTATTATCATCCTAATTATACCGACCGATCGGTATGTAGGGTGCCTCAATGGAGCTCATGCTGTCAATATATTTTCCAATGACATGTCTAAAAACGGGTCAAGCGCCTGTATCACAAGGTGAAATTATTGTGCTCATGTGGCTATGGGCAAGAATTCCGTCCAAGATGGTGAAGCGGTCTATGCGAAGTTTTGGGGGAGCCGCGATGCCGCACTTGGACATCTGGACAAAGGCCGGTGTGGGCCGTTCCAGTCGTCGACCTGGGCACTGATGTTGGGCTTTTGAAAGGTCGCTTTTTGCGCTTTTCTGCCGTTCGTGCAGGTTGCGGCAATGGGCAATTTGGGCTCGAAGCCGCCTTGTGGCGGGCGACCCTATGTCTGTTGCCGGGAGGTTTGTCCCCGGTCAAGGTATCACTGTAGCGTCCCGCTCTGTCGATCAGCTCCGATTGGAAAGCGTACCAAAGGGGGCTGATCGCAGATGTTGATGAAGGGGCTCTAGTCGTTGATGTCTGTCTCGAAGGTTTTTACTTGGCCCGAAGGCAGAGCAAAATAGCGCCGCATCAGCAGCCAGGAGATCAGCGACAGGGCGGCGAACAGGAAGATCAAGGCGGGCAGGGCAAGAGCACCGCTGCCCAGCACCGCCAGCAGGATGCCGCAGGCCAGGGCACCCAGGGCAAAGCCCAGAAAGACAAAGCCGGGGGCCAGGACCTCTAGGATGGCGAGCACCAGCGCGGCGGCGCACCAAACCCACCAGAGTTCCCAATAGGAGGCTGCAACCGGTTCCATCATTTGCCACCTTTCAGCAGCTTGAAGGCATCGCCAAAGGCCTCAATTGCGTGGGCGGGCAACACGATGGTCTGTTTGCCTTCGCCGTTGCCAAGCGCATTGAGCGCCTCAACCTGTTTCAGGGCCACCTGATACTGCGCCGCCTCGATGCCATTTTCGTGGATCGCCTTGGCCACGACTTCGGTGGCATAGGCCTCGGCGTCGGCCTGAATGCGGCGGGCCTTGGCGATTTGTTCGGCGGCATAGAGTTCGGCATCGGCAGACAGTTCAACTGCGCGTTTGCTCCCTTCGGCCTCGGTCACCTGGGCGCGACGGGCGCGTTCGGCGTTCAGCTGCTGCAGCATGGCGTCGCGGGTGGCCTGATCCAGGTTCACATCCAGGATTTCTGCGCGGGTGACTTCGATGCCCCAGTCATCCACCGCGTCCTCGACGCTTGCCTGGATCTGGCCAATCAGCTGGGTGCGGTTTGACTGCACCTCGTCCAGGTCCATCTTGCCGATCTCGGCGCGGACGATACCTGCCACGGTGGTTGCAATGGCGGCATCCACGTCGCGGATCCGGTAGACGGTTTTTTCTGGTTCGGTAATACGGTAGAACACAGAGGTGTCGATCTGCACCAGCACGTTGTCCTTGGTGATGGCATCCTGGCTGGCACTGGGCAGCTGGCGTTCCAGAATTGAAATGCGATGCGCCACGGCGTCCAGCAAGGGCACGATAAAGTTGATGCCGGGTCCAAGCACCGAATGCAGGCGACCAAAGCGCTCGATCACAAATTTTTCGGACTGGGGTACGATGTGGACGCCTTTGAAGATGATGACGATCAGGAAGATCGCCCCCAGCAGGTAGATGGCGTTTTGTGAAATTAGACCAATGAGAAAATCTTCGTTCATCGGGCCCTCCTAGAAAAAGTTGTGTACTATTGCATACATATGGGGTCGCCATGGTATGACTGCAAGAACGCAGCCTATGTCCTGTATGCTCTGCTCTGAGAGGGCTGACAAGATGGCTTGAGGCTTGTCAAAAGCCGCGCAATCAGGCAAATGCGCTGGGTTCTGCACTCAAAGGAGAGTAAAATGGCGCCGAAAATCACCTTTGATCTGAAAGCCCGTGATGGCAAGGCCCGCACCGGGGTTATTTCCACACCGCGCGGCGATATCCGCACGCCGGCCTTTATGCCGGTTGGCACCGCCGCCACGGTGAAGGCGATGATGCCGGAAAGCGTGCGGGAAACCGGTGCAGATATCCTGCTGGGCAATACCTATCACTTGATGCTGCGCCCCACGGCGGAACGCATTGACCGCCTGGGCGGGCTACATAAATTCATGAACTGGGATCGCCCTATCCTGACGGACTCCGGCGGCTTTCAGGTGATGTCCTTGGCAGGGCTGCGCAAGCTGACCGAGACGGGCGTCACTTTTAAGTCCCATATTGATGGCTCCAAACATGAGCTGACGCCAGAACGCTCGATGGAAATTCAAAAGCTCTTGGGCTCTGATATCGTGATGTGTTTTGACGAATGCCCGGCGCTGCCCGCCACTCGGGATCGCATAGCCGAAAGCATGCGCCTGTCGATGCGTTGGGCCGAACGCTCGAAAGAGGCCTTTGGCGATCGCCCGGGCCACGCGCTGTTTGGCATCATGCAGGGCGGTTTGGAGCAGGATCTGCGCGCAGAAAGCGCCGAGGCGCTGAAAAACATCGGTTTTGATGGCTACGCTGTGGGCGGGCTGGCCGTGGGTGAGGGGCAGGAGGCGATGTTTGACTGCCTGGACTATGCACCCGATATGCTGCCCGAGGATAAGCCACGGTACCTGATGGGGGTTGGTAAACCTGATGACATCGTCGGCGCAGTGGCCCGTGGCATTGATATGATGGACTGCGTGCTGCCGTCGCGCTCGGGGCGCACCGGCCAGGCCTTTACCCGCCACGGCGTGGTCAACATCAAAAACGCCCGCCACGCGGATGACCCGCGCCCCCTGGATGAAAACTGCAGCTGCCCGGCCTGTTCGAAATACAGCCGCGCCTATCTGCATCATGTGTTCCGCAGCAACGAAATGATTTCGGGCATGCTGCTGACCTGGCACAACCTGCATTATTTCCAGGACATCATGGCAGGCATGCGCGAGGCCATCGCAGAGGGCACTTTCGCGGCCTGGCAGCAGGGCTTCCATGACGGACGCGCCCAGGGCGATATCGACCCATTGTAGGGGGCATATTCACCTCGCAGGGGCAGGTGAAAGACCTGCCCTGTTTGCATTACATTTGTGACGAATTTGAACCTCTCTCCCTGTTGCGGACCCTCTAAGGACAAGGTGTGGTCACAAAATTCCTTTGTGTTGCTCAGCAGTTTGTAACACCTAGAGGTGAGTAATGAAAAATTCTGTTTCTGCAAGTTCCGCCCATGTCGCTTTTTTTGTTGTCCTGGGCCTTTGCGTGGCCCTGATTGGATTTATGGACGGGGGATCTTCTCAATCATCTGAATTTGCCCAACTTTCCCATCTCCAAAGTGGCCGTGTTAAATAGCCAAGCTATTTGGTCCTATTGGAAGGGGGACTTCATCAGCCCGTTGAGTGTGCGGCCGGGAACCCGGTGAGGCATTTGCAATGGGTGCTTTGGGGCTTGCGCGGATTTGCGGCGCATTTGCCAAAAGCGCTCTTGTGGTTCGGCAATGCTACGGGCAAGGTGTCCCCCAACTTTGCGGTGCGGCGGTTGAAATATGTTAACCGCTGTACCAGATAAAGACTTCCAAAGAGGGGAGCGCCAGAGGTTGCCGAGTGTCGGGACCGGGGGCTCTTGCCAAGTAAAGGACCGAGTATGAAAGAGCCGCTTAATTCTTCCTATCCTGTATTGCCGCTGCGCGACATTGTGGTCTTTCCGCATATGATCGTGCCGTTGTTTGTGGGTCGGGAAAAATCTGTGCGCGCCCTCGAAGAGGTGATGGCGGATGACAAACAGATTCTGTTGTCCAGCCAGATTGACCCGGCAGAGGACGAGCCACAGACCGATGGCATCTACCCAACGGGTGTGCTGGCCAATGTGCTGCAACTGCTGAAACTGCCCGATGGCACCGTAAAAGTGCTGGTCGAAGGCCATGCGCGGGTCAAGATCACCAATTACCTCGAGAATGAGGACTATTTTGAAGCCGGTGCGGAATATCTCACCGAGATCCCCGGCGACGCCACCACCATCGAGGCGCTGGTGCGCACGGTTGGCGACGAGTTTGAGCGCTACGCCAAGGTCCGCAAAAACATCCCCGAAGAGGCCCTGTCCGCCGTCGGTGAAACTGCCGAGCCCGCCAAACTGGCGGATCTGGTTGCGGGCCATCTGGGGATTGAGGTCGATCGCAAGCAGGAGCTGCTGGAAACCCTGTCGATCAGCGAGCGGCTGGAAAAAGTCTATGGGCTGATGCAGGGCGAAATGTCGGTTCTGCAGGTCGAGAAAAAGATCAAGACCCGGGTCAAATCCCAGATGGAGAAGACCCAGCGCGAATATTACCTGAATGAGCAGATGAAGGCCATTCAGAAGGAACTGGGTGACGGCGAAGAAGGGGCTGGCGAAATTGCCGAACTGGAAGAGAAGGTCGCTGCAACCAAACTGTCGAAAGAAGCCCGTGAAAAGGCTGATGCGGAGCTGAAAAAGCTCAAGAACATGTCGCCGATGTCGGCCGAGGCCACCGTGGTGCGCAACTACCTCGACTGGATGTTGGGCATTCCATGGGGCGTGAAATCACGCGTCAAAAAGGACCTGGGCAAGGCACAGGACATCCTGGATGCGGATCACTATGGTCTGGAAAAGGTCAAAGAACGCATTGTCGAATACCTTGCGGTGCAGCAGCGCTCGACCAAGCTCAAAGGCCCGATCCTCTGCCTTGTGGGCCCTCCTGGTGTGGGGAAAACCTCGCTTGGTAAATCCGTGGCCAAGGCAACGGGGCGCGAGTTTATTCGCATCTCGCTTGGCGGTGTGCGTGATGAATCAGAAATCCGCGGCCACCGCCGGACCTATATCGGCTCGATGCCCGGCAAGATCATCCAGGCACTGAAAAAAGCCAAGACCACCAACCCGCTGATCCTGCTCGACGAGATCGACAAGATGGGCCAGGATTTCCGTGGTGATCCAGCTTCAGCGATGCTGGAAGTGCTTGATCCGGAACAGAACGCCACCTTTGTGGATCACTATATGGAGGTCGAATATGACCTCTCCAACGTGATGTTCCTGACCACCTCGAACAGCTACAACATGCCTGGGCCGCTGCTGGACCGGATGGAAATCATCCCGCTGTCTGGTTACACCGAGGACGAAAAGCGCGAGATTGCCAAACAGCATCTGGTGTCCAAGCAAGTCAAGAACCATGGTCTGAAGGCCAAGGAATTCGAGATGAGCGATGAGGCGCTGAAGGATATCATCCGCGTCTACACCCGCGAGGCTGGGGTGCGGAACCTGGAGCGTGAAATTGCCAAGGTGGCGCGTAAATCGCTGACCAAGATCGTCAAGAAAGAGGTCGAGAGCGTTTCTGTCACCTCTGACAATCTGGATGAGTTCCTGGGCGTTGCCAAATACCGCTATGGTCTGGCCGAAAAGGAAGATCAGGTGGGTGTTGTCACCGGGCTTGCTTATACCTCGGTAGGTGGCGAGCTGCTGTCGATCGAGGCCCTGCGCCTGCCGGGCAAAGGCCGGATGAAGACCACAGGGAAGCTGGGCGATGTGATGAAGGAAAGCATCGAGGCCGCTTCCTCCTATGTGCGCTCCATCTCGCCCAAGATCGGGGTGAAGCCGCCCAAGTTTGACAAGTGGGATATCCACGTCCACGTGCCCGAAGGCGCCACCCCCAAGGATGGTCCCTCGGCGGGTCTGGCCATGGTGACTTCCATCGTGTCGGTGCTGACAAAAATTCCCGTGCGCAAGGACATCGCCATGACCGGCGAGGTTACCCTGCGGGGCAATGCGCTGGCCATTGGTGGCTTGAAGGAAAAGCTGCTGGCGGCCCTGCGTGGCGGTATCAAAACAGTGCTGATCCCACAGGAAAACGCCAAGGATCTGCCCGAGATCCCGGATAACGTCAAAGAAGGCCTGGAGATCATCCCGGTGAGCCATGTCTCGGAAGTTCTGCAGCATGCGCTGGTTCGCCAGCCCGAGCCGATCGAATGGGACGAGGCTGCCGAAGAAGAGGCCGCTGCGGCAAAGGCCGCGCTGGAGGCTGGCTCCCGGGCGTCGGGTGCCCCAGCGCATTAAGCCGCTTGGGATAAAAACAGAGGCTCTGATCTGAACCTTTGTTTTCTGATAAAAAAGAGGGCGGCCCCTGCGGGTCGCCCTTTATCGTTTTATTGTTACTCTTTCCGTTCTGGCCCCTTTGTCATGGGCTCTTAGTATCTCGTCTATTTCTATTTGGCTCAGGCGGCGCTTTGCTGCGCCATTTTGGCCAGAACTGTGGTGATCGCCACCGCGTCGGGGCTCTGATCTTCCACTTTTGCCTGGTTTAGGATGGTGGCCAGGGTCAGATCCAGCGCGCTGAGCTTATCTGCGACATAGTCAGCGCGATTGCTGATCTGCTCGATCTCGGAGGCAACATTGATGATGCCGCCGCCATTGGCGACAAAATCCGGCGCATAAAGAATACCTGCGTCATGCAGCGCCTGGCCATCAGCCGGGGTGGCCAGTTGGTTGTTGGCGCCGCCACAGACGACGGACACCTGCAACTGAGGGATGGTCTGCGCGTTCAGGATGCCACCAATGGCACAGGGAGCAAAGATATCGGCCTGCACGCCATAGATTGCCTCGGGGGCAATTGCGGTGGCGCCAAACTCGGCGACGGCTTTGTCGATTTGTGCGTGCTGGACATCCGTAACAATCAGCCTGGCCCCAGCTGCGTGCAGGTAACCGCAGAGATAATATCCCACGTGACCCAGCCCCTGTACCGCAATGGTTAGCCCGGTCAGATCCCCACTGCCGCTCTGGTGCGCCTGGGAGGTGCGGATAGCGTTGAAAATGCCCCGCGCGGTAACCGGCGAGGGATCTCCACTGGCAAACTCACCATCGGCGAGACCGGCCACATAGGGGGTCTCTTCTGCCAGAATGGCCATGTCTACCGGGCTCATCCCCATGTCTTCGGCGGTATAGTAGCGGCCCTCAAGGCTGTGAATGGCGCGGGCAAAGGCGCGCAGCAGGGCGGGGGATTTATCTACGCCAGGGTCGCCGATGATCACCGCCTTGCCACCGCCAAGCGCCAGACCTGCCGCGGCATTTTTGTAGGTCATACCCTCGCTGAGCCGTTTGACATCCACCAGCGCCTCTTCCTCACTGCTGTAGGGGCGCATCCGCAATCCGCCCGCAGCGGGGCCCAGCTGCGTTGAATGCAGCGCGATATAGCCGATCAGCCCGGTGGCTGTGTCCGCGACACGGTAGATCTCTTCATGGGTCGTGGATGCGACGGGGGTGACTGTCATTTTTCTGGCTCCTCCTGGATAAGACGCCTGTTTAACCTAGGGGGAGTGAAGGTTTTCGCCAAAATTAAGCGTAGGGCTTCTATCTATTGGAGGTTTTGTCTACAGTTGGGTGGAATTATAGGTGAAAGCTTCATGGACAGTATTGATCGCAAGATAGTCGCCATTCTGCAGTCGCAGGGGCGGATCAAGATGGCCGAGCTGTCTGAGCGCGTTGGCCTGTCTGCGACCCCCTGTGCACGGCGGGTTGCCATGCTGGAGGAAGCCGGGGTGATCAGCGGCTATTCGGCACGGGTGGACCAGGCCAAACTGGGGCTGCCGGTGACAATTTTTGTGGCGGTCGAGCTGGACAATCAATCCACCGATGCCCTGCAGGCCTTTGAACGCGCGGTGCGTCAGTTTGATCAGGTAATGGAATGCTACCTGATGACAGGCACCCGCGATATCCTGCTGCGGGTTGTGGCGCAGGATCTGAATGATTTTGATCGCTTTCTGGAGGAGCGTTTGATGCGGGTCTCCGGTATTCGAAATACCCGCTCCAGCTTTACCCTGCGCACCATGATTGCCCGCACCGCCTTGCCGCAGTTTTAGCTTTGGGGCTGCGCTGGCAAGGGGGGCTTAAAGTGCCTCACCAACACCTGTGCAAGACCTGAAAAAGGGCAGGGAACTCTGTAAAAGTCACAGGTAGACCTTTTGTAAACCACATATCTGGCCTTCCACTGTGGGACCGCCTAGCCTGAGCAAAGATGATGGATAGGCAACATCAGAAAATCGAGGCACATCATGACCAGCAGTAAGACAGGCGGTCGCAAACCGGCGACGCGTAAAGCTTTGCCGCAAAAACCCGCAACCAAAGCGCGGCTGGCAGAGGCAGCGCAGCAGGATCCGGCCACGTCACCTGAGCTGGCAAAAGAAGGAGCACCCCCGTTGGATATTTCGGACAAATCCGCTACCCCGCCCCAGACACTGGCTGCCGGGCAGGACCCCAGCCCGGTTGTGGTGACCTCGACACCGGTGCTCGACGTGCCGCCCCTGAACAAGAAGGAACTGATTGATGAGGTCGTTCTGCGGTCCGGGGTGAAGAAAAAAGATGCCAAGCCGGTTGTCGAGGCGCTTTTGTCCGTACTCGGAGAGACAGTGGCCTCTGGCCGCGATCTGAACCTCAGACCCTTTGGCAAATTGTTACTGAAACGCAGCGAGCTGCGCAGCAATGGCACTCTGCATGTCTGTCGGCTGCGCCAGCCATTGGAGCAACCGCGCGGCGGTCAGGAAATTGCCGAAGATACGGATATTTCTTCCTAGGCCCCTCTTGCGTAGGGCGAGACCTGAGGGTACTACCCAGCGCACCGGGTGATTAGCTCAGTGGTAGAGCGCTTCGTTCACATCGAAGATGTCAGGAGTTCAAATCTCTTATCACCCACCATCCATCCATTTGAAAAATATAGTAATTTATTTGGGGTGGGCGGTGCTTGCAAAGTGTTCCTAGGTTCTGTGAACCTAATGTCATTTTACCGGACTTTTCGTACTTGAGTGAAATCCAGAATCTCTGCGGCATCTTGCAGGTGGCCTGGTGCAAATCTGGCGTAGGTTTGATAGGTGATCGCCACGTTGGAATGCCCGAGGTATTGAGCGACCTTTTCCAGCGGCACTCCATTTGAAACCATGGCCACAGCACTGGAATGGCGGATCGTGTGAAGGGTTACGTTTTCCAGTCTGGCCCGCGCACAAGCCGCCTCAAATCCCTTGCGAATATTTTTGACTTGCCCACCTGCATATTCCACCACGTAGTCGCTCAAGGCGGCATGGTGAGCGGTCTGAAGTGCTGCGCGGATCCCGTCATTCATCGGTACAATCGCGCGGCCTTTGCGGGTCTTTGCGTCTTCGAGGCGCAGATTGATTATACCACGCTCCAGATCCACCCGGTCCCAGGTCAATTCCAAAATTGCACCGATGCGCCCTGCTGTCGCAAACAGCAGGTGAATTGCCAGTTTGATGTGTGGGGCAGAGGCGGCGTTAATGAGAGCTGAGATCTCAGACTTCTCTAGGTATCGCTCCTTTGGTGTTGGCTTCGCGGGTCGCTCGATATCTGGTGCGCGCTCAATGATCCGTTCTTTGACTGCAAAGCGCATGGCGCTGCGCAAATGGCCCAGCTCTGTGTGAACCGTGCCCTGTGACTTGCCAGCGGCGGTCCGCTTGGTCACATATGATCGGCATAAGGCGGTGTTGATTTGATCTGGCCGGTAGGCGCCAAAATGCTCCAGCACGGCCTTGCCAGTGTAGACCATCGTTTTTGCGGTGGGTTTGCTGCCCAGGTCGCGCCGGTAGGCCTCCCATATGTTCGACACAGTGGAATTGTCCTGTTGCTGCGAGAGGGTCTCCCGGCGGTAAACGTCTATTGCCTCTGGCTCGGCCTGCGCTCGGGTGCGTGCCTCAAGCTGATAGCGGCGCCGTTTTCCGTCTTCGCGCCAATAGACGCAAAAGCCGCCTCTGAACCTTCCGATGCTGATGTCTGGCATTTCTCAATTTCCTCTACGGTGTAGGCTGGTATTCGGTATAGACGACCCAAGCGAAAATGCTGAAGGCTTCCGTCCATGCACATGTTGCGAACGGTGGTGGCACTGACGCCCCACCGATCTGCAAGCATTTCCGGCGTGAATGGTTTCATGTGTTCCTCCGAGGGTAATTAGGGCAGGCTTGTGCTGCCAATGATTGCTCTGACGCATAGTTGCCCCACTGATCTGCCATGGCGCTGGCAATGCCTGGGAAGGTCTTGCTGCGGATCTGCCAGCGCAGTTTGCCTGGCGGAGCGCGGTGGATGGCTGACCAGCGTTTGTGGGTCTTTGTGCCTTTCTCAGGCGGTGTCAGCTTGTTTGTGGGGGTGAGCTTGGGCAACCCGCGCAGGTAAATCCCTGTGGATTTGAAGGCAGGCTCCCCAAACCACCAGGGCTGCACATGTTGGGCAGCGGGCTGAAAGTTCTCGATCCGCTGTTTCGCGTGTTTGTGCATCACCGGATTTTCCACCGCGACGCGCGCGATCGGTGCATTCCAGCAGGCAGAAAACAGCGCGGCGCCTTCATCGAGGTCAGCCCACATCTCTGCCAGGCTGCGTCCCTTTGGCGGCTGGTGCAGCCATCGCACGCCGCTGTTGCATAGCCGGGTGCAGGGCGGATGCATCACGGCCAGCAGATCCCAACCCATATCCAGCACCTCGCGCACATCGCATTGCATGTGTCGGTTGCTGCGATCTTGCGCGGGCAACAGATCACAGGACCAGGCGTCATGGCCGCGCTCAAGGAATGCCCGACGCACCGCGCCGCTGGTTTCGCAGCCGATCAGAACTTTTAGCTGTTTCATGGCGGTCCTAGTCTTTTCCTGCGGCACGTCGCATGCGGCGGATACAGCGCCGCATGATGCCGGCGCGTTCTTCACGCATGGCTGCAAGCGCCAGTTCTTTACGCAAGATCCGGCTGTGAAGGCGCGCAAGGCGTTCAAATTCTTCCGGGGTGGCGTGATGCATCCAAGGCGCGCCGAGGCCGAACGGCTTTTCTTGTCGAGGGGCTGGCATCTCTGCCTGTACAGCAGCAGCAAGTGCACGGACGAAATCAGTCGGGGCGTGTTTCATGGTCATTTACCCATGCTTTCTGGGGGCTTGGATGCGGCCAGACCAAATCAGGAAATCGGTGTGCATATTCTCAAACCGCTGGCGCGCAGCGGTGTCGGTTGCAAGCTGGCGGCGGCTAGTGACCTGGCAGACCGTGCGCAGATGTTCGGTTGCTGCCGTCGGGCTGAACTGGCCACCGGGAAAGCCATTGCGGGTGGCGGCGTAGCGCTGAAAGGCCACGTCATTGGCCAGCATGGCGGCGCGCATGGGGGTCTTGTCCTGGGTGATCTGCTGCATTGCTGCCTCCTGTTGTCTGGATGGGGCGCGGCTGTTGTTCGTGAGTGGTGGGCTTTGAGTGCCGCGCCCCATTGGGCAGCGCTCACGCTGCCGGTGTCGGGTATGGGGAGGAGTGCTGAGCGACCGGGGTTTTGGCAGCGGCGGCGAGCCAGGCTGATAGCGCGGCATAGTTATCGCTGCCAATTTCGCAGATGCCGAGGAGGTCTGCGCGGTGGGTCAGGGTTTCTGGTTCCCACCAGTCCTGCGGATCATCGCTTGGCGGTGTGATCATGCCGCCGAGGTCAAGGAACCGCAAAAGCCGCTCAAAGCCGTGGTATTGCTTCAAATCCAGCGCAGCCGCGCGGATTGCCGGAAAATCAAGCGGCATGGGGCGGCAGGCCACAATAACCCTTTGTTGCGATCAGGTCGCGGACCCTCTCAGAAACACGATCGAGGGTTTGATCGATCGGCTCTGGCGTTGGGGG
>CAJQNB010000075.1 GCA_905479575.1 uncultured Pseudophaeobacter sp.
TAGCGAAAGCGCGGCAGTGTCGGTATTGTTCTTCATGGCGTGATCTCCCTGGCGGTTGCTGCCGCCGGTTGGGTGGGTTCAGTTCACCCGGAGATTACGCCACCTTCAAATTTCCACCACCTTCGCGACACGACCCAGAGCTGCGCCGATTAAAACCACGCAGAACCGATACACTCTGATGGCATAAATAACCGCACAGCCATAACAATTCTGGGTTGCA
Source organism: uncultured Pseudophaeobacter sp. (assembly GCA_905479575.1). Classification (GTDB taxonomy): domain Bacteria; phylum Pseudomonadota; class Alphaproteobacteria; order Rhodobacterales; family Rhodobacteraceae; genus Pseudophaeobacter. The sequence continues at coordinate 221 of CAJQNB010000075.1, forward strand.
AATAGGAAACGGAAAAACACTTCAGCAACAGTTGGTTTTTGCAGAACTTGCCAGAATCAAAAATTCATGGCCTGCTCGCTTCAAATTGTCCCTATTACTGAAGTGTTTGCCACTGAATGCCTTTTGATCCTAACCCCAACGAAGAAATCCAGGTTATTCCACTTTCCCAACTGGTATCGTTTGGCGCATGGCAAACCGAGCTTGCGCATGATCGCGGAGAGCATTTGCTGATCTGGGTCACCCGTGGTCAGGGGCGTATGCTGATGGATGGGAACCAGCGCGGGTTCAGCACACATAGCGCTTTGTTCTTTCCCGCCAGGTCGCTGTGGTCTGTAGAATTTGGCCGCCAATGCCTGGGACAGGCATTGCGCATTCCGGTCACCGCTCCGGTCGCTACACCTGACAAACCCCTGCATCTGAAAATCTCTGACGCGCGCGAACAGGCGCGGCTCAATGCTCTGCTCGAAGCCATGGTGCAGGAACAGACCGGCCACCCGGCCCTGTGGCGGCGCGCCTTGCAATCCTATAGTGAGCTGATCAGCATTCAATTGCGCCGCCTGCCGCCTTCAGGTCCCCTGCCCCCAGAGCGGCCATCCGCCGCCCGGCGCCTGTCGCAATCCTATTGCCAACGGGTCAGCGACTACTATGACGCGCGCTCCACAATGGCCGACCACGCCGCTGCCCTGAATGTGACACCGACCCACCTCACCCGCGTCTGCAAGTCAGAAACCGGCAAAACGGCTGCGGCTTTGCTCACCGAACGCCAGCTCTATGCGGCGCGCTGTCTGTTGGCGTTTTCGGATATGACCATGCGGGATATCGCGGACCAGATTGGCTTCGGCAGCCCAGCCTATTTCACCCGCTTCATTACCCAACACACCGGCCAGACCCCCAGCACCCTGCGAAAAACCTCCCGTAGACGCCAGTGACCCTCACCGCCTTGTCAAACCGCTACTCTTTGTAGTCATCTTTGTAGTCATCTTTTTTCGAACTGGCCTATATGAACCGGTCTCGGGAAATGTGATGCCCCTGAATTTGTGCGCCTGCTCAGACCGAGAACTGACTGACAGCGTGACGCATCTTTGAGCTGCCCTGACTTGCGCCTCCCAAAGTGCAGCGACAGCTCTGGCGATTCTTTTGCATCGATTCACCGCATGACACTTCTCCCAAGCCTTCAGAACTGGGCACAAGTGCCCAGTCTTCGACCAGCTGAGGGCCACAAGTCAAAATCGACACCAATAATGTCGCTTTTAGCCCCCCAAAGATCGATTCTAAGCATTGACCTGCCTTCGGATCTAGGGCCGAATGAGGCCATCAAAAGGCAATAAGCCACAACCGCACCGTTTCTGACCTCAGGTCCGGAAACACATTGGCAATGTCCAGAAGGGGAACAGTTCCCCGGCGGTGCACCAAAGGGAGATCCGAATGACCCATAATTCCACAACAGACGTGACACCACACTGGGCCGCAAAAATGCATGCCCAGGAGGTGATCGAAGGCAAGCTGGACCGCCGCGAATTCCTGACCCGCGCCACCGGTCTGGGGGTGAGCGCAGCGGCGGCTTACGGCCTTCTTGGTTTGGCGGCCCCCGCCGCCCAGGCGGCAACCGAAATGAAAACCGGCGGCACCCTGCGGGTCCAGATGGAGGTGCGCCCTCTCAAAGACCCACGGACCTATGACTGGTCACAAATGGGCAACCAGACACGCGGCACGCTGGAGTATCTGGTAGAGTACAACAACGACGGCACCATTCGGGGCATGCTGCTGGAGAGCTGGGAGGTCAATGACGACGCCACAGTCTATACCCTGAATGTTCGTAAGGGCGTGACCTGGAACAATGGCGACGCCTTCACCGCCGAAGATGTGGCACGTAACATTGCTGGGTGGTGCGACAAGGGGCTCGAGGGCAACTCGATGGCCGGGCGTTTCGCCACGCTTATCGACGCCGAGACCAATGCCGCAGCCGAGGGCAGCATCGAGATTGTGGACGACCACACTCTGCGCCTGAACCTGCCTGGCCCGGATATTTCACTGATTGCCGGCATGGCAGATTACCCTGCCGCCATTACCCATTCCAGCTTTCAGACCAATGACTTCACTAATAACGTCGGCACTGGCCCCTATCTGCTCAGCACCCTGGAAGTGGGCGTCAAAGCTGTATTGGAGCGCAACACGGCCCATAAATGGTGGGGCGAAGAGGTCTATGGCACCCCTGCTCTGGATCGCATCGAATACACTGATTTTGGCACCGACCCCTCGTCTTGGCTGGCCGCGCTGGAATCCGACGAAGTTGACATGCTCTATGAATCGGTTGGTGAATTCATTGATGTAATGGACGCGCTGGGCTACCCCAAATCCGAGGTTGTCACCATGGCCACCATCGTGGTGCGTCCCAACCAGCTGGCCGAAGTAGATGGCAAACGCCCCTATGCGGACAAACGCGTCCGCCAGGCGATCCAAATGGCCGTTGATAACGCTGTCTGTCTTGAACTTGGCTATGGCAACCGTGGTCAAGCAGCCGAAAACCACCATGTGGGCCCAATCCATCCCGAATATGCCGAGCTACCCCCGCAGAAACATGATCCCGAAGCCGCCCGCGCCCTGATGGAAGAAGCAGGCATGTTGGATTTCGAACATGAAATCATCTCGATTGATGATGATTGGCGCAAAAACACCACCGATGCGGTTGCAGCACAGCTGCGCGATGCCGGCTTCAAGGTGAAGCGGACAGTGCTGCCTGGCTCGACCTTCTGGAACGATTGGGTGAAATACCCCTTCAGCTCAACAAACTGGAATCCGCGCCCCTTGGGTGTGCAGATCCACGCGCTGGCCTATCGCTCGGGCGAGGCTTGGAACGAATTTGGCTGGTCCAATGAAGAGTTCGATGGCCTGCTGACCGAGGCCTTGGCCATTGCAGACGCCGACAAGCGTCGCGAAGTTATGAAGAAGATGGAGATGATCGTTCAGGATGAAGGCGTTACCATCCAACCCTACTGGCGCTCCCTCTATCGTCACATGCGCGAAGGCGTTGCCAATGCCGATATGCATGTAACCTTTGAACATCATCACTACAAATGGGGTTGGTCGGCCTAAGATAGCAGCCACCACCTACGTCCCTCCCCCTGAGCCGCAGATCTGCACTGCGGCTCAGGGCAGCCAAAAAGACCAAGGCGGCACCTGCGAGGTGGCCCCGGTTTTGACGCCAGACCAACAGGGAACCCTATGGGATTGTTCATTTTACGCCGCTCAGGCGTGATGCTTCTGACGGCGCTATGCCTGACGTTCATCGTTTTTACGCTCACCAATTTGTATCCAAATCTGGAAAAGCTCGCCAAGACCCAAGGCAACTTCCGGATGACCGACGAGGCCGTGGCCAGCTGGCTTGACAAGAACGGCTACAGTCAGCCGATGGCTATAAAATATGGTCAATGGCTGGGCGTCTTGCCCGGATGGACACTGCAGGGTGATGACGGAATATCTGGCCGCTGCATAGCCGGTACTGTGCCCCAGGCCCAGGCCGCCGAAGCCCCGCGGTTTTGTGGTATTCTGCAGGGTGACTGGGGGCGATCCACGGTGTTACAAAAGGATGTTGCCAGTGTGGTTTCAGAACGTCTGGGCAATACCCTGCGCCTGATGGGCTGGGTTTTGCTGCTGATGATCCCCTCCGCGTTGATCATCGGTGTTCTGGCCGGCATGCGCGAGGGATCGGTGACGGACCGCAGCCTTTCAACCGTCTCCATTCTGACAACTGCCACCCCGGAATATGTTTCAGGCGTGGTCTTTATCGCAATATTCACCTCTTCCACAGTTGGGTTGAAGTGGTTCAAAGGCTCTGCCACCGCCGCCACTGAAAACCCAACCTTTGAGAACTTCTTTCTGCCGGTACTGACAATTGCGCTTTATGGCATGGGCTACATTGCCCGCATGACCCGCGCCTCGATGACCGAAGTGATGACAGCGCAGTATATCCGTACTGCCCGCCTCAAAGGTGTGAGTTTCCCCAACATCGTCATGAAACACGCCCTGCGCAATGCGCTGATTGCGCCGTTTACCGTCATCATGCTTCAGTTCCCGTGGCTTCTGAATGGTGTGGTGATTGTCGAAACCTTGTTTAACTACAAGGGATTTGGATGGGTGTTGGTGCAAGCCGCTGGCAATAACGATATCGAGCTGCTTCTGGCGGTTTCGGTGGTATCGGTCATCGTGGTTCTGGTGACGCAGCTGATTTCTGATATCGGCTACGTCTACCTCAATCCACGCATCCGAATTTCTTAAGGGGGGCCGAACTCATGGAACCACTCAGCTGGGGCGAAATCATCCTCCGTATCTTTCTACAGTTTGGACCTGTTTGGATCACGCTGATCCTGCTTTTTGTTGTATCGATCTTGTTCAAACGTCGTCTGGGTTTATACGGCAAACTCTTTGACAGCCCTATCGGCATGATTGGCTATGCGCTTGTTATGTTCTGGGTCTTCACGGGCATATTTGGGGCGATGGACTTCATCATCACCCATGACCCGCTCAACCAAGTGTCTGGTATGAAGAACAAGGTGCCGGGCACTCCACTCGCCGGAGCGGAAGAAGGTGAATATGCATATTACCTTCTAGGTGGCGACAATCTGGCACGGGACGTGTTCAGCCGGATGGTCAAAGGCGCCTGGGTAGTGGTGCAGATCGCGCCGCTGGCCACGATGTTTGCCTTTATGGTTGGCATCACCCTTGGTCTGCCTGCGGGGTATTATGGCGGAAGGCTGGACACAGTGCTCAGTTTCTTGGCCAACCTGATCCTCGCGTTTCCGGTCATCCTGTTGTTCTATCTTCTGGTGACACCTGAAATCGTGGATACCGGCATACCGAACTTCATGGCCGTGTTCCTGTTTATCTTCCCGCTGGTCTTTGTGTGTATTCTGCTCAACTCGCGCTACTACACACAGCCGAACTTTCGCACCCCCCTCCTGATCGGGGTGCTGGGTACTATGGCGTGGATTTACCTGTCTCTGATTTCCGAGGTCGGCTCGATCATCTATGTCTTGCCCGGGTTCCTTGATCTTTTTGATGTGGCGGGAGGTATTCTTGTCGTGTTTGTGTCGGTGGTCTTTGTGAACTCGCCCACCGTGTTCCGTATTGTGCGCGGTCTCGCACTCGATCTGCACACGCGCGACTACGTCGCCGCCGCCCAAACACGTGGCGAAGGCTCATGGTACATCATGCTGTGGGAAATCCTGCCCAACGCACGCGGGCCGCTGATCGTCGATTTTTGTCTGCGCATCGGCTACACCACGATCCTCTTGGGTACTCTCGGCTTCTTTGGCCTTGGTCTGCCACCAGAGTCTCCCGATTGGGGCTCCACAATCAACGAAGGCCGCAAACTCCTGCTGATCGTGGCGCACCCTGCTCTGCCACCTGCGATTGCGCTGCTCTCGCTCGTGCTGGGTCTCAACCTGCTGGCCGACGGTCTGCGTGAAGAAAGCTTGAAGG
>CAJQNB010000076.1 GCA_905479575.1 uncultured Pseudophaeobacter sp.
CCACCGCCTCAACGAAACGCCGCGCAAGTGCCTTGGCTACCGGACGCCCGCTGAGGTCTTTGAAAGCAACCTGATGGAAATTCAGAACCGGTTGGAGTAAAACGAGATATCAAGAACTGCACTTCACCGTGAGTTCACACAGGGCACATTCTAAACTGGGTTGCGAAATTCCCCCTATCTTGCTGGACCTGACGCGTCGGCAGATTTTCAGGCTTTTGAAGCGCTCCCAAACCGAAGGCGCATCGGCGATCCGACATCAATCCGCAAGGCTTATCAACCCTGCGACATTTGAGGTCTCCGGGTCGCTAAGCCTTGCCACTGGCGCGCCCGCAGTGACATTTCTGAAGGGCGTTTACAATCGCTGAAGGCGCGCGCCGCAAGTCCGCTAAAGTTTTCTGCGTTATTTCTATCTGCTGCTCATGCTTCTTTTACCCTCTTGTGACCTCTTTTGGGAACCGATCAGGTTTTTCAGGCGCGCCGTGTCCACAGATGCTGGATCCGGCCTCTATGATGTTTGATCGGGATGTATCGGCTCCACTGAGCTTTGGGGCTGCTGAAAATTAGGTGAAGGCGCGGGTACAGCATGACAGTCACAGGTGCGGAAAAGAAACCAGCGACAACCAAACGCAGAAGACTGCCCTTCTCCAGTATTGGTGCCAAAATCACCCTGATCCTGCTGGCGCTGGGGGCGGCTACGGCGGTTGGAGGCGTTCTGGTCTCTATGGTTTTTGGCGAGGTTGGCAGCCAGATGCAGCAGCTGTCGGGGGACAAGCTGCCGCATCTTGAGATGAGCCGGAAGCTGGGCGAATCCGCCAGCAAAAGCAAAAATGCCATGACCCGGGTCTTGCTGTCGACAAATGAGGCTGAGCTGGCGGTTGCCGAACAGGCGGTGCTGCAGGCGGCGGAAGCGCTGAGCGCCAGCATTGCGGCCCTGCCGGGGGATGAACAGGAAGGCTTCAAGGTTGAGGCAGCGGAGGCGGCTGAAACTCTAAAAAGCCTGGTGGGCGCCCGTCGAAGCGCCTTTCAAAATCAGGAGCGGATTGAAACCCAGACCGCTGAATTGCAGGGCTATAGCGAGGCGCTGCAAAGTGAACTTCTGGTGGTGGCCGACGCGGCCTATCAAAATCTGATGGCGGGGGGCAACGCAACCATCACCCAGGTGGATGGGGTGCTGAGCGATCTGGTGGAGAAACAGTTTGGCGGCTTGCAGACCCTGCTGGAGGCGCGCGGCGACATCAACCTGTTGTCAGGGGCGGCGCTGGCTCTGGGCCATGTGCGCGATGTCAAAACCCGCAAAACCCTGGAGGCCATGGCCACCGAGGCGCTTACCCATCTGGAGCCGGTTCTGGATCGGCTGGAAGAGATTGGTCTGGATGCCTTTGGCGCCAAACGGGTGCGCGAAGGGGTTGAGGTCTTCAGGACCACCCTGAATGCCAGCCGCAAGGAACAGAAAGAAAGCCGCAAAATTGTGATGAAGGCGCGCCAGAGCAGCTCGGCGCCGTTGTCGCGGGCGCTGGATAAGATGGTCTTTACCCTGTCGATTGCGGCCACCCAGGCCAGCGATAACAACAAGCAGGCGATCCAGGACCTATTGGACAATCAGGTGGGGGTTTTGCAGGAACTCTTGCGGGTAACCGGCGCGATCAGCAGCTTCCAGCTGGCGGCTCTGGACGTTGTTGCCGCCTCTGATATTGCCACTGCAGAAGCCACGATTGCGCCGATACAACAGGCTTCTGAGGTGCTGAACACGTTTATGGACTTCAACGATGGCAGTCTTGCCGCCGAGCTGGAGGGGATGATTGCCCTGGCCGACCCCACCCAGGGGCTGGCCGCCTTTAAGGTGGGCTCGCTCAAAGCCAATGAAGCCGCGGCTGCGGCTTCGGATCACACCGCCGAAGTGGTGTTGAGCATCGCCAATCATGCGGCCGAGCTGGGCGCTGTTAGCCAGGTTGAGATTGCCGAGATGGCCAGTGGCATCACCACCCGCATGGGGCGGGCGCAACAGCGCATGCAGATGTTGATGCTGGGATTTGCCGGGGTGCTGGTGCTGGCGCTGGTGCTGACCCGGGTGTTGATCACCCGGCCGCTGGCCAGGATCAGCAAGACCACCGAACAACTGGCCGAGGGCGATCTGAGCCCGGTGCGCGGGTTTGAGCGCGCCAGTGCCGAAATCTACCAGATTGCCTGCGCCCTGTCGGTGTTCCGGGACGGGCTGGTGGAAAAGGCCGAGAACGAAAAGTCCGCAAAGGCAGAGCGTGACAAGCGCCGCGCCGATCAGACCGCAGCGGTGACCGCCATTGGCGAAGGCCTGGCGCAGCTGTCGCGAGGCGATCTGACCATTCGCATCCATGATGACATGAGCCCCGGCTACGCCAAGCTGCGCGATGATTTCAACGCCGCCCTCGAAGGTCTGGAAGTCTCTGTCAGCAGTCTCAGCAGGAGCGGCAAATCCATTGCCGGGGGCACCTCGGAAATCTCCGCCGCCTCGCGCGATCTGTCGGAGCGATCGGAACGCACTGCGCAGACGCTGGCCAGCACGGCGGCGGCAGTGAACCAGCTTTCGGTCTCAATCTCCCAGACGGCAACCGCATCCGGAGAGGCCTCGGCCTCGGTGGAGGTGGCGCGGCAGAATGCAGATGAAAGCCTGGATGTGGTGCAACAGACCGTTGCCGCCATGGACAATATCAAAACCAGCTCGGACAAGATTGCCAAGATCATTGGGATGATTGAAAACATTGCCAAACAGACCAATCTTCTGGCGCTGAATGCGGGGGTCGAGGCAGCGCGGGCCGGGGAGGTTGGCAAGGGGTTTGCGGTGGTGGCCTCGGAGGTGCGCACCCTGGCGCATCGCTCCAAGGAAGCGGCCACAGAAATTTCCATCCTGGTGGCTGAAAGCGGCGAAAACGTCGAGCTGGGCGCCGATCTGGTGACGCGCACCGGCGAGGTGATCGGGGAGATTTCCACCTCTGTGACCAGTGCAGCGACCTTGATGCAGGATATTTCCCGGGCCTCATCGGAACAGTCCGGCAATCTGAAAGAGATCAATGCCTCGATGGGCAATCTGGACGATGCCACTGCCAAAAACGCTGCCCTGTTCGAGGAGGTGACTTCCTCCAGCGTTGGCCTGTCGCAGGAGGCGCAGGCGATGGATTCTGCGCTTGGCGGTTTTCGCACCGGCGGCGGCGCGGCACCGCAGGAGCTAGGCCAGACGTCAGGCCAGATATCGGGCCAAACGTCGGGCCAGGACAGCTGGGATCTCAGCGCAGAAGATCAGCGCCAGGCCAGCTGATGGGACCTGTTGATGGGTCTGTTGAGCAGGCCCGTTGATTGGATGACTTGAGTCGGTCCTCGGCTGGAGGGTGTCAGTTGCCGGAGGCGCTGGAGTGGCGCAGGCCACGAAAGATCAACATCAGTATCAGCATCAGGAAGAACAGGCCCAACATATCGCCGATCAGATAGGCAATGTAATCCCGTGGGGCGCTGCCAAAGGCGTAGTTGGTCAACACCGAGCTGATCATGGAAATCACCAGCCCAATCCCCATGATACAGGGCCAGCAGGGCCTGCGGTCCGGCGCCGGTCTGAGATCCTGCCCCAGCAGGCGCAGCAGAAAGAAACAGGTGGCAGGCACGGTGACGGCAACAGCCATGGCGCTCAGGCGGCTGGGCTCAAAGGCCCCCCAGCCGGCTGCATAGACAAAGCCCAAGACGACTCCGGGCAGCAATGCCACCACAGAGCGCGGCCCCAGCAGCCAGGCGGCCAGCACCCGCACCCCATGGGGGAGGAACAACAGGCTGGCAGGATTGTCAAAAGCGGGAACCAGGATGTTTTGCAGCGGCATCAGCACCTCAAAGGTGGCAAAAAAGGCGCCGATATAGGCCAAAGACACAATGGCGGTCTCTTTCCCCAGGTTGAGACCTGCCACTGTTCTTGCTGGTGTCACTGCTGCCCTCGTGTATTGCTACCTTGGGTTATCTTGCTGGGACCTTAACAATATAATAACCACGAACAGAGTTTTTGCACTGTTCCAGGTACCCTTTGCCCTGCAGGGATTTCAGTGCCCGAAAAAAGGTCGGCCGTGAGACATTTTCAAGCAGAGCGTGTTCTTGCAACAGGGTGGTCTTGACGGCCCCGGCACTGGTGGTGTGATCGCTGGCCGCATAGTAGATATCGCGCTCAACAGTAGAAAGATCCTGCAGCCCCATGGAACGCTCCATGTCCAAAAGGAGTTTTCTCAATTCTGTCAGTTTGGAAATTTCGGACATATGGTCTCTGAATAATAAGATCTCTGAAGGGCTGTGCCCATGGGGGTAATGCTGCCCATTTTGTGCCGAGTGTCGCACAAAAGTAAACAAATTCCTGACGGGCCGTATCATATTGACACTTGAATGTGTTCGCTTAAACTTACCCACAGTCCGACAGCTGTGAATAACCGTGAGTGGTGGCGAGTCGAAAAGCTCTTTTTAGCACCTAAAATTTTGGTGGCGCGGGGCCTTTGGGCCCCGCGTCTGCATCTCCTCTGCCCCACCTTCGCAGTGCGCCACAGTCGGCCCCGGTTTGGGGCCGGGTTTGGAGCCTGGGCCAGCCGTCGTCCTGCGCGCGGTGCAGGACAGGCCAGCTGGCAGCACAGCTTGGCGTGGGGGGGTAAAAACAGACCTGGCGGGTAAAAAACTGGACCACATTGCCATCTGGGTGCATCCTGACCGGGGAGACAGCTGCCGCGGTGGCTTGGAATGGTCTCTGGGTCCTCGGTTTAAGTATTATTATCAGTTAATTAGTTGGGGGAATGGCCGTGCCGCTAGATGTGGAAACCGTAAAAGAGCTGAAGCAGAAGATTAAACTGGCCCGCAACAAGGAGCTGAGTTTTGCACTGGCTCTGGGTAAAAAGCCGGAAGACTGCGCCTTGATTATGCACAAGGAGCGGGGCGGTGATAAGCTGTTGTTGCAGGTCAAGAAAATCGACGGCGTGCAGCCGCAGAAATCCTGTTTTGGCACCCTGACGGTGGATGGCCAGCTGGTGAAACTGGCCTGCCGCAGTGACCCGCCGGCCGGCTTGGTGAAAAACTTCCGAATCTTCTTTCGCAGCAATGGCATTCAGATGAAGCTGGCGGTTATGGCGCCGGGTGACACCGAGTTCCAGCAGGAGCCCGAGGAGACCGAAGCTGTACCACAGAGCCAGGCCCAGGCTGAACCTCAGGCTGAAGCTCTGGCTGAACCGGCCCCCGCTGTGCCGGCAGAGCCGGGCGGCACAGGGCAGGCAGAAGCGGCCGCAACACAGGAACTGGCGGCGCTCAAGGCACGACTGGCCCGTTGTCGCGATGCAATTGCGCCTCTATCAGGACCGGTCCAGGCCAAGCTGGTCGAGGGGTTGAAACGGGCGGTGGGGCTCTTGTCGAAGGGGGAGAGCTCCAAGGTCGCGGCCTTGCTGACGCAGTTGGAAAAGGCCCTGGAGCAAGTGGCAAAAGCCCAGGCCGCCAAAGAGGAAGCAGCCAAAGATGAGACCGGACCTCAGGATCTCGGTGCTGAGGAGCATAGCGCCCCCGGAGAGACAGAGGCTGCGGAGCCAGAGACAGCCACAGAGGATCCCGCTGCCGGGCGCTGGCAACAGGCTTTTTCCAAGTTAGAGCCGCATGTGACGCGGGTTTTGGCCGAGACACATGGGGAGATCGCCAAGATCCAGGCGCTCTGGGACTATGGTAAGGGTAAGGCTGCGACAGGTGATTTTACCGCTGCGCTGAAATCGGTGGGCCCATTGTCAACGCTATTGGCTCAGGCGGCGGAGGCCGCAAAAGCGGCGCGCGCAGCTGACCTGCCCCCCCCTGATGAGGCCGCAACCGAGACGGCACCCACCGAGGTGCAGCCCCTTGCGCAGTCAGGCCCTAAGCCACCGGAACAGGCCGAGCAAAGGGCAAGCGGCCCTAAGAAAGAAAGTGAGACCCCCGACAAGCCGGATGTCGAAGACCCGGCCAAGAAACAGGCCCTGGCCAAAATTGAAACCGCGCGCGGCGAGATGACTCGGGTTCAGGGGCTGATTGCCTCATTCGGCGCCCCTGCCCCCGGCCCCTGGGCCACGGCGATGCAGCGCGCCGCCGCACTTTTGGGGATCGCGCCGGAGAAGAAGGTTGCAGAGCTGGAACAGGCCGCCGCTGATGCCACCAGGCTGATGGTGGCGCTGGAGCCGCAGGTGAAAGAACTTAGCGAGGACAAAAAGACCTGGGCGCAGACCTATCCGCTCTTTACCGCGCGGCTGGTGCCAATCAAGGCCCATGCGATGAAGAGCATCGATCCGGTCAAGACCAAGCTGGAGGCGATGGAGGCGGAGATCACTGCGGCACAGGCCGAGGCTGCCAAGTTCGACTTCAAGAAGGCTTCGGGCGGTATTGTCTCTTTTCTCAGCCGGGGCGATGCGCTGGAGGCCCAGGCCGATGATCTGGCCCATTATCGTCAAATCCAGGCTGATCGGCTGAGCCTGGTCACCCCGCGTCGCACCAAGGCTTCGACCCGGGCACCGATCCAGGCCAGTATCGACGAGCTGGGCGATACCTATGATGAGGGCGTTACCAAGGCTGGGGCCGAGGATTATGAGGCCGCGGTCCGGCTGATGAACAAGATCCCGGCCCTGGCCGATCAGGTGGATCTTTTGCTCAAGCGTGAGCGCAGCACAACCTGGCTGCTGGGCAAGGTGAACACTGCCCTGACCACGCTCAACGCCCTGCCCGCCAATGTAAAAGCGGTGCTGCAGGCAGGGATCGACCGCTGTCAGGCCGCCTATGACGCCTGTCAGCCGGGGGTGGAGCCGGATGTCATCAAGGCCGCCGAAAAACTGACTCTGGCGCGGCGCGAATGTAATGACCTGGAGGCGCGCGGCAAAAAGGCCAAGGGCTATGTTGATCAGCGCGCGGTCTTTGATGCCCGGCTGAATGATTTCAAGGCCCATGCCGGCAAGGCGGGCATTGACGATGTGATCGCCGGGATGGAGGCTGCCTCTGCCAGTGCCGCCTCGGATGCAATCCTGCGCAAATTCGACAGCGCCACCCGCATTCTGGCGGCAGATCAGGGCAATTGGCCCGCCTATAAGACCCGCGCGGATGACTATCTGGCCTATAAGACCAAACGCGACGCGCTAGAGGCACGTCTGGCTGCCCTGCGTAAACTGCCCGAGGCGGCAGCCGCCACGGCTGAGCTGGCGATCTGTGATGGCCATCTGCGTGCAGCGGGCACCCATGGGGCGACGCGCGATTACAAAAGCGCGCTGGACAGCGTCATCGTCGGCGATGCGGCGGCAGATGTGGCCAAAAACCTGATCGAGATGCGGGCTGAGCTGGCCAAATTGAAAAAGGATGATGTGCTGGCGGCAGTGGACAAGGATGTGGTGGCTGCCTTCAAGACTTATGGTGATCTGGAAAAATATGTCGAAGGCAAGGACGGTGGCACATTTGCCAGTCTGCGCGCCGCCGCCGCCGCCGAGGCGCAAAAGGGACGCGACGCCTCCATGGGTGCTAGCCCGGACCTGGGCAAGGTGCGCGACCATCTGGCCGCCGCAATCAAGGCGCTGGAGAATGTGCTTAATCAGGTGGCTTGCAAAGGCAGCTTCACCAGTCTGAGAACCACGGTTGCCCCTATAGTAGAGACTGAATTACCCACAGCAAACACCGCCAATGACACTTGTCTGGCCACGGAGGTTCACGCCTTGACCCAGCTTTTGACAGCGGCGGATGATGCGGTCAAAGCGCCTGGGCTTGATTTCTCCACTGGCCTGGCAAAACTCAATGAAGCGCAACAGGCGGTGCCCGGTGCCCGCCAAAAACTGGCGCTCTATATCGAGTCCAAACCGCTCAAGATCCAGCTGGCGGATGCGGAACGCCGTCTGATCCGCAGTCGCGACAAATCGCTGACCTATACCAATCCGATTGCGGCCAAACAGAGCCTGCAGCTCGAACTGGACCGGATCACCGGTTATGGCACCAGCTTTGATACGGATTGGGCGGCGGGCAAATATCGCGCCAGCGTTGCCAAGCTGAAGGCGGATGTCAAACGGGCCAAGGCCTATGAGGCCACCCGCGCCGATCATGTGGAAACCATTCGCCGACGGCAGAAGTGGATTCTGGATCGCGAGGCGTTGATTGCGGGAGATCCGTTGCTGGCGGCTGAGCGCAAACAGGTGGATGAGGCCAAGGTGGCGATTGCCGGATTGTTGGAGCAGCGCGCCCATGCCCCGGCGCATAAGATTTCCGCCAGCACCTATCATGTCATCAAACGGGGGCAGGAGATGCTCACGGCCCGCACCGCCTATGAGCTCAAACGCGTCGCGGCTGAGGCCAAGGTGCAAGAGGCCGAAGCCGAACTCGCCAAGGTCACGGCCAAGGGAGAGCTTGCAGCTCAGGTGGCGGCCCTCCGCAGCCGCTATGCGGCCGGACATGCTGAAACAGCGGTGGACAAGCGCCGCTTTGACTTTGCCGAGGCCGAGATGGATGCGCTGGCCACCACCGCGTGCCAGCCGGTGATTGATGCGGCCAAGGCGATGCAGCTGTTTGAAGACAGCTGCAAGGCGGTGGCCGTCAAAGTGCAGGAGGTCAAGGACCATACCCAGGCCAAATACATCGCGCCGCTGATTGCCCGGCTGGAAGGGAAATATGCCAATATGATGGAGCTGGCGGCTGCCGGTCATCTCAGCCAGGCCAAGGCGCTGCTGGCGGCGCTGCCGCAGGATTGTGCTGATGCGCTGGTGGCGGCACAGAACAACGCCGCCCTGGCCGGGATTGGCGATGATCTTGCAAGCATAGGCGACGATGACACCGCCGCCATCACCGCCGCGATCGAGAAGCTGCGCGCGGTCTTTGATGCGCTGAAATGGGAAAGCGAGGCAGAATATGCCAAGACCCTTGAGACCGCAGAGCGTCAGGTCGACGCCATCGAAGAACAGCTGAAAATAGAGCCTAAAGCAGCAAAAGCAGCCCTGCCGGAGGCACTCAAGGCCTGTGAGGCCTTGCAGGAGGAAATCAGCCATCACAAGCAGTTGGACGCGCTGGCGACGCGGGTCCTTTCCCGCATCACCGACAAGACGGCGCCCTTTGTCAAATATAGCATCATCCAAGAGGACGTGGATGGGCTCAAGGCCGAGGTCACCGCTGCTCTGAAGGGGGCGCAGGCAGGCGGCGATTTGACCACGGCGAGCGCCGCCATCGAGGCGGTGATGGACAAGCACCATGCTTTGATGCGCCTGGCAGCACGCCATGATCAGCTGATTAAGGATTGCGACGGGTTGGAAACCCAGCACCAGGCCTTGATGGGCAGTGAGTATCGCTATGCCATTCGCGAAGATCTGGAACAGCTCGACGGGGGGATTTCCCAGGCGCGCGAGGCGGCGGCCAAACGCGACCATGACGCAGCCGAGGCGCATCTGAAAACTGCGCAGGCCCGGGCGGTGGATGCCACGGCCAAGGACAAGATGGCGGGCAATGAGGCGCCGGAGCCTGAGAATATCAAAGCAATCCTGGAGCGCTCTGGTGGCGACAAACAGCTTGATGAGATGATTAAGGGGCTGGATGCCTCAGTTCAGCGCAAAGTCCTGCGGGTGGCTTTTGAGGCGAAATATGGCTGCAAGCTCAATATCTACACCGATGCCAGCGGCAAGCCCTCCGACCGCCATGCGGCGGGCAATATCCAGGCGGATGGAGCCAAGAAGGGGCCCAATATTCGCCGCCTATACGAGGTGATGTCCGTGCTGCCAGCCAAGGACACCCGCGACAATGACTCGATGAAAATCTTTGGCTACGAAGATGTAAAAACGCAGGAGGGGTCGGTTTATTCTGGGGGCGTCAAAGAGGTGGTGATGCGCGAGGGCAATGCCAATCTCAGCTCTGTCTATGGTTTTGGCCGCCCGCATGAGGTGGGTGAAGTGGATGACAATTGCAAACCGGCGGATCAGGAGCAGGTGGATTTCTTCTCCTGGAACACCCTGCACGAGGCGGGCCATGCGGTGGATGATCAGCGCAGCTTTATGACCGGGGTGGCAGGCAACGCTGCCTATGGCGGTTGGCAGGAGCACGGCAAGAATATCAAACCCGTGGCCGATGCCATTGCGGATCACTATGATTATGACACCAACTATGTGGCGCAATATATCAGCGGTATTGCTGATCCAGCCGAACCGGAATGCCCGGCGGATGTGGATCCGGAAACCTGGGCGCGGCGGCGCAGCAAATGCCGGGCGTATGTGGATATGGCGCGGGCGGGCAATGATCCCTGGCAAAGCGCCGCCATCGCCGCCAAGCTCAATATCGCCGGCCGGGTCTATCACGAGAGCTACAAGAGCGGCACCTGGAATAGCTATGCCTTTGCCGCCCGCAAACAGGCCATTACCGGCTATCAGTTCCGCGCGCCGGGGGAGTGGTTCTCGGAGCTCTATGCCGCCTATCACAGCAAGAAATTGAAAGATCAGCACCCGGCCGTCGATTGGCTGAAGAAGCTGGTATAAGGGGGACTAACCGATGTCACTATTTGTTCAGATGAATCTGACCTGTCCTGAATGCGCAGAGGTTTTTACCTATGAGGCGGTGGGCAGCGTCAATGCTGACCGCCGCTCTGATCTGCGCGATGAGATCCTCGAGGGCAGCTTTCAGACCGTAAGCTGTAGCGCCTGCGCCCATGAATTCCGCCTGGAGCCGGATTTCAACTATCTTGATGTGGGGCGGGGTCAGTGGATCGCCGCCCTGCCCGCCCGGAATTTGCGCGACCATCTGGAGATCGCAGCGGACAAACAGGCGGTGTTTGACCTGAGCTATGGGTCCCAGGCGCCGGCGGCGGCGCAAAGCGTTGGCCAGGGGCTGCAGCAGCGGCTGGTCTTTGGCTGGCCTGCCCTGCGTGAAAAACTGGTGCTGCAGGAGATTGGCTTTGATGATGTGCTCTGGGAGGTGGCGAAGCTGGATCTGCTGCGCAGCCTGCCGGAGGCGCCGCTGGCCGAGGGGGTGGACCTGCGTCTGCTGGGGCTGCAGCAGGATATGCTGGATCTGGCCTGGATCCGCGCGGACAGCGAGGAACATCTGAATGGCTTTCAGGTCTCGCGCGCGCTTTATGATGACATTGTCGCCGCGCCGGCCCCCTGGGCTGCGGTGCAGGCCTTGTTGGGGGCCAGCATGTTTGTCGACATCCAGAAGCTGTTTATGGGAGAAGGCGAGGACGCCGCCTGACAGGCCAGCGAACAGGTCACCTGACAGGCCACCGAACAGTCCGCCGGAGGCTGCGGCTACTCATCCTGGGGCATTAGCCCTGGATCGTCATATGCAGCCCCTGGCCCGGGAACAGCCGTTGGGTGGCGGCGCGCTCGGCCAGAGGCGGGCCGTCAAAATAACCCTGCAGATAGTCGACGCCGCAGGCCTTCAGCAGCTGACGGTGTTCGTCGGTTTCGGCGCCCTCGCCGGTGACCCGCATGCCCAGGGCATGGCCCAATTCGGCAATGGCACCAACAATGGCGCGGGTTTCCTCGGATTCCGGCAGTTTAGAGACAAAAGCCGCATCCACCTTGATCTTGTCGACCGGGAATTTCTGCAGATAGCTGAGCGAGGAATAGCCCATGCCAAAATCATCCAGCGCCACGGTGATGCCCAGCTCTTGCAGCGCCTGGATCTCGCGCAGGGCGGATTGGCCGCTGGCCAGCACCACGGTTTCGGTGATCTCGGCCTCGATCGCCTCGGCAGGGCAGTTGGTCTCAAACAGGCAGTCATTGACAAATTCATCCACCTGGGCGCCGAACAATTTTGGCGACAGGTTGACCGCAACCCGCCCCTGAAAGCCGGCATCATGCCAGCGTGCGGCGGCCAGAAAGGCCTGGGTCATCATCTGATAGGTGAGCTCGCGGATCAGCCCGCAGTCTTCGGCGATGGGAATGAATTCGGCCGGGGAAATTGTGCCCAGCTGGCGGTGATGCCAGCGCGCCAGGGTTTCAAAGCCGATGACCTCGCCGGTCTGCAGATCGGTCTGGACCTGAAACACCGGTCGCAGATCCCCCTGGACCAGGGCCTGGCGCAGCTCGCTTTCCAGCAGGCTTTTGCGTTTGATTTCGGTTTCCAGATCCTCGTGGAACACCTCGACCATGCCGCGGCCACCCCGCTTGGCCTCATAGAGCGCCAGATCCGCCCGGCGGATGCCTTCCGAGGGCTCGGACAGCGGCCCCGACAGGGTGGCGATGCCCGCAGACATGCCGGTATGCAGCACCTGGCCGCTGACCTCCTGGGGCTGGGCCATCTCTGCCACCAGGCGGTTGGCGATATTGGTCATCCGGGTCAGGCTGTCGGCGCCCTTGACCAGAATGGAAA
Organism: uncultured Pseudophaeobacter sp.; assembly: GCA_905479575.1. GTDB lineage: Bacteria > Pseudomonadota > Alphaproteobacteria > Rhodobacterales > Rhodobacteraceae > Pseudophaeobacter. The sequence goes on from CAJQNB010000076.1 coordinate 12,313, forward strand.
ATTCGTCGCCCCCCAGCCGGGACGCCATCACATAGGTATTGGCGCAGGATTCAAACCGATGCGCCACCACCCGCAACAGCGCATCCCCGGCCGGATGGCCAAGGGTGTCGTTGATCTGTTTGAAATGATCGAGATCCGCCAGCAGGATCGAGACCTCCTCGCCCTGCTGCAGCCAGGTTGCCAGGGTCTGCTCCATCAACCGCCGATTGGGCAGCCCGGTGAGACTGTCATGTTCTGCCAGGAACCGGACGCGCTCGGCCTGGCGGGCCTGATCCGAATGATCCGAGGCCAGCAGCATCGCGCCCAGATACAGCCCGTGCTCGTCGCGGATGGGGCCGCCGCGCACCAAAAGATTGAGCACATGCCCCGACAGGTTATGGGTGGTGGTGGCCTCAAAGGCAAAGCTCTCGTTGTTTTTGATATGGGTGGTGGCCTGCTCGGCCAGCTCTGGCGGCAACCAGGATTTCAGATTCAGCTGCCGTCCCACCTGGGCATCGCCAAAGAACAGCTCGCCATTGGGGTTACACAGCACCACCTCGCCGGTTTCATCGGCCAGAAGCACCCCGTCACGGGTGGATTGCAGCGCCCGGCGAATGCGTTTGTGCTCGCGGCGCACGCTTTCGTCATCCTGGGCGCGCAGCTCGGCGATCTCATGTGTTTTTTCGTGCAGCTGGTGCAGCGCCTGGGCCATCAGGCCGATTTCATCGCGGCGCTCCAGTCCGGGGACGGTGCCATCAAAAGTATCATTGCGCATGGCTGACAGCGTCTTGATGATCGCCGCCACCGGCCGCGACAGGCGCGACAGGGCCAGGAAGATGACAATGGTAATGATCACCAGAACGAAGCTGGAAAGCGCCAGGTGGCTGAGAATGGCGTTGCGCAGGGGCTCGGCGATGACCGAGGTGGGGAGGATGATTTCCAGATGTCCCAGATCCCGCGGCTGACCGGAACCGGTATAGACAATCTTCTGACTGGCGCGCAGGTCATCGGCTGCGGGACTATAGGCCGGGTTTGTCTGGGCAAAAATCTGGGTGCCGCTGGTGTCAAAAATCTGCATCTGCGCCACCCGATCTTCGCGCAGGATAATCTCGACCAGATTTTGGATCTGGGCCGGATCCTCATACTGCATTGGCTGTGCCAGGGCCGCAGCGGCAAACCGCAGCACCAGATCGCGCTCTTTCTCCAGGGCACTCATAAAGACGTCCCTGTGATCCAGAATCTCATGGGCAATGCTGAAACATTGAATCAGGAAAACCGGGACCAGCATGCTGAGCAACAGGCGGGTGCGGAAAGATGTATTGGCAAAAAAATTCATTTCTTTGCGGAGCCCTGTCCCTGGTTTGACCTGGTCCCTGTGGGTGGCCTGGCCTTTGTGCGTGGCACTACTTCCCCCCGTCGGCGAACCAGTGAGGGCAGCAGTCAGAAAGCGAATACCCCACATGGAAGGGGGCTTTGGTGTGATAATCTGCAGGCGGAGTGTGACAACAGATCGTTAAATGAGCGTATGGAAGGGGGGAGAAACGCGCCTCTTGGGGGGCTGGTTTAGCGTTTGAAAATGTAAAAATTGACATAAAGGATCAGGCATAAACCCCTGCTCTGGGCTCTACCGTGCCGCCCCGGAGCTGGCAGCGGCGCCCCAGTCTGTGCGCCAGTTTACGGCCCAGTCTGCAGCCCAGTCTGCGGCCTCTGCCGGGGAAAGCTGGGCCTGGGTCATTGGCTGCAGCCAGAGATCCCCAGAGATGACTATACATGGGCGCATGAATGGCCTATACGCGGCCAATTGCTGCCGGGGCCCTGGCCTTTCGAGCGGCAGACCTGGTTTGGCCTCCCGCCCCAATAGAAAAGCAGATCATCTTGAAACAGACATTAGCTCTGGCGCTTGAGCGCCGTGGATATTCCTCTTTGACCCCTGTACAGGAGGCGGTCTCTGATCCTGCCCTTGCCGGGGTCGACCTTCTGGTTTCGGCGCAGACCGGGTCGGGTAAGACCGTCGGGTTTGGCCTGGCCATTGCCGATACAATTCTGGGCGCAGAGGATAAATTTGCTCCCGCCGCGACGCCACTGGCGCTGGTGATTGCCCCAACCCGCGAGCTGGCGATGCAGGTCAAGCGGGAACTGGCCTGGCTGTATGGTGAGGCAGGCGCGGTGATGGCCTCCTGTGTGGGCGGCATGGATATGCGCGATGAGCGTCGTGCGCTGGACCGCGGTGCCCATATCGTGGTGGCGACGCCCGGGCGTCTGCGCGACCATATCATGCGCGGCTCCATTGACCTGTCTGATCTGCGCGCCGTGGTGCTGGACGAAGCCGATGAGATGCTGGATCTGGGCTTTCGCGAAGATCTGGAATTCATTCTGGGCGAAAGCCCCGATGAGCGTCAGACATTGCTGTTCTCGGCCACCGTGCCGCCGGCCATTGCAGGCCTGGCCAAAAGCTATCAGCGCGATGCCCAGCGGATCTCGACCGTGGCGGAAAAAAGCCAGCACAGCGATATCGAATATCAGGCGATGTCTGTCGCTGCGCGCGATGATGAAAACGCCATTATCAATGTGTTGCGCTATTTTGAATCGCCCAATGCCATTGTGTTCTGCAACACCCGCGCCATGGTCAACCGGCTGCTGAGCCGGCTGTCCAACCGTGGCTTTTCGGTGGTGGCCCTGTCCGGTGAGCTGTCCCAGGCCGAGCGGAGCCATGCGCTGCAGGCGATGCGCGATGGCCGTGCCCGGGTCTGCGTGGCGACGGATGTGGCGGCGCGCGGTATTGACCTGCCGAACCTGGATCTGGTGGTACACGCCGAGCTGCCCAACAGCCACGAAACCCTGTTGCACCGTTCGGGCCGGACCGGCCGGGCGGGACGCAAGGGCGTCAGCGCCCTGGTGGTGCCACCCAAATCCACCCGCAAGGCCGAGCGCCTGCTGAAGATGGCCAAGCTCACCGCCACCTGGGACACTGCGCCCTCGGCGGAGATGATCAAGGAACGGGACGGCGAGCGCATGCTGGCAGATCCCGCCTGGAGCGAGGCACCGGCGGCGAGTGAAGAGCCCATGGTGGCCAAGCTGGCCGAAGAGTTTTCACCGCAGCAGTTGGCCGCGGCCTATCTGCGGCTGTGGAATGCCGGTCGCTCGGCACCAGAAGAGCTGTCGGCGGCCAATGCCAAGCCCGAACCGCGGGCGCCCTTTGGCCCCAGTACCTGGTTCTCGCTGGACACCGGCCGCGACAAGGGCGCCGATCCGCGCCGCCTGCTGCCAATGCTGTGCCGCGCTGGGGACATCACCAAAAGCGATATCGGTGCGATTCGGATCCAGCAAGACGAAAGCTTTGCCGAGATCCGTGAGGCCCAGGTCGCGGGCTTTCTGAAATCCATGGGGTCCGAGATGGTGCTGGATGACGGCACCAAGGTGACCCAGCTGGCCAGTCCGCCCAATCTGCCTGCCGGCCGTCCTGGGGGGCGTCCCTCTGGCCCCGGTAAATCTGGCCCTGGTAAATCTGGTCCCGGTAAATCCGGTGGCTACCAAGGCAAGCGCGAGGGCGGCCCCCGCGAGGGTGGCTACAAGGACAAGAAACCCTATGGCGGTGACAAGGGCGGCGACAAGCCGCGCGGTGAGCGTTCTGGGGGCGATCGGTTTGAGCGTCCCGAACGTAAAGAACGGTCGGAACGGCCGCGGCACAAGGCGGCAGCCCCGCGTGAACCCAATGCGGTGGTGAGCGAAGTCAGCCCGCGCAGCAAGCCCGCTGCAAAACCGGCGACCAAACAGGCAGCCACACCGGCGGCAAAGGCAGAGAGCAAGCCGAGCTATCGCGCGGGCGCGGGCGATCCCGGCAAGAGCTGGCGCAAAGAGGGTGGCAAACCCGGCGCAAAACGCAGCGGCCCCAAAGGCCCACCGCCGCCCAAAGGCAAGGCCAGCAGCAAAAAGAACCGCGCCCGCACGGCAGAAGCCAAAGCCGCCAAGGGCGGCGGCGCCAAACCCCGGCGCCCCAAAGCGTAAGGGCAATGGTCTGTTTATAAATAAAAAAACGCCGCTGAGGAGCTCTCCTTACCGGCGTTTTTCCGTTTGGGATCTTCGTAAAAATGGGGCGCTGCCCCCGGCCCTTTTGGGCCTCCCCCGAGGTATTTTGGGTAAGATGAAATCTGGCAGCTGCGGCCCTGATGCCGTCCTGGGGTCAGCTGGTTGCGGCCTCAACGGCGGCGGCCACCTCGGTTACGGTGGCGTTGAGGAGGGGCTCGTTTTCGCATTCGGCCATTACCCTGATCAGTGGCTCGGTGCCGGATTTGCGGATCAACAGGCGGCCCTTGCCCTCGAGTGCGGCTTCGGCGTCGCGGATTGCGGCCTGCACTGGTGGGCTGTCCAGCGGGGTCTGGCCGGCCGCAAAGCGCACGTTTTGCAGCAGCTGTGGCACCGGGGTGAACTGGGTGAGCAGATCTGAGGCGGGTTTGCCGGTTTCGACCATGGCGGCGAGCATATGCAGCCCGGCCATCAACCCGTCGCCGGTGGTGGCGTGATCGCTCATCACGATATGGCCGGACTGTTCACCGCCCAGGTTGAAACCGCCGGCCCGCATCCGTTCCACCACGTAGCGGTCGCCCACAGCGGTGCGTTCCAGCCGCAGCCCCTGGTCTGCAAGGTGACGTTCGAGACCGAGGTTGGACATCACCGTGGCAACCAGGGCATTGCCCGTCAGGGTTCCGGCCTTGGCCCAGCGGCCAGCCAGCAGGGCCATCAGCTGATCCCCATCGGCGACGCTGCCGGTCTCGTCGATCATGATCACCCGGTCGGCGTCGCCATCCAGACAGATACCCACATCGGCGCCATGGGCCACCACCGCTTCGGCGGCGGTTTGTGGCTGGGTCGAGCCGCAGCCGAGATTGATATTTCGTCCATTGGGGGAGACGCCCAGAGGCACCACCTCGGCGCCCAGCTCCCAGAGTACCTCGGGCGCGGTGCGGTGGGCGGCGCCGTTGGCACAGTCCAGCACCACCTTGAGCCCGTCGAGACGAATGTCCCGCGGCAGCGAGGATTTCACCCGCTCGCCATAGCGGAACCGGGCATCATCGATGCGTTTGGCATGGCCGATGTGCTGCGCCTGTGCAGGCTCCACACCGGCCGCGAGCAGGGCTTCGATTTCCATCTCCGCCTGATCCGACAGCTTGAAGCCGTCAGGGCCGAAGAACTTGATGCCATTGTCTTCGGCCGGGTTGTGGCTGGCAGAGATCATCACGCCCAGGTCGGCGCGCATGGAGCGGGTCATCAGACCCACGGCGGGGGTTGGCACCGGTCCCAGCAAAAGCACGTTCATCCCTGTTGAGGTCAGCCCGGCTGTCAGCGCGTTTTCAAACATATAGCCTGACAGGCGGGTATCCTTGCCGATCACCACCCGGTGGACGCCCCCCGCCTCGCGGCGAAAATACCGCCCCACGGCGGCACCGATGCGCAGCGCCATATCGGCGGTCATTGGATGGATGTTGGCGGTGCCCCGGACTCCGTCCGTGCCAAATAATTTGCGCATTTTGCATCCTATGAAATCATCGTGTTTGCCCGGCTGTAGCCAGGGGCACTAAGACAAAGCGATAGAAGGAAACCCAGAAGTCTGGCCTGTTTCCAGCATAAAGCCGAGCCTGTGTCGGACCACAAGAGCGGTCTCTTGTTGCCGCGAGATTGGCAGGGCTTTGGGCGGATTCTTGCAAACCAGCCAAGGGCAGCCGGCAATCTGAGCCAAAAGAAAACGGGCCCAAAGGGACCCGTTTCCTGAAGTCTTCAACACATGATAGCAGGCCAAGCCTGACCGGGCCCCAGGGCCCAAGAGGCTTAGTTGCTGCCTGTTGCTGTTGTTGTGGTTGTGGTGCTGGTGGTGCCGTCTTCGTTGGTGACCACGACTGTCACGATCGCAACACCCAGAGCAGCTGCACCCACAGTTGCTGCGGTGATGCCGGTGCCAAATGCGCCGCCGCCAGCGCCAGCGCCGCCGGCACCTGCGCCAGGAGCAGTGGCTTGAGCCGCAGCAGTTGTTACGGTCGCTGCGGTGAGCAGCAGGGCAGCAAAGGTATTTTTCATAATCCAAATCTCCTTTGGAATGTCATTTGGTACAACTCTATGCGAGCGGGATGATAATTTCAACGTAAGCCATAGCGGCAAATTGCTTGAAGAATGGTTTTCTCCCACATATTGCTGGAAATTTTAGCAACCTGTGGCAAAAACGCTTAACTTGAGAGGTCCCGAATGCGCAGATAGCCGGTTTCGGGACCTGCCCACTGCCGTGATTTCCAGACTTTCTGACTGCGAGAATCAACCCAATAGTCATTGATAACTACAGTTTGACCCGGCCCTTCGCAGCGCTCCTGTAAGTGGCGGGTATTGTAATACTTCTCGTAGATCTCCAGTTTCTGCGCCCCCAGGTCGCTGAGATCACAGGCTAGGGTGACGATGCGCTGCTGGTTATCGCCGCTGCGCAGATGATAGCTGCGTTCTCCGCCCTGTGCTGGTCCGGCAAGCCCCTCTTGGACCGGGACCCCGGTCGATATCAGGTTTCCCGGCAGCCCTCGGGTGGCAATCAGCAGGCCATTGCGAAAGGACAGAGCGCTGCCATCATCGGCACTCCAGGTGGTGATCTGGCCGGGGAGATCATCCTGGCGGATTAGCCCCTGGGCCATATAGCCTGTCACCTCCTGTCGCTCGACAAGGACTTCCAGGTGTGGCCGGTGCTGATCAAGAAAGGCGCGGGTGATCTGCAAGGGCGCAGGATCGGGTGCCCGTCGCGCCGCAATGGCATCGCGCAGGGCGCGGCCCACTTCGATGGAACCGCTGGCTTCTTCGGGGCCGGTGCTGCAGCCCGCCAGGATCAAAAGACTGGTCAGGGTGATGGCTTTTTTCAGCGGCTGAGCCAGGGGGAGAGATGTCATTCCCAGAACCTCGCGCGTTGATTTTGCAGGCTGCTGCGATGGGCCGCGCGGATGGAGCCATAAAGCCGCCCCGGAACGGCGACGCGCTGGCCGCCATCGCGTTGCGTTGGGCGAATGGTCAGGCCATAGCCCCGGCGACTGGGTTTGCCCAGCATCCAGCCCAGCGGGATCCGAAAGCGAAAGCCCTTGTCAAAGGAGCCTTCGCCAAAATCCGCAGCGGAGACATTGGTCAGGGTAAAGAAGGCCCCGACCGACCAGCCATTGTTAAAGACCCGGTCCAGGCTGAAGCTTCCGCCATAATCCCCGGCCAGATAGCGTCCGGCATCCAGCTGAAGATGATAGTTGTTGCTCAGCTGGTAGTAGAGCGAGGCATGGCCAGTAAAGGTCTTGTAATCGCGGAACGACAGCCGCTGGTCATAGTCCCGCTGGACCACGTAGTTGGCCTCGACCCCCAAGGCCAGGGGGCTATTGATGGGTTTCCACAGGACTTCACCGGAGATGCCGCCAAACATGGTTTCAAACAGGCCCACCGTGGTGCGGGCATAGAGATTTTGGCCGGGTTTCCAATTGTGGGCGACATAGAGGTTTTCCAGAGTGGTGCCAAACTGAGCATATTCCGAAATATCGGTGCGCACAGGGGGCAGCTTCGAGTTGGAGGCGCGGCTGTTGCTCACATTGCCTGCAAGGCGTTGACGCAGGGCGCCGGCAATGATCCAGCCTGGGGCTGGTGCGTAGCTGGCGGTCAGATCGACGCCAAAATCAATGCGGAAGGGGCGCGCCGGGTCAAAATAGGAGGGTTTGGTATAGGGCGCAAAACTGCTGGAAAACGCCGGGTACAGCTCATCTGAAAACAGCGCCTCCTCCGCCAGTGGCTGGGCTGCGGTTATCGCGCTTACGGCACTGATGCCATTGCTGGCATCGGTGGCGAATTCCTGGGCCTCAAGATCCGAGCGCCGCACCGTGATGGTCGACAGGCCAATCCCATTGCGCACCGGGGTGATGCGGAAGGTTTCAACCGAGGCGGGCTGGGTTGCAGCCATGGCCCGCGCCACCCGCCCGGCTGCCTGCATCTCGGATTGATAGCGCGGGTTGCGATAACGCACCTCGGCGCCGGTACCCTCAAAGGTGATGGCCTCGAGAATGAGATCGTCCTTTTTCAAAGCCTCGGCCAGAGTGTCGCGAAACAGCGTGGTTTTTTGGCTGCTCTCCACCCAGTCCTGGCTCCAATCCTCTTCGTTGACCGCCCATTGGCTGCGCGGGTAGATTGGCTGCGCCGCGGGCACCACCATGGGGGTCAGCGGGTGATGGGGATTGAGCTGGAACTGGGCGGTAAAGCCGATTTCAGAACCATAGAGATAATAGGCACCGAGCCGGGTGCGATCACTATACTGGTATTCGGCGCCAAAATTCAGCGCTGATTTGCGCTCAAACACATTCGACACCTGTGTCTCGGTGACATAGGCATCGGTGGAATATTCCGCTTTCAGGCTGAGCCGCTCATTGGGCTGCCACTCGATACCGCCAAAGGGGGCAAAATCGCCGCGAAACCATTGGTCATAAGACAGCTCGCCCCCGGTGGAGCCGCCGACAAATGTGGGCCGCACCCCGCCGATATTGCCAATGGCCCCATGCGAGCCCAAGCGTCCCCAGCCGAGACCTGCGCTGATTTTCAGCTGGCCGGGGCCGCTGCGGCGTGACAGGGCTGGCGTCTGAAACCGTTTGGTGGCGACAAAATATTCCGCCGCATAGACCCCGGTGCCGGCAAAATCCTGCAAACCCATGGTGACCTCGGGCAGCCAGCCACGTTCTTTCCACAGCCGGGCGCGCACATCAAAGCCGCGGTCATAATAGGTGGCAAAGCCAAAGAGATTGAGGTTCCTGATGCCATTGTAGCGAAAGCTGGCAGAGAGCCAGGGCAACGCCTGAAAGGTGACATTGTAGCGACTAGTGCCGCCAAACCAGGAATAGCTCACCGCATAGGTGCCATCGGGCAGCATCTCGGCTGAGGGGGTGTCGATGATGCCGGGGGTGCCATAGAAGTTCAGCGCAGGCGGGGGCAGCGGTTTGAACCGCGGCGCCGCCGCATCACTGCCGGGCTCTGGGTTTTGCGGCCTGCGGGTGATCTCGGGGAGCCAGGCCTGGGCGGCAGGAACAGGGAGACAGGTCACCGCCACGGCAACCAGCAGCTTCCAGCCCAGGGCTGGTTTGGAGAAGGAAGCCCTGAGCAGGCGGAAAAAACTGCGAGTCACGAAGAGAATTGCCTTATGCCTGTCGATTCGCCCCTCTGAGTGAGGAAACTATGCCTATCGGTGTCAGTATTGCCAGTTTTGACCCGCCGCGAATAGAACATAAAACGGACCATAGGATCAACGCAGTCCCTCTCGCAACCTGCCAGACAGATCAGGAGGTCTTGCGATCTGTATCCTGGCTGCCATAGCCTTCGACCCAGCGCTGTAGCACCTGACGCGCGGCCAGTGCATCTCCGGAGGCCAGAGACTGGCGCAGCCCGCGCATAAAGGCCGCAACCTCGATCTCTGACAGCACGGTTTCACGGGCACAAAAGATCTTCGGATGGCGGGTGGTTATCAACTCATTCGTCAGGGTGAGTTCTTCTTCCATCTTTTCACCAGGCCGCAACCCGATGATCTCGATACTGATATCCCCCTCGGGATTGGTTTCGTCGCGTAGGGTATAACCGGCGCTTTCGATCACCTGCCGGGCCAGCTGCAAGATCGATACCGGTTCGCCCATATCCAGCACAAAGACTTCGCCGCCACGGGCCTGAGCGCCGGCCTGCAACACCAGTTGGACAGCTTCCGCGGTGGTCATAAAAAAGCGCTTCACCCGCGCATCGGTCACTGTCACCGGCCCACCGCGGCTGATCTGATCCTGAAACAGGGGCACCACCGAACCGGAGGAGCCCAGTACATTGCCAAAGCGCACCATGGTAAAGATGGTCTGACTGCTACGGGTGGCCAGATCCTGCAGCAACAGTTCGGCCATCCGCTTGGAAGCCCCCATCACATTGGTCGGGCGCACCGCTTTATCGGAGGAAATCAGGATAAAGCGCTCTACCCCGGCCAGGGCCGAAGCCTGCGCCAGATTCTGGGTGCCAAAGACATTATTGGCCAGCCCAGGCAGCGGGTTGGCCTCGACCAGGGGAACATGTTTATAGGCCGCCGCATGCAGCACCACCTGGACACCATGGGTTTCCAGCACGCCGCGCACCTGGCGTGGATCGGTGACCGTCCCCAGGATCGGCACTATTTCGACCCCGATTTCGGCGGCCTGCTGTTCCAATTCCTGGTGCACGGTATAAAGCGCCAGTTCGCTCAGCTCGAACAGCACCAGCTTGGTGGGGCGGCAGCGCAGCACCTGACGGCACAGTTCCGATCCGATGGAGCCGCCGGCTCCAGAAACCAAAATCACCCGATTGGCATAGGAGCTGCTGGCTTCATTCAGCGGCAAATTATGGCTTTTACGGCCCAGGAATTGCTGCGGCGGTACTGGCGTCAGCTTATCGACCAGAGCCTCCTCGCCAATGAGCTGGGCAAAGGAGGGCAGCGCCTGCACCTCGAGCCCCATACCCTGCAGGCGTAGAATGACCTGAGCCTGTTTCGGTTGGCTCTGCGAGGGCATCGCCAGAAGCACCCGATTGATCTGACGGGTTTGCACCAGCTCCTGGATGCGGGAGGGGGCAAAAACCTGAAGCCCCACCAGGGTCATGCCCTGCAACGATCCATTGTCATCAACAAAGGCTACCGGATCGATACCATCATGGGATTTCAGCGCCTGCGCCAGTTGGGTGCCGGTGGTGCCGGCGCCATAGATCAGTACCCGGCAGCGCGGGCTGGCGCGGCGGTAGATCATCAGAACGATCTGATGCAGGAACGCCCGGGTCGCCATCATGAACAGCATATAGCTGGTGGCAAAAACCACATGGGTGCCCGAGGGCAGATCCGGTCCAAACAGATGGGTCAGCACAGCCAAGACCACCGCCGTCATAACCGCAACCACCCCGGTCAGCGCCACAGCGTGACGTTCATAGGCATTGAGCTGCACCATCGGCAGGCCCAGCCAGACAGAGCTGGCCGCCATCACCAGCATCACATAGGGCAGCACAGGCAGCATCGCAGCCAGCGTGTGCAGGGCCGGATCCGGCAGCGGCTGTACGGTCAGGGTAAACAGCAGGGCCAGTGGGATCAGCCCCAGATCAATCGCCAGAAAGACATAGGATTTCTGTTTCCGCGAAAGCGCACTAATTAGGTTGAACATCCCACAGCCCTATTCAATATTTTGCCCCCCCGCAGAAGGCCTGGTGCGATCTATTTGTTGAAAACACGGTCTTTGGCAGCCGTCAAAGGCGTTGAATTGCGCCTCGTTAAAAGCAAATTTCACTCACTCTTCCATGGTTTAATCGTCCACCGCTAGCACAGAACCGCAGGAGAGGCAAAGCCAACAGGCCTGCCCTAGGCCACTCCAGCCCCCCCCTGTTGGCCATGTCGGCCATAAAGCGCCGAGAGGCTGTCATGGAATTGCGGGGTCACACGGATTTTGCCCCTTCTGACAGCGCTTCAGCCGCGCCGAAACAATCCGCCGATGGTCTGGAACACCAGATCCAGGTCATAACAGACACTCTGGTGGCGCTGATACATCAGATCCAGGCGCGCCTTGGCTGGCACGCAGATGCGAGAGTAGACCGCATCGGTCTCTTCGGCACTCTGGCAGCGCTTCAGCAGGGCGGTCTCATGCTTGTGATAGGTGATCGAGGCAAGCCCGGTCACGCCAGGACGTGATTTCAATACCTCGGCGTAGATTTCGGGGTGGGCTTCGACATATTGGCGCAGCGGTGGGCGGGGGCCAACAAAGGAGAGATCCCCTTTCAGGATATTCCACAGCTGCGGCAGCTCATCCAGCCGTTTGGCGCGCAGCCAGGCGCCAGTCTTGGTGATCCGCGCGGCCTTATCGCCGCCTGAAACCCCGGAGTCTTCACCCACCTGGGTCATGGTGCGCAGTTTCCACAGCTGAAACCCGCGGGTTGGAGTGGTCATCCGCTCTGACAGGTAAAATATTGGCCGCCCCTCTTTCCACAGGAGCAGCAGCAAGATCAGCAGCAAGATTGGCCCCAGGATCACAATCAAAAGGCTGACAAAGAAAAGGTCAAAAAGACGTTTGCGCCAAGTCATGAGCGAGAAAAATCCTTTGTTTGCAAAAGCTTTTGCAAGGTTTGAATAGGGCTTTTCGCCGCCTCTTTCCCGTGGCGGGACGAGGGCTGCACGACCGCCCATTCGGTCACCATATAGGCCGCATTCGCAGGGGGCGACAGCGCTGTCTGCAGGCGGGCGTCCCCGGCTTCCGACAGGACCTGACGCAGGCGGCTCACATCGAGCTCGACTTCGGAAATGGCGCTGGCAGGGGCCGGGCGCCAGGCAAAATCCAGCTCCGCCGCGCGCAGCAGTGCTGCCATTTCGATGGCACCCGACTGCGCCAGATTAAGCAGCGGCGGCAGGTCGGATTGGCGGACCAGCGCCGCCAGGACCCGGGCCAAGGTCACACTGCCGATGTAGCTGCGTTGCGGGCTGCGGCCATCGGCAAATTGATCCAGGGTAAACCCCGGCTGCCAGCCGCCCAGGATAGCATCCAGCCCAGCGATATTGCCGATGCGCAGCGCCGTGACCGGCACCCCCAGTTGCTGCCCCAGCGCCAGCGCCTGCTGCTCCATTTCCGCCTTGGCGGCGCCATAGGCATTGGCGGGGCTGAGTGGACTGTCTTCGCTGAGCAACCCTGGCTGGTTGCCATAGACCGCCGCCGACGAGCTGAGCAGCACCCGCGCCGTCGGCGCCCCTGATATTTCGGCGGCGCGCGCCGCTGCCTGCACTGCCGCGCAGGCCAGGCGGGTGTTATCCGCCAGATCCATGCCCCGCCCCGGAATACTGCCCGCCAGGCAGAGCACCGCCTCGGCTCCAGCAAGTAGCTGCACCAGCCCAGCAGGATCCTTCAGAGGGTCCTGCAATGCAGGCGCTGCCACCTCTGGTCGCTGCAGCAACGGGTTACGGCTTTGCCAGCGGATTTCAGCCCCCGCCAGGGGGGCGGCCAGGGGGGCGGACTGGGATACGACCTCGGGCCAGCAGTGGCGTAGCACCCTGCCGATCCGCCCCGAGGCCCCTAGAACGACTGTGACCGGAAAACCCATATGCCGCCTCTGTTTGTATCAGATGCGCAGTTCAGTTGACGCGCCGTCTAAGCCCAGTATCTTGCGGGCAGCAAAAATCAAGACCATTCCTGAAAAGAGCTTCTATGCGCCTTCCGATTCTTCTGTTCGCTGCTGTCAGCCTGCTTTTGTTGCCAGTTGCCTGCGGGCGTTTGCCCGGTGGCGCCCCCGCCAGTGAAGAGATCATCAAACAATCCTCAGATGTGGATGCGGATTTTGCTCTCTACGCGGTCAACCGGGCCTTTTTGCCAACGGCGGCGCAGTGGCCGTCCACCGGCAAGCAGGAGCGGCTCAATTGGATCGGGGCCAGCAATGGTGCCAAGACCCAGATCATCCAGCCGGGTGACACGCTCACGCTGCGGATCTGGGACAGCAGTGACAATTCCCTGCTGACCTCACCGGAACAAAGGGACGTGCAGTTGCAGGATGTACGCGTTGCCGCAAATGGCAGCGTCTTCATGCCCTATGTCGGCAATGTGAATGTGCTGGGGCTAACGCCGGATCTGGCCCGCGAGCAATTGCAGGTGGAGCTGGAAGCCATCGTGCCCTCGGCACAGCTGCAACTGGACATGGCCGAGGGGCGCAACAACTCGGTGGATCTGGTCTCGGGCGTTGCCAGCCCCGGCACCTATCCGATGCCCAATCGCAACTTTTCGGTGATGGGGCTGATCTCCATGGGCGGTGGCATCAGCGCCAATCTCAACAATCCACAAATTCGCCTGGTGCGCGGCCGCAGCATCTATGGCACCTCGGTGGATGCGCTGCTGAATGATCCAAACAAGGACAGCCTGCTGCGCGGGGGGGATCGGGTCTTTGTCGAAGAGGATGAGCGCTACTTCCTCTCCTTTGGCGCCACCGGCGAAGAAGATCTGCATATCTTCTCCAAGGATGAAATGTCGGCGATGGATGCCATGTCGGTGGCCGGCGGGTTTCAGGACAGCCGCGCCGATCCTCAGGGTCTTCTGATCCTGCGCGAATATCCCCCCTCTGCTATAACACCCGGAGTGCGGGGGCCGCGTCATACGCGGGTGGTCTTTACCCTGGATCTGACCTCGGCGGATGGGCTGTTTTCCGCCCGCCAGTTCCAGATCAATCCCGGAGATCTGGTGATGGCAACGGAATCGCCGCTCAATGATGCGCTCACCATCTCCAATATCATCGGCAACTTCTTTGGCGTCTTCAGCCGCGCTGGCGTTCTGTAACCGGGATAGCACCGCCAAAGGGGCTTCTTTGGCGCCAAAACCACAGGGAGGGCGTAACGACCACAGCACAGATGCAAGAGAGGTAAAAACAACCGCGGGACTCAAAAAAAGCTTAAGATTCTTCGCATTTACCCCTATTCTAACGCAAATGTGTAGAGGGTGTCAGAGATGGTGCCTTTGTTTGTTCCGATCATATCTAGCTGTTTTTGTTCCACAAAACTGCCCTAGGGCAATGAGGCAACCAATGATGAAAACGATCACGTGTCGCGCCCGTCAGGCGGGCAGAATTCTGAGCCTGGGGCTTGGTCTCGCCCTGGCCAGTGCCGCAGCGGCGCTGACGGTGGATCCGGTCCAGCAGTATAATTCCAATGCCGTTTGGTTCGAAAACTGGACCGGTCTGAGCAATGCTACCCTGATTGTGGCCGCCCCCAATGGCAAGGTAACCGAAGTCTTTGCCGCCACCGGCACCCCGGTGTTTGAGCTGTCCCGCGACCAGGTTCAGGACGGCACCTACCGCTATGAGCTCAAGGCTGCCACGGACGAGCAAGTTGAAATCGTCAATCCCATCGACAATGGCCGCGGTGAGACCGCCACCACCAGGGGTAAAGGGTTTTACATGAATGGGTCTTTTGTGGTGTCGCGCGGGGTAATCATTACCCCCGAAGAGATCCGCGAAGACTGACCCTTACGCAGAATAACCGCGACACAGCAGGGGCTGCTTCGCACCGAAGAAAGGATTTTTATGACTTATATGTTCCAGCGCAGCCTGATTGCAGGCGTTAGCACCCTGGGTCTGATGGCCGGTGTCGCCCAGGCAGATCAGGTCATCTCTGACGACCTGATCGTGCAAAACAGCATCTGTGTCGGCCAGGATTGCGTCAATGGCGAAAGCTTTGGCTTTGACACCATCCGCCTAAAGGAAAACAACCTGCGGATCCGCGCCATGGATACCTCAAATTCCGGCAGTTTCCCAACCCGTGACTGGCAGCTGGTCTTCAATGACAGCACAAACGGCGGGCAGGACAGGTTCTCGGTCGAGGATATTGATGGCGGCCGCACCCCCTTTACCATCGAAGCCTCGGCGCCTTCGCATTCGCTCTATACGGATGACGGCGGCCGCATCGGCCTGGGGACCAGCACTCCAGTGGTCGAGCTGCATGTGGTGGATGGGGATTCCCCAACCCTGCGCCTGGAGCAAGACGGCTCCTCTGGCTTTACCCCCCAGACCTGGGATGTGGCCGGCAACGAGACCAACTTCTTTGTACGCGACGCCACCAATGGCAGCCTGATCCCCTTCAAGATCCGCCCCACGGCACCGAACAACTCGATCTATGTCGATACCGATGGCGATATTGGCCTGGGCACCACCAGCCCGGATGCAGGGCTGCATATCACCCGCGGCTCGCTGCTTGTGGAACAGGGGGACGGTGGCGCTGGATCGGCGCCCCTGCATGTGCGCCGGTCTGATGGCAGTGCTATGATCTTGGTTGAGGAGACCGCTGCGGCCGCGGCTGCCAGACAGCTTCTGAAGCTGCAAAACAACGGCACAGTATTCATGAGCCTGACCGAAACCGGCAGCAATTTCACCTGGAACGTGCAACACCAGACAGACAATAGCTTCCGGATTACCAACGGGGCCAACGCCGGCGAAGAATTCCGCCTGGAAAGCGACGGGGATTTGCGGATTTCCGGCGGCCTGGTGACCAGCACCGCAGGCAGCTGTACCGGGGTCACGCCCTGTGACCGCGTGTTCGACCCCGAGGTCTATACTGTTGCTTCGATCGAAGACCATGCCGCCAGTATGTGGGCCAACAAGCATCTGCCAGCGGTCGGAGCAACCCGCCCGGATGAGCCGCTACGGGTAACCAACAAACTTCTGGCCATGCTGAACGAGCTTGAGCATGCTCATATCTACATCGAGCAACTCAATACCCGGGTGAAGGATCTCGAAATGCAGCTGGCCAAGGCCGAATAAGCCTCTGGCTCTGTAAACCCGCCTGATATGGCTGCGACAGACTGAAAGTGCACCGCTATCGTGCCTTTTGGTCTGTCTGCGCGCAGATCCGCCTCTAGATGAAGATCATTAAACCATGCCCTCCAATACCCCCCTCGGCCTGCCTGCATCCGGTCTCTCGGCAACAGGGTCTGAAACAACTCTGGAAGAAGACATCCTAGCCACACGGAAAATGGCCCCGGGCGGCGAGAATTACCGAGCCTATGTCGGCCCGCCTCAGCAATATGATTTCATGGGGGCCACCCAGTTCCGCCTAGTCACCTCTCTGGGGCTGCGCGAAGACCATCATCTGGTGGATATCGGCTGCGGATCTCTCAGGGCAGGGCGGCTTTTGCTGCAATATCTGATGCCTGGGCGCTACACTGGGATCGAGCCCAATTCATGGCTGTGGCAGACAGCGGTCGAACAGGAGATCGGCCAGGATGTTCTGGACATCAAAGCCCCGCGGTTTTTTGACGAAAGCGATTTGAGTCTGGCTGGTGTCGCCGATCACAGCAGCGATTTCATCGTGGCCCAGTCGATATATTCCCATGTCGGCCTCGACTTGTTGCAAAGCTCCTTGGCAGCGGCTTCACGCTGCCTGTCGCAGCAGGGCCAGTTCTTGTTCACGGCTATTCTGGCCGACTGTGCCGGTGCCGCCAATAAGACCAAGGGGAGCGCCTATTCCGGATGGCTTTATCCAGAGTGCACCCTGTTTGAGGAAGATGCCATCACAGAGGCCTGCCAGCAGAGCGGCTTGCATGTGCAAAAACTGTCTTGGTACCATCCGCGGCAGGTCTGGTTCCGGGCGGTGCGGGATCCTGATATGTGTCTAACAACGCATATGGTTCAACAATTGGGAACCGGCCGCCCCCTGTTCGACACTCGGTTCAAATAGATACCCAAAATACGGAATACGGCCAGGATACCATGTTACTGATACGCGCTCTGACCTCTCACAAACCTCTGGTCCTGTCGCTGCTGATTTTGGGCACGCTGGCCTATCTGTTCTGGACCGGCTCACGCTATCCGGCGCTGAATGAAAAGCTGATGATGTCGGGGGCGATCCAACTTGAGGATCCCTTGAGCTTTGAGGCAAAATACCCGCTAACCGAGGCCATGAGCATCCCGGAGAGGGTGTTTTATTCCACCCTGAACTGGATCAATACCAATAAGAAGGGGATGACATTTGGCATCCTCTTTGCGGCCGCCTTTATGACCACGCTGGGTTATCTGCGCCGCCGCAGCCTCGCGAGCGGCTTTGCCAATTCCGTGCTGGGGCTGTTTCTGGGCGCGCCGCTGGGGGTCTGCGCCAATTGCGCCGCCCCCATTGGCCGCGGGCTTTATGCCTCGGGGATGCGGGCCGAGACAGCGCTGTCGGCCATGGTGGCCTCCCCCACTTTGAACTTTGTGGTGCTGACCATGCTGCTGGCGCTGGTGCCGTTTTATATGGTGGTGATCAAGGTGGCCCTGTCGCTGGTGGTGATCCTCGCGGTGGTGCCACTGCTCTGCCGCCTGCTGCCAGTTCCGCAGCAGGCAGAGGTCTCTGCCGCCACCGCCTCCGTGCCGCCAAGCTGGAGCGCCGCCGAACTGGCCGCAGGTGATCTGGAGGCTGGTAATCTGGAGGCGGGCGCCCCCCACCGCGAGGGGCTGATCCGCGCCCTCGGGGAGGTGATCAAGGCCTATCTGGGCAATCTGTGGTATATTGTGCGGATGACAGTGCCGCTGATGCTGGCGGCGGGGTTTCTGGGCGCGCTGGTGGGCACATTGCTGCCCTCCGAGATGATTACCACCTTGCCCTTTGGCCTCGGGATCCTGCTGCTGGTGGCCCTGGTGGGGCTGTTCATGCCGGTGCCGATTGGCTTTGATGTGGTGATGTGCGGGGTGTTGATCGCCAGCGGGCTGGCGCAGGGCTATGTCATGGCGCTACTGATGACCCTGGGCAGTTTTTCGATCTATTCCTTCTTTATTATCAATCAGATGCTGGGGCTTCGCATCGCTGCCCTGCTGGGAGCGGCAATTGCCAGCCTTGGCATTCTGGCCGGCCTCGGGGCGCAGAGCTATCACAATTGGCAAAGCCAGCGCGCCCTGGAGATGCTGTTGCAAAGCGCCGCACCACAGGCGGTTCAGCCCGCCCCCACAGGTAGCCCGTCTGCCGGCCTGTCAGACAGCCTGTTCTGGAGCGCCGCCCAGGCGGCAACCCTGGAGGCGGATCCGCTGCCGCAGGTGACCAGTGCAGATTCCAGTGCGATCCAGATCACCACCACGCCCTTTGCACCGCGCTCAGCCGCCGCCGAAACCCTGTTCACCCGCGCCGAGGCCCGTGAATTTGGCATTGATAAACCGCTGGAATTCTCCATGCGTGATATGTGGCCGCCCTTCTGGGAGGGGCGCAGCCTGTCTTCGGGCGACATCGACGGCGATGGCGACATCGACCTGGCGGTGGCCTCCACCGAGGCGGGGCTTTATCTGTATAGCAACGATGGCCAGGGGCAGTTTTCCCGGGTGGATCTGGATCTTGGACCGCTGGCGGATCTGCAGGTGTTTAATGCGGTGCTGGTGGATATCGACAATGACGGCTGGCTGGATCTGTTCCTGGCCAGCTACCTCAAGGGCAATTTCTGGTGGCGCAACCATGGCGGGGCCTTTGGCGCCACGCCGCTCAGCCCGGTGCAAAACCAGGCCGAGACACCGCTCTCCATGGCGCTGAGCTTTGCCGATCTGGACGGCGATGGCTATCTGGACCTGGGGCTCGGCAACTGGGCGGCGGGCTGGTACCGGCGCATTCCGGGCGAGGAGTCGCGCAACCGGGTGGTGTTTAACCCCGATGGCGCCCTGAGTGGCCAGAGCTTTCACGAGTTGCCCGGTATTCCCGGCGAAACCCTGTCGCTGTTGTTCAGCGATTTTGACGGCGACGGCGCCCAGGATCTGATTGTCGGCAATGATTTTGACATCCCCGATTACTTTTATCGCGGCGATGGCCAGGGCGGTTTGCAGATGGTGACCCAGCCCGAGGGGCTGATCCCCCACACCACCACCACCACCATGGCGGTCAAGGTGGCGGATCTGTTCAATGACACCCGCCCCGAGATCTATCTGGCACAGATCGCCGGTCGCTCCTCCGGGGTCTCCGAGCGGTTGAAGATGCAGCCGCTGGCGCTCTATTGCGATGCCATTCAGAACGCTCAGGCCCGCGCCACCTGCCAGCAGAACATGGCGATCAAGGAGTGGTATAAATCCGGCAACCGTTTTGATCCCTCTTATGCCGGGCGCTGCCAGATCCTGACAAGCCGCAACCGCGACGTGTGCAAGGCGATGCTGATCAAGGATCTGGCCATTCAAAAGCGCGACGCCAGCCTCTGTACGCTGATCCCGGCGCCGCAGGTGGTGCCGCGGGCCTATTGTGATCTGCATTTCAAGCCCAGCCGCCAGCCCCTGGCGGAAGAAATCGCTCTCAGCCATCCGCAAATCCTGCGGGCCAATGTGCTGCTGGACTGGCAGGGCACGGCCTATGCGGATACGGCGGCGGCCCATGGGCTGGAGGTGGGCGGCTGGAGCTGGGACACCAAGGTGGCGGATTTTGACCAGGACGGCTGGCAGGATCTCTATATTGTCAATGGCACCTGGGTCCCCAATGAGGTCTCACCTTCCAATCTGTTCTTTCACAACACGGGCGACGGCAGCTTCCGCGAGGCCTCCGCCGAGATGGGGCTGGAGGATTACCTGATGACCGCCGCTGCCACCCAGTTTGATATGGATGGCGATGGCGATCTCGATTTGCTGGCGCATCCGGTCAATGGCCCGCTGACCCTGTGGCGCAACAATGGCCAGCAGCCCGGGCTGGTGGTGCAGCTGGAAGATCACCGTGGCAACCGCGCCGCCATTGGCGCCCGTGTCACCCTGGAAATGGCGCCTGGATCCGCAATGGGCGCCACCCAGACCCGCGAGATCCAGCTGGGCGGCGGTTTCATGAGCTTTGATGCGGCGCGCGTCCATTTTGGTCTCGGCCAGAGCGGCGCCGCCCAGGGGCTGCGCATCCGTTGGCCCGACGGGGAAGAGACCCATCTGCAGGGGCCTCTGGTGCCGGGACAGCTCTATCATATTCGCCGCCAGTCGGCGCAGTGAGGCAGCAAAACCTGCAGGGGACCAAGGGAATCACATCAAAAAGCCGGATCTAAACCCCCCGGGTCAAAAAAACCGTCAAAGAGCAGGGTTGCGGCATTTTTTCCGCTCTTGGGTGGCTGTCTGAAGATCGCTCTGAGGCGGCACCCTGTGTGTTTCTTTATGTGTATTCCGTGCGTATATCACGCAACCCCAGCGGTTGCCGGGGCGGCCATCAGCGGAAACTGGCCAATCTGCGACAGTTGTCGAAAATCTTTTTCTTTTAAAAATGTGTCATTGCTGCGCGGCGCATCAAAGCTCTACGCTGCCGAGAGCCTGTAAGCTGCCGCGCATGGGTTTGTTCGCATTTTGAAGACCTCTCATATTTCCGGGATAGCCCATGACCGATCTGCTGCGCCGTGTTTCACATCTGCTCCTTGCCAGTTTCCTGTTGCTGCCCGGCCTGGTTCAGGCGCAGTCCGCCCCCAGCTTTTCGGCGGTGTTTTCGCCCGCTTCGATCACCAGCGGCAACAATAGCACCCTGACCCTGACCATCACCGAGATCTCGGGTCTTCCCGCCAGCGATCTGACCGTCAGCGCCGCCCTGCCCGCCGGTGTGACCGTGACTGGCGGCAGCCAGTCCAACACCTGTAACGGCACGTTCACGGCAGTCTCGGGCAGCAGCAGCCTGAGCCTGAGTGAGGGACGTCTGGGCGCCAGCCAAAGCTGTGTTATGACCCTGCCGGTGACCTCCAGCACGGTGGCCACGCATACGCTGGTCACCGGGGATCTGACCTCCTCGTTGGGCAATAGCGGCACCGCCACGGATGATCTGACCGTCAGCCTGCCAACCCCTGTGTTTTCCCATAGTTTTGCGCCCAGCACCGTCAATCCTGGGGATATCAGCACCCTCACCTATACCATCGACAACAGTGCCGGCGCGCTCGATATCTTTTCGTCCAGTTTTGACGAAACACTGCCAAGCGGGCTGGCGCTGACCACCCCGGCCTCTGTTGTCAACAATTGCGGCGGCAGCATTCAGGTCACCTCTGGTGGCAATAATGTCGATGTCGATAATGTCAGTCTCGCAGCCGGGGCCAGCTGTACGATCACAGTCGATGTCGAGGCCCTGAGCCTGGGCGACCAGGTCACCAGCAGCACTCTGTTTTCGACCTTCTCCAACTTCTCCAACAGCCAGGTCATCGGCACTGGCACTCTGGTGGTCGAGGCCGCAGCCTCCAACCCGATCAATTTCTCCAAAAGATTCTCAGTGACCCAGGTGGGCCTGTCGCAGAATGTGACCCTCAGCTTTACCCTGCAAAACACCAGCCGCGATGACGCGGCCACCAATATCACCTTCACGGATGATCTGGATGCCATGCTGTCGGGGCTGACGGCCACCAGCCTGCCCGCCAGTGGCTTTTGTGGCGCGGGCTCCACGATCAGTGGTTCCAGCAGCCTGACAATTTCTGGCGCGACGCTGGCCGCCGGGGACAGCTGCAACTTTGATGTCACCCTGCTGACGCCCGCCGGGGCAGCCACCGGGGATTACACCAATACCACCAGCACCCTGAGCGCCGATATCGGCGGCAGCCCCTATAGCGGCACTGCGGCCCAGGCAAATCTGCGGGTGCTGGGCGATGGTGGCCAGGGCGCGGTGCTGAGCAAGTCCTTCATCAACAATCCGACGACCCCCGGCACGAACGCGACCCTGCGCTATACGGTGAGCAACCCCAATGCCAGCTTTGCCCTCAGTGACATCGCCTTCAGCGACGTCATCAGCGATATCACCGGTGCCGCTGATGTGACCATCGACACCCTGCCCTCGACCGGCTCTTGCGGGGTCGGCAGCAACTTTTTCCAGAGCGTTCCCTCAGCCGATAGTTTTGCTTTCAACCTGTCAGGCGGCGTAATCGCGGCTGGCAGCAGCTGCGTCTTCGATCTGCTGCTCGACGTTGAGACCACAGCCACCCCAGGGAGCTACAGCTCCACCAGTGGCGATGTGATCTCCACCGTCAATGGCGGATCGGTTATCACCCTGGGCGCCAGCGATACTCTGCAGGTGGCGGGTGGCGCCAATCTCACCTTCACCCAGGTCTTCAGCGAAGACCGTGTGGGAGCGGGAGATACCGCAACCTTGACCTTTACCATCACCAGCGCGGCGGAATCCCCCTCCACCGCCACCGGTCTGACCTTCAGCAATGACCTGAGCACCTTCCTGTCCGGGGCCACCTTTGGCATCACCAGCAACAGCTGTGGCGGTAGTGCTGCCTTGTCTGCCGGCAATACCCTGCTGAGCTACAGTGGCGGCTCCCTGGCCCCCGGAGACAGCTGCACCGTGGTGACCGCCGTGTCGATCCCCGGCGGCAGCAGCAATGGCACCTATGCCAGCACCAGCAGCACCTTGACCGGTATGGCCGGCGGCGAGGCTCTGGTGGTGCCGCTCAGCAGTGATGACCTGCAGGTTCTGGAAGGCGCGCCTCTGGAAGTCTCCAAGAGCCTTGCTCCCAGCGCCGCCCTGCCTGGTGAAACCATCACCCTGACCTATACGCTGACCAATCCGGATCCGACCCTGGGCTATACTTCGGTGTTTTTCACCGAGTCCTACTCCTCTGCCCTGTCCTCGCTGGCTATCGTTCCGGCCTCGCTGCCCGCCGGAGGGTTCTGTGGCGGCAGCGGCAGCGCCAGCGGTACGACCTTTGGCATTTTTTCGGGGATCGAAGTCCCGGCCAATGACAGCTGCGTCTTTTCCGTTGATCTGCTGGTGCCCGCCGGGGCCTCGGATGGGTCTTATGCCTTGATCAGTTCCAATGTCACCGGCACGCTGAACGGCACCTCCGTGACCCTGCCGACCATGAACGACACGCTCACAGTGCAAGGCGCGGCGCTCTCGCTGGTCAAATCCTATGCCAGCACCCCAACCGCCCCCGGTGATACGGTCACCGCAGAATATACCCTCACCAATCTGAGCAGCACCCATGCCATCGACAGTATTATCTTTAGCGATGATCTGGATGCTCAGCTCTCTGGCTTGACCTCCAGTGCCGGCGCCCTGTCGAATATCTGCGGCACAGGCTCTGCCCTCAGCGGCAGCTCGACCCTCAGCTTTAGCGGTGGCACTCTGGCGGCGGGGGCCAGCTGTAGTTTTGATGTCACCCAGCTGGTCCCGGGCGGCGCCAGCGCCGGGACCTATCCGGGCCTACCCGGTAATCCCAGCGGACAAAGCTCTGGCCTGGCCGTTGGTGGCTCTGCAATACCGGCCAATCTCACGGTCTCCAGCACCTCCCTGCCCAGCTTCAGCAAGAGCTTTACCGATCCGGCCCTGGCGGCAGGCGGCAGCACCACGCTGACCTATGTGATTACCAATACCGACTCCAGCGCCAGCCTCACCGCGCTGCGCTTTAGCGATGATCTGGATGCGGTGCTGAGCGGCCTTGTGGTCAGCGCAGGCACTGGCAGCGATCTGTGTGGCAGCGGCTCCAGCGTTTCGGGCACTGGCCTGATTACGCTGACTGGGGGCGAGCTGGCCCCCAGTGCCAGCTGCACCATCGCGCTGACCGTCTCCCTGCCCGGCTCGGCCTCCTCCGGCAGCTACAGCAGTACCTCCGGCGACCTCTCTGCCGGCGGCAGCTTTGCCGCCAGTGGCGCCACGGGCAGTTTTTCGGTGGAGCCAGCACCGGGCTTTGCCCAGGCCTTGTCGCCAGCAACCATTGCCCAGGGTGGGGTCACCACTGCCACCTTTACCATCGACAATAGCGCCTCTGCCCTGGCGGCCAACAGTCTGGATGTCAGCAATACCCTGCCCGCAGGTCTGGTGGTGGCGCCGACACCCAACACCAGTGTCACCTGTACGGGGGGAACCGCCACGGCTGTGCCGGGTGGATCGGTGATCTCATATACCGGCGGCACCGTTGGCGCCGGCGCCAGCTGTACCATCTCCCTGGATCTGCGCGCCACCGCGGTTGGCTCCCTGGTCAACACCACCGGCGACCTAACCTCCGGCCTGGGCAATTCCGGCACCACCACAGATACCCTGACCGTTACCGCAGCGCCCGCTCCCGGTTTTACCAAGGGGTTTGCCAGCAGCACCATCGTCCAGGGCGCCAGCACCAGCCTAGGCTTTACCATCGACAACAGCAGCGCCTTGATCGAGGCCTCATCGCTGGATTTCACCGACAGCCTGCCTGCCGGGCTCGTTGTGGCCGACAGCCCCAATGCCGCCAGCAACTGTACCGGCGGCACCCTGACCGCCACAGCGGGCAGCAGCAGCATCAGCTATACTGGTGGTAGCGTTACTGCCGCCGCCAGCTGTCAAATCAGCGTTGATGTCACCGCCGCCACAGTGGGTGCCCTGGCCAATACCAGCAGCGATCTCACCTCCTCGCTGGGCAATTCCGGCACTGCCTCGGATACGCTAACTGTCACCGCCGCCCCCGCGCCGAGCTTTGCCAAGAGTTTTGACGACAGCAGCGTGACCCTGGGTGCCAACACCACCCTCACCTTTAACATCGACAACAGCACGGCTCTGATTGCCGCCACAGCGCTGGATTTCACCGACACCCTGCCTGCGGGTCTCACCGTGGCCAGTACCCCCAATGCCAGCAGCACCTGCACCGGCGGCACCCTGACGGCCACCGCTGGCGCGGGCAGCATCAGCTATACTGGCGGCAGTGTCTCGGCTGCGGCCAGCTGTGTTATCATCGTCGATGTTACCACCAGTGGCAGCGGTACCCTGGTCAATACTACTGGCGACCTCACCTCCTCGCTGGGCAATTCCGGCAGCGCCACAGCCAGCCTCAAGGTACCCACGCTTGGCTTTGACAGCCCGCTGAGTGGCGATGATATCGTCAATGCCGCCGAGGCCACCACGGTCACCCTCTCGGGCACAACCAGCCTGATCGAAGACGGCCAGAGCGTCAGCGTCAGTGTCACCGACAGCGCCAGTGGCACGGCCAGTGGCAGCGCCACGGTCAGCAGCGATGCCTGGAGCCTGGTGATTGACCTCAGTGGCCTGAGTGATGGCAGCCTCAACCTGACAGCGGATGTCTCGGATGCGGCGGGCACGCCAACACCACAGGCCAGCGCCAGCCTGACCCTGGACACAGATCAGCCTGCACTGAGTTTCGACACCCCGCTGGCGGGCGATAATATCGTCTCCGCTGCCGAGGCTGGCAGCCTGACCATTTCCGGCGGTGCCGCAGGCCTGGTAGATGGGCGCAGCGTCAGTCTTGTCATCACCGACAGCGCCAGTGCCACAGTCAGTGGCAGCACCACGGTCAGCAGCGATGCCTGGAGCCTGGTGGTCGATCTCAGCGGCCTGAGTGATGGCACGCTGAGCCTGACGGCGGATGCCACGGATGCGGCCGGAAACCCAGTGGATCAGGCCAGCGCCAGCCTGGAGTTGGATCTCAATACGCCCTCTGGCTATAGCGCCAGCTTTGATCAGGATCCGGTCAATAGCGGCAATGAGGCCGCGGCGAGCTTTACCTTTGCCAGCGCTGAGGTTGGAGCGCTTTATGATTATTCCATCTCCTCGGATGGGGGCGGCAGTGCCGTCAGTGGCAGCGGCACCATTGCCAGCGCCAGCGCGCAGATCACCGGACTGGATCTCTCGGGGCTTGGCGATGGCACCCTGACGCTGTCGGTTACCCTGACCGACAGCGCCGGTCAGGCCGGATCTGCCGCCAGTGATACCGCGGCCAAAGACACCAGCCGTCCCACCGTCACCCTGACGGGCCCAACGACGGCACAGAGCAGCGCCTTTGTGGTCAGCCTGACCTTCGACACCAGCGTCACCGGGCTGGCCGAGGCGGACTTCACCATTGATGGCGGCACCGCCTCTGGCCTGACGGGCAGCGGCACCAGCTACAGCGTCACCGTAACCCCGGATCACGATGGTACCATGACCATCACCCTGCCCGTCGACAGCGCCGTCAGCGCCACCGGCAATGGCAATGAGATCAGCAATGTGCTGAGTGTTGAGGCAGATCTGACCGGCACCCCAGATCCAACACCGCCCGCCGATGCCGATGGCGACGGGATCCCCGATAACCTGGAAAGCAGCACCGCTGACCGCGATGGTGACGGTATTGTCGATAGCGCCGACTACGATCCGCAGGGCTATTTTTACTGCGAAGACAATGGCAATATTCTGTCAGGCGGCGGCATCACCGTCACCGGTCCAAGCGGCTCCAACAGCTCCGTCGGGATTTCCAACAACATCAACATCGTGCGTGATGGCTCCACCGGGGAATATCAGTGGTTCGCCCTGGTGCCCGGCAGCTATAGTGTGAGCTACAGCTATCCCGCGACCGGGGTTGCCAGCACCACGCGCCTGTCTTCTGGCACCCTGGATGTGACCTCGCTCTTGCCCGCCAACCCAGCGGTTCTGGGCTCGACCCAAGTGGGCTCCACTGGCGTGCTGGCGGACCCCTCTCTCGCGGCCAACCCGGTGTTCTACGATACCTTCGTAATCGAGGCCGGTGATCCGGATGTGCTCGCCAATAACATCCCAATGACCAATTGCAGCGCCGTGATCACTGTCAGCGCCAGCGACAATGGTGCCGAAGCCAATGGCGCCGCAACTGATAGCGCCAATTTCACCATCAGCCAGACAGTGGCGACCACTCTGGACAGTGTCATCAGCTACACTCTGACTGGCACCGCCACCTCGGGGGCCGACTACACCGCCCCCTCGGGAAGTGTCACTATCCCGGCCGGTGCAACATCGGCCCTGGTGGATTTGCCGGTGCTCGAGGACGGGCTGATCGAGGGCGACGAGACCGTCATTTTGACCCTCACCAGCGTGACCAGTGCTTCCGCCGGAGTGGCGCTCTCGACCACCGCATCTGAACTGACTCGCTCTGCCACTGTGACGGATGACGATTTTGCCGTCATCGCGGTGAGCAATGACGACCTCACCGCCACCGAGGGCGGCAGCGATACCGCGGCGATGAGTTTTGTATTGCTGGGCCAACCAACCCAGGATGTGGTGCTGAGCTTTGCCGGCGATGCCCAGTGTAGCGTCTCGCCAGCCCAAGCGACCTTTACCAGCGCCAATTATGCCAGTGCCCAGACCCTCACCATCACCGCGATTGATGATACCATCGTCGAAGGCACCCACAGCTGTCAGCCCACGGTCACCGTGACCTCGACTGATACGGCCTTTGATGGGTTTGGCCTTGCCCTGGCACAGGTGGTGGTGACGGATGATCTCATCGATCAGATTCGCACACCGCTGACTGAGATCCTGAAAAACGACCTGGAAGACACCGTTGGCAGCCAGCAGCGTCATTTCAGCGGCATCGCCAAGGGGGCGCTGGCGCGGTTGCAGGCAGGCGAAGCCGGGCTCGGCTGCGGCACCCTGGCCAGCTTTGACGTCGATGGCAGCATCAACACCCAGGGCGACACCGGCGGCAGCGACGGCACCTTTGGCTATGATGTCTACAATTGTGGCACCGGCAGCCGGGACATCCTGGCGGGCAGCTTCAGCCTGACCCGCACCGAAAACATCGGCACCCAGGCGCTGGTCCAGTTCTCCCGCCAGCGCGAGCGTTTCCTGTCCGAAAGCGACCTGCGTGGCCGGTTCTGGGGCGGCTATCTCAGCCGCACCAATGTGACCGGGCTGGCCGATGGCGCGATCCACGGCGTTGGTGTCAATGGCGGCCTCTATGGTGCTCGTCAGCTCGGCGATGGCCTGTTCCTGGATTACTACGCCGCCGGGGGCTTTGGTCATCACCGCTTTGATCTCAGCTTTGCCAATGCCGGCGGCGCCATCCAGGCCGATGGCAGCTATGACTATGCCGCCGCCTATGCCGGGGTGGCCCTGTCGGGACGGCATCAGCGGGACAAGCTGCTGATCATCCCACGGGTTGGGCTGGATCTGGCCTATGCCCTGGCCGGGGATGCCGATGTCACCGCCACCCAACTGGGGCTAAGCAGCACCGGCAGCATTGATATCCCCGATTACAACGGTGGTCGTTTCTTTGCCGAGGTCGAAATCGCCGGGCTGGGCAGCCAGGACGGCGACAATCCCCGCGCGATATCGAGACTGATGTCGCTGACCCCAAGGGTGATCTGCGAGGTGTCGTCTTATGACAGCGGGCTGGGCTGTGGCCTGGGGCTGAATTTCAGCCAGGAGCTCTTCAACCCAGCCACCGGGCTGATCTTCAGCTTTGAGATCGATTATGAGAGCGTCGATGACACCGATCGCTTGAGCGTCGATTTCCACCGCGAGCGTCGATTTGCCAATGGTGCGGGCGCCGTTGTCACCCGGTTGTCGATGCCCAGCACCGCGACGCTGAAGGTCGAACACGGGCTGCGCCTGGACTTCTGATCCAGCCAAGGCAGACCAGCGCAAAACAGCTCCACCCAACAGTCTAGCACAGACCGTTGGGCGGAGTTCTGATGGGGGCTTCAATTCATAGAAACAGACCCGCCGCGGCGGCCAGGATTGCGGCCAAGATCCCTCAGGGGTTCCAGCGACTGGCCCAGTCCTGAGCCTCAGCGATCTGCGCCTGCGTCATACGGCGCGAGAGCTCAGCAGTCAGGGCCGCAGCCTCCTCCTGACCAGCACTGGCTGCCAGCACCAGCCACATATAGCCCAGCACATAATCCTGCGGCAGGGCACGGCCTTCAACATACATCAGCCCCAGATTAGCCATGGCCGGCGGGTAGCCCACCTGGGCCGCAGCCTGCAGCAGCTCTGCGACCTGCGCCCGATCTGCCTGAGAGAGCGCGTCTTGCTTCAGTAAAACCCAGCCCAACAGGAACTGGGCAAGGGGGTCGCCCCGCTCTGCTCCTTGGCGCAGCCGGGCCAGTGTCTCGGCATCCTCTCCGGGTGGGACAAGCCGTGCATCAAAGATCGCGCCAGGCTGCAGGTTGCGCCTGGCCGATGCGCTGTCAGCGCGCCCGGCACGGCGGTAAAGATCTGCGGCCAGGGCTTCGTCCAGCGGCACCCCATACCCATTCTCATACATGGTGGCTAGATTACCCATGGCAACGGCCAGCCCCTGCTCGGCGGCGGCCTGAAACAGCGCTGCGGCGCGAGTATAGTCCTGCACCACACCATTGCCCCGCACATAGAGCAGACCAAGATTGTTCTGCGCCCGCGCCTGGCCGGCGGCGGCGGCCTGCTCATAAAGTCGCAAGGCCTCAGCAAAGTCCTGCGGCATACCGCTGCCGTTTTGATACATCACGCCCAGGCTGGTGACAGCCTCCAGCAGCCCTAGATCCGCCGCCTGACGATAGAGCTCGGCTGCGCGCCGCAGATCCGCCTGTTTTGTTTCGTTCTGGCCCGTTTCGTTCTGGCCGGTTTCGCTCTGGCCTGCGCCCTGCTCAAGAACGGCGGCCAGATCCATCAGCACCTGGGCCCGGTCAGCGGAGGACCAATCTGTCGCCGTCCCCTCCTGCCCCTCGCGCGCCGCCAGCTCCAGCCAGTGGCGCGCTGCGGCACGGTCCTGCACCCCGCCAAGACCACTGTGATAATAGTGCCCCAGGCGCTGCTGCGCCCGGCGGTGTCCCTGTTGTGCCGCGGCGGTGAACCACTGCAAGGCCTGTGAGTAGTTCTGCAACACCCCAGTGCCGCGCTCCAACCGCACGGCCAGCAGATATTGCGCCGCAGCCGCGCCTTCGCTGGCGGCCTGGCGCAGTTGCTCCAGCGGTATGGCCTGCCCCGCAGCTCGTTCCATCCCCTGTTGCGATCCGCTCCTGTCTTCAACCTGCCCTGCTACTGGCTGGGTCAATGCCAGCAGCAAAGTCAGGGGTAAAAAGCGCTGTGACCAACCCCTCATTTCTGTGCCGCCTGCGGGCCGGATTGCACCTGGGCAAAAAACGTCCGCGCCGCCTCCTGCGCGGCGGCGATCTGCTCTGGCACCATCAGATCAGCCGCCACAGCGCGCAGTTCCAGCGCCGCCGAGCTGCCCCCAGCGGCGGCGATATTGAGCCACTTATGAGCCTGAACATAGTCCTGCTCGACACCTGATCCCTGAATGTAAAGCCGTCCCAGATGATGCTGCGCAGTACTGTCTCCGGCCTCAGAGGCAATCAAGAGCCATTCTGCCGCTTGCCCGGCGCTTGCCGCCTCGGTCTCCGGCTGCTCCAGCATCCACAGCGCCAAGGCTGTTTGTGCCGGGCGGATCCCGTCTCGCGCGGCTGTGCGCAGCCAGTCCAACGCGCCAGAGTCCCCCGCCGCTGCCGCAACAGAGGCCCAGGGCACTGCGTGATGGGGCGCCAAAAGCCCCTGCAATTCCCCCCGACCGGCCATCCGTCCAAGCTGCAGCACCGCCGCCTCACTGCCCTGATCGACAGCCCGGCGATAGAGCACCAGCGCCTGCCGCAGATCCACCTCCGGCACCGCGGCCTGACCCAGTTCAATCTGGCCTGCAAACAGGCTGGCCAAATCATAACTGGCTCCGGCATGGCCAGCATCAGAGGCCCGGCGCAGCAGAATATCGGCCTGTCGCAGGTCTGCGGCGATGCCCATATCGCCCAGATAGGCCCGCCCCAGCACCGCCATAGCGCCAACACTGCCAGCCTGGGCGGCTGCCTCGAGCCACCGCAACGCTTCCTGTGGATTATGCGCCAGCCCATCGCCAGACAGGTATTTTCGCCCCAGCGCCAACTGGGACTGCACAAAACCGCCCTCGGCAGAGCGATGCAGCCAGTTGAGCGCAGCTCCCCGGTTCTGGGTCACACCCTGACCTTGGTCCAGCGCATAGGCCAGATAGAACTGCGCCTCTGCGTGCCCCTCGGTGGCAGCCGCTTCCATCCAACGCAGAGCGGCGGCGGCGTTTTCCGCAACCCCGACCCCGCGAGCATAGGCACGGCTGAGCTCAAACTGCCCAGCGACATGGCCGTTCTCAGCCGCCGCCAACAGCCAGGTAAAGGCCTCCTGCGGATCCGCATCCACTCCGGTGCCATTGCCATAGAGCAGGCCAAGGTAATACTGCGCCTCGCCATTGCCGCGGGCGGCGGCGGATTTGAACAGCTGCGCTGCCCGCGCCGGGTCCCGGTCAGGACTTCCGGCCGGGGCGCTCAGATAGATCCGGGCCAGCAAGACCGAGGCCTCGGCATGAGTTTGAGCTGCAGCCTTTTCCAGCCAGAGCTTTGCCCCCTGCGGATCCCGGGGCCCGCCACGCCCCTCCAGCAGCACCCTGCCATAGCGATACTGTGCCAGCGGAGTGCCGGTTTCCTTGGCATGGCGTTGCAGCCCGTTGCGCACAAAGACAAAATCCCCTGCCGCCCAGGCCTGTTCGATCTTGTCCATACCTGGCAAGGGGCCCGGCAAGGGGCCTGGCAAGGCCGCGCCCTGCTCTGTCTGGACCTGGGCGTCTGGCTGGATCGCTTGCTCTGCCTCTTGTGCCAGCAGCGGTGGTGACATCACGAGAATGCAGAGGCAGCAGATTCCTGACGCCAAGATGGAAAACCGGGGAAGGGGGCGGAAAAAAATCATGTCTCTCACATGTATTTGAAACGGAATGCAGCGGCTGTGCGGACCCTAAGTCCTGCCCTGCACAAGATCAAACCAATCCTGTCGTCGGCTCTCGCTGCGCAGATCTTGCAGAGCCAAAGCAAGGCAGTCAGAAGGGCAGCAGATGCGCCGCCCGCAGCACCCAAATCAGCGCCGCCGCCGCCGCAAGCGCAGTGCCAAAGGGCAGCGGCATAAGGGCCAGAGGTCCCTGTCTCTCCTGATCCCCTGCCGCAGAGAGGCCACGCGTATGCAAAGACAGCCCAAGCCCGCCCAACAGAGCCATAAGCGCCGCCATCAGCACCAGGAGAGGCAGATCCAATGGTCCGGCAAAAGCGCCCAGCCCCGCCATCAGCTTTACATCCCCCAGCCCCAGGCCCTCGCGGCCGCGCAGGGCGCGATACCCGGTCCGCAAGGCGAGAAAACTACCGGCCCCCAGCCCCGCGCCCAACAGGGCAAATCCCAGTGCCTCTGGCACCGGGGCCGGACTGGTCACAACCGCCAGCCCGAGGCCCAGGGCAAAGACCCCAGCGGTGAGCAGATCCGGCAGACGCAGCCACAGAAGATCCGTCAAAGCCAGCGCCAGCAACAACCAAAGAAACAGGCAAGAGAGCAAAACCACCGCCGGGCCGCCGCCCGCAGCACAAGCCAGGACGGCCGCTCCCAGAGCCAGGATCTCCATATAGAACAGCCTGGCCGGGATCACCGCGCCGCAGTGGCGGCAGCGCCCGTGCAACAACAGATAAGAGACCAGCGGCACCAGATCCCGCGCCTGCAGATCTGTCCCACAGCTGCGACAGGCAGAGGGTTTGGCAATCACATCCTCCTGCTGCGGCAGCCGCTCTGCCAACAGCGCCAGAAAAGAACCCATAGCCGGCGCCAGCAGGATCACAAACAGGGTCAGCCCCTCTGTCATCGATGCCCTCTCCTCTCTCTCCTCTGCCCCCGCTTTCAAGACCTGCTTTCAGGGTCTGCTTTCAGGGGCATGGTCTTCAAACCCCAAGGCTGAAACAATAGGGCGCTGCTCGGGTCGCGAGCAATGGACAAGCCGCGCAGCCCTCCCTTATCATGCCGTTACACAAATGAAAGAACCCCATGTCCAGCCTCTCTCCTCTGCCACATCCGCTGTCGGCATCACCGCTCCGCCGCCGCGATGCCGGATTTTCTTTGCTGGAGCTGATGGTTGTGGTGGTTATCCTCTCCATTCTGGCCCTGGTGGTGGTGCCCCGGGTCATTGATCGCCCGGATCAGGCCCGCGCCGCCCGTGCCCAGGCCGATATTGCCGCGATCAGCAGCGCGGTGCAGCTCTACCGACTGGACAATTTTCGCTACCCCAACACCGAACAGGGGCTGGCGGCGCTGGTCACCCGCCCAGCAGCAGATCCGGTGCCCAAAAACTGGGCCGAAAACGGCTATATGGATCGCTTGCCCATCGATCCCTGGGGCCAGCCCTATCAATATCTCTCACCTGGGGTGCATGGGGATTTTGATATCTTCAGCTACGGCGCCAATGGGGTCAGCGGTGGCACCGGCGCAGATCAGGATATCGGCTCATGGGCCCTGGAATAGAGACTGTTTTATCCGATCCTGCCCCGGGGACAGAGGCTGGGTTTACCCTGATTGAGTTGCTGGTCACCACGGCGATCCTGGCGATCCTGGCGGTGGGCGCTGCTCTCTCTCTGCCCCGGTCACAAAGCCCGGAACAGCAGGATATGGTGCTCTTTCAAAAGCAGGTCGAAAACCAGCAGCTGCTGGCCATCACCGGCGGCCAATCGCGCGGGTTGAAGATCACCGCCGAGGGGCTGCAACTGGCCCTGCGGCAGGACCAGGGCTGGCAGATTTCCCCCCGGGTGCAGCGCTGGCAGAGCCCCGTGCGGTTTGCCACACAAGCGCCCCAGTACAGGGGAGCTGACACGCCAGAGATCTTTTTCCTCGCCACCGGGGAAAGCACCGCATTCGACATCACCTTTGGGCGCCGCCAGCATTGTCGCGGCAGCAGCGAGGGAGTGCTGGCATGCAGCAGTCCCTGACACCCCAGAACCGCGATCCGGACCTGGCACCAGATCAACCCGGCCTGCGTGGCAATTCCGGCCTCACCCTCTTGGAGCTGGCCCTGGCCATTCTGGTTCTGTCCCTGGCCAGCCTTGCGGCCCTGCGCAGCAGCGATCAGTCCCGCCGCGCCATTGGCGGTGAGATGGCACGGCTGATGGCACGGGTTGCGGTGCAAAACCGCATCGAAGAGCTGGCTCTCTATGGCAGGGAGGCCGGCGGGCTGCCCCAACAGATCCGCATCGGCCCCCAACAGATCCGCCTTGACCACGAGATCAAGCCCACCGCTGGCGGCCTGCTGCGCTTTGAGGTGACAGGGCGGGCACAAAGTGGCGAGGGCGCCAGTCTGGTGACCTATTTGCCAAGCGCGGCAAGGCCGTGACACAGCCCCGACAGATCCCCGTGGCAGAGCCTCAAAACAGCCCCCCAGGATCCGGCACCTCCGCGCCCGGGCTCCCGCAACCAGAGAGCGGGCTCAGCCTGATCGAACTGGTGGTTGCCATGGCGCTGTTTGCCCTGGTTGCGGTCATGGGGACCCAGGCCCTGACCGGTATGATGCGCATGCGGGACGGGCTGCAGGGGCGCGCCGAACAGGTGGCGCAGCTGGATCGCGGGCTCAGCCTGCTGCGCAGGGATATCAGAGCCCTGGTACCAATGCTCTTTTACCCGCCAGAGCGTCAGCCACCGCAATCCGCGCTGCGCTTTCGCAACGGGGTGCTGTCTCTCTCTGTTGCAGGCCAGCCGCGGCTTCAAGATCTCAGTGCCGCGGCCCCGCCGCCCCTGCGCTTCCAACGGATCGACTGGGAGCTGCAGGGCGATGTGTTGCAACGGCGCAGCTGGCCAGCCCTGACCCCGGCGCTGCGCAGCAGCCGTCAGGATGCCCAGGCGGTGATGCCGGGGGTCACGGGGCTGCGGCTGCGCAGCTACTGGGCTGATCTGGGCTGGATCGACGGCGCGGGTAGCCTCGGGGTTTCTGCGGGCAGCCCCGGCGGGGGGCCCCTGGATGGTGATGGGGGAACCGCCGCTGCAGAACTCTACTCCAGTACCCTGCCCCTGGCCCTGGAGCTGATCCTGGAGACCGAGGATTATGGCGATATTTCCCTTGTCGAGACCCTGAAATGAGCGGGCGCACGCGCAAAACACCACCTGGAATGATCCAGTCTGGGACAGGCCAGGCCGGGATGGGCGGTTTTGTTCTGGTCAATGCCTTGGTGCTGGTGCTGGCCCTGGCGGCGCTCAGCACCTGGATGCTCAGCCGTGCCGAAGGCGGGCGGATGCGTTTGCAGGCCGGGCTGGAAGCCGCCCAGATCACCCTGGCCCTGGATGCGATGGACGCCCTGGCCCTCAGCCTGCTGCACCAGGACCAGGGCGCTATCGACCACACCGGGGAAGGCTGGGCCCGCCCCATAGCTGCTCTGGAGCTGGCACCGGAATTGATCCCCGGAGAGGGCCCCCGCGAGGTGGGCGGAGAAATCACGGATCTGCAGGGGCGGTTCAATGTGAACTGGCTGAGTGATTCCACTAATCTGGCTGCCCGGGCCGGGTTTGACCGGCTTTTGACCCAGCTCGCCCTGCCTGCGCAAACCGGGCAAACCCTCACCCGGTTTCTGCGCCCCGGCACCACCTTCAGCCGCGCCGAGCGGGCGCCCTGGCTGCAAATGGACCCGCCCCGCGATCCCATTGGCGGGCCACTGCTGAATGCGGATCAACTTGCAGAGCACCCCGGGTTATCGCCTGCCACCTATGCTCGGCTGCGCCCCTGGATCACCGCCCTGCCCAGTGACAGCGCTCTGAATGTGAACACCGCGCCCGCCGAGGTCCTGCAGGCCTTCTTGCCACATCTGCCCCCGGCAGCACTGTCACGCCTGCTGGCCCAGCGGCGCCGCCAGCCCTTTGCCTCGGTCGATGCCTTTTTGATTGCCGCCCGGCTGGAACAGCTCCTGGAGGAGCAACAGGAGGACGAGGCCGAAGACGATGGGGAAGAGGCCGCGCTTCGCCCGGAGCAGCTGACTGTGGGGAGCAGCTGGTTCCGCCTGGATGCCTGGGCGCGCCAGGATGGGCCCCAGGGCAGACTGGAGGCGCGACGCAGCACTCTCTTGCAGCGCCGCGGCCCCAGGCAACGCCCCGCACTCATCTGGCAAATCACCCGGCGCCCCTGATCCCGCCTCCTCTCTGGGCTCTCCGCGCAAAAGTCACAAAATGCCCCAACCTCTGCGGGATTGCACTTCACCGGCACAGTCGACATTCTGCCCCAATTCATCAGCCTCGATGCATCAGGGCGCCCCAGCACAGGCCCACACCAGGAGACCAACCGCAATGCCCACCGCTCGTCGGCCCCATCACCAGACAGTATCCCGGATGGATAGCTCACCGGAGTGCCTGCGTCTGGGCACAGACCGTCCAGCGGCCCAACAGGTGGTCATGGTGCCGGGTACCCAGGTGCCCCTGGTGCGGTTTGACCTGCCAAAGGGGCTGCGTGGGCAGGCCCGCGAACAGGTGGCACAGCGCCAGCTCGCGGATCGCACCGGCCTGCGCCAGGGGCTAACCCTGCATCCCTGCCCGCCACTGGATCGCAAAACTCAGGGCGGCAAAGCAAAAGGCGCGCATAAGTGGCACCAGGCCTTGATCGCCGAAAACCAGCTGTTGGAGCAGCTGCAGGATCTCTCCTGCCAGGCAGTGCTGCCGGATTACATGACCCTGCCCACTGCCCCCGAAATCTGGACCCTGTGCCGCGATCACCTGCCCCTTGCCGCCCCAGCGGATGCGGCATCTTTCTCCACTGCAGACAGCCAAGAAGAGATCGTAATGGCGCGCCTGGGTCCCGACGACGGGTTCAGCGCCCAGCCCGCCCTGGCCGAGGCCCAGCTGGAGCGCGCCCTGAGCACCGGTCCGACCCCAAGGGCCTGGTTGCTGCTGTCTCCCCAAGGAGAGGCCGACCCGCTGATCGCCCTGGCCGCCGCCCATGGTATTCCTCTGGTCCATGACACCTCAGATCTGACCGATCTGGGGCTGCCTCCCCCCCGCGTCCTGCAGCATGGGGAACTGGCCTGTGACCTGCGCCGCAATCCAATGGCCGCCCGCAACCAGCTGGAGCGGCAGCTCAGGCCCTGGCGCTGGCCCTTGCTGGCCGGAGCCCTGGCCGCCACGATCTGGGCCATAACCCAAAGCCTGGCCACCGCCCGGCTGGAAGCGGAAACCGCAGCAATCAGCCGTCGCACCACCCAACTCGTGCAAGAGGCCTTTGTGCCCCAGGGCCCAATGCTGGATACCCGGCTCCAGGTCAGCCGGGCGCTCGACACGCTACACCGAGCCAGCAACGCCAATCGCAAGACTAGTGACCCACTAACCCTAACGGCCCAGGCGGCCCGGGTTGTGGCCAGCGCCGGGCAGCAGCCAGAGCTGCTGAGCTATGACGAAAGTGAGGGCCTCTTACTGGGACTGCAAGTGGACGATTTTGCAGCCGTCGACCAGCTGTACAGCGCCCTCGACAGTGCTGGACTGACGGTCCAACTGCGCGATTCCCGCGTAAGCGATGGGCAGGATAGCGTGCGGGCAGAGTTCCTCATCACCGGCCCCTCGCCCAAACCCCAGACTGCCGCCCAGACAGGAGCACGCCCCTGATGGCCCGATTGATCGATTTGCTGCTCTCTCTCAACAGCCGCGAACGCGGCCTCTTGGCGCTGCTTGCGGTCACCGCCGTTCTGGGGTTGGTTTTTGGCGGACTTTTGCCACTCCATGAGCAGCGTCAAAGCGCCGAGATAGCGCAGCATGAGGCCCGTGCTTTGGAAGCCTGGGTTGTTGATCGCATTGCAGAAAAATCGACCCTAACAGGGGGTACTTCAACCATCTATCCGAATCCCATCGGCCTGAGCAGCATCGAGCAAGGATTGATTTCAGCCCAGTTGCGCCCGCAGCTCAGCGCGCTGACACGGCAAGACGACAATGGTCTGACCCTGCGGTTTGATCAGGTGGATTTTCTGCGGCTTGCCAGTTGGCTTTCGGCCGCACATCCGGCCTGGGGCTATCATTTCAAAAATTTCCGCCTGGAAGCACTGGAGCAGCCGGGGCAGATCGCGGCCTGGATTGAGCTCAGCCCGGCGCAGGAGTAAAAATGCCCGGCCAAACTGGTGGTGGGCCAAGCTGGTGGTGTTTCAGACCCAGACCCGAGGTAAGATATCGCGGCGCAGCGCCTGATCAAAGCGCCTTGAGACGGGCTGCGATACTGGCCTTGCGCCCGGCCATTCCTCCCAAGGGGTCCAGATCCGCATGGGATTTCAGCACCTCGCTGAGCGCTTTTTGAGCCGCCACCAACTGGGCCTTGCCGGCCGCAGTCTGATCCTGCGACAACAGGATCAACCCCAGCTCATGCTGCGCCGTGCCCTGAACGGCCAGCGCCGCGCCGCGGGCGGTGCCGCTTTGACTCTGGGCCAGATTGCTTGCGGCTGATGCGGCTTCGGAAAAATTGCCAGCCCGCAGTTCCGCATGGGCATATTCCAGCTGCAACCGCGGGGTTAGGGGGCCAGCCTGGGAGATCAGTTTCAGATAGGCCTTGCGAGCGCGCTCATAATCGCCGGCTTCCAGGGCATTGCGGGCCACTGCATATTTCGACTGAAAGCCGCTGCCGCTGCTCATGGTCTCGCCACAGCTGCCCAAAACCAGCGCCAGACCCAAAGCCCAGCCGGCCGTTAAAAGTGATCTCGCCTGCATTGCCGCTCTTTTCATATTTATTTGCCTGCAAAAATTTACCATCTTTACGGCACTGCGTCCATCTGAGAGCAGTCTTTGCACAGAGGGTGTGGCCGCTTCGCCAACCCGCAGCAGACATCAAAGGTTTCCATGCGCCTGATTGCCACCATTATGACACTGGTCGCCCTGGGTTTCACCGCCTGGGCGGGTCTGGCTCTCTGGCTGGAACTGACCCGTGCACCCGCCCAGGTCTCAGCCCCGGCGCAGCCTGCTGTTGCAGCCGCCACCCCGACAAAAGCACCGCCCTCTTCGGCGCCGCCCTGGCCTGCCCTGTTTGGCGAAAGGCAACCGCCAAAGCCACAGCCCCCCGCCCAGGTGACAGCGCCGCAACCCCCGCGCCCGCCAAAACCCCCGATTGACAGTCTTGGCTATCGGCTCAAAGGCCTGGTGCAGGTCAGCAACGCCACCTGGGCTATGGTTTCCCACCCCACCGGCGAACAGCTGGTGCGCATTGGCGATCCCCTGGGAGAGCAGATGACCGTCTCCAGAATTGATGATGAGGGACTCTGGGTCAGCCGGGGGGGGGATACACCAGAGCTGTTGGGGTTTGCAGACTAACGCAGCGCCGATCTCAGCCCGCAACCACCGCCTGCAAATCAAAGATCGGCAACAGGACCGCCAGTACAATCACCAGCACCAAGCCCCCCACCAACATCATCAAAGCAGGCTCTAACAAGGCAGCAATGCGCTTTCGTTCGGTGGAAAGCCGATGCTCGACCAGGGTTGCAGCCCGGGCGCTCATCGGCGCCAGGCGCACCGAGATCTCTCCGGCGGCAATCAGCTGGCGCGCCACCGGTGGTAAAAAGGTGAGCTGCGCCAGGGCCGCCGAGAGACTTTCGCCCTGCTGCACCCGCTGGGTGACAGCGCGGGCCTCCTGCTGGAAACCCGCGATACTCAAGACCTCCACCGCGCTGTCGGTGGCACTGAGTACCGCATGGCGCGACCCCAGCACCAGGGCCAGGGTGCGCAGATAT
Organism: uncultured Pseudophaeobacter sp.; assembly: GCA_905479575.1. GTDB lineage: Bacteria > Pseudomonadota > Alphaproteobacteria > Rhodobacterales > Rhodobacteraceae > Pseudophaeobacter. Next base: position 51,949 of record CAJQNB010000076.1, read on the forward strand.
TGCACCGAGGCCGACAGCCGCATCAGCCGCCCCAGCACCGGCAGACGCAGCATCAGTCGATCGCGACGCTGCCGCAGGCTGGAAATTCGCGGCACCACCGCCCCAAACACCACCAGCCCCAGCAGGGCAATACCGATGCTGCCGGCATAGTCTCGGATCAGGTCCGATACCGCCAGGATAGCCTGGGTCAGCCCCGGTAGTGGGCGACCCGACATCTCGAACATGGCGACGATTTCAGGAGCTACATTGACCATCAGGATCGCACAGACCAAAAGCGACACAGCCGCCACAAAGCCCGGATAGATCAGCGCCGTGGCAATCTGCGCCTTGTCACTGCCCAGCTGCTCCAGGTGCTCGGCCAGTTCATGAAAAACCTCGGCCAGCTCGCCCGCGCTTTCGCCCGCGCGCAGCGCCGCCAGATAATAGGGCGCAAACCCAGCCCCTCCCCGGGCCAGTGCCTCCGACAGGCTGGCACCATCCAGCAGAGCCGCCCGGGCCTCGGCGGCCACCGCGTCCAGCAGCGGATGTCCACCGCTGCGCACCGCCTCAAGCGCTTCTTCCACCGGCAGTTCAGCCCCCAGCATCACCGCCATCTGACGGGTGAACACCACCTGCAGATCCGGGCTCAGGCGATGGCGCCAAGTGGTGACAAAGGCAAAAGGCCCCGACGCCGGATCTGATGTTTTGCTGTCACTCTTGCCGGATCCTGCTTGCCTGCGCGTCTCGCTCAGTTCAGCGACAAAAAGGTCCTGCGCCGCCAGCTGGCGGCTGGCATCGCCTTCGGTTTCGGCCACAACTGAGCCGCTGCGTCGCCGGCCTCCTTTGGTATAGGCGATATAGCGATAGGCCTTCACGCGACATCCCCAACCACACGCAGGGCTTCTTCAAGACTGACCTCGCCCAATGCCACCGCAAGCAAGCCCTGACCAATCAGGGTTTCGCCCGCGCTCAGCGCCAGCTCTTTCAATTCGGCCTCGGTGGCGCCACGGTCAATGGCCTCGGTGATCTGTGGCGTCACCTCTGCCATTTCAAAAATCCCAATCCGCCCAGCATAGCCACTGCCGCCACAGCTCGTGCAGCCCACCGGCGCCTGGATCTGCTCGGGCACTGCCAGCCCGTGGCGCTGAAACAGCGCGGCGTCCTCGGCGCTGGGGGCCTGTGGCTGGCGGCAGCTGTGACAGAGCCGCCGCAGCAACCGCTGAGCGATCACCCCGCGCAGGGTCGCCGCGATGAGGAAATTATCCAGCCCCAGGTCGCGCAGGCGGACAATGGCCCCAACCGAGCTATTGGCATGCAGCGAGGAAAACACCAGATGGCCAGTGAGCGCCGCCTGGGCCGCGGTCTGGGCAGTTTCCGGGTCGCGCACCTCGCCGACCAGAATGACATCCGGGTCCTGACGCAGGGTGGCACGCAGCCCGGCGGCAAAGCTCATGCCGATCTCGGCGTTGATCTGGCTTTGACTGATCCCCGGCAGATCATATTCGATCGGGTCTTCCACCGTGACGATATTGCGCTCGGCGCGATCGGCCAGTTGCAGCAGCGAATACAGCGTCGTGGTCTTGCCGGCACCGGTGGGGCCGGTGGCCAGGATGATGCCATTGGGAAAGCCGGAAAGTCGCTTTAGTAGGGACTGTTGTTGCGCCGACAACCCCAGATCCTGCAACGGCCGCAGCCCGGTTGACCGATCCAGGATCCGCAGCACGATGCGTTCGCCGTAATGACCCGGCAGGGAGCTGACCCTTGTGTCGATCTGCCGCCCGGCCAGGGAAAGCGGGATGCGGCCATCCTGCGGCAGCCGGGTCTCGGCGATATCCAACCCGGCCATGACTTTCAGCCGCGACACGATGCGTTTCACCGGCACATCCGAGCGATCCATCACCTCTTGCAAAAAGCCGTCAATGCGCATGCGCACCCGCAAGCCCCCCTCATGGGGTTCGATATGCAGATCCGAGGCGCCGCTTTGCACCGCCCGCGCCAAGAGCTGATTGACCAGGGTGATCACCGGCGCATCCCCCGGCTCCTCCAGCAGATCTCGTTGTCGACGGGCAAAGGCGGCCTCTTCCAGGTCAAAGCTCAGCTCATCCTGCTGGGGCCCGGCCCCATCCTGTTGATAGACCCGCGCCAGGGCCAGCTCAAACCCGGGCTGATCCAGGGTTTCCACCCGAAGCCCCGGCACCAGCCCCAGCCGACGCTGCGCCTCACGTAGGCCAAAGCCATCGGCAGCGGGGCCCAGGATCAGGCAGCCCGCGTCAAAAATCACCTGCTGATCGCGGGCAAAACCAAAGGGCAGGCCAGCTGCCAGTTCTGAGGCCGGATCAGTTTCCACCTTGGAAGCGGAGGCGACTGGGGAGAGGGGGGTAGTTGCGGCGTTGCGCGGCATCATCGATAAATCCGGCATCAAAGGGCTGGTTGAGATCGGCCCCATCAAAGGGCAGCGCCCCAAGCGGGGTGCGGGGGAAACGGCCATCATCCACCGGGGCGATATTGCCGCTGATGGTCTGCGCCTTGCGCGACAGCTGGCGGGTGATCCGCTGCGCTTCGGCCTCGTTAGAGACCACCTGAGGGCGCAGTAACACCAGCAGAACGCGTTGATTATTCGAGCCGCTCTTGCCACGAAACAACCCCCCCACCAAGGGGAGTTCAGCCAGGCCCGGCACCTTTTGGCTGACCCCGCCCGAGCCATTTTCCAGCAATCCGCCCAGCATGATGACATTGCCATCACGCACCAATGCGGTGGTCGACAGAGACCGGCGCGAGGTGATCTCGCCACCGGAAGCGGCGGTGGAATTGGTCAGGTTAGAGACTTCCTGCTTGATCACCATGCGCACGGTGCGGTCGGCATTGATCTGCGGCGTCACATTCAGGGTTAGGCCAATATCCTGGCGTTCGATGGTCTGAAACGGATTATCAACCGAGCTGCTATCGCTGACAGTGGAATAGCTGCCGGTGACAAAGGGCACATTCTGCGCCACTACGATCTCGGCCTCCTGGTTGTTCAGGGTCAGGATCGAGGGCGTCGACAACAGCCGGGTGGAATTCACCGAGGCAATGGCGGTGATCAGCCCGACAATGCCATCGCCGCCGGCGTTGCGTTTGACACCGCCAAAGACGCCGCCCGATCCCAGTGTTGCGCCACCGCCATTGGAAACCGATGAAATCAGATTGGTCAGGCTGGAGCGCCCGGGCAGATCAAACTGGGCGCCGCCCACCAAGGCATTGTTTAACACCGCGCCAAACTGCACCGACAGATCCGACAGCCCCTCGACCGACATTTCAAAAATCACCGCCTCGACCAGCACCTGGGTGGGGCGCTGATCCAGATAGCGCACCATCTGCACGATATCGTCAATACGTTCCTGTGGCGCCGAGACCAGCAGCGTATTGGTCTGCAGCTCGGGCACGATGCGCACCGCCGCCCGGGTGCCAGAATCGCTATCACTGTTCAGGGTGCGCATCACCACATCCGAAATCGCCGCCGCATCGGCGTAGTTCAGCGCCACCGCCCGCGACACCACGGTATCGCGCTGGGTGTCCAGCTCATCCACCAAGAGCCGCACCCGGTGACGCAGCGCCTCGGAACCAGAGATCAGCAGCGCGTTTGACCGACGATCAACGCTCACCGAAGAACCCTCGGGGATCAGATCCATCGATTGCACCACCTGCAAGACCTCAGCCGCATTGGCGTTTTGCAGCCGCAGGATCTCGATTGGGGGAGCGGCCCGGGGCTGGTCCAACCGTTTGATCAGCCGGGTAATCCGATTGAGGTTGGCGCTGCGATCCGAAATGATCAGCCGCTTGGCGCCAGGCACCGGGGTCATCACTGCCTCGGCCGGCAACAGTGGTCGCACCACCTCAATGACCTCTTGCAAGGGCACCTCGCGCACCGGGATCACCCGGGTTTCAAAGCCACTAGGCAAGCCGGCGCTGCCCCCCGTCGACAGCTCTCGCGCCACATTCATCGGCACGATGCGATCCGCACCTGCCCCTTCAATCAGGGTCAGCCGGTTCAGCTCCAGCACCGACAGGAAGACCTCAAACAAATCCTGCGGCGACATCTGATCTGGTGCCAGCACCGTCACTGTGCCGCGCACCCCCGGGTCCAGCACAAAGCTGCGGCCGGTGGCTTCAGAGACAATTTCGACAAAATTGCGCAGGTCGGCATCGCGCAGATCCAGCGTCACCTGGGCGCGCAGGGGCTGCGCCAGGAGCAGCAGCATAAGCGCCCCTGCCCCGATCCAAAGACGGAGACCCCAGATAAAACCAATCCGCGCCGGTTGCAGGACCGGATGCATCGCTGCGCGCTGTGTCATGAGCTGCTCTTTATATACCTGGCGGGTCTGCCCGAATCCCTGGTGGATTCTCCAGCCCCGCTTCTCTGATGTGCTGACCGGCATCATAGAGGGTTTACGCCCAAAACCCACGGTTTTCTGACCGGGCCGCCGCCAGGTTTGAATCACCTGTGGCGCGGGGCTCTGCCCCCACGGGATATTTAGGGCCAAATGAAGCCCATGCCTCTGCGGCAGGGCCCCGGCACCTAGTCCAGCAGGCGTTCCAGATAGCGGCCGTAGTCGTTTTTGGCAAAGAGCTTGGCCCGCGCCTTGAGCTGGTCGCGGTCGATCCAGCCCTGCTCAAAGGCGATTTCTTCCGGGCAGCCGGTCTGCAGCCCCTGGCGCTCCTGCAGGGTGCGGACAAAGTTCCCCGCCTCCAGCAATGAGCCATGGGTGCCGGTATCGAGCCAGGCATAGCCCCGGCCCATGGTCTCAACCCGTAGGGCCTCTTCGTCCAGATAGCTCTGCAGCAGATCGGTGATCTCAAGCTCACCGCGGGGAGAGGGCTGCACCGCCCGGGCCCGCTCTGGCGCCGAGCCATCGAGGAAATACAGCCCCGTCACCGCGTAATTTGACGGTGGGGCCTGCGGCTTTTCGATGATCTGACGGGCGCGGCCATCTGCATCAAAGGCCACCACCCCATAGCGTTCGGGATCGGCCACGTGATAGCCAAAGACAGTGCCACCCGCAGGCTGCGCATCCGCCGCCGCCAGCAGTTTGGGCAGGCCATGGCCAAAGAAGATATTATCCCCCAGCACCAGCGCCGACGGCGCCCCGGCCAGAAACGCCTCGGCCAGAATAAAGGCCTGGGCCAGGCCATCGGGCGCGGGCTGCACCACATAGGTCAGCTCAACCCCCCACTGGCTGCCATCGCCCAGGGTGCGTTTGAACTGTGCCTGATCCTGCGGTGTTGTGATCACACAGATCTCACGGATCCCCGCCAGCATCAGCACGCTCAGGGGATAATAGATCATCGGCTTGTCATAGATCGGCAACAGCTGTTTTGAGACGCCCATGGTGATCGGATACAGCCGGGTGCCAGAGCCCCCCGCCAAAATGATGCCTTTTCGATCCGCGCCGGGCTTGCCTGCACTCATAATGCCTCTCCTAAATCGTTCAAAATATCCCTAAGTCCCAGCCGCCAATCGGGCTGAGAAATGTTAAAAACAGTCTCTAATGTTGCGCAATCCAATCGTGAGTTCAGCGGCCGCGCCGCCGGGGTTGGATAGGCGGAGGTGGCAATATCCGTCACCTCACAGGTCATCCCGGCCTGGGCAAAAATCTCCGCCGCAACCCCGGCCCAGCTCACCTCAGGCAGGCCCTGCAAATGGTAGGTGCCGGATTTACCCCGGTCCGCCCGCAATTGCCGCGCCATCTCCAGGCAGGCGGCGGCAATGTCGCGCGCCGGAGTGGGCGCGCCGATCTGGTCCCCGACAATACTCAGATGATCCCGCTCCGCCCCCAGGCGCAGCATGGTTTTGACAAAGTTATGGCCATGGGCCGAAACCACCCAGGAGGTGCGCAAAATGGCATAGCGCCCGCCGGTAGCCGCCACGGCTTCTTCCCCCGCCAGCTTGGAGCGCCCATAGGCATTGATCGGCGCCACAGCATCGCTTGGCTGCCACGGGGTCGTGCCACTGCCATCAAAGACATAATCCGTCGAGACGGTCACAAAGGGAATGTCCAGCTCGGCACAGGCCTGGGCCATCGCCGCCGGCGCTGCACCGTTCACCACCTGGGCCAGCGCGTCTTCCTCTTCGGCGCGGTCCACCGCCGTATAGGCGGCAGCATTGATCACGGCGACAGGGGCATAGTGCCCAATAGCCTCGGCGCAGGCGGCGGGATCCGACAGATCCACCTGCGCGCGGCCCAGACAGGTCACCCCTTCCAGCAGCGCCAGTTCCCGCGCCAACTGACCGGTTTTTCCAAACACCAAAATGCTCATGTCCTGCGCCCTATTTTCATCTTGCTGTAAATACCTCCGCCGGAGGCCGGCTTTCCAGCTGGAAAGCCGCTACTGCCTTGTCCCCGTCCCCAGCCGCTGCCCCACACCATCGCGGGTCTGCAGGGCGCGCCACCAGGCCTCATTCTCCAGATACCACTGCACCGTGCGCTGCAGCCCTTCCTCAACCGTCACAGAGGGGCGCCAGCCCAGCTCCGCGCGGATACGCGAGGGATCAATTGCATAGCGCGCATCATGGCCCGGGCGATCCGTCACAAAGGTGATCTGATCCTGGTAGGACAGGCCATCTGCACGGGGGCGTTTTTCATCCAGAATGGTGCAGAGGGTTTGCACCAGTTCCAGGTTGGAACACTCGTTCTCACCGCCAATATTATAGCTGCGTCCCAGCTGGCCCTTTTGCAGCACCAACAGCAGCGCATCGGCGTGATCTTCCACATAGAGCCAGTCGCGCACGTTTGATCCATCGCCGTAGATCGGCAGCGCCTTGCCCGCCAGCGCGTTCAGGATCACCACCGGCACCAGCTTTTCCGGGAAATGGAAGGGGCCGTAGTTGTTGGAACAATTGGTCAGCACCACCGGCAAGCCATAGGTCTCGGCCCAGGCGCGCACCAGATGGTCAGAGGCCGCCTTGCTGGCGGAATAGGGCGAGCGCGGATCGTAAGCCGTCTCCTCAGTAAACTGCACAGATGGGTCGGCAGGCAGCGAGCCATAGACCTCATCCGTCGAAATGTGATGAAAGCGAAACCCCTCTGGGCGGCCACATTCGGTCCAGTATTTGCGCGCTGCTTCCAGCATATTAAAGGTGCCGGTGATATTGGTCTCGATAAAATCGCCAGGCCCATCAATCGAGCGGTCCACATGGCTCTCGGCAGCCAGATGCATCACCGCATCCGGGGCATGGGCGGCAAAGATCCGGTCCAGCGCCGCACGATCGCGAATGTCTGCCTGCTCAAAGGCGTAGTTGGGATGATCCGCCACCTCGGCCACATTCTCCAGGCAGGCGGCATAGGTCAGCGCATCCAGGTTCACCACCCGATGGCCATCGCCAATGGCGCGACGCACCACCGCCGAGCCGATAAACCCGGCCCCGCCGGTCACCAGAACTTTCATGCCAGTGCTCCCTGCCAGACAAAGGGGCTGTCAAAATCCGCCAGTGCAGGCGCCGCTGCGTCCTTTTCTGACAGTAGCGGCGGGCCGTCAAAGCCCCAGTCCACACCGCAGCTGTCCCAGGCCACCGCGCCATCGCAGTCCGGCGCGTAGTAATCGCTGCATTTATACAGGATCTCGGTCTCTGGTGCGAGGGTGATAAACCCATGCAGGAACCCCACCGGCACCAACAGTTGTTTGCCATTTTCCGCCGTCAGCTCGATACCAAACCACTGCCCATAGGTCGGCGAGCCCTTGCGGATGTCCACCGCCACATCAAACAGCGCCCCACGACCACAGCGCACCAGTTTGGCCTGCGCATGGGGCGGCGACTGAAAATGCAGCCCCCGCAGGGTGCCCTTTTGCATCGACAGCGAATGATTGTCCTGCACAAAGTCGATTTCAATCCCCTGCTCGGCCAGGCTGCGTTGGCTCCAGCATTCGCTAAAAAATCCTCGCGCATCCCCAAATCGCTGCGGCACCAGAACCTTTAGCCCCGACAATGGAGTATCGTCTACCTGCACAACCTGTCCCCAATCTGTTCTCTTCAAAATCTTTCATAGTCATAACAATGCCCCACTTGATTGTCACCGTGAAACAGAAGGCAAAACAGCCCATTCAAAGCATGACCACTTGCCTCATCCCAGAGGAGCCGCCAAACAAACAAATAATTTCTTACATGAGCTTACCGATCTTCAATGAAACTTCTTTTTGTCCATCAAAACATGCCCGGCCAATACCGCGAGCTGCTCACCTGGCTGGTCCAACAGGGCGGCCATGAGATCCTCTTTCTCACCCAGCGCCGGGGGCTGCGGCTGCCGGGGGTGACAACCGTGACCTACACCCCCCACCACCAGCCCGCCAAAGACGCCTATGGGCTGTCACGGGACTGGGAGACGGCCGCAGGGGCCGGGCTTGGCGCCGCCCTGGCAGCCCGTCAGCTGGAACGCGACCAGGGCTTTAAGCCCGATATCATCATCGGCCATACTGGCTGGGGCGAATTATTGTTCATGAAAGAGATCTGGCCGGATGTGCCGGTGATCGGCTTTTTTGAATATTTCTACCGCACCTCTGGTGGCTTGGTTGGCTTTGACCCGGAAAACCCCGCCAATGATCAGGCCGGCTTTTTTGCCCAGGCGCGCAATACCGTGCCCTATGCCAGTATCGAAGCGGTCGATCAGGGCCATACTCCCACCCTGTGGCAACGCGACCGCTTCCCGCCGTCCTTCCATGACCGCATGTATACCTGCCACGATGGCATTCGCTGTGATCGCTTGCTGCCCGATGCCAATGCTTCGGTTGGCTTGGGGCGGCTGGAGCAGCCGCTGACCCGCGACGACGAGGTCATCACCTATGTGGCGCGCAATATGGAACGCGCCCGCGGCTTTCACATCATGATGCGCGCCCTGCCCCAGATCCTGGCCACCCGCCCCAAGGCGCGGGTTTTGATGATTGGCGGCAACGAGACCTCCTACGGGGTTGAGAGCAGCCATCCCAAAGGCCTGCGCGGCGAAATGGAAGCGGAACTTGGCGACAGCGTCGATTGGAGCCGGGTGCATTTCCTCGGCAAGGTGCCCTATGAGGATCTCTGCCGTATCCTGCGCATCAGCCGCTGCCATATCTACCTGACCATGCCCTTTGTGCTCAGCTGGTCGCTGCTCGAGGCGATGTCGATGCAGGCCACCGTGGTGGCGGCAGATGTGGCCCCGGTGCGCGAGGCGGTCACCCATGGGCAGACCGGTATGTTGGTGGATTTCTTTGACCCGGGCGCGCTTGCGGATCAGGTGGTGGATGTGGTGGGTAATCCAGGATCTTACGCCCATCTGGGCCCCGCGGCCCGCGCTCATGTGCTGCAAAATTACGATTTCCTCAGCCATTGCCTGCCCGAACATATCGCCCAGATCAACGCCCTGGTGCCTGCCGCCAAACGGATCCAGATCTAGCGCGCCCGGCCTTGAACAGGCATCACCTGTTCGCGGCCTTCGCCTGCGGCTCAAGGCCAAAAGTGATGCGCGATACCTCAGGTGAAAGGCCGAGCACTTTCGTCAAATGTTTCGCGCGCGAAACATTTGATGCTCTCCCATTTGATGCTCCCCGGCGAGGGGCTTTCCCTTTGGCTGAAAATATCCTGGGGCAATGCGCGCCGTGGCGCCAGGGGGCTTAGCCCCCCTTTCAACGATAGAGTCTTATTCCGAGCCGCGTTTTTTCACCCAGCCCAGAAAGGCCGCATCGGCCTGGCGCAGGCGTGGCCGCCCGGATCTGGCCCACATGGCGCGCCACTCGGCCTCCAGCCCGTAGACATCTGCCCCCGGCATCAAATCACGGGCGCGCTCCAGCGTGGTGGCTTTCAGAACCGGCGCATCCAGAGCCCCCGGCTCGGTCACCGCGTGTTTCTGACTGAACCGGATCAAATCCCCCGGCAGCTCTTCCATGGCATAGTCCGGCAGCGGCTGCGCCTCTATCATGTCGCGGACCATCTTGCGAAACACCCGGCGCGGACTGGCGGAGCCGGATTTTTTCAGCAGGGTTTCCACCGAAATGGTCCAGGCGCTTTGGCGACCACAGTGTTTGCGTGTCAGCTCATAGATGCGCCGCTCCAGCGGTTTGCGCAGGCGAAAGTAATCCCGGCTCAGCGTCAGCACCGATTTTGACAGCACCGCGCGAAACAGCCAGTCCGACAGGGTCACCGCCACATTGACCATGCGCCCACCCCGCGCTTTGCGTACAATCTCCCAGCTCTCGATCAGGCCAAAGCCAGAGGTCACCTCTTCGCCACCCGTCACGATATTGGTGGTGATGCGGGTGCCGGCCAGACGCTCAAAGCTCTCGCGCAGGCGCCGGTAGGCATCGCCCGAGGTCTCGCGGTTGGTGGCGATCAGCAGATCATGGGCCTTCAGATGCAGGGTGCGCGACAGTTGCCGCCCGGCATTCTGCGCCGCCATCAGCTGGCTGATACAGAAGATCAGGATATCCTTGTCATGAATCGTCGCCAGACCTTTGACCGATGGCACCACGGTGATCTCGGCGCCATTATGTTCGTAGTTCAGGATGCGCCGGTCCGGCCGCGTCGCCAGGGAAAACAGCGGATGCTCCATCGAGGCCAGATCGTTTTTGGGAATCGCATCAAAGATATCGCAGAGGAAAAAACGCCCCTCTGCGCCCCCCTGCGCTTCAGCTGGATATGCTCCGCCTGCCGCCGCCATAACTGCCCCGCCCGTTCTGCCTGCTGCCCCCAGGTTTTTGCGTCTGAGTTGTCAGACTCCCGGGTGACTCGTTTTCGTGGTTTTGATTACGCCCACCCTAGAGTTATCCACATGGTTTCTCAACGGGGTTCCGGAATCGTTGCTTCGGGGGTTTGGAGTCAGTTCAACGGGGTTTCAGAGTCACTTCTGGCAAAAAATGTGGCCAAATGATCAGTAAAAAAAGGGCTTTGCGCCAGTCTCCCATGTCCTATAACTATAATATAACTCATAAATAACAGGGTAGAAAAATTTTCGCCCCCCAAAAGCCGCCGCTTTCCCCTCGTGCACAGGCTTGATTTGCTTAGAAAAAGAAAAAGGTCTGCGCATATTCTTCCCATGTGCCGCCTTTTGTGCTATCAGTCCATAAAGACGATACATGACCCTGCTGAAAGGCCAAAGCGCAGAGCGCTGCGCAGCAGGACAGGCAGCAAACGGACAGCAACGGGCAGAGGCGGCACACCAGCATGGCACGAGATATCCACAAGGCAGGCTCCGGGATGCCGCCCTATTTCAACATTGATCCAGATGCCGCCCTGGCAGAGCTCGACGCGCCCACCGGCACATCCGGTTTTGCCGCTATTGCCGAGGGCTGCGCCCGGGGCCGCGCCGATCTGTCCAGTCGCGGCATGAACGAGCAGGGGCGCAAAGAGCTGCGCCTGTTCTCCACCTGGGAAATCACCCGCTACCTGATCCCCGTCGCCCAGGCGCATTTCCGTCGGGTGCTCAAGGCCAACCCCGCGCTGCCCCAGGGCCAGTCCGAAACCGAAGGCGGCGCCAAATGGTTCACCCTGGACGAGGTGTTGCTGCTGAGGGCGCATTTTGCCGCCCAGGGGTCAAAATCCAAAGACTACACCCCCTACCGGCCCAAGGGCCTGCCGGCCAAGCTGGTCTCGGTGGCGAATTTCAAAGGCGGCGTTGGCAAGACCTCGACAGCGGCGCATCTGGCGATGTCGGCGGCCCTGGATGGCTACAAGGTGCTGGTGATTGATCTGGACAGCCAGGGCTCGATGACCTCGATCTTTGGCGGCCAGGTCGAGGACGAATGGCAAACCGCCTTTCCGCTTTTGGCCCGCCACTACGGCGAACATCTGCGCGCCGACAACCAGCGGCGTCTGGATCGCGGTGACGCACCGCAGCCGCTGGACGAAACCCTCTCGGCGGCCCTGGAGATGACCGCAAGCGATGTGATTCAAAGCACTCACTGGCCCAATATCGACCTCATTGGCGCCCAGCTGAACCTGTACTGGGCCGAGTTCCAGATCCCGGTCTGGCGCATGGCGGCGCGCTCCTGGAAGCTCTGGGACGCGCTCACCGACCGGCTCGAGGCGGACGGGGTGCTGGATGACTATGACGTGGTCTTTATCGACACGCCCCCCGCCCTTGGCTATCTGACCATCAACGGGCTGGCCGCCTCGGATATCCTGCTGGTGCCGGTGGGGGCCTCCTTTCTGGAGTTCGACAGCACGGGGCGGTTTTTTGACATGCTGCATTCCACCTTTGCCTCCATTGAGGACGGCGAGAACCTGGCCGCCCGCGCCCTGGGACGCCCCGAGATGGGGTTTGAATGGGATGCGGTGCGCGCGGTGATCACCCGCTATGACAGCGCCCAGCAGGGGGAGCTGGCCGGGGTGATGCAGGCCTATATGGGGCCGGTGCTCAGCCCGCATAAACAGGATTACACCGCCCTGATTGGGCAGGCCGGCGAACAGGTCTCGGGGATCTACGAGGCCGATTACCGCGATTTCAACCGCGAGACCTATGCGCGCGGGCGCGAAACATTTGACGCCACCTATGCCGCCTTCAAACGCCTGCTGCTGGGGGTTTGGCGCCGGGCTGAGCTGGAGCGCGCCGCGGAGATGGCAGATGAGATATCGGGCGAGATGCAACAGCAGCGCACGCCGGCCTAAGGCTCTAACAAGATAAAACGCGCAGGGTTGGCGCGATGAGGAGATCAGCAGATGGCAAAACGCAAACGGCTTTCCCCGGCACAAAACAGCTATCTTTCTGGCGCGCCAGAGAGTAAATCCGCCCTGGCTGGTCCGCTGCCGACGCCAAGCCCCAGCGCCGCTCCCATTGCCCCCATCGCCCAGGTGGCAGGTGCGGCCTCGACCGAGGCGGCGCTGCAGGAGGTCACGCAGGTGCTGCAGCAGGCCCGCGCGCGCGGGTTGATGGTCGAAGAGATTGCCCTGGATCAGATCGACGAGACCCATCTGGTGCGCGACCGCATCGCCCAGGACGAAGACGAGATGGAAGCCCTGATGGGGTCTTTGCGGGCGCGTGGTCAGCAGACCCCCATCGAGGTGGTGCCGCTGCAGGGGCGTATCGATGGAACCTCCTGGGGGCTGATCTCCGGCTGGCGGCGGCTTTCTGCTCTGCGCAGGCTCTACGCCGAGACTTCAGAGCCTGAATTTGCCACAGTCAAAGCCCTGGTGATCCGTCCCGACAGCGCCGAGGCCGCCTATGTGGCGATGGTGGAAGAGAATGAAATCCGGGTCAACCTGTCCCATTATGAGCGCGCCCGCATTGCGGTGCGGGCCCTGAAGGAAGGGGTCTTTCCCAGTCAGAAAAAAGCGCTGCAGGGGCTGTTTGCCAATGCGCCGCGCGCCAAACGCTCCAAGATTGGCAGTTTTGTCACCCTGGTGGAGGCGCTGGATGCGGTGCTGTATTTCCCCACCGCCATCAGTGAAAAACTAGGGCTGGCCCTGGTACGCCAGATTGGCGAGGATCCCGGCTTTGCGGCGCGGCTCAAGACGGCGCTACAGGCGGCAGAGCGCCCCACCGCGGCAGAGGAGCTGGTGGTTTTGAACGCCGCGCTTGCCGGCGGCAAAGCGGATCAGGATGTGGCTCTAACCCCTACTGGAGAATCTCAAAGCCCTGGGGGTGTAGCGGGGGGCAGTGAGCCTGATGCGGCGCCAAGAGTGCGCCAGGCCTCAGAGTCTATCGGCGCGCAGGAACGTGTCAGCACCCAGGTCACGGCCGGGCTGCGCATTGGTTTTCAGCCCAGTGCAAAACGGATTGAGCTGAGCGGCGAGGCTGTGGATGCTGATCTGTTAGAGGCGCTGAAGGCCTGGCTCAAGCAGCGCTAGGATCCGCTCAGGCCAGTCTCAAGCCAGCATTCGGCCAGTATCAGATCGCTCAATAGGCACGCCGTGGCGTGCCTATTTCATGTCTAATGTAGTGATTTGGGTCTGTCGTTTCGCCTCCAAATGTTTCGCGCGCGAAACATTTGGACCTCGCTGGCGGGGAATAGCCCTGCCCAGCCCCCCTGCTGAAACCGAGGCTCCGGAACAGCTGAGAGGGGAATTTGCCTCTTTCTGCTTGGCAGTGACGACCGGAGCTCTGCGCTAAAGAATTTGACTCGCGTACTCATTTGTGAGTTCTGCGCCCCTGAACATTGTTGCTCCCCTCCCGCTCCCTGGCTTTCCCCTGGGCTGAGTGTTCAAGGGTGGGGTTTAAGGAGAAGTACCGCGTGCGCGCCAAGACCGGTCTTGAGAAAAATATTGTGCCGCCTGTTCCGCAGGTGGCGGCAACCGTTGGTCGGCTTGTGGCGGTGGTCGTCACCTATAATCGGTTGGATAAGTTGCAGGCGACCTTGGCGCGATTGTTGGAAAGCCCGGAGGCCGAGCTCGCGGCGGTAGTTGTGGTTGACAATGCCTCAACCGATGCCACCGCCAGTTGGCTGGCGCAGCAGCAAGATCTGCGGCTGGATATTGTGACCAGCGCGGTCAATCGCGGAGGGGCCGGCGGGTTTGAGATGGGGCTGCGGCGTGCGCTCGAGAGCCAAGCCCCGGATTGGCTTGTGGTGATGGATGATGATGCGCGCCCTGCCCCCGGTGCCTTTGCCGCCTTTCACGCGCAGCCGCGGCCGCTGGATACGGCCCTGGCTGCGGCGGTCTATTTCCCGGATGGGGGCATCTGTGAAATGAACCGGCCTTCGGTCAATCCCTTCTGGAACCCCAAGATATTTTTGCGCGCCCTATTCAAAGCGCGCAATGGCTATCACATTCCCTATGACAGCTACGAGGCCACCACACCACGTGCCATTGATCTCACCTCCTTTGTCGGCTTCTTCCTGCCGCGGCGAATGATTGAGGAGGCTGGCTACCCTGATCCGGGCCTGTTTCTCTATGGGGATGACGTGATCTATACGCTGGGGTTGCGGCGTCGGGGGGAGAAGATCCTGTTCGACCCAACCCTGCGCTTTGAGCATGATTGCTCCACCTTTCAAAATGATCAGCATCGGGTGTTTCACCCCCTATGGAAGGTCTATTACGCCTATCGCAATGGGTTGATGATGTATCGAGCGGCGGCGGGCATCCTGTTCTGGCCTTTGATGCTGCTGGTGGTGGTGAAATGGCGCCTGACCGCAGGCCGCTATGGTGCGGCACGCTCGGCCTATCTGCGGCTATGGCGTCATGCGGTCTGGGAAGGGCTACGCCAGGATACCAGTCGCAGTCATGCACAGATCGTTGCCCTGGCAGAGCAGGGCCGGACATTAGAGTGAGCAGCCTGTCAGGGGCAAGAGGGAGGCGTTTCTGCCCCCAGGAGATGCCCTAGCGGTTTAGGATGACCCGGTGGAACCGTCCCATCAGGATCAGGCCAAGGGTGAGCAGGATCAGCGAAACCATCAGCACAAATGTGATATTGATATAAGCGGCTGTATAGGTGGGATAGAAGCCGGTACGCATTAGTCCAACGATGTGGATCAGCGGGTTGTACCACAGAATTTTCTGCGCCAGGGGGGGCATGGTATCATAGAGAAAAAAGATGCCAGAGGCCAAAAACAACGGTCTGGTGATGACCGACCAGATGATGGCCCAGAGTGGGAACAGCCCTGAGAGGACACAGTTGATGGTACCAACCCCAAGACCAAGTAGCATCGCCAGTGCGAAGGCTTCGATGGCGGGGGCCATATCAATTGCGGTGCGACTGTCTATGGCGATCAAAATGCCACCAATCAACAAGATGGTGATCACGACGCTTGTGAGACTGTTGAGAATGAACCGGGCCAGAATGGCATCAATCCAGGTCACCGAAGGATATTTCAGCAGCGGTTTGGAAAAGCCAAGGGCGCGCGCTGTTGTCGTGGAAATGACCTGATAGGTATCAAAGGGCATATAGCCGGTGGCGTAGAACAACAAGAAGCTGGTGCCGAGATCCGGTGAACGTAGCACCAGCGAGAAGCCAATGCTGAGAAATAGAACAGCCGCAAGCGGTTCCAGAATGCTCCAGAGAAACCCGCCGGGGGTGCGCCCATAGCGGGTCGACATTTCGCGCAGGATCAAGGCTGAAATGGTGCGTAGCGTGGCAAAACGCCGATTACGCCCTGCGCGAGGCCGAGACGTTGGAAGGGCTGTCGTCATAATGTCCGACCATGCTTGTATGATTGTGGCTAGAGCTTGTAGAAGCGATAGTATGAAAGAAACAAAAGACAATTACAAACCACAACAGGGCGAGACAGGCTGAAGCATGGTACAAGCGAGCCCGGAGCAGGATGGATCAATTTTGGGGAACGGGAGTCCAGTGGAAGGTGCGACCAAGGATGAAAAATCCGTGCTGACGATTTCCGAACGCGAGGAGCGCAAGCTGGGGGCGGGGCGTCGGCGCAAGAAGGCTCGGCGCAAGGCGCGCAAGAAGCTGCGCAAGGAACAGGCGGCAGTTATCATCGCACAGCAGGAACTGGCTGCGGCGCAGCAGGCCGCAGCAACACAGAGCCCTGCTGTGGAGCAATTTGCCCTGGCAGGTGCGGCCAGCATGAAGCGGCGCCACTGGGGGCTGATTTTCAGCTTTATGCTGATGGTTCTGGCCCCCCTGGTTGCAGTGATTTTCTACCTCACAGCGGTCGCAGAGGATCAATATGTTTCGACGGCGGGCTTTACTGTGCGCAGTCAGGAAAACAGCGGTGCCACTGATCTGCTGGGCGGGTTGGCCAATTTTGCCGGCTCAACGACGGCCTCCGACAGTGATATCCTATATGCCTTTATCCAAAGCCAGGAAATGGTCGAGGCGGTGGATGCGCGCATTGATCTACGCAGCGAGTATAGCCGTCACTGGCCCCGGGATTGGGCCTTTTCGATCTGGCCGGATGCCACTCTGGAAGAACTGATCTGGTATTGGCAGCGTATTGTTGGCATCTCTTATGACAGTGGCTCTGGTCTTATCGAGGTACAGGCCGTGGGCTTTGATGCCGAGGTTTCGCAGGTCATTACCCAGGCCATTGTCGATGTCAGCCAGATCCAGATCAATGCCTTGAATGAGCGGGCCCGCGAGGATGCCATGGGCTATGCCCGCACCGATCTTGACGAGGCCGTGGCGCAGTTGAAATCCGCCCGCGAGGAGCTGACCAAGTTTCGCACCCGCACCCGGATTGTCGACCCAGAGGCGGATATTCAGGGCCGCATGGGGGTGATGAATAATCTGCAACAGCAGCTGGCCGAGGCCCTGATCGAGCATGACCTGCTGGAAGGGACCGTCAGCGAGGGGGATCCACGTACTCGCAAATCGTTGCAACGGATCGAGGTCATCCGTGCCCGTATCGACAGTGAGCGGCAAACCTTTACCTCTGACAACACTGACACCGGTGCTGTGGGTGAAGACTACCCCTCCTTGATTTCGGAATTCGAGAGCCTGACCGTGGATCGCGAATATGCTGAGGAAGCCTATCGGGCCGCCCTGACTGCCCTGTCGGTGGCACGGGATAATGCAACCCGGCAAAGCCGCTATCTGGCGACCTATATCAAACCCACCCTGGCCCAGGAATCTGAATATCCCCGGCGCCCTCTCTTGGCGGGGCTGACCGGGCTTTTCCTGCTTCTGATCTGGTCCATTGCCACCTTGATCTACTATTCTATCCGAGACCGCAGCTGATGGTAGAGAACCGTGAGGGGTTACCCTGCGGGGGGGCCGCAAGGGGAGAACGGGGATGATCCGGTTTGAGAACCTGACCAAGAGCTTCTGGCTCAAGGGGGAGCAGAAGATTGTCATCGACAATCTGAATCTCACCCTGCCCACGGGGCGGTCACTGGCGTTGTTGGGGCGCAATGGCGCCGGTAAATCGACCCTGCTGAAGATCATTGCCGGCACCATGCGACCAGATTATGGGCGGGTGGTGAGCGATGGCAGCATGTCCTGGCCAGTCGGGTTGGGGGCCTCCTTTCACGGCGATCTGAGTGGTGCTGAGAATGTTCGCTTCATTGCCCGGATCTATGGGGTGGATACCGATGAACTGGTGGCCTTTGTCGAGGATTTTGCTGAACTGGGGAAATTCTTCCATATGCCGATGCGCAGCTATTCCAGTGGCATGCGTTCGCGTCTGACATTTGGCGCTTCGATGGGGATCAAGTTTGATACCTATCTGGTGGATGAGGTGACAGCGGTGGGTGACCGGACCTTCAAGCGTAAGAGCCGGGAAATCTTTGCCGCGCGCATGGAGGATTCCAGTGCCATCATGGTGAACCATTCGATGAATCAGATTCGGAAGTTTTGTGATGCCGGGATCGTGTTGGAAATGGGCAAGATGCAATACTTTGAAGATCTGGAAGAGGCCATTGCCCTGCATGAGGCAACACTGAGCTGAGAACCTGGGGATGTGATACCTTTTTTCCTCAGATTTTGGCGGGTTGCGAAACAAAGCGTGTATTTTTACAGCCTGGCAGACTATGGAAGCCGGAGTAATTTTGAACCGGTAGAGCCAGGGGAGTTTCGGGGATGTTGGATCAGGGACGAACTGAGCATTTGGGCGCAGCACGTGTCGATGGTTTCACCAGGCTTCAATCCCTCATGTGGCCCGAATTTGGCATCTGTACCGAGCAGGATCTTTATGTCCGCAACGCCGGAGCCGTGGCCCTCTCTGACAGCCAGAAACTGATCCGGTTTGGCCCCGGAGGAGAGGCGCATTTCTCCACCTGGTTCAATATGTTCAATCTGGAAAAATGGCAGCACGAGTGCAACCTGCAGAGCCTGTTTCTGGCGCTGCAGGGGCAGGGTGAGTTTCAGCTTTCGATCTATATGGCGCCGCGCAATCAATCCTGGGACCGGGTATTTTGCGACATTGTTCAGCTGGAGGCGGGGACCCCGCTGCGCCAGGACCTGACACATCTGCTGGTGGCCTCTGCTAATACCGGCCTGCTGTATTTCGAGCTGCGCAGCCTTGGTGAAGGCAGCTTGAAGGGGGCCAGCTGGGAGACCCAGGACGCGCCAAAGCGGCAGCCGCAGCTGGCCCTGGCGGTGACCACCTTCCGCCGCGAAGCGGAAGTTGCCCGCACGGTCCAGCGCTTTGCTGCTTTCCGGGAGCAATCCTGGATGAAGGACCAGGTGCAGATGATCGTCACCGACAACGGGCAAACGGTGGATCTGGAGCTGCCCGTAGGGGTCAGCCTGGTGCCCAATGAAAATCTTGGTGGGGCCGGGGGCTTTACCCGTGGCATGCTGGAGGCCCAGGCGCGGGGGGCGTCACATTGTCTTTTTATGGATGATGATGCCTCGATCCATATGGAAAGCCTGGAACGCACCTGGATGTTCCTAGCCTATGCCAGTGAGCCCAAGACCGCCATTGCCGGCGCGATGATCAGCGAGCAGCACCGCTGGGCCATCTGGGAAAATGGCGCCCTGTTTGACCGCCGCTGCCAGCCTCTGTTTGGCGGCACGGATCTGCGCAATCTCGGGGCAATGACCTGGATGGAGAACGAGGCCAACCGACCTTTGCCTGATACCTTTTATGGCGGCTGGTGGTATTTTGCCTTCCCTATAGAAGCGGTTGAGCACCTGGCCTTTCCCTTCTTTGTACGCGGTGATGACGTCTCTTTCTCGCTGGCCAATGATTTTAACATCGTCACCCTCAATGGGGTGGTCTCTTTCCAAGAGAGCTTTACGGAAAAGGAAAGCCCGCAGACCTGGTACCTGGATCTGCGCAGCCATCTGGCCCATCACCTCAGCTTGCCTGCACTGGAGATCGGCGCGGGCGGGGTGATCAAGATCGCCCTGATGTTCTTTCTGCGCAATCTGCCCAGGATGCATTATGACACCCTGGCGGCGATCAATCTGGCCGTTGAGGATGTGATGCAGGGGCCTGAGTTCTTTGATCGCAATGCTGATATGGCGACCCGGCGCGGTGATCTCAAAGCCTTGACCCAGGCCGAGACCTGGCAAGTATTGACACCGCAGGTGCAGCTGCCGCCGGTGCGCCATGACCCGCCCTCTGCCTTGCAGCGGTTGTTGATGAAGCTGACGCTCAATGGTTTGTTGATTCCGGGCTTTTCCCGGCTGGGGCGCAAGATCACTCTGGAAGCGCCAAACCGGGGTCATATTGGTCTGGTCTGGGGGGCTGCCGAGATCACGATCCTGAATGCCACCCAGGATAAATATTACACTGTGCGTCATTCCAAATCAGCGGCCTGGACACAGGGCTGGCGCCTGTTGAAAAACGTCTGGGCCTTACGGAAAAGCTATGAGGACCTGGCCAGTGCCTACCGTGACGGCTATGGGTATTTTACCAGCCGGGACTACTGGGAGCAGAAGCTGAATTTCCCAACCACGACCGACAAGAAAGCTGCCGAGTGAAACTGTTCAAGAAAGCGCTGCGCAAACCCGCGACCTCCATGCCATTGCAGACCACAGAGGCGGCGCCATTACCAAAGACCGTGACACCGCAGCAGGCAGCACCTGTGACCCTGGCCAAAGATACGCCTTTGCGGGTCATTTTATTCATCGGCCATCACAAGGTCGGCTCTACCTCGTTGCAGGACTATCTGTCCCGCAATGCGGTGGCCCTGTCGGGGGCTGGCATTCTCTACCCCTATGTGGATTTTGAAGGGCTGGCACATTTTACTGCCCGGGCCAATGGCCATGACCCTTCGCCCGAGTCTCTGCCAATCAATGTGCGCGAGCCGCATAATGCGCTGGCCTTCCGGATGTTGGCAGCAGAGCAGGGCGGCACGGTTCCTGCCTATCACAGACGTCTGCCGGCGCTGCCGCAGATGTTTAACGCGATGAAGCAGCAAATCCGGTTCTCTCAGCCTCATACGGTGATCCTGGCGGCAGAGGTCTTTGCCAATTTCAACGCCGTTTCGCCAAAACTCATCCAGAACTTGGCGACGCAGTTCCCGAATGCAGATTTCACACTGGTGGCCACGCTGCGCCGGATTGACGAATATATCGCCTCCTGGCAGGGGCAACGGTTGAAATTTGGCCATAAGCTGGAGCCGTTGCGCGAGACTGGCCTGGACAGCTATCTCAAGGGAATTCACTTCAACTATCGCCTGATGGTGGAAGGTTGGATCAAGGCTCTGCCAGAGGCCAATGTTATCCTGCGCGACTATGCCCAGGTGCGCGCGGCTGGGGGGTCGGTGGTGGATTTCATCACCCAGACCGGGCTGGATCTGCCCGAAGGGCTGGCCCCCGAACGCCGCGAAAACGATTCCTTTCATCGGGCGGTCTATGAAATCGCTCGGCAGGGTAACCAGCAGCTTCCTGCAGCCAAGGCTGGGGTATTGCGCCGCTGCCTGCGCGAAAAGACCGCAGAGCTACAGCTGCCAAGCAGCCATGACATTGAGCTGTTTGGCGCCAGAAACCGAGCCCGCATGCTGGAGAAATTCCGCCCCATCGACCGCTATCTTGGCGAGGTCATGGGGCGCTCGGAGTTCTTTGCCGATCTGGAACAGGTGCCGGACTGCGCGCCGCTGGCAGAGCTGGACGCCTATCAGAAGGCCCTGGCACAGATCTGCGCCACACCGAAGTGGTGCGATGATCAGGGTGTGACAGAGTTTCTGGCCCAGTTGTAGTGGCAGAGCGCGGCAAAATCTGCCGGAAGTGGAGAGTGACATGGTGAAAGAAATTATTTTACATCTTGGGGATACCAAAACAGGGTCCACCACTTTGCAGGCCGTATTGCAATCTGGGGCTTATCAGCTGCCGGGACAGACACTGCATTATCCGGGAAGTGGGGCAACGCTCAACCAAAACCATTTGGCGCATGTGCTGTTCAGAGAGGGGCAGATGAGTAAATCTGCCAAACGGTTTGGTAAGATCAAAAGCGGCTTTGATGGCAGTGATGCCGACTTTGCTGTGGTCTCGGCAGAACATTTCCAATCTGTCGACCCAGAGGCTTTGCAGCTGGCCATCCAAAAATACTGGCCTGAGTATGAAGGCCGTATCCGGTTGATTTCCTATGTCCGGCCCCATGCCGAAAAATTGCTGTCAGCCTTTTCCGAACAGATGAAATTCGGGATGCTCAAAGACGGCCTGCCGGGGTTCTTTGAGCAGGTGTCGAGTAATGAGAAACTGGACTATACGCCCAGATTCGAAAAGTGGCGGCAGATTTTTGGCGATCGTTTTGAGCTGCGCCCCTTTGTGCGCAGCCAGCTTTACAAACAGGATGTCGTGGCTGATTTCTTCCATTTTCTAACCGGATCTGAAGGGGTGAAATTGCAGGAGGTTGCGATCGAAAACACCTCAATGACGGTAGGTCAGATCGCGTTGCTGCGGGTGCTGCATGCCACGATCCGCCCAGATGCAAAACCGGCCCAGGTCTCCCGGAAAATTCGCGCCTCGCTCAGCCGGGTTGTGGTACAGGAGTTTCGCGATACAGGCCTTGGTGGGGACTGTGCCAAGCTGCATCTTCCAAAAGATCTGTTGGGCGATGTCATCCAGCGCTATGCGGCAGATGCTGCCGCGCTGGATGCCGCGTTTTTTGCAGGCACCCCGATGGCGGATGCGCTGCATTCTGCCGAGCAGAGGTTGACGGGCCCGGAACAATCCCTAGAGGCGGCGGATTATTTCTCAGCCGAAACGCTGATGAGCTTTCAAATGCTCTGCGGGGTGCTGAACAAGATTGCCGCGCAGCATCCGGAGAATTTCCTCGATATGTTGCAGGCCGCCCGCAAGGGCAGCCGCACAGAGGAAGAGGGCTAATAAGACGCTGAAGAGGATGGTCTCAGGCCCCCATTTGCCCTTGATCGGGTGGGTCCGGGGGGGTCACCTCAGAAAATGACGCGCGATCTGGGCCGAGAAACTCTGCCGCCCGTTGTGATCATTGACATGGCTGATGTTTTTGAAGTCTTCGGAGCGCAGGGTGAAATCGGTATCCAGCATGATCTCGATGCCAGTCTCCTGACGCGCCTGATCAATCAGCCCGCTGAAATGGTTGCTGCCTTGGCGGGCTTGTTTCAGCCCTGCTGTGCCCTCTGGGTGCTGGATGGGATGGATCACGGCGGTGACCCGGTCACTGACCTGCTGCAGGGATTGGACCCCCTTGATCCAGGCTGCGACGGCTTTGTCATCCATCTTAAGCTGCCCTTCAAAGGCACGGCAGATTTCCTGCGCGCGCTTGCGTTCCCAATTGGCCTGTGGCGCCGCCTGCGAGCTGGGTTTGTCAGAGCGGGCAATGGTGCCGCCGCTGTCACTGTCCCAGATGGTATCGGCATCATAATATTTGCGCTCGATGCCTTTGAACGCCCCGGCTTTGAAGTCCTGCAGGATTTCAATGTCCCCGGCCGGCGGCATGATTGACAGCTGCATGATCTCCATCTCGATCACCGCATGGGAGAGGCGGCGCCCCTGAGCCTGCAGGGTCTCGCGCACATAGTCGCAGACCTCGGCGATCCCGGCAACGCTGAGCATCGCCATGCCCAGATTGGCAGCACGCAGATCCTGGCCCAGGGCCTGGGCTTCGGTCTCGATTGTTTCAGTGCAGATGCCGCGCATAAAGCCGGAGGAGCCGATGCAGAGCAGCAGCGGTTTCTGGGTTTCAGAGACAAACCCGGGGAATTTGTCCAGCATATCCAGGGCCCGCATCGCCCGGTAATGCAGGTTACGTTTCAGCTCAGGGGTCTTGAGACTGTTGGCGGCGGGGGGCTGGAACCGATCCTTGCCCTGTGGCGCCAGGGCGCGGCGCAGGAAATCCACCATCTGCCACAGTGACATGCGCGACAGTTCCGCAGCACTCTCCTGGGTCAGCTCGAGATTGAACTGCTTTTCCAGCCGCACGGTGAAATCCACGAAGCCCATGGAATCCAGGCCCGCATCCATCAGGTTTTCTGCCTGTTCCAATTCGCTGCGCGCCAGGGCCGGATTGACCTCTTGGGCAAATTGGATCAGCCGGTCATAGCGGGTCAGCTTTTTGGGGCCGGCCGCCGTGTTTTGCTTCTCCAGCCGTTTGACAACGCGTTTCCCAATTTCGCCGCGGTCGACCTTGCCGCTGGCGTTTTTGGGGAATTGCTGCATCACCAGCACCCGATTGGGAGACATATAATCGGGCAGCGTGCCGGCAATGGCCTCGCGAATCCGGCGGCCAGGACCATCATAGCCTTCAACGGCAGCCACCAGCGAGGTGGGGTTTGCAGATTTCAGTGGCAGCGGCACCACCACCGCATTGCAGCCGGTAGCGGCCTCGCGCAGGGTGGCTTCGATTTCTCCCAATTCGACCCGGTAGCCGCGGATCTTGATCTGATTGTCGATACGGTCGATGAAGTTCAATACCCCATCCTGGGTGACCTCGACGCGATCCCCGGTGCGGTAATGGCGCAGCTCTTGGCCCTGGGGGATCACAAAGGCGGCGGCGGTTTTCTCAGCATCTTCCAGGTACCCATCGGCAACCTGGGGCCCGCACATCAGCAATTCACCGCTGTCGCCGGGACCTGCGGGGGTGCCATCTTCTTGCAAAACCAGGGTGGACATGCCTGGCAGGGCGCTGCCGATGGGGACCAGGTCAAACCGCCCGGTGATCGCGTCGGGGGTGCTGGGCAACACATAGCGGGTGCAGGCGATGGTGGCCTCGGTCGGGCCATACCAGTTTTCCACCCGCTGGGTGGTGGCCCGGGCCCAGTCCTGCGCCAGATCCACCGGCAGGGCTTCGCCGCAAAACAGCGAGAGGCGCAGATGTGACAGGCTGCCCGGGGCCAGCGCCCCCTGTAGGCGCATCTTCTGCGCCAGGCTGGGAACCGAGAACCAGCAGGTGATGTCATGGCGGTGCAGATAGTCTGCGGGGGCCTCGAGATCATGGGCGGTGGGCACGATCAGGTGGGCTCCGGCGCGCCAGCAGACAAACATGTCATGCACGCTCAGATCAAAAGTGAGGTCAAAGTTCTGCGACAGCCGGTCGTCAGCGCGGTAATCGGCAACGGCAAAGGTGGCATCCAGATAGGCGCTCAGATTGCTGTGCCGCAGGGCAACGCCTTTGGGCTGGCCGGTGCTGCCCGAGGTGAACAGGATATAGGCATAGGGGTTGTCATGGAGGCGGGCAGGGGGCTGGCGCGGCTCCTGCAGTTGCGTGGTATTGATCTGCCGTGGCAGCGGGGCATCGCCCGTTGTACTGGGGGCCGCCAGGATCTCTGCCACTGCGGGGCCACTCTCGGCGCAATGCAGCAGATGCGCGGCCCCGGAGCGCTCCAGGATATAGCGGTTACGTTCGGGCGGGAATTTTGGGTTCAGCGGCACATAGGCATGGCCCCGAGACAGGGCGGCCAGCACGGCGGCATAGGTGTCGATGTCGCGACTGGCATAGATTGCGGTGACCGGTGTGGTCGCGGCGGTCTCTTGCTCGGCGATGGCTGCGGCCAGGGTCTGTACCCGAGTGTGCAGGGCCGCATAGCTTAGCGTTGTGTCTGCTATGGTGATCGCAGGACGGGTTGCATGGGCTGTGACGGAGGTCAAAAAATCCTGAGTGGCATGCCAGGCTTGTTGTGTTTGGAACTGTTGTTCAAAGTCATCCATCAAAAAAAGGGTCCGCCAGCTAGAAATCATTGGGATTGTCCCCAAAAAGCAGACATGAAACAAGGACACAATGTGAAAATGGGCGCACCCGCCAGATCTTGCAGATATGATTGCTGTCTATGTTTCAGTCATCGCAAGATGGGTTGAAACCGTTCAAAAAAAAGATGGGATGCCAGATGGCGATCAAGGTGCTTTATATTGCCGGAGCTGGGCGCTCGGGATCGACGTTTTTGTCATTAATGCTGGCGCAGCATGATCAGGTGCAAAATATTGGCCAGATCCGCGATCTGCCCGAGGCCCATAAGGACAAGGCGCCCTGTAGCTGTGGCAGTTCGGTGCCAGATTGCGCCTATTGGGCGCCGGTGGTTGCGACCCTTGCAACCCGCCATGGGACGGATGCCTTGCAAAAGCTGCGCGCAGGCATGGCCGCCTTTGGTCAGGCGGCGGGAGCAGATACCAATTGGGGAGATGCCGGGGTGCGTCAGACCCTGCAGCAGGACCACGCCGAGTTTCTCACCCTGTTTGGCGATCTCTACCGGGCAGCCTCTGAAGAGGCCGGTGGGCGGATGCTGATCGACAGTTCCAAATCGGTGGATCTTTGCCTGGCGCTGAGCCTGCTGCCCGAGGTCGAGCTGCATATCCTCAATCTGATGCGTGACCCCCGGGCGGTGGCGGTGAGCTGGGCCAAGGTTTTGAAACGTCCCAAGGTGCTGCGTGGCCGCACCCGCAATTGGGCCGGGCGGCAGCGCCGGTTGGCGGTCCTGCGCGATCTGGCTCCAGAGCGGTTTTTGGCGCTGCGCTACGAAGATCTGACCGTGGATCCACAGGGGTGGATCGGCAAGATCCAGACCTGGGCCGGATTGGAGCAGGATCTGTCGCTGTTCACCGGCAGCAATACGGCCGATATCTCCTGGGAGCGCTCGCATCTGTTCCCGCCGGCCAATGCCACGGTTCTGAAAGAGCGCAAGGAGAGTATTGTGGTCAAACCTGCCGAGAGCTGGAAGCGCGAAGAACATGCCGCGCTGCATGCCATGGCTGAAGAGCTGACCTTCCCCTTTGCTGAGACCCTGGGCTATCGCAGAGGGCTCGATTAAGACAGTTAAGGCGGCTGCGCCAGCTGTGACGGTTGGATAAAGATATTATGCCCGTTTTGCACAGGTTTTGGGCTGTGTCAGGGTCGAATAAGGATATGTGAAGATGAGTGCAGGAAAACTGTTGATGGTGGGCGCCGGATTGTCGGGCGCAGTAATTGGGCGACATCTGGCTGAGGCGGGATATGACATCACCATCGTCGATGCCCGTGATCACATCGGTGGCAATTGCCACACCACCCGAGACGATCAAACCGGCGTCATGGTGCATATCTATGGCCCGCATATCTTTCATACCGATGACGCCGAAGTCTGGGACTATGTGAACCAATTTGCCCGCTTTATGCCCTATAAGAACCGGGTAAAGACCACCAGCCTGGACCCCAAGGGCCAGCGCGGCGTCTTTTCCCTGCCGGTGAACCTGCACACCATCAACCAGTTCTTTGGCAAGACCCTGCGCCCTGATGAAGCCCATGACTATATCGTCAATGAACAGGCCGATACTTCGATCGAGGACCCGCAGACCTTTGAAGACCAGGCTATGCGCTTTGTTGGGCGCGACCTCTACGAGGCTTTTTTCAAGGGCTACACCATCAAACAATGGGGGGTGCATCCTTCTGAACTGCCGGCCTCGATCCTGAAGCGCCTGCCGGTGCGGTTCAACTACGATGACAATTACTTCTTCCACAAGTTTCAGGGCATGCCGGAAGAGGGCTATACCGCGATGATCGAGAAAATTCTCGACCACCCTAATATAACGGTCAAGTTAGAGACTGTTTTTGACCGTGCCATGGCTGCTGATTATGACCATGTCTTTTATTCCGGGCCACTGGATGGCTATTTCAATTTTGACCTGGGCCGTCTGGGGTATCGCACCCTGGATTTTGAACGCTTCACCTATGAGGGAGACTATCAGGGCTGTGCGGTGATGAATTACGGTGAGGAAGAGGTGCCCTATACCCGCATCACCGAGCACAAGCATTTTGCCCCCTGGGAAAGCCATGATGGATCGGTTTGCTATCGCGAATTTTCGCGCGCGGCTGAACCCGAGGACATCCCCTATTACCCAATTCGCCAGGTGAAGGAAAAAGCGCTGCTGGCGGATTATGTCAAACTGGCCGAAGACAGCGCTGGTGTCACCTTTGTGGGGCGCTTGGGCACCTATCGCTATCTCGACATGGATGTCACCATCCGCGAGGCGATGGATACGGCGGCAGAATTCCTCGCCCATGCCGGGGCGGGAACAGTGATGCCGGCTTTCGTGAAATCACCGCTCTGAGACCATAGAGAGACTGCGGGTTGGGCCGGAACCTGCCGAAGGCGGGCGCCAAGACCGCTCGACATTCCGGCGCGCGACGCGCAGGGTAGGGGAATGATGAAACGACAGGTTTTCCTA
>CAJQNB010000077.1 GCA_905479575.1 uncultured Pseudophaeobacter sp.
ATCGGCATTTTGGCTTCAAGCCACTTTGCAAGCTTGCGACGTTCGTCCAGCTTCAGGTGACAGTAGTGGGTTCCCATTCTTCATCCTCCGTGCAACTCTCTGTTTTAGTAAAGAATTTGCACTTCGTTTGTGAATCCACCGTCTGATAGGCAGAATACGCATAACACTGGTCGGCCTGCTGGGCGACTTGGAACAAGGCGCTGCATTGATCCAGTTCCGAGGTCTCTGCTTCTGTTTCGTCAGAGGCGGAGGGCGGCTGGATGCCACATTGCCCGGCCAGACAAATACGTTCGGTTGTCTGGTCATAATAGGCAGGCAGCTGCTGGTGCCCGCCATAAGAGGCGGCCTGTCGGGTGGTCTGCCTGCGGGCGTCCAGAATGGCGTCCTGAAGATAGGTGCCCGGTTTCAGGTGCTGGACAAAATTGCGGGTAAAGACAGAGAGCTTTTGATCCGGGCTGTCTGTTGGCAGATGATCCAGGGCCTGCTGCCCCTTGCCGGCGGAATAGACAATAAAGGTGCCGGTGCTGGGCAGAACTGGCGTCAACCCGCGTGTCACACCAATGGATTTTGTACCGGGGCTTTGCAAAAACGGGCTGTCGCGACAGGCGTCAATCACCGCGATGGTCAGCGCGACACCTCTGGCTTCCAGCTCATCCAGCAGGCCGTTATGGCCGTTCTGCAGCGGAATGGTGGCGTCTTCTAGCAGCTTTTGGAACTCTGGCTGCGGGCGCTGCACCTCGGTTGGAACAATATAGTTGACCCGGCCATTGCTCCAGCCATGCCCGGAATAGATAAAGGCAACATCATCGCCGGGGGCGACCTGATTGAGGAAGCTGTAAAAGGCGTGCAGGGTCTGGCGTCTGCTGAGGTCCTTGGTCAAGGTAACTGCAAAACCCAGACCTTTTAGTGCTTTAGCATAGGCTTCAGCGTCAGCATGGGTGTTGGCCAGATCCCCCAGTTCTGCGTAGTCGGAATTTCCCAAAATAAAGGCATGCCGTGCCGCAGAGACCTGCGAGGCGAGAAAGACGGTCAGAACCAGAGCCAGAAAACGTCTCATCATATCCCCCGCAAAGCACCAAATTCCATGGCAGCAATGTTGGCGGACCGTAGCCCATCTTGGCAAGTGTTGTGATTTCCAGCCCCATAGTTTTTTGCCGACATCTAAAAATTAGGCAGTCTGAGAACGGCTGTTACAATTCGTTAGATTTGTGAAAACTTCACGAAAAAGTTGACCGGCTAGCATGTTGCAGTCCCTAGTCGGGACCAGAATCGTGTGACAGCGATCTGCCGGTCGGGGAAGGCCGGAATGGGAGGAGAAAGACATTGGCTCAGATGCAGTCAGGCGCTGCGGGGAAACTCTCCCTGCCGGCGCTGCTTGAACGCAACGTAGCGGAATTCGGTGATCAGCCGGCTTACCGGGAAAAAGAATTTGGCATTTGGCAGTGCTGGACCTGGGCGGAAACCGCCAAGGAGATCGAGGCGCTGGCGCTTGGTCTTATCAATCTTGGTGTTAATGAGGGCGACTTTATCGCCATCATTGGCGGCAATCGCCCCTATATGTACTGGTCGATGGTTGCAGCCCAATCCGTGGGCGCCATCCCGGTGCCGCTGTACCAGGACGCCAACGCAGAAGAGATGGCCTATGTGCTGGACCACTGTGGCGCACGCTTTGTGATCGCCGCTGACCAGGAACAGGTCGACAAGGTGATCGAGGTGCAGGATCAGTTGCACCAGTTTGAGCACCTGATCTATCTGGATCCACGGGGCCTGCGCAAATACGACCACCACGCGCTGCATGAATATTCCCATGTTCAGAACCAGGGTCGCGCCGCCTATGACGAGTGGATCACCGATCTGAACGAACGTCGCGCCAAGCTGACCTACGACAGCACCTGCGTGATGTTGTATACCTCGGGCACCACGGGCAAACCCAAGGGCGTGGTGCTGTCCAACCGCAACATCATCGAGAGCGCTAAGAACGCTTGCGAATTTGATAAGCTGAAACAGACAGACCAGATCCTGGCCTATCTGCCGATGGCCTGGGTTGGGGACTTCATCTTCTCGATTGGTCAGGCCTATTGGAGCGGGTTCTGCGTGAACTGCCCGGAAAGCCCTGAGACCATGATGACCGATCTGCGTGAGATCGGCCCCAGCTACTATTTTGCACCGCCACGTGTGTTTGAAACTCAGCTGACCAATGTGATGATCCGCATGGAAGACGCGGGTAATTTCAAACGCAACATGTTCCACCACTTTATGGCCCATGCCAAAAGGGTTGGTCCTGATATTCTAGACGGCAAGCCCGTTGGCATGATGGACCGGCTGAAATACAAGCTGGGCGATCTGCTGGTCTATGGTCCGCTGAAAGACACGCTGGGTTTTGGCAATGTCCGCGTTGGCTATACCGCTGGTGAAGCCATCGGCCCGGAGATTTTTGAGTTCTACCGCTCGCTGGGGATTAACCTCAAACAGCTTTATGGTCAGACCGAAGCCACTGTTTTCATCACCGTGCAGCCAGATGGCGAAGTGCGGGCGGATACCGTTGGCGTACCAGCGCCAGATGTGGAAATCCGCATCTCCGACAATGGCGAGATCTTCTACCGGAGCCCGGGTACTTTTGTGGAATACTACAAAAACCCCGAAAGCACCGCAGATACCAAGGATCCCGAAGGTTGGGTTGCCACAGGTGACGCGGGCTTCTTTGAGGCAGACTCCGGCCATCTGCGCATCATCGACCGGGCCAAGGACGTTGGCAAAATGGCTGATGGCAGCATGTTTGCCCCCAAATTTGTCGAGAACAAACTGAAGTTCTATCCCGACATTCTGGAGGCGGTGCTGTTTGGCAATGAAAAAGATCGTTGCGTTGCCTTCATCAACATCGACCTTTCGGCGGTGGGTAACTGGGCAGAACGCAACAATATCGCCTATGCCTCCTATCAGGAATTGGCGGGTCACCCCAAGGTGCTTCAGTCGATCCAGGAGCATGTCTCGGAGGTGAACAAATCAGTGGCTGCGGATCCGATGCTGTCGGGCTGTCAGGTGCACCGCTTTGTGGTTCTGCACAAGGAACTGGATGCGGATGATGGTGAGATGACCCGGACCCGCAAGGTACGTCGTCGGATCGTCGAAGATAAATTCGCTGACATCATTGGCGCGCTGTATGACGGGGCGGGTGAGATTTCGACCACCACCGAAGTTACCTATGAAGACGGTCGCAAGGGATCGATCAGCGCTACGCTGACCATTATTGACGCGGATCTGTCCGCTACGGCCCAGCAGCGGGTGGCCGCAGAATGAGTACGCAATACTCAGACAGGCCTAGCGCCCGTTTCAAACCACTTGGCCTGATCTCAAACGAGGTCGGGGCAGTGTTCGGGATGAAAGGCGGTATGCACCACCTGGCGGATCATAAGCGGCGCGCTGAACTCACGGGTTCTGCGTCTGAGACTGGCGCGGCTTTCGGATGGGGACAGGCCGTTGCGTCTGCACTCAAGCGCCATATCCAACAGGCAACTGTGCTCGAACTCGCTAAACATTGCAGGGATCTCCTTGCTGCTCATCTTTCTCAAGTGTCCGCTGATTTGGTTAACATTTTAGTGTGGCGAAAAAATGGAGACGTCGCATATGCTTGACCAATCCGATAGCTATGTCACCGCAGACGGTCGCACCATCGGCGGTGTGGTGATGGAAATGAAAAACATCACCCTGCGCTTTGGCGGTGTGGTGGCGATCAAGGATATCTCTTTTGATATCCGCGAAGGCGAAATTCGCGCCATCATCGGCCCCAACGGCGCCGGCAAATCCTCGATGTTGAACGTCATCTCGGGCTTCTATGTGCCGCAAGAAGGCACGGTGGAGTTTCATGGCAAACCGCGCCCGCAGATGCGCCCCTATGAGGTGGCACAGCAGGGCATCGCCCGGACCTTCCAGAACATCGCGCTGTTTGAAGGCATGAGCGTTCTGGACAATGTTATGACGGGCCGCCTGAACCACATGAAAACCAACTTGCTTCAGCAGGCATTGTGGAAGGGCAAGGCTGAGAAGGAAGAGACCGCCAACCGTGAAGTGGTTGAAAAGGTTATCGACTTTCTTGAAATTCAGCACATTCGCAAAACACCTGTTTCCCGTCTGCCGTATGGTTTGAAAAAGCGGGTGGAACTGGCGCGGGCCCTGGCGGCAGAGCCAAAGCTGCTGCTGCTGGACGAACCGATGGCGGGGATGAACGTCGAGGAAAAAGAGGACATGTCCCGCTTTATTCTTGATGTGAACGACGAATTTGGCACCACCATCGCCCTGATCGAACATGACATGGGCGTGGTGATGGATCTGTCGGACCGCGTGGTGGTGATGGATTACGGCAAAAAAATTGGCGACGGCACACCGGACGAAGTGCGCAACAACCAGGATGTGATCGACGCCTATCTGGGGGTGGCACATGACTAAAGTTCTGACAGATATGAGGAGAGCGACTGATGTCTGACCAGTTTCTTTTTGCAACCGAAGTCTTCTTCAACGGGCTGATGGCCGGGGTGCTCTATGCACTGGTGGCGCTGGGCTTTGTCCTGATTTATAAGGCTTCCGGAATTTTCAACTACGCCCAGGGTGTTATGGCGCTGTTTGCGGCGATGACCCTGGTGGGCATCATGCAGGGGCAGGTGCCGTTCAGCCATATCATCAACGCGATGTTTGGCACCGAGGTGCACCACTTTGGCTGGCATGTGCCGGCGCTGCTGGCTATCTTGCTGACGGTTGGGGTGATGGTGATTTTTGCCTGGCTGGTGCAGCGCATCGTGATGCGCCATCTGGTCGGCCAGGAGCCGATCATCCTGTTCATGGCAACCATTGGCCTGGCGTATTTCCTCGAAGGATTTTCCGATCTGATGTGGGGCTCCGAGATCAAGAAGCTGGATGTGGGTCTGCCCCAGGGTGGCTCGTTCTGGATCGAAGACATGACCGCAGGTCTTGGCTCTGACAATTTCTACGGCTTCTTCATCGACCAACTGGACATCGTGGCGACTGTGATTGCGGCGCTTCTGGTGGTCGGGCTGGTGCTCTTTGCCCAGTATACCAAACAGGGCCGCGCCATGCGGGCTGTGGCGGATGACCACCAGGCGGCGCTGTCGGTTGGTATCTCGCTGAACTTCATCTGGGTTCTGGTCTGGTCGGTTGCGGGCTTTGTTGCCCTGGTGGCCGGGATCGTCTGGGGCACCAAGTCGGGGGTGCAGTTCTCGCTGTCCCTGATTGCGCTCAAGGCCCTGCCGGTTCTGATGCTGGGCGGCTTTACCTCCATCCCCGGCGCCATTGTTGGTGGTTTGATCATCGGCGTCGGCGAAAAGATGTTTGAATTTGCCATCGGCCCCATGGTGGGCGGTGCCACCGAGAACTGGTTTGCCTATGTGTTGGCACTCTTGTTCCTGGTGTTCAGACCGCAGGGCCTGTTTGGCGAAAAGATCATCGAGAGGGTCTGATCCCCCAAAGCAAGACTGGCCTTCCCGCTCCGTTCCGGATGGGGAGGCATCAAGAACCCCTCGCAGCCTGCGCCATGTGTGTGCGCACCGTAAACTAGGAGACCATTTAGGATGAAGCTTATCGCCATCATCAACGTGATTGCCTGGTCCGGTTTCTGGGCCTTTGGATACCTGGCCATCAGCGCCAATGGATTTTCCGAAGCTCAGATTGTCACCGCGGCGCTGCTGGCGGCTGGGGGTCTCTTTACCGGCATCATTGCTTATCTGCGCCTGGCCCGTTCTGCTGAGTCGAGCGGATATGCAAAAAAATCCAATCAAATGAGCGCAGCGGATCGTAATCGCGCGCACCAACAGGGGAGCATCTAACCCATGTTCTATCGCGAAGCCGGAGACTTCAAAGTCTCTTATGAACAGGACAGCCAGACCTTCCCGATCAAGTTTGATCGCTATCGGTATTACTTTGTGCTGCTCATCGCCTTTCTGGTCATTCCGTTCCTTATCAATGACTACTGGGCCAGCGCCATTTTGCTGCCGTTTCTGATCTACTCAATCGCTGCGATCGGCCTCAATGTTCTGGTTGGCTATGCCGGTCAGGTGAGCCTTGGGACTGGTGGTTTTATGGCTGTGGGCGCCTATGCCTGTTACAAGCTGATGACCGCCTTCCCCGAAGTGAGCATGTTTATCCATGTATTGCTGGCGGGCGGGGTTACAGGCCTGGTCTGTGTGCTGTTTGGCCTGCCAAGCCTGCGCATCAAGGGCTTTTACCTGGCGGTGGCGACACTGGCGGCGCAGTTCTTCCTGGTCTGGTTGTTCAACCGGGTGCCATGGTTTTACAACTATTCTGCCTCTGGCCAGATCAACGCGCCTGAGCGTGATGTCTTTGGCATCCTGATCACCGGCCCCAACGCACCCGCCTGGGCAACCTATCTGTTCTGCCTGGCCTTCCTGACGCTCTCTGCTTTGGTGGCCCGTAACCTGACCCGTGGCACCGTTGGCCGCAGCTGGATGGCGATCCGCGACATGGATATCGCGGCGGAAATCATCGGGGTAAACCCGCTGAAGGCGAAACTGACCGCCTTTGCAGTCTCTGGCTTTTTTATCGGCATCTCTGGGGCGTTGTTCTTTGCGCTGTACCTTGGTGCGGTAGAAGTCGGCGAGGCCTTTGGCATCACCAAGTCGTTCCAGGTTTTGTTCATGGTGATCATTGGTGGCCTGGGCTCGATCTTTGGCTCCTTTGCTGGCGCGGCCTTTCTGGTCCTGCTGCCGGTAATTCTAAAGGTGGTCGGCGTGGATGTGCTGGGTTGGCCCACAGATATCGTGGCCCATTTCCAGCTGGTGATCGTCGGGGCACTGATCGTGTTTTTCCTGATTGTGGAACCACATGGGCTGGCGCAGCTTTGGCGCGTTGCAAAAGAGAAACTGAGGCTATGGCCCTTCCCGCACTAACGCGGCAAGGTATGAGAAGAGCGGCGGGGACAAGAGCAATATTTCGGCCCCGCCTACCCAAGACGACTATCGGATGAGACCAAGGGAGGATGAATACCGATGAAAATGAAACTTACCACTTTGGCGCTGGGCGCCATGATGGCTGCGGGTCCGGCAATGGCGGACCTGGTGTTCCCATCGCTGAGCTATCGTACCGGCCCCTATGCTGCGGGCGGTATCCCGTTTGCGGATGGCTATGCTGACTATTTCACCCTCGTAAACGAGCGTGATGGCGGTATCGGTGGTGTCAAGGCACGCCTGATCGAGTGCGAGACCGGCTATAACACCGAAAAAGGTGTGGAATGCTACGAATCCACCAAAGGCGAAGGTGCCCTGGTGTATCAACCGCTCTCCACTGGCATTACCTATCAGCTGATCCCAAAAACCGCTGCTGACGGCATCCCGCTCCACACCATGGGCTATGGCCGGACCTCAGCTGCCAATGGCGATGTCTTTGGCAATGTCTTCAACTATCCGGCCAACTACTGGGATGGCGCATCTGGCATCATCAACTACCTGCTGGACGAAAACGGTGGCGACCTGAAGGGCAAGAAAATTGCTCTGGTTTACCACAACTCTGCCTACGGTAAGGAGCCTATCCGCACCCTGGAAGAGCTGGCTGCAAAGCACGGTTTTGAACTGACCGCTCTGCCTGTTGACCACCCTGGTCAGGAGCAGAAATCCCAGTGGCTGCAAATCCGCCGCGAGCGTCCTGACTTTGTCATGATGTGGGGCTGGGGCGTGATGAACCAGGTTGCCGTTCAGGAAGCCGCAAACATCCGTTTCCCAATGGAAAACTTCATTGGTGTCTGGTGGTCCGGTGCTGAGCATGACGTTCTGTCCGCGGGCGCTGCTGCTGATGGCTACAAAGCTGTGACGTTCCACAACGTTGGCCGTGACTTCCCCGTGTTTGACGACATCCAGAAATATGTTGTTGACACAGGTAAGGCAGCTGGCGCTGGCGATCAAATCGGCAACGTGCTGTATAACCGTGGTCTCTATGCGGCGATGCTGGCAGTTGAAGCCGCCAAAACCGCTCAGGAAATCCACGGCACAGCTGATATCACTCCTGCGATGATGCGCGATGGCATGGAAGCTCTGGAAATGCCCGAAGCCCGGATGTCCTCGCTTGGCATGCCCTACTTTGGCCCCTCCTTCAACGTGTCCTGTGAAAACCACGGTGGCCCTGGCCTCGTTGGTATGACCCAGTGGGACGCTGCGTCCAAAACCTGGAGCCTGGTGTCCGATTTCCAAAAGACCGACACGGATGTGATCAAGCCGCTGATTGATGCAGACTCTGCGTCTTATGCGGCTGAAAACAACATCGAATCCCAGTGTAACTAAAGACTAATCCGATCCCACATCTGTGTGGGGTCGGGCCTTAATCCGGCGCGGCGGCTTCATCCTGCCGCGCCACACCGACCAGACCCGGATGCGCCAAAAACAGCGCCCTGGACCGTATGAGGACAAGCTTTGATGCTGGATGCAGCCAACACCACTGATGTGCAGGCCGAGACCCTGCTAGAGGTCAACAATATCGAGGTGATCTACAATCACGTGATCCTGGTGCTGAAAGGCGTCAGCCTCAATGTTCCAAAAGGCGGCATTACAGCGCTTTTGGGCGGCAATGGTGCCGGTAAGACCACAACGCTCAAGGCGATCTCGAACCTGCTGCGCTCGGAGCGCGGCGAGGTGACCAAGGGATCGGTGAAATACCGTGGCAAGAATGTTCACGATGCAGACCCTGCCGAACTGGTGCGCAACGGCGTCATCCAGGTGATGGAAGGCCGCCACTGCTTTGAGCACCTGACAGTCGAAGAAAACCTGTTGACTGGCGCCTATACCCGAGCTGACCGGGGTGCGAAGATCCAGCAAGATCTTGAAATGGTTTATACCTATTTTCCACGTCTGAAAGAACGCCGCAAAAGCCAGGCGGGCTATACCTCGGGTGGGGAACAGCAGATGGTGGCCATGGGCCGCGCTTTGATGAGCCGCCCTGAAACCATCCTGCTGGATGAACCCTCGATGGGGCTGGCACCCCAGCTGGTGGAACAGATCTTTGAGATCGTCAAAACCATCAACGAACAGGAAGGCGTGACCTTCCTTCTGGCGGAACAGAACACCAATGTGGCGCTGCGCTATGCCCATTATGGCTATATTCTGGAATCCGGCCGGGTGGTGATGGATGGTCCCGCAGCAGAGCTGCGCGAAAACCCTGATGTAAAAGAGTTCTACCTTGGCATGTCCGATGATGGCCGCAAGAGCTTCCGCGATGTGCGTTCCTATCGCCGTCGTAAGCGGTGGTTGAGCTAAGGGAGTGATGGTGAACCTATGACCTATTTTGATACCCTAGAAACGCGGTCCGACGACCAGCGCGCCAGTGATCTGGCCGCGGCGCTGCCCAAACAGATTGCTTTGGCCCAAACGGCTGCCGGTTATGCCGACAGCCTGAGCGGGATTGAAGCCAGTAGCATAACGTCGGCTGCAGATCTGGCGGCACTGCCGGTACTGCGCAAGTCTGACCTCAGCAAGGCTCAGGGCGGCAATGCGCCTTTTGGTGGTTTCACTGTGAAACCGGCCTCTGGGTTTGCCCATATTTTCCAGTCGCCAGGTCCGATCTATGAACCGGGCGGCGTTGATCACGATTGGTGGCGCATGGGGCGCTTCCTGCATGCGGTTGGCATCGGCGCTGGTGATGTGGTGCAGAACTGCTTTGGCTACCATCTGACCCCTGCTGGCATGATCTTTGAAAACGGCGCCCGCGCCGTTGGTGCTGCGGTGCTACCGGCTGGCACCGGCCAGACCGAGTTGCAGGTGACAGCGGCACGGGATGTGGGTGCCACGGCCTATGCCGGCACGCCTGACTACCTGAAGGTCATTCTCGACAAGGCCGAAACCATGGGCGTAAAGCTGGGCTTTACCAAGGCGGCGGTTGGCGGCGGTGCGCTGTTTCCCTCGCTGCGTCAGGAATATGCGGATCGCGGTATTACCTGCCTGCAAAGCTACGCCACAGCGGATCTTGGCAGTATCGCCTATGAGAGCGCTGCGATGGAGGGCATGATCGTTGATGAAAACGTCATCGTCGAGATCGTCACCCCTGGTACCGGCACACCTGTTGCACCCGGTGAAGTGGGCGAGGTGGTGGTGACAACGCTCAACCCAGACTATCCGCTGATCCGTTTTGCCACGGGTGATCTGTCGGCCATCCTGCCGGGCACCTCCCCCTGCGGGCGGACCAACCTGCGGATCAAGGGCTGGATGGGGCGCGCGGATCAGACCACCAAGATCAAGGGCATGTTTGTCCGTCCTGAACAGGTCGCGGCGCTGGTTGAAAAGCATGATGAGATCGTCAAGGCCCGTGTGATTGCCGCCCGTGATGGCGAGATGGACACCATGACGGTGCAGATCGAAGCCAATGCCGG
The DNA here is from genome assembly GCA_905479575.1 of uncultured Pseudophaeobacter sp. Classification (GTDB taxonomy): domain Bacteria; phylum Pseudomonadota; class Alphaproteobacteria; order Rhodobacterales; family Rhodobacteraceae; genus Pseudophaeobacter. The sequence continues at coordinate 10,376 of CAJQNB010000077.1, forward strand.
CGATGAGATCACCTTTGGCAAATCGGTAATCGAAGTGCTGAAGATGAAGGCTAAGATCGAAGTGGTCGCCCCGGGTGCCCTGCCCAAGGATGGCTTGGTGATCGAGGATCAGCGCAGCTACGATTAAACACTCCTCGGCACGGCAGCCTGAGGCCGGGCTCTCGTATCCCCGCACTGCTTGTCGGTGTCCTTTCCCTCCGATCTGCCTGGCGGCTGTCGGGGGGATTTTTATATGGGAGGGATGGGGGACAACGCTGGCCGGGGCCATGCGCGAACATGCTTATGGCATCGCCGGAATGTCCGTTGGCGCAGGTTCAGCACCCGCCGCTGTGAGCATGGCGTGTATCTGCCCCCGGTGGTGGGTCTGGTGGTTGAACAGCTGAACGACGCAGATCGCTTTTGCCATTTCGATCCTGGCAGCACCGTCAGGCGGATACCAGCTGGTCGAGCCATTGAGCTCTGCGTTGGTCAGGTCGGCTGCCCAGTTTTCGATTTCTGCATTCCGGCCTGTGCGGAGGTGCTTGAACTCAGCCCAATCTGAGGGGCTGGTCAGCGCATGTGTGATCGAATCCTGTGGGCGTTGGTTGCCTTTGATGCGCTCAAGCATGAGGGCGTCTGCCCAATAGAGATGGTTCAATGTTGCAGCTATGGATTTAAAAAACGCGCCCCGATCCTGCCAGCGCTCGGAATCGGTCAATCCATCGGCTGCAGCAACAAGGCAGGTATTTTGCCAGTTGTTGTAGCGTGCCAGGAGACGGCAATAATCGGCTGAAATCATCTTTCAGGGCCTCACTGTAATTGGGGGGATTGGATGTCTTGCATAGGCCAAGCCAGATGCACAAAGACCCACACAGGCTGTGGCACCGTGGGGTGAGTGTCAGTGTATAGGTGTCAGCGGATTTGGGTAGGCCTTTTCTGACCCTAGCTTTTGCTCAGCTACAAAAGCCTGCGCTGCAAAAACAGCCGCGTTGGGTTTCCTGCTGGAGTTTCTGACCAAAATGATCGAATAAGGGGAAAAGCCAACTAGACAGCCAAGAGCCAGATACATGACCGCCGTGAGCGAGACAGATGAATACGCCCCAAAGGGCAACCGCCGTGGGCGACGGTCGGGAACCGGGGTGTTCTCGTTTCTGGCCTGGGTTGTTGCGCTGGCTTGTATCTTGCCGATGGTTGCGGTGGCTCTGGCGGCGCTGACCGGCGGCACAGAGACGATCCGACATCTGGTCGATACCGTGCTAAGCGGCTATGCGCTGACCACCTTTGCTTTGGTGGCTCTGGTGTCTGTGGGCACACTGGGAATTGGTGTTGGTGCTGCCTGGCTGGTGACCATGACACGGTTTCCCGGCGTGCGGCTGTTTGAAATCGCCCTGGTCTTGCCGCTGGCCTTTCCGGCCTATGTTCTGGCCTATGCCTATACCTTTGTGTTGGACCATCCCGGCATTGTGCAGAGCAGTTTGCGCCAGGTGACCGGCTGGGGGCCGCGCGATTACTGGTTCCCCGAGATCCGGTCCCTGGGGGGCGCGGCGGTGATGCTGGTGCTGGTGCTGTATCCCTATGTCTATCTGTTGGCGCGGGCTGCCTTTTTGCAGCAAAGCGGCGGTGCCTTTCTGGCGGCGCGGGCGCTGGGGAAAAACGCCTTTCAGGCCTTTTGGCTGGTCAGCCTGCCAATGGCACGTCCTGCAATTGCCTCGGGCGTGTTGCTGGCAGTGATGGAGACCATCGCGGATTTTGGCACCGTGTCCTACTTTGGCGTACAGACCTTTGCCACCGGGATCTACACCAGCTGGTTCTCCATGGGGGATCGGGCGGGGGCCGCGCAACTGGCGCTGTGCTTGCTGAGTTTTGCGCTGGCGCTGGCCGTGGTGGAACGTTCGACTCGTGGCAAGGCGCGCTATCATCAGGCGGGTAAACAGCACGCGGCGATGCCACCGGCTGAGCTCAAAGGCTGGCAATCTGGCGGCGCCTGGGTGCTTTGTGCGCTGCCGGTCTGTCTGGGCTTTTTGCTGCCGGTGATTATCCTGTTCAATATGGGGCTGCAGTCCGAACAAAACCTGCTAAGCCGCCGCTATATTGGCTTTTTGCAAAACTCCCTTACCCTGGCAACACTGGCTGCGCTGCTGACGGTGCTGGCGGCGGTCTGCCTTGGCTTTTATCAGCGGCTGCGCCCCGGGCGGACGTCCTCGACGGCGGCTTATATGTCCCGGTTGGGCTATGCGGTGCCCGGTGGAGTTATTGCGGTGGGGCTGATGGTGCCTTTTGCCGCCTTTGACAATGCCCTGGACGCCTGGATGCGGGCCAATTTTGAGATCCGCACCGGGCTGCTGATTTCAGGCTCGATCTGGCTGTTGGTGGCGGCCTATATGGTGCGCTTTCTGGCGGCGGCGCTTGGCGCCTATGAAAGCGGGCAGTCCACGGTGCATGCCAATATGGATGCGGCAGCGCGGTCATTGGGGCAGGGACCCCTGGGAATGTTGCGCCGCGTGCACCTGCCGATGCTTACCCCCAGTTTGCTGACCGCCCTACTGATAGTCTTTGTCGATGTGATGAAGGAACTGCCGGCCACTCTGATCATGCGCCCCTTCAACTATGACACCCTGGCGGTGCAGGCCTACCGATTGGCCTCGGATGAGCGGCTGGAAGGCGCGGCGGTGCCGTCGCTGGTCATCGTAGCACTTGGGCTGTTGCCGGTGATCCTGATCTGTCGTCAGGTAGGACGGCGCTAGGCAAGCGCTGCTATCGCCGCTCAACCGCTCAACCGTTCCACCAATCCTCAATCTGATCCCGGCTGATCTGATCCTTTGGCCCCAGAGCCACCAGTTGGGTCTGGGTCGCGTCGCAGCGCTTGGCCTCGACGTTTTGGCCGACAATATGCAGCGCATAGGCGCCGCCGGTGGTCAGCACAAATCCCTTCATCCGGTATAGCCCCTGTGGCCGCGCTGCCAGCTTGTCGCCAAGTTCACGGCGATCAAGGGGTGTTTCGCTGTCAAATTGCCAGGTGGTAAAGGCCGGATGCGCTGTGATCCTGCTACGGCTTTGCGGCAGCGGCAGCACATCAAACAGCAGGTCAGCCAATGGCGTCGCATCCAACAGGCGCAAGCCGCGGGCGCCGATCTGGGAAAGCTGCGCCTGCAGATCCGTATCCAGCGCGGTGGTTTTGCTCACCAGCACCAGATCGGCGCTGCTGATTTGCTGACGCACCAGGTCGGCCACTGCCGGGTCGGCCAACAGCTCCGGGGTGTTTGTGCCATCCACCAAGGAGACGATGCCGCCATAGATCAGGTCAGGGATGTTTTGGATGGTGGCCGCAATCGCAGACGGATCTGACACGCCGCTGGCCTCGATCAGGATATGATCCGGGCGGTCGGCCTGAATAGCGATCTTGCGCAGCGCCATCTGCAGATCCTGATCCATACTGCAGCAGACACAGCCATTGGTCAGCGCCAGGGTCGCGCCCTCTTCGGCCTGGATCAGGGCGTCATCAATGTTCACCGCACCAAAATCATTGACCACAACCATCAGCCGTAACCCGTGGTCTTCGGCCAGCAGGCGATTAATCAGAGTGGTTTTCCCCGCACCCAGATAGCCGCTGAGCACGGTAACAGGCAGGCGGGTCATAACGCGCCTCGCGAGAGATTATGCCGCCGGGATGCTGCCGTGATCTGAACCATTTGGGCCTCCTGCCTGTCACTAGTATTGCTGCAGCTATAGGCCAGCAGACAGGACCGGGTCTAGGGGGCCTGATCTGCGGGCAGGAGGGGCTTGAACAGATAGGTGGTGGCTTCAAAAACATCCGCGCTGGGGCTGCGGCAATATCCGGGGATTGTGCCGGCAACCTGATAGCCGAGGCTTTCATACAGTTGCTGCGAGGGATCGCCGGAGCGGGTGTCCAGAACCAACAGCGTCTTGTGCTGGTGCCGCGCCTGCGCTTCTAGGGCCTGCATCAATGTCCGGCCCATCCCGCCGCGGCGGGCCTTTGGGTGAACCAGCAGTTTGGCCACATCTGCGCGGTGTTGTTGGTTGGGAGGCTGCGAAACCACCAGCTGCGCGGTGCCTTGCAGCTCACCGTCAACAAAGGCGCCAAACAGTATGGTGTCGCCGCGTTGCACTGCGGGAAAGATCTGATCGCTCCAGAACCGGGCGGCATCTTGGGGGGAAAAGGGCAGGACAAAGCTGACACTGGCACCGGCCTGAACGCAGGCCCATAGGATCTCGGCCAGCGCGTCGGTCAGGCCATGCAGTTCAGTGGCAGTCACAGGGCGTATGTCGAGTGTCATATCAGTACCAGGATGTAGCGGGCCCCCTGGGGCCCTGATGAAAATTGTGAGGATCCGGTCAGGTGATAGCGCAGGCAATCACCGACTTGCAGCGCATGGGTTGTCCCGGAGAGGGTCAGCTGCAGCGCCCCCTGTTGCAGGATCAGATGGTGTTCCAGACCAGGGCGCGACGGGGAATCATAGGTGATGGTCTGCTCGGGCGGCAAATAGCCGGCAATGACCTCGCCAGCCAAGGTCGGCGCGGGGGGCGAGAGCTGCCGTCGCTCAAACCCGGTGGTTGGATCGCGCCATATCTGTTGGTCAGCGGCGGCAATCAGCGGCGCGTGGCTGTCTTCTACCTGCATCATCAGCCGCGACATTGGCAGCGCATATGCGGCACACAGCTGGCCGAGGCTTTCAGCGGTTGGGCTGACCTCGCCCTTTTCCAAACGCGACAGGCTGGCCCGGCTGATGCCGCTTGCCTGCGCCAACTGGTCCAGTGACCAGCCCCTGTCCTGTCTGAGTGTCGCCAGCCGGTCGGCCAGGCGGCTGTTAAAGCTTTGCATCTGTATCACCTCTCTATAATGGGAGAATATTTCCCAGATATGAGATTCGCGCAAGAAAAAAACACCCGGAGCAGAATTTCTGCTCCGGGTGGATTTGCGGTCAGGGGAGGGTGTTTATTCCCAGCCGGCCTGATCAAAGATTTTCTGCGCTTCGGGGATGTTCTTGGCGACCTCAGACAGGTTCACATCGTCAGGCTTGAAGAAGCCCAGGGCGGCAATGCTTGGCGCCAGACCAACACCGGGCACGCCGGGGTATTCGTCGTTGCCCGCCGAGAAATACTGCTGCGCCTGATCCGAGGCGAGATATTCCAGGAACTTCACCGCATTGTCGCGGTTGGGTGCATTGGCGGCAACGCCGGCACCAGAAAGGTTCATGTGGGCGCCTTCGGCATCCTGCGAGGGGAAGACCCAGCCGATCATGTCACGGCTGTCGGACAGGCCTTTGACGTTCTTGCGGATCGAGCGGGCAAAATAGTAGCTGTTGCCAACGGCAATTTCGCATTCGCCGGAAACGATGCCGCGCATTTGGTCGGTGTCACCGCCCTGGGGCGCGCGGGCCATATTGGCAACGACGCCTTTGGCCCAGTCCGCAGCCTTTTCCACGCCGTGGTGGGTGACGATAGAGGCTAGCAAAGTCTGGTTATAGGTGTTGCTGGAAGAGCGAATGCAGATCTGACCTTTGTAGGCCGGATCGGCAAGTTCCAGATAGGTGCGCGGTGGGGTGGCGACATCGTTTTTGTCATAAAAGATGATCCGGGCGCGCTGTGAGAAGCCAAACCACTGGTTGTCGCTGTCCTGGATGTAGCTGGGAACCTTGGCTTCCAGAACCGCGCTGTCCACGGGCTGCAAGATGCCTGCATTTTTGGCGCGGGCCAGCCGCGAGGTGTCCACGGTCAGCAGGATATCGGCAGGAGAATTGGCGCCTTCGGCGGACATGCGGGCGATCAGCTCGTCTGCTTTGCCTTCGATCCGGTTGATGGTGATGCCGGTGGCCTCCTCAAAATCGGAATAGAGGCGCTCGTCGGTGTCATAGTGGCGTGAGGAATAGAGGTTCAACTCACCTTCGGCAGCGGCAGAGGTTGCAACGGCGGCTGCAAGAGCGCCTGCAAGGATGGTTGTGGCTTTCAACATAGCGATTCCGATCTACAAATAGTCCGCGTTGGGTCTGCGGAGTTTCCGACTGATTTTGTCAATTATAGAAAAATCCGGAGAAGGGAAATGAAAACTGACAAAAACCATCAGAAAAAATCCCTGACGGACCCGCAGCTGCGGATGAAAGCGCCATCGGGGTGGGGAAAGGAAACAAGGGAAGTCCGGATCAAGGACGTACTGGATCAAGGACGGACTGGGCAGTGTCCGAACACAAAAAAACCGCATCCAAGGATGCGGTTCTTCCGATTAGAGCGAGATCTTAGTCTCAGCCCTGGCGTGCTTTGAAGCGCGGCTGTGTCTTGTTGATCACGTAGACGCGGCCCTTGCGACGCACAATGCGGCAATCACGGTGCCGGTTCTTGAGCGAGCGGAGCGAATTCTTGACTTTCATAGTCATTCTCCTGTTCTGCGGCGCGAACCAGCGCCTGGGTTTGCGGATGTCCCGACCGAATGGCCAGAACAGTGAATTCATGGTGGGCACTACAAGGTTCGAACTTGTGACCCCTTCGATGTCAACGAAGTGCTCTACCGCTGAGCTAAGCGCCCATGAAACCCTTGCGACCCCCTGTCCCAAAATAAATGGGACGCGGAGAACCGCGCCGGTGAAGGGGTCTATAATCAGAGTCGCGAAGGGGCGCAAGAGCTTTTGATGCTAGAATTTTCGCTCTATGGTGATTTCAAGAAACCAAGGGCAGAAGCACCTATGTCAAAGCAAGCATTTTCCGTTTTTTCGCCGGTTGAACTGACGTCATCGGTGGTTTTTGCCTCACCTCATAGCGGATCTGATTACGATTCTGCCTTTTTGCAGAGTTCAATTTTGGATGCCCAGCAGATTCGCAGCTCGGAAGATGCCTTTGTGGATCAGCTTTTTGCGGATGTGACCAGATTCGGGGCACCTTTGCTTACGGCGCAAAAGCCCCGCGCCTTTCTGGATCTCAATCGCGCCACAGACGAACTGGACCCAGCCCTGATTCAGGGGGTGTCGCGCCGGGGGCAGAATCCTCGGATTGCTTCGGGGCTTGGGGTGATTCCCCGTGTGGTGGCAAATGGTCGGGCGATTTACCGGGGTAAAATGCACCAGCAAGAGGCGCAGCGGCGCATTCAGGACTATTGGCATCCCTACCACACCGCCCTTCAGGGGTTGATGCGACAGGCACAGGGCCGGTTTGGCCATTCCATTCTTATTGATTGCCATTCCATGCCCCACGAGGCCGTTGCAACTCTGCCCGCGCGGGGGGCTGTCCCGCCCGAGGTGGTGCTGGGCGATCGGTTTGGCTCTTCCGCCGGGGCGGCGGTGATGGACCAGGTCGAATCAGCCTTTGTTGGGGCGGGATTGCGGGTGGCGCGCAATGCGCCCTTTGCCGGCGCCTATATTACCCGCACCTATGGGCGCCCATCGCGGGGGCAGCATGCGGTGCAGATCGAGATTGATCGCTCTCTGTATATGAATGAGGCCGAGGTGCGCCCAAATGAAGATTTCGCGGCCTTCCGCGAGCTGTTGGGGCGGGTCGCGGGGGAAATTGCCGCGATAAAACCAGAGGATAGTAACATGCCGCTGGCGGCTGAATAGACCGGCGGCGAACGGAGGGTGGGTCCAGGCCCTTAGCGCAGGGCGCGCCCTTTCAGAATGGCGCTGTCGCCAAATCGTTTTCGAATCGCATCCGTGGCGCGCTCTGCCTGGGCGCGCTTTCCTGCCTGTGGGTCCAGCAGATCGCCACTGGAATCGGCCTGCGACTCGGGGACCAGATCCGAGATGCCACAGCCAAGCAGCCGGTACGGGCCCTGGGCGCCAACCTGATCCAGCAAGGCGCGGGATTGGCGATAGATCACATCAGCCAGTTGGGTTGGGCTGTGCAGCGATATCCGCCGGGTCAGAGCCGAATGATTGGCCCGCTTCAGTTTGAGTGTCACCACCCGCCCGGCCATGGATTTGGCCTTGGCGCGATCCGCCACCTGTTCTGCCAGTCGCCACAGATGGCCGTCCAACACATCCAGGCTGGCGGTGTCCTCCATAAAGGTGGTCTCTTTTGAGATTGATTTCACCGGGGCGTTTGCCGACACACGGCGGCGGTCTTCGCCGCGGGCCAGATGCCACAGCCGCTCCCCGGTGCCACCAAAGCGGGCGACAAGATCCTGTTGCTCCCAGCGCAGCAGATCAGAAAAACTGCGAATACCGGCCTTGTCCAAAGAGGCCTGCGCCGCCGGGCCAATTCCCCAGATCAGCCGCACCGGCTTGTCGCGCAGGAAATCGGCGGTCTCGCCCTTGCCAATAACCGAAAATCCGCGCGGTTTATCCAGGTCAGAGGCGACCTTGGCCAGGAACTTATTGTGCGACAACCCGATGGACCCGGTGATCCCCAGCTCGTCTTTCATCCGTTTGACCAATCGCGCCAGCATCACTGCGGGGGGGCGGCCGTGCAGTTTCTCGGTGCCAGACAAATCCATAAAGGCCTCATCCAGCGACAGGGGCTCCACTTCGGGGGTGAGCTCATCCATCATCGCGCGCACCGCCCGGCTGACCTCGACATAGGCGGACATGCGCGGTTTGATCACCACCGCATCGGGGCAGAGCTTCAGCGCCTGAAACATCGGCATGGCAGAGCGAACGCCGCGGATGCGCGCCACATAACAGGCGGTGGACACAACCCCGCGCTTGCCGCCGCCGATGATCACCGGTTTGCTGGCGAGCTCGGGATTGTCGCGTTTCTCGACGCTCGCATAAAAGGCATCGCAATCCATATGGGCGATGGTCAAAGAGAATAGCTCATCATGCTGTTTGATGCGCGGGCTGCCACAGTTTGGGCAGCGTCGCGTCGGAGCGATCTGGCTGAGGCAATCACGGCATAGGGCTTGCATGGCGCAGTGGAGGCTTTATCTCTGTGTGGAGCGATACAGCATTTTACCCCGGCTGTTTCGGCTTGTCTGTAGGACTATCAGCTTACAAGTGAAGAACATGTCTTTTTCCGGTGCAAAACTGGCCCTGTTTCTGGGGCACGATCTGTTGGTGATCAAGCGCGATGACAAGCCGGATATTCCCTATCCGGGCTATTGGGATCTGCCCGGAGGCGGGCGCGAAGACGGGGAAAGCCCCGAAGCCTGTGTGCTGCGCGAAACCCTAGAAGAAGTCGGCCTGTCGATCCCTGCGTCAGATCTGACCTGGTCCCAAAGTTACCAGCGTCCACGTGGCACTGTTTGGTTCTTTGCCAGCCATCAACCGGCGGAGCTGGTGAAACAGGTCCGGCTGGGGTCTGAGGGGCAATGCTGGCGCCTGATGGCGCCGCAGAGTTATTGCAGCCACGCCCTGGCGGTGCCGCATTTTGCCGAACAGTTGCAAAGCTACCTGACGGGCTGAGCCGCGGTCTGCACCGATGGGCTGGGTCGCGGCGCTGCAAGAGCGCACCGTGTTTTTTTCTATGATCAGGGCAAAAAATTCCCCCGCTCTCAGGCGGGGGCAGGAAGACGAGCCTCAGGAAGAGGAGCTCGTCAGGGGAGTGTCTCGGGATCAGAATCGCCCATAGCGGAGCGTTACGCAAATTTCATCGTGTGTGCGTATTGGTGCGCAACCGTTCGATGTGGCTTTCGTGTCACGTGGCAATTTGGCACAGCAAGGCGCGTGGGATGGAATTTTCACTTGAATACAGGGTGTTGACGCAGGGTAAGCTGCGGGATTGCGTATCAAGCCTTCGTTGCTGGGAAGGCGATCCCAAAGTAATTTGTTTGATGCATTTTTGGGCAGACGTGGCATTGATCGGGGTTTGCAACTCTTTTCAGTGGCAAACGATCAGGTAATGCGCCAGAAAAGCGCCGCAACAATTGCCGCTCCCTCCTGATCGCCAAAGGGAGCGGATGCGATCCACGCTGACTGGTTTTTTACGGCTCAGGCCGCGCGGAGCTCGTCTAGAATCGCTAGGGCTGCTGCCCGTGGATCAGTAGCTTGCCAGATGGGGCGTCCTACCACAATGTGATCGGCGCCATCGGCAATGGCACTGGCCGGAGTTGCCACACGCTTTTGATCCCCCAGATCTGCCCCCACCGGGCGCACGCCTGGGGTGACAATCAGCTTGCCTGCGGCCTCGGGCAGGGCGCGAATGAGCGCCGCCTCTTGTGGGCTGGCAATCACCCCATCGGCACCAGCGGCAAAGGCATTGCCGGCGCGTTCCTGCACCAAATCGCGGATCTCACCGGGTTTGATCAGGGCGCCATCCAGATCACCGCGATCCAGCGAGGTCAGAATGGTCACGGCGAGGATCTTCATGTCTTTGCCTGCAGCGCCCTCTTTGGCGGCTTTCACCACATAGGGGTCGCCATGCACCGTCAGAAAATCCAGGTCAAACTGCGCCAGGCCACGCACGGCGCTTTCAACGGTGGCGCCGATGTCAAACAGCTTCATGTCGAGAAAGATCCGCTTGCCCAGCTCCTGCTTTAGCTCATTGGCCAGCGCCAACCCGCCGCCTGTCAGCATGCCAAGGCCGATCTTGTAGAAGGAAACTGCATCGCCCAGCTGTTCGGCCAGCTTCAACCCGGCCAAGGCATCGGGAACATCCATGGCAACAATCAGGCGGTCGGCGGCTGTGGTCTGGGACATGAGGCTTCTCCGGAAATCTGGGCTGAGTATCAGGGCTGAGGGATTGGCGCTTTCCTACTGCGCTGCTGAGAGTGGGGAAAGCCCCAAAAGGGGGAGTCTTTCCTTGGCATTGATACATATCAGGGATTTTTCAGGAATTTTGCCACAGTATGATCTTGAAGAGGCGCTAAGACCTCCCAAATTGATCTGTGAGGCCCGGACCGGGGCGTGCCGCAAAGCGGGCGCAACCACATCTATTCGGGCGCTTGTAAAAGGAGAAAGACATGGACTTGAACAAGTTCACCGAGCGGGCACGGGGTTTCGTGCAGGCGGCGCAGACCATTGCGATGCGCGAAGAGCATCAGCGGATGATGCCGGAACATCTACTCAAAGCATTGATGGATGACGATCAGGGGCTGGCGAGCAATCTGATTGGTAAATCTGGTGGCAATGCCGCCCAGGTGGTTGTGGCTGTTGATATTGCCGTGGGCAAGCTGCCCAAAGTCAGCGGCGACGCCGCGCAGGTCTATCTGGACGGCCAGACTGCCAAGGTTCTGGATGAGGCCAGCAAGATCGCCGAGAAGGCCGGCGACAGCTTTGTGCCCGTCGAGCGGGTGCTGATGGCGCTGTGCATGGTGAAATCCAAGGCCAAAGACGCGCTGGAGGCAGGTGACGTCACCGCGCAGAAGCTGAATGAAGCCGTCAACGATATTCGTAAAGGCCGCACAGCGGACAGCGCCACCGCCGAAGAAGGCTATGACGCGCTGAAGAAATACGCCCGCGATCTGACCGAGGCGGCGCGCGAAGGCAAGATTGACCCTATTATTGGCCGCGATGAGGAAATCCGCCGCGCCATGCAGGTGCTGTCGCGCCGAACCAAGAACAATCCGGTTCTCATTGGTGAGCCGGGCGTGGGTAAAACCGCAATCGCCGAAGGCATGGCCTTGCGCATCGTCAACGGGGATGTGCCCGAATCTCTGCGCGATAAGCAGCTGTTGTCCCTGGACATGGGCGCGCTGATTGCCGGGGCCAAGTATCGTGGCGAATTCGAAGAGCGCCTGAAGGCGGTTCTGACCGAAGTCACCGAGGCTGCGGGTGAAATCATTCTGTTCATTGACGAGATGCACACCCTGGTGGGCGCGGGCAAATCCGATGGCGCCATGGATGCGGCCAACCTGATCAAACCTGCGCTGGCGCGCGGTGAGCTGCACTGTATCGGGGCCACCACACTGGATGAGTACCGCAAATATGTGGAAAAAGACGCGGCCCTGGCCCGCCGGTTCCAGCCCGTTGTGGTGCAGGAACCCACGGTAGAAGACACCGTGTCGATTCTGCGCGGCATCAAGGAAAAGTATGAGCTGCACCACGGGGTACGGATCGCCGATGCCGCCCTGGTCGCGGCGGCAACCCTGTCGAACCGCTATATCACTGACCGTTTCCTGCCGGATAAGGCCATTGATCTGGTGGATGAGGCCGCCAGCCGTTTGCGTATGCAGGTGGACAGCAAACCAGAAGAACTGGATGCGCTGGACCGTCAGATCCTGCAGATGCAGATCGAGGAAGAGGCGCTGAAGGTCGAAGACGATGCCGCCTCCAAGGATCGGCTGGAAACCCTGCAAAAGGAGCTTTCGGATCTGCAGGAACAGTCCTCTGAGATGACCGCGCAGTGGCAGGCCGAACGGGATAAGCTGGCCGGTGCCCGCGACATCAAGGAACAGTTGGACCGCGCCCGCGCCGATCTGGAAATCGCCAAGCGTGAGGCCAATCTGGCCCGCGCCGGGGAGCTGTCCTATGGCGTTATCCCGGATCTGGAAAAGCAGTTGGTCGCGGCCGAAAGCCGTGAAGAGCAGGATGTGCTGGTCGAAGAGGCGGTGCGGCCCGAGCAAATCGCCGGGGTGGTGGAACGTTGGACCGGTATCCCGACCTCCAAAATGCTGGAGGGCGAGCGCGACAAACTGCTGCGCATGGAAGACGCGCTGCATTCCCGTGTCATTGGCCAGAACGCGCCGGTGACGGCGGTGGCCAATGCAGTGCGCCGGGCACGGGCTGGGCTCAACGATGAAAACCGCCCCTTGGGCTCTTTCCTGTTCCTGGGGCCAACCGGGGTAGGGAAAACAGAGCTGACCAAGGCGGTGGCGAACTTCCTGTTTGACGACGACAACGCCATGGTGCGGATCGACATGTCAGAATACATGGAAAAGCACAGCGTTGCCCGTCTGATCGGTGCACCTCCCGGCTATGTGGGCTATGACGAAGGCGGCGCCTTGACCGAGGCAGTGCGTCGGCGCCCTTATCAGGTGGTGCTGTTTGACGAGGTGGAAAAAGCGCATGGCGATGTGTTTAATGTACTGCTGCAAGTGCTGGATGATGGCCGCCTGACCGATGGCCAAGGACGCACGGTAGATTTTTCCAACACGCTTATCATTTTGACATCCAATTTGGGGTCACAACATTTGGCCGATTTGCCCGATGGCGCTGATATATCAGAGGCAGAACCCGCTGTGATGGATATTGTGCGCGGCCATTTCCGCCCTGAATTTCTAAACCGTCTGGACGAAATTGTCCTGTTCCACCGGCTTGCCGCGAATGACATGGCGCCGATTGTGGATATACAGGTGGGCCGCGTTCAAAAATTGCTGAACGACCGGAAAATCAAA
>CAJQNB010000078.1 GCA_905479575.1 uncultured Pseudophaeobacter sp.
TTGGTGCCCATGATCTCTTCTTCCATGTCCCAGATCATGTTCAGGATCTCTTCGCGTCTGGGCCCGAATTCAGGATGTTTTTTGACCTCGCGCAGGTCCGCGTTCACGCCCAGTTCGGCAAAGGGCAGCCGGTATTCGGTGTGTATCCGCCCCGGACGCGGGGCCATCACGATCAACCGCTCACCCAGCAACAGTGCCTCTTCGACCGAGTGGGTGATCAGGATAATCGTCTTGCCGGTCTCTTTCCACAGCTTCAGCACAAGGCTCTGCATCTTTTCGCGGGTCAGCGCATCCAGCGCCCCCAAGGGTTCGTCCATCAAAATCACATCCGGGTCATTCGCCAGACAGCGGGCCAGTGCCACGCGCTGCTGCATCCCGCCTGACAGCTCATAAACCGCTTTTTCCTTGAAATCCTGCAATCCCACCACGTCCAGCAGATGGTTCACAATCTCGGACTTGTCGTTCTTTGGCATCCCCTTCATCGAGGGGCCAAATCCGACGTTCTCGCGCACCGACATCCATTCAAACAACGCGCCCTGCTGAAACACCATGCCGCGCTCTGCATCTGGTCCGGTAATGCGGTGGCCGTTCAGCGTCATCTTGCCGCCCGTGGGGGCCAAAAACCCTGCCACGATGTTCAGCAGCGTTGTCTTGCCACAGCCCGACGGGCCCAGCACGCTCAGCAATTCGCCGGCTTTCAGATCTATTGTCACATCCTGAAGCGCCTGCACCGCGCCGCCGTCCGGCAGGTCAAACCGCATGGAAAGGTTATCAATGGAAAGTCCGGTCATCATGCGTCTATCCCACCCCCTGTCAGAGGCAAATGGGCAGGGTTATCCCCGCCTCTGTTTCATGTCGCAGCTCTGGCGGCGCGGCCCTGCCATAGGGCCACGCCGCCAGATCGTTCTTACATGCCTTGGGCTGCTGCCAGCGGTGCGGTGTTGACCGCCCCTTCATAGCTGTCCAGCGCCGAATCGATGGAACCCGCTGTGACAAACACCTCGGCCACGCCCTTCATGAAGGTTGCCGCATTGCCGCCCAGCCACTGCTCTGACAGTTGTTCTTCCACGGTCGGGAACTCGAATGTGGCAATCGCCGCACGCGCGGCTTCCATATCCATGCCCGACTGCTCGGCGATCACGGCCAGCATGTCGTCGGTCGGATTGGCCGCCCATGCCGCATTGGCGTCCGCTGTGACCTTCAGAAACTTCGCCAGTTCCTCACCGCTTTCCGCCGCATATGCCGCCGGAACAGATGTCACGTCAAACACCAGAATGCCCAATTCCTGCTTTTCGTCGCCGGTCAGCAGCACATTGCCGTATTCTTTCATCCGGGTCAGACCGCCGCCATACCCACAGGCGAAATCAACCGCGCCTTGGCTCAGCGCCGCAGCACCCTCTGGGGGTGCCATATCAACGATCTGCAGGCTATCGAGCGGCACACCAAAGTGGTCCATCTGACGCAGGAAACCGTAATGCGCGGCGGTGCCCAGCGGCACGGCGACCTTTTTACCGGCCAGTTCGCTGGCCGAATCCTTGTCGATCTCCAGATCGGCCTTCACAACGCAATTGTCGTTGTCGGAATAAGACACAGCCACATCCACAACCTGAATGTCCTGCCCGCCCGATGCGGCCACAACAAAGGGCGGCACACCCTGAGATACCGAAATCTGCACGTCACCTGACGCCATCGCGGCGGACATCGCCGTACCTGTTTCAAAAGAAACCCAGTTGATTTTCTTGCCCAAGGCTTCCTCGTAGGCACCAGATGCCTTGGCGGCCAGCATTGGCATCGGCCATTCAAGGAAATAAGCCACGGTGATTTCACCGGAATGGCTATCGGCCAACGCGGCCTGACCGGTCATGGCCATAACGGCCCCGGCGACAAATACAGTTACAGTTTTCTTGATCATTGCATTCTCCCTTTGATCATTATCGCGGGCACGTTCGGCCCGTTTTTGGGTCGTATCGTCTCAATTTCTGCCCCCGATTTGGGCGTCATCCTGCCCCGAAATGCAAGTGTTGCCTTTTGTAGCCGCAGATCAATGCCCACTTTCCTGCCGGTTTTGCCCCCTCAGAGCCTTTGGTGTTTGCGGATTGGGCAATCGGCTCAACCCTCTTTCAAAAGTTGAACAAACCGATTTGCAATACTGGAAAAGCCAATGTCCCACATCGGACAGGATGAGTACGAATGCCTCGGCAAATAAACGTCCAATTTGGGTGGTGACATGAGTCCAGTTTGCTGGTTTGGCCGTTGCCGCGTCAGCCGCGCCGCACCTCACGTTCATCCGCAAGCCGCAGCAAAGACATCGCAAGGCCCGCCCCCAAAACCTGCGGATCGCGGAAACGGTAGGGCGTGATCGGCGCTTGTGGAAACGGCAGGTCGTCCAGAGCGGTGCCAAGGGCGCGTTGCGCCATGACACGGCCCATCTGCAGGCTCATCGCGACACCACGGCCATTATATCCAAGGCCTGCAATCAATCCCGGTGCTGGTTCATGCAAATGGGGCACCCGATCTGGCGTCAGCGCAACAAAGCCACCCCATTTATAGGTCCACTTTACCCCTTTCAGGCTGGGGAAAATGCGCGGCGCATCTTTATATAGCCACTGAAACCCGCCGATGCCGCCCGTCGGCGTGCGGTATCCCATGCCACCATAGATAAACTGCCCGCCCGGTTCGCGGCGGCAATACATGATCAAACGGCGCGTGTCAGAGATGGTGTGCCCTGCGGGGCAAAGCGGCCCGATCCGGTCGTTGTCCAGCGGATCGGTGGCGATCTGGATCGACGTCAGCGGCAGGACGGATCGTTTCAGGCCCTTCACCAAATTGTCAGTGTATCCGTTGGTGGCGATGATTACTTTTTGTGCAGTGACCTCATGTCCATTCACCTTCAGAACCCAGCCGCCATCGCGGGGGTGCAGTCCCGTCACTGGCGAATGGCTAAAGATTTCTGCCCCCGCCTCGCGCGCCGCCCGGTCCAGCCCGCGTGTCAGGGCCAGCGGCTGTACAGCGCCCCCGCGCGGCGACACAATGCCAGAGCCATAGCCAACGGCCCCAGTCAGCCGCGTGACGTCTTCCTTGCCGACACTCTCAAATTCAGCGCCCAGTTTGTTCCACAGTTTTGCATTACCTTCGGCCACTTTGCGCGCTGCATCGCAATGGTTGGCGCGCAGCCAACCCTTCTGGCGGGCCTCACATTTGATCTGATACCGCTGCACCAGATCAAACAGATCATCCGCCGAATTTAACGCAACCTGCGCCAAACGCTCAAAGAATTTAGGCCCGACTGCACGGCGCAGATCATCAGGCCGGGCCACTGGCAACATTGGATTAACCTGCCCGCCACTGCGCCCCGAGGCCCCGTTGGCAACATTGCGGGCCTCAAAAACGGCGACCTTGGTGCCTGCTTCGGCCAACATCAGGGCGGCGCGTAACCCGGTGAACCCTGCGCCCACAATCGCCACGTCACAGGCCAGCGCACCGTCAAGCCGCTGCTGTATCTGCCCATCCGGTGCGGTGGCGTTCCAAAATGCGTCTGCCTGTTCCATAGGTTTTTCCTGCGCGGACATCGCGCATCGGTCAACAGTTTTGTCAGTTTGCAGGCGACAACACGGATCATCCCCCCCTGCATTTGCTTAAGATTATTGGACAGGGACGGATTCTGGCTTTACCGATGAGGTATCTCTGGCCCTACTTGATTCTGCATCCAAGCCGCAGACAGTGAGTATCGGGGGGCCACTAATGCCCTGAATTCATCCCGCTCACCCAGCGACGAAAGGTCTGACCATGGACGGCAATTTCAACGAAAACGATATCTCACGCGTTGTCGAAGCTGACCGCGCGCACATCTGGCACCACCTGAGCCAGCACAAGCCCTATGAGACAACCGATCCCCGGATCATCGTCGAGGGCAAAGGCATGCGCGTCTGGGACCAAAACGGCAAAGAACACCTTGATGCCGTGTCCGGCGGCGTCTGGACCGTCAACGTCGGCTATGGCCGCGAAGAGATCTGCAAAGCCGTCTACAACCAGATGATGAAGCTGTGCTATTTTGCCCAGTCGGCAGGCTCGATCCCCGGTGCGCTTTTTGCCGAGAAACTGATCGAAAAGATGCCGGGCATGAGCCGCGTATACTACAACAACTCCGGCTCCGAGGCGAACGAGAAAGCCTTTAAGATGGTGCGCCAGATCGCGCACAAAAAATACGGCGGCAAAAAAACCAAGATCCTGTATCGCGACCGCGATTACCATGGCTCCACCCTGGCAGCGATGTCCGCCGGTGGCCAGGATGAGCGCAACGCGCAATACGGCCCCTTTGCGCCCGATTTCATTCGCGTGCCCCACTGCATGGAATACCGCAAGCACGAGCTGGGTCTTGAACATCTGTCGGGGCGTGAGTTTGGCATTGCTGCCGCCAATGCCATCGAAGAAGTGATCCTGCGCGAAGGCCCCGAAACTGTTGGTGCCCTGTGCCTGGAGCCGGTGACAGCCGGTGGCGGCGTCATTGAGGCCCCCGAAGGCTATTGGGAGCGCGTGCAGGAGATCTGCACCCAGTATGACATTCTGCTGCACATCGACGAAGTTGTCTGTGGCGTGGGCCGCACCGGCACTTGGTTTGGCTATCAGCACTACGGCATCAAGCCTGATTTTGTCACCATGGCCAAAGGTGTTGCCTCCGGCTATGCAGCTATCGCCGTGCTGGTCACCACCGAAGAGGTCTTTGACATGTTCAAAGATGATGCATCGGACCCGCTAAACTACTTCCGTGACATCTCCACCTTTGGTGGCTGCACCGCCGGCCCTGCGGCGGCGCTGGAAAACATGCGCATCATCGAAGAAGAGGGCCTGCTGGACAACTGCACCGCCATGGGCGAGCGGATGATGAACAATCTGCTGGCGCTGAAAGAAAAGCACCCCGTAATTGGCGATGTACGTGGCAAGGGTCTGTTCCTTGGGGCCGAACTGGTCACTGATCGCGAAACCAAAGAGCCGGTGGACGAGAAGCTCGCCCAGCAGGTTGTGGCAGACTGTGGTGCCCAGGGTGTTCTGATCGGTGTCACCAACCGCTCTGTTCCCGGCAAAAACAACACGCTGTGCTTTAGCCCGGCGCTGATCGTCACGGCAGAAGACATCGACGCCATCACCGACGCGGTCGACAAGGCCCTAACCAAGGTCTTTGGCTAAAACCTCCAGTCCTCACTTACAACTAAAACGCCCCGGTTTTCCGGGGCGTTTTACATATCAGTCCAGGCAGCACGAGCATTTTGGACTGCCCATTTTGAACAAAAGTGGCTCTTTCTAACAGCCCATCCCGACTGCACTTTGGCGCAAAGGATATGCGATAAAGGAGTCGACCCATGTGGGCCACACCCGTCACACTTACCGGTCAGCAGGTCACGCTTGCGCCGCTCAGCCAAGCCCACGCCGCCGATCTGGCCGAGGCCAGCGCCGATGGTAACCTTGCTGCGCTGTGGTACACGACAATACCCGCCCCGGCCGATGTCCCAGCCGAGATTGACCGGCGATTGGCGCTGCAACAGGCAGGCAGCATGGTGGCCTTTGCCATTCTGGACGCCTCTGACCGGGCTGTTGGCATGACCACCTATATGAATATCGACCAGATCAATCAGCGGCTTGAAATCGGCTCGACCTGGTACCGCAAATCGGTACAGCGCTCGGGGTTGAACACCGAATGTAAACTGCTGATGCTGCGCCACGCCTTTGAGGATCTCGACGCCATCGCCGTGGAGTTCCGCACCCATGTGATCAACCACCAAAGCCGCCGTGCGATTGAACGACTTGGGGCAAAACCTGATGGCATCTTACGGGCTCATATGCGGATGGGGAACGGCAGCCTCCGCGACACGGCAGTCTATTCGATCATCGCACCGGAATGGCCAACCATTCAGGCCCATCTGAACCATCTTATGACCCGGTATTGATCGACGCGGCTGTATAATCGGCCAGCTAGGCATTTTAAACAGCTGTGCTCCCCTGCGACAGCTTTGCCCCAAACGCCACAGCGCCGCGCGTCAGCGCGGCGCTGGGCCCAACGGGAGGCAGGCATTCTTTGAATGACAACTCCGGGCGGGAGCCCCACCCGAAGCTCTAGCCAATCAGATCAGCTGGAAGAGCACCCCCGAAACAATAGCGCCACTGACACCAAGCCCCAGATAGGTGGCAAAGACCTTTGGCTTGACCAGGGACCAGACCGCCGCCATCGCCGGGATCGAACTCACAGCCCCGGCCACCATAAAGGACATCGCAGCACCTGCGCTCATGCCCTGCTCCATCAGCTCCGCCAACAGGGGCGGCGCCACATAAGAGTTGAGATAGGCCGGCATGCCCACCAGCGCCGCCAGGACAATCGGCACCACGCCGTCGCCCCCAACAAGACCTGCAATCAGATCAGCAGGCACGTAATGCACCAGAATTGCCTCCAACACATAGGCCAGCGCCAGCCATTTCAGCAGAAACAATCCATTGCTGACAAACTCGCTGCGGAATTTCAGGCGCCGCTCCGGATCCTGCCAGAATTTCCACTGTGGTTTGTCATCCAGCTTTGGACCGGAAGAACAGCAACTGGAACAGCTGGGCGCCTGTTTCAGGGGATCAGCAAAGGCCCCCTGCCCCATCAGAGTTTTGACAAAGAACCCGCCAAACAGCCCCAGGGCAACGGCGATGACCGCTTTGCCGATGGCAAAATCCCAGCCCAGCGCGCCGGCTGTAATCAACAAGGTTGGCGGATCAATCAGTGGTGACGCCAGCCAGAAGGCCATCACGGCGGAAAGTGGTGCGCCCAGCGCCAGAAGCCCGGCAATAAAGGGGATGACCTCGCAGGAACAGAACGGTGCCAGGCCGCCAAAGACTGCGGCCAAAAAGATCATCCGCACCTCACGCCCAACAAAGGCCCGCGCCACCATGGTTTCTGCCCCAGTGGCCTTGAGATAGGCCAACAGCAACACCGCAAAGAGAATATACCGACCCGTATGAGCCAAAGCCTTGGCGGCAAAAATGATCACGGCCTGGAAATTTCCCGGATCCAGCAGCAATACTGCACAAAGTATAAGCAGGCTCACAGTCCAGGGTGTTTTTAGCCACGCCAATCGGGGGCCTTTCGCCTCCGGCAGGGGGTGGGATGAGTTCTGAGACAGATCAGCCATCATTTGCCGCCTTGTTATCGGGAAGATCGGCGCAGCATTCGCTTAAGATAAAGCCCGCCAGTTTTTCCAGTTGTTCAAAATTTGCCTGGTTCAGAGTGCTGCGCCCAACCCGCGCCTGATCAACGACGCCAGCGCCGGTCAAGAATTTCAAATGATGCGCCAGGGTCGAAGGCGCAATGCCCGTTCGGTCCTGAATGTCCCCAACAGTGAGCCCTTCCCGGCCTGCGCGAATAAGACAGCGCAATACCTGCAGGCGCGATTCCGAGCCCATGGCTGCAAAACCCTGTGCCGCTTCTTCCCACAACATTCTGGATCTCCTCTTTTGATTCTATAAAACTAGTTTTATGGTTTATTTCGCAAAAGACAACCCCATGAATCTTCCGCCTCCCCTTAAGTCCAGATTGCGCACGCTTTATGTCCACCCTAAGGTGCCCGTCATGGCTATATCCGTTGACACATTTTTCCTGAATTCCGACGCCCAGGGCACCCTGCAGGCGCAAATCCAGGAAATGATCGCCGAAGGCATCCTTTCAGGGCGCTTTCGCGTTGGTGAAAAGCTGCCCTCCTCGCGAAAACTGGCGGTACATCTGGGCATTAGCCGCATCACCGTCACGCTGGCCTATACAGAACTGCTGGCAAATGATTACCTGACATCGCGCGGACGATCCGGGTATTTTGTGTCAGAAAACGCACCTGTCCCACCAATCTACACCCCTCCTGTGCAATCCAGGGAGGCGGTGGACTGGGACACTGTACTGGTGCGAAAATTCACTGGCGGCGACACCCCGCGCAAGGCCCGAGACTGGCGCAGCTATCGCTATCCCTTTATCTACGGGCAGGCTGATCCCTCGCTGTTTGATCATGCCAATTGGCGGCTTTGCTCGCTACGCGCCCTGGGGCAAAAAGACTTTGCGGCGCTGACAGACGACTATTTCGACCAGGACGACCCCCTCCTGATCGAATACATCGCCCGCCACACCCTGCCCCGTCGTGGCGTCATTGCCCGGCCCGAACAGATCCTGATCACCCTTGGCGCCCAAAACGCCCTCTGGCTGGCTGGTCAGCTCTTGCTGAACCAGAGCAGCAAAGCCACCATCGAAGACCCGACCTATTACACCCTGCGCGACCAGTTGCATCATGTGGGCTGTCAGGTTGATTGCATCCCTGTGGATCAGGACGGTCTGCCGCCACAGGACATATCCGATGACACGGATGTCATTTTCTGCACCCCCAGCCATCAAAGCCCCACCACAGCGACCATGCCCATGGCACGGCGCCGTGAGTTGCTGCAACGGGCCCATGACATTGATGCGGTCATTGTCGAAGACGACTATGAGTTCGAAATGTCCTTTATGCGGGCGCCCTCTCCGGCCCTGAAGTCACTCGATTCCGATGGCCGAGTGATTTATGTCGGCAGCTTCTCCAAATCCCTGTTTCCAGGGTTGCGACTGGGCTATATTGTCGGCTCCGAAGCCTTTATTCGCCAGGCCCGCGCCCTGCGCGCCAATGTACTGCGACATCCGCCTGGCCATGTCCAACGTACCGTCGCCTATTTCCTGTCCCTGGGGCATTATGATGCCCAGATCCGGCGCACCGCAAAGGTTCTGCAGGACCGCCGCCAAGTGATCGAAGAAGCCATCATCGAACATGGGCTCACGGTATCGGGCGAGGGAGTCTATGGCGGCTCATCTTTGTGGATGCAGGCGCCCGATGGCATCAACATGGCTCATATTGCTGAGCAGTTGAAACCCGACAGCGTCATTGTTGAACCCGGCGCGCCGTTCTTTTCGGCGCAACATCGTCAGCACAACTTCTTTCGGCTTGGCTATTCCTCCATTTCTGCCAACCGCATCGCACCTGGGCTGGCCCTCTTGGCGCAGGCCCTGAAACAGGCAGAAACAGCCTAACCAACCCCTGATCTGCCACAGCAACACTCATGTTGAATGAGACAAATCATATCGCGCATTGATATCTCAGAACCCTGCGCGCGCAGGTGATCCGCTGAAAGCCCCTACTTTTACAAAGGCGGCGCCTGTTTTGGCTCTATCCGCGTTTGGAACTGGCCCTAACTGCGCGGGCTTAGTCTGCCTAAACCAGTGATAATCCCCGGTAACTGGCCGGGGCTCTATGCGTCTCACTTAGGAGCACCCGCCATGAAAATGACCACCGAGGAAGCCTTTGTAAAAACCCTGCAAATGCACGGCATTCAGCATGCATTTGGTATTATTGGTTCGGCAATGATGCCGATTTCCGACATCTTCCCCAAAGCAGGCATCACCTTCTGGGACTGCGCCCATGAGGGCTCTGGCGGCATGATGGCAGATGGCTATACCCGCGCCACCGGCAAGATGTCGATGATGATCGCCCAGAACGGCCCCGGCATCACCAATTTTGTCACCGCCGTCAAAACCGCATACTGGAACCACACGCCGCTGTTGCTGGTCACACCACAGGCCGCCAACAAGACCATCGGTCAGGGTGGTTTCCAGGAAATGGAACAAATGCGCATGTTTGCCGACTGCGTTTGCTACCAGGAAGAAGTCCGTGATCCGTCCCGCGTGGCCGAAGTTCTCAGCCGGGTGATCATGCAGGCCAAGCGCAGCTCTGCCCCGGCGCAGCTGAACATCCCCCGTGATATGTGGACCCAGATCGTCGATATTGAGCTGCCACAGATCGTGGAGTTTGAACGCCCCGGTGGCGGCGAAGCCTCGCTGCAGGAAGCGGCTGATCTGCTGTCCGACGCCAAGTTCCCCGTCATCCTGAACGGGGCCGGTGTGGTTCTGTCCGGTGGTATCGAGGCCTCCAAAGAGCTAGCCGAGCGTCTCAGTGCTCCGGTCTGCGTTGGCTACCAGCACAACGACGCCTTCCCCGGATCGCACCCCCTGTTTGCGGGTCCGCTGGGCTACAATGGCTCCAAAGCCGGCATGGAGCTGATCGCCAAGGCAGATGTGGTGTTGGCGCTAGGGTCACGCCTGAACCCGTTTTCGACCCTGCCCGGTTATGGCATCGACTACTGGCCAACAGAGGCCAAGATCATCCAGGTCGACATCAACCCTGACCGCATCGGCCTGACCAAAAAGGTCACCGTTGGTATCGTTGGTGACGCCAAAAAAGTCGCCACGTCGATCCTGGAAAAACTGTCTGACAGCGCCGGTGATGAGGGTCGCGACGATCGCATGACGCTGATCTCCACCGCCAAATCCACCTGGGCGCAGCAACTCAGCTCGATGGATCACGAAGACGACGATCCCGGCACCACCTGGAACGAACGCGCCCGCGCCGACAAACCAGAGTGGATGAGCCCACGCATGGCCTGGCGTGCAATCCAATCCGCGCTGCCAAAAGAGGCGATCATCTCGTCTGATATCGGCAACAACTGCGCCATCGGCAACGCCTATCCGTCCTTTGATGACAGCCGCAAATATCTGGCCCCCGGCCTGTTTGGCCCCTGTGGATATGGCCTGCCAGCGGTTGTTGGGGCCAAGATTGGCTGCCCGGATGTGCCGGTTGTCGGCTTTTCTGGCGACGGTGCCTTTGGCATTGCGGTGACCGAACTGACCGCAATTGGCCGCAGCGAGTGGCCCGCGGTGACGCAGGTCGTGTTCCGCAACTACCAGTGGGGCGCGGAAAAGCGCAACTCGACCCTGTGGTTCGATGACAACTTTGTTGGCACCGAGCTGGACCAGCAGGTGTCTTATGCGGGAATCGCCACGGCCTGTGGTCTGAAAGGCGTCATTGCCCGCACCATGGATGAGCTGACAGCCGCCCTGTCGCAAGCCGTCGAAGACCAGAAGAACGGGATCACCACCCTCATCGAGGCGATGATCAACCAGGAACTGGGCGAACCCTTCCGCCGCGACGCGATGAAAAAGCCGGTCGAGGTTGCAGGTATCGACGCTTCTGACATGCGCGAACAGCAGGTCTGATCCAGATGGAGCTGCCCTTTGATCTAACAGCAGGCCAAGGGGCATATCTGGCCGCCGCATTGTTTGCGGCGGCCTATATTCGCGGCTACTCCGGCTTTGGATTTTCCGCGATCTTTATAATTCTGGCGGCTCTGACCACCAATCCGCTGCCACTGATCCCGGTGATTTTTGCCTGTGAAATCACCATGACCCTGTTTCAGGCCCGGGGCATTCGGGCCCATGTGGACTGGTCCCGTGTGCGGCCCTTGCTGATTGGGGCTGCCATCGCCACCATTCCCGCGGTGACCGTCATGGCCCGCCTGGGCGAAGATCAGGCCCGGCTGGCCATTTCAGCCGTTATTTTGATGCTGAGCCTGATCCTGCTGAGCGGCTGGCAGATGCGCCGCCAAATTGGTTTTAATGGCAATCTGGCGGTTGGACTATTGTCCGGCATGGTCAATAGCGCCGGCGTTGGCGGCCTGCCTGCGGCGGCGTTCCTCACCGCGCAGCCTGTTGCCCCGGCGGTGTTTCGCGCCACCATGATTGTCTTTCTCACCGGGATTGACCTGATGGCCCTGCCCGTGATGCACGCCAATGGCTTGACCGGCGGCGAAACCCTGATCGGTGTGCTGCTGGCCTTTCCCATTCTGGGGCTTGGCATCTGGGCCGGGAGCCTGCGGTTTTCCTCGGCCTCACAGGCGCAGTTTCGCCGGGTGATTGTTGCGCTGCTGACGGTGTTTTCCGTTCTCAACATCCTCAAGGTGGCACTATGAACACCTCTGCAGACATATTGGTGCTGAATACCGGGTCCTCTTCTGTCAAGTTCGCGGTCTTTGACGCCCAGCTGCACGAACGCATAAGCGGTGTTGCGGAGGGTATTGGCGCTCGGGGAACCCTGCGCATCGGCGCACAGACGGAGCCGCTGGATCTGCCTGATCACGATCAGGCGATTGCGGCAGTTCTGGACCGGCTTACCCAACAGGGCGCAGGCCCAAACAGCCTGCGTGCGGTGGCCCATCGCGTGGTGCATGGTGGCCAAACCCTCACGCAGCCGACCCGCATCACCCCACCGGTGCGCGCCGAGATCCAGGCCTGTGTGCCACTGGCTCCGCTGCACAACCCCCATGCGCTGTTGGCGATGGATGCCCTGGACCACCTGGCCCCGGATCTGCCGCAATATGCCAGTTTTGACACCGCTTTTCACGCCACCGCCCCCGAGGTCGCCAGCCGCTACGCCCTGCCGCCCCAGGCCGAAGCCCTGGGCCTGCGCCGCTATGGGTTTCACGGGCTGTCCTACGCCGCGTTGTGCCGCCGCCTGCCTGAGATCTCCACCCAGCCCTTGCCGCAGCGACTGCTGGCGCTGCACCTTGGCAACGGCGCCTCTATCTGCGCCATCAAGGACGGTCAGTCGGTGGGTACAACCATGGGCTATTCCCCACTTGAGGGGCTGACCATGGGCACCCGGGTCGGCACCCTGGACCCCAATGCGACGCTCAGGCTGGTGGAAGAGATCGGCCTGAATGAGACCAAGGCGCTGCTAAACAACCGGTCCGGCCTGATCGGCCTGTCTGGCGGCCTGTCGGACATGCGGGCGCTGGAACAGGCAGGCACGCCTGAGGCGCAGTTTGCAATCGACCACTTTTGCTACTGGGCCATCCGCCACGGTCACAGTCTGATCGGCGCCATGGGGGGCTGCGATGCCATCGCCTTTACCGGCGGCATTGGTGAAAACGCCAGCGGCATCCGCGCCCGTATCCTTGATGGGTTTGCCTGGCTTGGCTGCGCGATTGATCCCGATAGAAACACTCAAAACACCCCCTGCCTGACCAGCCCCACAGCGACGCCTAGGGCCTGGATCGTCCCAGCAGAGGAAGAGCGCCAGATCGCCATGGATGCCGATGCCTTGCTCCGAGGCGCCACATGAACGTGACACCATGCGCCCTTGTTTCACCGATACATCACAGCAAACTGGCCCCTTTGCGCAAGCAAAGGAACCTGCCGCTTGCTGCCCGGCATAGGCCGCGAGGGCCACGGCCCCAACGTCTGCGCCTTTGCAGCCCCTGTATGAAAGCGTCGCTGTGACCCAGACGCCCCGCCCCAACCGGACAACGCAGATGGTCCAGAGCCTACGGGCCCACAGCAAGGAGCTGTTTCCCGGTGTTGCCGTGGCACTGATTGTCGCTGCCACCGCGCAATTCCTGGCCGACCATTACGCCACCCCGGCGATGCTGCTGGCACTGCTACTGGGCATCGCCGTGAGCTTTCTTGGCGAAGAAGGCAAAACAGTTGCCGGCATCGCCTTTTCGGCGCGGTCGCTGTTGCGTCTGGGCATTGCCTTTTTGGGGGTTCGGGTTTCGATGGGGTTGATGATGGCCCTGGGCTGGGATCTCATTGCGCTGGTTGTGGGCGGTGTGATTGCCACCATTGGCTTTGGCCTGCTGGTGGCGCGGTTCTTTGGTCACAAATGGCGTTTTGCACTGTTGACTGCCGGCTCCGTGGCAATCTGCGGAGCCTCCGCCGCCATGGCGATCAGCGCGATCCTGCCCCGCGACGGGCGTTCCGAAGAACGGCTTATCTTTACCGTGATGGGCGTCACCGTGCTGTCGACCCTCGCCATGATTGCCTATCCTATCTTGGTGAATTTTCTCGGGCTAAACCCGGTGCAGGCCGGCGTCTTCCTGGGTGGGACCATTCATGATGTCGCCCAGGTGGTTGGCGCCGGCTTTTCCATCTCGGAACAGACCGGGGATACTGCCACTCTGGTCAAGCTGATGCGCGTCGCCATGCTGGCGCCCATCGTTTTGGTGGCCTCGCTGATGATCCGTGCCTTTGCCGAACTGCCCAAAGATGGCACCCGTCCGCCGCTGCTGCCTGGCTTTGTGGTTGCTTTTCTCTTGCTCGCCGGGCTCAACTCCTTTGGACTGATCCCGGCGAGCGTCAGCGATTTTCTCAGCCAGTGGTCACGCTGGTTGCTGCTCACCGCGATTGCGGCCGTGGGCATGAAGACCAATCTAAAACAGGTGCTGGCCGTCGGAGGCGCGGCCATTGCCTTACTCATCGTCGAAACACTGTTCATTGCCGGGCTCATCCTGGCAGGGATCACTGTCCTGAGCTGAGATCCGCCTTGGACAGACAACGTTATAGGGAGGCCAGATGACGTTCCAGCAACCCCGGGTGGAGACATCCCCCAAGGTATCAGACGAGATCCGTCAGACCACCTGCTACATGTGCGCCTGCCGTTGTGGCATCAACGTGCATATGAAAACCAATGAGGACGGCAAGAAAGAGGTCGCCTATATCGAAGGCAACCGCGATCACCCGGTCAACAAGGGCGTACTCTGTGCCAAGGGGTCTGCCGGCATCATGCAGGTCAATGCGCCTTCACGGCTGAAGGCGCCGCTGAAACGTGTTGGGCCTCGGGGGTCTGGCGAGTTTGAGGAAATCTCCTGGGATGAAGCGCTGGAGATCGCCGCTGGCTGGCTGGAGCCGATCCGCCGTGATGACCCGTCAAAGCTGGCCTTTTTTACTGGTCGGGATCAGTCGCAATCCTTCACCGGCTTCTGGGCGCAGAATTTTGGCACCTGTAACTACGCAGCCCACGGTGGCTTTTGCTCGGTCAATATGGCCACCGCTGGCATCTACACCATGGGCGGCGCCTTTTGGGAATTTGGCCAGCCCGACTGGGATCATACCAAGCTGTTCATGCTGTTTGGCGTTGCCGAAGACCACGACAGCAACCCGATCAAAATGGGCCTCGGCAAGATCAAGGCGCGCGGCGCGCGGGTGATCGGCGTTAATCCGATCCGCTCGGGCTATAACGCCATCGCAGATGACTGGGTCGGCATCACCCCCGGCACCGACGGCTTGTTCATCCTGGCCCTGGTGCATGAGCTGATGAAGGCCGGCAAGATCGATCTGGATTACCTCAGCCGCTACACCAATGCACCGGTGCTGGTGAACCAGGACCCCAATTCGCCGGACAAGGGCCTGTTCCTGCGGGACGACCACGGCTCACCGCTGGTGATCAACCGCAACACCGGCAAACTTGCCCCCTTTGACATGAAGGGCGTGCGCCCCGATCTAGGCGGCAGTTTCAAGATGGGTGACATCACCCATGTCTCGGTGTTTCAGCTGATGGCCCAGCGTTACCTGAAAGACGAATACTCCCCCGAAGCCGTGGCCGAGCGTTGCGGCATTCCGGCCACGCGCATCCGTGCCATTGCCGCAGAACTGGCCAGCGTCGCCTTTGACGAGGCCTTTGAGCTGGACCAGGAATGGACCGATTTTCGTGGCGAAAAACACAAAAAGATGATCGGCCGCCCCGTCGCCATGCACGCCATGCGCGGTGTCTCGGCCCATGCCAACGGCTTTCAGACCTGCCGCGCCCTGCATGTGCTGCAGATCCTGCTTGGCACGGTCGAAGCCCCCGGTGGCTTCCGCTTCAAACCGCCCTATCCCAAACCGGTCGAGGCCCACCCGGCCCCCCATTGCCGGGTCACCCCCAACAAACCGCTGGATGGCCCGCACCTGGGCTTTGTGCATGGGCCGGAACATCTGGCGCTGAAAAGTGACGGCAGCCCGGCGCGTATCGACAAGGCCTTTACCTGGGAAAATCCGATGTCCAGCCACGGGCTGATGCATATGGTGATCTCCAACGCCCATGCAGGCGATCCCTACAAGATCGACACCCTGTTCATGTATATGGCCAATATGTCGTGGAATTCCTCGATGAACACCGGTGGTGTAATCGAGATGCTGACCGACAAGGACGCCGACGGCGCATATAAGATCCCGCGCATCATCTATTCCGATGCCTATTCTTCGGAAATGGTGGCCTACGCCGATCTGATCCTGCCCGACACCACCTATCTGGAACGCCACGATTGTATCTCGATGCTGGACCGCCCCATTTGCGAAGCCGATGGCGCCGCCGATGCCATCCGCTGGCCGGTGATCGAGCCCGACCGGCCCGGTCATCATGGCGTGCGCGGCTTTCAGACCGTGCTGGTGCAGCTGGCCAACAAGATGAAACTGCCCGGTTTCACAAATGAAGACGGCAGCGCCAAATGGCAGGACTACGCCGACTATATCGTCAACCACGAACGCAAACCGGGTATCGGCCCGCTGGCGGGCTTTCGCGGCCCCGATGGCGACAAATCCGGGCGCGGGGAGCCAAACCCGCAGCAGCTGGACAAATACATCAAAAACGGCGGTTTCTTTGTCGAACATATCCCCGCCGAGGCCAGCTATTTCAAACCCTGGAACAGGGCCTATCAGGACTGGGCGGTGGACCTTGGCCTCTACGACAGCCCCCAGCCCTATCTGTTTCAGCTCTATGTGGAGCCGATGCGCAAATTCCAACTGGCCGCCGAAGGTCACGGCGAACGTCAGCCCCCGGAACACCTGCGTCAGCGCATCAAAGACACCATGGACCCGCTGCCAATCTGGTATGAGACAGATCAACAGGGCAACGAGGGTTTCACCGTCAACGCCCTAACCCAACGCCCCATGGCGATGTACCACTCCTGGGGCAGCCAAAACGCCTGGCTCAGACAGCTGCATGGGCACAACCCGCTCTATCTGCCAACAAAACTGATGCGTCAGCACGACCTGGCAGATGGCGACTGGGCCAGGGTTTCCTCTCCCCATGGGGAAATCACCGTACCAGTGATGGAAATGGCAGCGCTCAACCACAACACTGTCTGGACCTGGAACGCCATCGGCAAACGCAAAGGCACCTGGGGCCTGCAGGAAGACGCTCCCGAAGCCACCAGGGGCTTCCTGCTCAACCACCTGATCCACGAGCTGATGCCGCCCAAAGGTGACGGGCTTCGCTGGGCCAACTCCGACCCCATCACCGGCCAAGCCGCCTGGTTCGACCTCAAGGTGAAAATCGAAAAAGCAGCTGCTCCGGCAGATTTCACCGAAAGCCAACCCTCGCTGGAGCCAATCAAATCCCCCGTCGGCACCGGTCCCAAAAATCTGTCATGGAAGGTGGGAAAATGACCCTGCTTTTTCTCTGGCACCCCTGCTCTTCATCTGACCGCAAATACCTCGGGGTCCGGGGCAGCGCCCCGGTCCTGCAATCCAAAATGAGCGGAGGCATGTTCTGATGACTGAACTCCCCACCAATACCGCCAAAAAAATGGGCCTGGTCATCGATCTGGACACCTGCGTTGGCTGCCATGCCTGCGTGATCTCCTGCAAAGGGTGGAACACGGAGAACTACGGCGCACCCCTTAGCGATCAGGACCCCTACGGTGCCAACCCGACAGGCACCTTCCTGAACCGCGTGCATTCTTACGAGGTTCAACCCCCTGATTTGGGCCAAGGCGCAGCACCCGCTCAGCTGATCCAC
>CAJQNB010000079.1 GCA_905479575.1 uncultured Pseudophaeobacter sp.
GCTTCCGACCGCCCCTGCGCCGCACTTGCTGCTTCTCTTCACGACAGATCCGCCGGAACGTCTTGTGGTTCACCTGCCAGCCCTGCCGTTCGACCATCACCTGCAGCCGCCGGTAACCAAACCGGCGGCGCTCCTTGGCCATCCGTCGCCTCATGCGGCTGATGGGCGTGATGCCGATCTATCAGAACCCCAACACCAGCAAAGCCACGAAAGGGCACAAGACCTAACCCTATCTGCTGCGCGGTTTGCGGGCGGATCGACCCAATCAGGTCTGGGCGGAAGATTTCACCTATCTTCCGATGCGGCGCGGGTGCCTGTATTTGGTGGCGAACATGGACTGGCGCACCCGCAAGGTGCTGGCATTGCGTATCTCGAACACGCTTGAGACCGACTTTTGCGTTGAGGCGCTGAACGAGGCCATCCACCGTTTGGGACCGCCCGAGATCATGAACACCGACCAGGGCAGCCAGTTCACCTCCTTTGCCTGGACGGATCGGTTGCGTCGATCCGGCGTGCGCATCTCGATGGACGGCGAGGGGTGGTTCCTGGACAACATCTTTGTCTAACGGCTCTGGCGCAGCCTGAAGTACGAGTGCGTCTACTTGCACGCATGGGAAACAGGATCAGAAACAAAGGTGGGCGTCGGCAAGTGGATCGAATTCTACAACCGCAAACACCCCCATTCTGCCCTTGGCAGCAAACCTCCAGCCGTGGTTTATTGGCTGAGAAATGACGAAACCCAAAGTGATCAGAAGGAGCAGAGAGTAGCCTAATCTGCGCGGAAACCTATCCAAACATTGGGGAGTAGCTCAGCGAACAGATAAACGGCTGCTGGTTCTGTCCTAGCGCTTGTCGCAGCGCCCATGGGACGTTATGTCGGCCATAACAGCCAGAGAGAACCGATATGCCCGTTTTTCTAGACACTTCTGACGCAGATTTTGAAACCGCCTTTGTTAGGTTGCTGAATGCCAAGCGCGAAGACAGCCCGGATGTAGACGCCGCTGTGGCTGAGATCATTGCTGATGTACGCGCCCGCGGCGATGCTGCAGTACTAGAGCTCACGGCGAAATTTGATCGCCTGGATCTAACAGCAGACCAGCTGGCCATCTCGGAAGCGGAAGTGGATGCCGCCATCGCCAGCGTGTCTCCGCAAGAACGTGCCGCGCTTGAACTGGCAGCGGATCGCATTCGCGCCTATCACGCCCAGCAAATGCCGACAGACGCTCAGTGGGAAGATGCTTCAGGCGCTACATTGGGCTGGCGCTGGTCACCGGTTTCGGCGGCAGGGCTTTATGTTCCCGGCGGGCTTGCGTCCTATCCGTCATCGGTGTTGATGAATGCAATTCCAGCGCAGGTGGCCGGGGTTGCGCGCCTGGCGATCACTGTGCCAGCACCAGATGGTGTGCTGAACCCACTGGTCCTGCTGGCCGCTCGGCTGTCCGGCGTCACCGAGATTTACCGAATTGGCGGCGCCCAGGCGATTGCGGCACTGGCCTATGGCACCCAAACTATCGCGCCTGTGGACAAAATCACCGGCCCGGGCAATGCCTTTGTTGCCGCCGCCAAAAGACGTGTGTTTGGCAAGGTTGGCATCGACATGATCGCCGGCCCCTCCGAGATTTTGGTCATCGCCGACAAAAACAATACCCCTGACTGGATCGCTCTGGATTTGTTGAGCCAGGCAGAACACGATGAAAGCGCGCAATCGCTGTTGATCACCGATGACGCTGACTTTGGTCGCACCGTCGCTAAGGCAGTTGAGCATCGCCTAAAAACCCTGGACCGCCGCAAGATCGCAGGCGCTAGCTGGCAGGATTTTGGCGCCGTGATCACTGTCCGTGATCTGGATGAAGCAGCTGCGCTTTCCAACCGGATTGCGCCTGAGCACCTGGAGCTTTGTGTTGCCGACCCGCAAGCGCTGAGCCTCAAAACCATCCACGCCGGGGCGATTTTCTTAGGCCAGTACACCCCCGAAGCCATTGGTGACTATGTTGGTGGTCCCAACCACGTCTTGCCAACAGCGCGCTCAGCACGGTTTTCTTCTGGGCTTTCGGTGATGGATTTTGTCAAACGCACGACACTTAGCCAGATGACACCGGCTGCTTTGCGCGCCATTGGTCCTGCGGCAGAAGTCTTGGCAAAGAGTGAAAGCTTGGAGGCTCATGGCCTTTCAGTAACCGCCCGGCTAGACGCCTTGAACACAGAATAAGAGAAACAAAAGCAGGGGGCGCTGCCCCCTCTGGGCCCAGGGTAACTTCATTGTGGGATATTCTGGGCCAAAATTTTCCCAGATGGGCGATTCGCCAGGTTCGTCTTCCAAGGTTGCCGTCAGGCGCTGATAAACACGCCCTGCCAAGCTGAGGATCTGTTTGAGGGGAAGCGCTCAGGTTTGGCCCGAAGGGCAGCCCAGCGGCGTTGGATGGCCGCATACTCGGTCGCAAAGCGTTCCTTTGCTTCCGCAGTTTCTCGTGTTCGCAAGGACTTCGGCACCTCAGTACGTCCGAAAGACGCCGTCAGGTCAGCGAGACGCGCACGCGGATGTAGTAGATTCCACTCTTTGGCTCTTTGACAGGACGGGGCATAGTCAGGGTAACTGTGTCGGAGTCTGCAAGTGTAAGGCGCTGTTTTGGCGCAACTATCTGCATCTATTGAGATTTTCATGGTGCTGCTGGAGAGAATCGAACTCTCGACCTCTCCCTTACCAAGGGAGTGCTCTACCTCTGAGCTACAGCAGCGCCGTGAGGGGGCTTTTAGGGATAAACGCAGGAGGGCGCAAGAGCTTCTGGACGGTTTTTTCCCACTAAGTTACAGAAGGTTCATGGTAGAGAAAAAACCGCAGAAATCGAGTCAAGCGACCTCCCAGCGTGAGGACCGGCTCAAAGCCTCGTTAAAGGCCAATATGGCGCGTCGTAAGGCGCAGGCCAAGGCGCGTGCAGTGAAACAGAACACAACGACCGAAGAGTCGGAAAGGTAGAGGCAGATGGATTCGATTTTGGTAAAAGGTAACGGTCCCCTGAGCGGCCAGATTCCAATCGCCGGGGCAAAAAATGCCTGCCTTGCGCTGATGCCCGCGACCCTGCTCAGCGAGGAGCCGCTGACACTAACCAATGCGCCACGGCTCAGCGATATCGCAACAATGACCGAGTTGTTGCAATCCCTGGGGGCCGAAGTCTCCAGCTTGCAGGAGGGGCAGGTTCAGGCGCTGTCGAGCCATACAATCGACAACCATGTCGCTGACTACGAGATCGTTCGCAAGATGCGGGCCTCTAACCTGGTGTTGGGGCCGATGCTGGCCCGTCTTGGGCAGGCGGTGGTGTCCCTGCCGGGCGGCTGCGCGATTGGCGCGCGTCCGATGGATTTGCATATTCATGGGCTTGAAGCGCTGGATGCCGAAATTGAACTGAAAGACGGCTATCTGCATGCTAAGGCGCCACGTGGCCTAAAAGGCGCGGTGATACAGCTTAGCTTTGCCTCTGTGGGGGCTACGGAAAACATTATGATGGCGGCCACCCTGGCCAAGGGGACCACGGTGATCAAAAACGCCGCGCGCGAACCTGAAATCGTTGACCTGGCAGACTGCCTGAACAAGATGGGCGCCCAGGTGGAAGGCGCCGGTAGCCCGGACATCACCATCCAGGGCGTGGACCGCCTGCATGGGGCGACGCATCCGGTGGTCACTGACCGGATTGAGCTGGGCACCTATATGCTGGCGCCTGCGATTTGTGGCGGCGAGGTCGAGCTGCTGGGCGGGCGTCTTGATCTGGTTGGTGCCTTTGTTGAGAAACTGAACGAAGCCGGTGTTGATGTCACCGAGACCAAGGCGGGCCTGAAGGTCAAGCGCCGCGGTGACCGTGTCAAAGCGGTGAACGTTACCACTGAACCCTTTCCCGGTTTCCCCACCGACTTGCAGGCGCAGATGATGGCCCTGATGTGCACCGCAGAGGGGACCAGCGTGTTGGAAGAGAAAATCTTTGAGAATCGCTTTATGCATGCGCCCGAGCTGATCCGCATGGGGGCCAAGATCGATGTACAGGGCGGCCTCGCCACGGTGACGGGGGTTGACCACCTGAAGGGGGCACCAGTCATGGCCACCGATCTGCGGGCCTCGGTCTCGTTGATCCTGGCCGGACTTGCCGCCGAGGGGGAAACCATCGTTAATCGTGTCTATCACCTGGATCGCGGCTACGAGCTGGTGGTGCGCAAATTCTCAGGGGTTGGCGCTCAAATCGAACGTATCAAGGGGAGCTGACCGATGTCAGACGCGAGCTTTCACGACGGGCGCGAGGCGCCGCTGAACCTCGGGGCGCTGAGCGCCGAGGATCTGCAAGTGGTGTCGACGCTGATACAGGACGCGGTCTTCCCCATCAGCGAGATGAGCTGGCGCGCCAAGGAGCATCGTTTTGCGCTGCTGCTTAATCGGTTTCGCTGGGAGGATCTGTCCAGTGCTGAAAAACGCGGCCGCCCTTTTGAGCGGGTGCAGTCCCTGTTGGTCATCGACGGGGTTCTGGGGGTTGCCTCGCAGGGGATTGATCGCGGCGATAAAGACACCATTCTTTCGCTGCTCTCGGTGCATTTTGAGCCCGGCGAGGACGGCGCAGGCCATGTGCGGCTGACCCTGGCAGGGGATGGCAGCATCCGTTTGGCAGTAGAGACACTGGAGGTCAGCCTGCGCGATGTCACCCGGCCCTATCTGGCCCCCTCAAAACAGGCCCCGGCGCACCGGGACTAAACTATGAGGGATCAGTCGGGCCGGTGACGCCGGTGCTCGCTGCTCCGCTTGCGAACACCGGTGCTGAACCTGCGCTTGCCTAGTCGGTCAGGCGCTGTTTTGCCTCGCGGGCCAATGCCTCAATCTCATCCCAGGCCTGGGCCGAGACCAGAGCATCCGGTGCGATCCAGCTGCCGCCTGCACAGAGCACATTGGACAGACTGAGATAGTCAGGGGCGTTCGACAGGCTGATCCCGCCTGTTGGGCAAAAATGGATCTGCGGCAAAGGCGCGCCAATCGCCTTGAGCGCGGGAGCGCCGCCAGAGGCCTCGGCTGGGAAAAACTTCTGCGTTGTGAACCCTCGTTCAAGCAGGCGCATGGCTTCGCTTGCGGTGGCGGCGCCGGGCAACAGCGGCAGATCCTCTGCAAGGCAGGCCTCTATCAGGGCGTCGGTGGCGCCAGGGGAGACACCAAACATGGCACCGGCGGCTTTGGCCTGTCGCACATCCTGGGGGGTGACCAGTGTGCCTGCGCCGACAACACCGCCGGGGACTTTGGACATTTCTGCAATCACATCCAGCGCTGCTGGCGTGCGCAATGTGACCTCCAGCGCGGGCAGTCCACCAGTGATCAAGGCCTTGGCCAGGGCAGCGGCATTGGCGACATCCCGTACCACCAGAACTGGCATGATGGGGGCCAGTTCACAGACTTCACGGGTCTTCTTTTGCGCGGCTTCTGAATTATGTGTCATCATGTATCACCTTTTTGCATGCGGGCCGGAATAGCCACAGGTATCGGGATGGGCGCGATAGCGCCGATCGTATTAGCTGGACCCGAAGCGCCGGGCCCGCCCCGGGGATCAGCCGACCGGGGGGCAAATCCGCAGCAGCGATTGATCAGGCCCATGGTTGACCGACTATATAATCCCAGTCGCTTGCGTTGCTTTCTAGTGTTCCAAATTTTAACAGGTCAGTCCGACCATATATTTCGGCGATTTCTGTTGCAAACGCGCGGACCGATTTTGGGATGCCTGTACAGATGTTGATTGCACCGACATCCGCCCCGAGCGCCGCTGCAGAAATGGTTTCTCCGGCGACTTTAACGTCAATAAAGTCGCGCACCTCTCGGCCCGAGCCCAGGGTTACGGGTTTACCTTCCGACAAGTGGCTGTGCAAATACGGGTGCAACCGTTGTTCATGCTCTCCTTCGCCATAGGGCTGGAACAGCCGGCACCACAGGAACTCAGTCTTGGTTTCGCTAAACAACCCGCTCAGCGCATGAAATGCAGCGGCTTTGGCCTGACCATAGGGGGTGCTGGGCGCCAGGACGGTTTCGGGTGTGAGGATTTTGGGTCCCAACTGGTATTCGATACAGGTGCCAACCCCCACAAACCGACGCAGGTCTGCCTGCAGGGCACCGCGCGCCATTTGAAGCGTGCCGATGAGGCAGTCAGTGTTTTTGGGAGAGGTCAGATACTTTCCCGGCTCGGTATACCATGCGGAATGAATGAGGGTGTCGATCCCCGTCAGGGTTTCGGCCCACCAATCGGCGCTCTGGGCAAAAAGATCCTCTACTTCTACAATTTCGCAAGTCTCTGGAAGGTCGCCCAGTTTTTCCTGCCATCCCGGCCGGACCAGCAAACGCAAGTTCACATCACGGGCAACACAAGCCGCCAGGATCTGGAGACCAACAAAGCCTGTCGCCCCGGTTATGAGAACGCGCGGTGTCACGTGAGCTTGAGCTCTGGCACCGCAATCACAAAGGTGCTGCCATTTTTTGCCAAGTCTTTGTTTTGCGACATAACCTCATCCGCAATATTCCAGGGGAGAATTAGAATATAGTCGGGCTGCGCTGCGGTCAGTGCGGCGGGAGCTTTGATCGGAATATGGCTTCCGGGCATGAATTTGCCGATCTTAGAGGGGGCAGCGTCACTGATGAACGGGATCAAATCCGGCCCCACACCACAGAAATTCAACAGCGTATTACCCTTTGCTGCGGCCCCGTAACCGACGACTGTTTTCCCTTCAGCTTTGGCCTCCAGCAAAAACCGCAGAAGGCCATTCTTGACGTTCTCAGCCCGGTCTTGAAAACCGCGATAGGTGTCTTCATTCAAAAGGCCTGCGTCAACTTCTGCAGCCAAGATCTTTGTGACATTCTCTGTCGCGACATGAGACGCACTGTCCAGGCAGCCAAAGACGCGCAGACTGCCGCCATGCGTTGACAGCTCCTCCACATCAAAGACCCGCAGACCGGCCGCTTTGAAAATGCTGATCACAGGATGCAACGCGAGATAGGAGAAATGCTCGTGATAGACGGTGTCGAACTGGTTTTGCTGTACCAGCTGTCCAAGATGCGGGAATTCAAAGGTAACTACGCCGTCTTCGGCCAGCAGCTCAGCGACACCTCGGGTGAAATCATTGATGTCGGGGACATGGGCATAGACGTTGTTGCCTAAGATCAGATCCGCCTTCGGGCCTGTTTTTGCGAGTTGACGTCCTAAATCCGCACCAAAGAACTCTTGCAGCACCGGGACCCCCAATGCCTCAGCCGCCTCTGCAGTCGATCGGGTCGGCTCTACCCCCAGACAGGGGATGCCACTGGCCACGAAGTTTTTCAGCAAGTAGCCATCGTTTGAGGCCAGCTCGACCACAAAACTCGTCTCGTTCAGCCCCAGTCGTTTGGTCATCTGCGCGCAGTAGCGTTCTGCATGGGCCAGCCAGCCCTTGGAGGTCGAGGAGAAATAGGCATAGTCCTCGCGAAACAGGGCGTCATGCGCGGCATAGTCTTCGGTCTGGACCAGCCAGCACTTGGTGCAGGTCAAGACACGCAAAGGATAGCTGACTTCTGGCTTGTTCAGGTCAGCCGCAGACAGATAGTCGTTGGAGGGAGGGGCATAGCCCAGGTCCAAGAACTTCAGTGACAAATCTGTGTGGCAATGGCGACATTTCATAGGATTAACGGCTTCATATCGGGAAGAAGAGGAAGCGCGCGATCGCGCGGCGATGTTTCGGTCACGGGTAGCGGCCAGGCAATGGCAAGTGTCGGATCATCAAAACGCACACCGCCTTCGTGATCAGGTGCATAGGGGGCCGAATGCATATAGTGCAATTCCACATTATCGGTCAGCGTTTGAAATCCGTGGGCGCAGCCCTGCGGAATATACAGAGTGTCCATCTGGTCGCTGTCTAAAGTCACGCCACAATGGGCCCCATAGGTTTCTGACCCCGCACGCAGGTCAACCACCACATCATAGACCTTGCCGGTAACCGCGCGCACCAGCTTTATCTCGCTAAAAGGGGCGCGCTGAAAGTGCAGGCCGCGCAGAGTGCCTTGTTGCGCGCTGCGGGACAGATTCATCTGCACCCATTGGGTATTCAGCCCAGCCGCGTCAAAGTGGTCTGAGCAAAACAGCCGCGCAAAGGCGCCGCGGTTGTCCCCACGTTTTTCCGGCACAATATGGTAGGCGCCCGCGATCGAGAGGGGGGTGATTTTCATGCGCGGGTGAACTCTGCGATTTGGGCCAAAGACAGGTCAACGGGATCGGCACCTTCATGGGTTTGGCGATACCACTGCATCGTCTTGGAGACGGCAGTTTCAAAATCCCATCGTGGCGCCCAGCCCAATTTCTGCTTGGCTTTGTCGATGTTTAACATCAGCAGATTGGCTTCATGCGGCATCTCGCTGTTATCTGTGGGGGCGTAGCTGCCCGGCCAGGATTTAAGCGCTTCGATGATGACATCTTGAACGGTGCGGTTGTCTGTGATGTCTGGACCAAAGTTATAGGCATCGGCAAACTGTGGGTCGCTATACAACAGTTCCGCCAGCTGCATGTAGCCTGCCAGGGGTTCCAGCACATGTTGCCAGGGGCGCACGGCATGGGGATTGCGGGTCAGCAAAGGTTTCTTGGCAATCAATGCGCGGGCGATGTCAGGGACCAGGCGGTTTTCACACCAATCCCCACCGCCAATAACGTTGCCGGCGCGCGCTGATGCTAATCGGATCTGGTGTTTTTCTTGTGAAAAGACAGACCTGTAGCTGTTAATGACCAGTTCAGACCCTGCCTTGGAGGCGCTGTATGGATCAATGCCGCCCAGCGGGTCGTCCTCGGTGAAGGCATGTTTTGTTTCGTTGTTGCGATAGACTTTGTCTGTGGTGACCGCGACAACGGTTGCCGGGCGCTGCAGAACGCGCAGGGCTTCGAACAGGTTTGCGGTGCCCATGACATTTGTTTGCCATGTGGTCAGCGTATCGCTGTAGCCGCGCAGCACCAACGACTGGGCAGCCAGGTGAAAGACGATGTCAGGCTGTGCGGCCTCCACAGCCGCGCGCAGGTCGTCATATGAATTGATGTCGCCAAACTGACTGTGGGTGCGGCCGGCAATGTCGAATCGGTCAAACAAAGCCAGATCGGTGTCAGGGGGCAGGGCGTAGCCCGTGACCTGTGCCCCCATCTGGGACAGCCACAACGCCATCCAACTGCCTTTGAAGCCGGTGTGCCCGGTTAGGAAAACGCGTTTGCCCTGCCAGAAATCAGACATGTTTACGCCCAGACACGCCAGGGCGGGTTTTTCTGGTCGGTCCACATGGCTTCGAGCGCATTGCGGTCTCGCAGGGTATCCATCGCAGCCCAGAACCCGTCGTGCTTGCGGACGGAGAGTTGGCCTTCGTGGGCCAGACCCATCAGGGGTTCTTGTTCCAGGATGGTGGCATCCCCGTCAATGTGATCCAACATTTCTGGCTCGCAAACCATAAAGCCACCGCTGACCCAGCGGCCATCGCCTTTGGGCTTTTCCAGAAAACGGTTGATCTTTGTGCCTTCGATTTCCAGGGATCCAAAACGCCCTTCTGGCTGAACGGCTGAGATGGTGGCAATGCGTCCCTCACGTTTGTGAAAGGCGATCAGATCGGCAATGTCGATGTTGCTCAAGCCATCGCCGTAGGTCAGGCAGAAGGTGTCATCCAAATGCTCGCGAATTCGCTTTACGCGACCGCCAGTCTGGGTGTGCTCACCAGTATCAACCAGGGTGACTTTCCAGGGCTCTGAGCGCTGATTATGCACGTGCATTTCATTGTTTGACATATCGAAGGTAACATCCGACATGTGCAGGAAATAATTCGCAAAATACTCTTTAATCATATAACCGCGATAGCCGCAGCAAATCACAAAATCATTGACGCCAAAGTGCGAATATATCTTCATGATATGCCACAAAATAGGTCGCCCACCAATTTCGATCATCGGCTTGGGACGCATGTGGGATTCTTCGCTGATCCGCGTGCCCAGCCCGCCGGCCAAAATTACTGCTTTCGTCATATTTTACATTTCTCATTTTTCGCATAAGTAAGGGCAACCGGACCGCGTAAACCTGATGCAAATCTGCTCAAGTGAACGGTTTCAAGCCAAGAAAAAATTTGTAGTAAATTCACCGACTGTGCATCCATAACAGCGCTGTGATCAGAAAAACAAGAGTGCAAAATGATATCAGCTAGCGCCTGTCCGTGCCCCATTTGTGCAAACATTGGGAGCAACCTTACGCTTGATGAGCGCCCTAACATCCCGTCTTTGCAAAATGTGGCACTCCAGACCTCGGCCGAAGCGCTGGCATTTCCGCAAGGTGCCATCACTATGGTCCGCTGTGCCAACTGCAGCTTTGTGTGGAACGCCTCTTTTGATCCCGCCAAGATTTCCTACGATGAAACCTACAACAATGACGTCACTTCCTCAGCCTATTACTTGGCACATCTGGATGCGATGGCCGATCGCGTCATTGCCTCCGTGCCAGAGGATACAGATATCCATTATGTAGAAATTGGATGCGGCGAAGGCGACTTTCTGAGCCTGGTTCATCAACGGGCTGGTGGGCGGATGAAATCGGCGACAGGGTTTGATCCGTCCTTTACCGGAGAAGACAAGTTGCCGGATGGAGCCAAGGTCTATCGTAACTTTTTCTCGCCTGACAACACAGATCAGATTCCTGCCGAGGCCAATGTGGTTTGCTCCCGGCACACAATAGAACATGTGGCGGATGTCCAGAACTTTGCAACCGCCTTGGCGGCGGCTCTGGCGCCGGGGCGGACACTATTTATCGAAACGCCAGACGCGAACTGGATCCTGGAGCACACTGCATTTCAGGATTTCTTCTACGAGCATTGTTCTATCTATACCCCAGAATCCATCCGTTTTCTCCTGGCTCAACAGGGCTTGGAGTGCGACGTAGAGCCGGTCTATGATGGCCAATACATGTGGATTTCGGCGCGGATGCCAGAAAAACCAGTTCAAGCAAAGCCTGCGGAACCCTCGGGACAATTGGGCCTGAACTACCTGGAAAACAAACGTCAGATGATGGCGGAATGGACCACGTACTTTGAGGGTCGCAGGGCGATCGCGCCCATTGCGCTTTGGGGCGGGGCCTCAAAAGGGGTTACATTTTCACTCTTGTTCAACACTGCCGAAGACGCGCCCATTGACTGTGTGATTGACCTGAATGTCGCCAAACAGGGGTGCTTCATGCCGATTAGCGGCACCATGATCGTTTCGCCAGAGACAGCAAAGTCCCGTGGCGTTGGTACCGTGATCATCATGAATCCGAACTACGAAGACGAAATTCGGCAGCAAATACAGGACATGGGTTGGACCGCTGAAGTGCGTGTTTTAAACGGTTAGCATCAGCCCTGTGCCTGCGCCCTGTTTGATCGCGCGCCGGGCTGTGCCTGCGGTCAGATTACAATTTTGCAGCTAACCATACCCGTTACAGAGCCCGTAGGATAAGAACTGCCGTCGCTTGGGACTGTTTTGGGGTTTTCGCACCTTTCAAAGCCTGTGGCTGTTGCGGGCTGAGGGCAGGGCGTTACACTCTACACTGCCGATGATGGAAAAATCGTAAGCAATAGGCAAACCCATGCAGAGTTCAACAGCCTTCCGTACAAGCGGATTGACCAAGGTTTATGGCAGCGGCCATTCGGCGGTGCATGCTTTGCGCGGTGTTGACCTGGAAATTCCCTCTGGTGACATCGTGGTCCTGTTGGGGCCGTCGGGGTCAGGAAAATCGACCCTGCTGAACATCATTGGCGGTCTGGACCGCGGCACCAAGGGCGAGGTCTATTTCCGCGATCACTGCCTTAGCGATATGTCGGATGCGCAGCTGACACGCTATCGGCG
The DNA here is from genome assembly GCA_905479575.1 of uncultured Pseudophaeobacter sp. Classification (GTDB taxonomy): domain Bacteria; phylum Pseudomonadota; class Alphaproteobacteria; order Rhodobacterales; family Rhodobacteraceae; genus Pseudophaeobacter. Next base: position 11,868 of record CAJQNB010000079.1, read on the forward strand.
CGATCATGTGGGTTTTGTGTTTCAGTTCTATAATCTTATGCCCAGCCTGACGGCGCGCGAAAACGTCGAGCTGGTGACGGAAATTGCAGCAGACCCGATGGACCCCGATGAGGCCCTCGCCTTGGTTGGGCTGCGCGAACGGGTGGACCATTTCCCGGCGCAGCTCTCAGGTGGGGAACAGCAGCGGGTGGCCATCGCCCGCGCCATCGCCAAACGGCCTGAGGTTCTGTTTTGTGATGAACCAACCGGGGCGCTCGACAGTGAGACGGGGCGGGCAGTTTTACAGGTGCTACGGGATGTGAATGCCGAAATGGGCTCTACCATTTTGATGGTGACCCATAACGCCAATACCGCCGCCATGGCGGACCGGGTGATCTATTTTGCCGATGGCGGCATCCGCAAGGTGGTGGAGAACCGCGAAAAACTCAGCCCTTCAGAGATCCACTGGTGACACCGCTGGATCATAAGCTGCTGCGCGACCTTTGGCGCATCAAGGGGCAGGCCCTGGCGATTGGGATGGTGATCGCTGTTGGGGTGATGATGCTGGTGATGATGACAGGGCTGGTGTCGTCGCTTGGCGAAACCCGGGCGGCCTATTATCAGCGCTACCGGCTGGCCGATGCCTTTGTGCCGGTGAAACGCGCGCCGGAACGACTGGCCTCTCATCTGGCGCAAATCTCAGGGGTTGCCGCCGTTGAAACACGGGTCACTGGGCGGGCCCTGATTGATCTGCCAGACCAAAGCCTGCCAGTGCAGGCCCAGGCGCTGTCCCTGCCAGAGCGCAGGCGCCCGGCGTTGAATGATATCTACCTCACCCATGGGCGGTTCCCGGCTTTGGGACGTACTGAAGAAATTGTTCTGTTGCAGAGTTTTGCCAAGGCCCATGATTTACTGCCGGGGGATACTCTGGCCGCCACCATGAATGGCAGCCGGCGCCAGTTCAAAATTGCCGGATTGGCGCAAAGCCCAGAGTTTCTCTATGTCACGGCACCGGGGGAGCTGGTGCCTGATGATGCCCGTTTTGGGGTGATCTGGATGCACCGCGCTGGGCTTGCCGCCGCCTATGATCTGGAGGGGGCGTTTAATGAGGCTCTGCTTGGGGTGACGCGGGGCGCCAATGTCGAGGCGGTTCTTGATCGCGCCGACCGCCTGATGGCGCCCTATGGGGGCAGCGGTGGCTATCCCTTGGCGGACCAGTTTTCGAACCGCTTCATCTCTGAGGAAATCTCTGGCATGGCGGCGGCCTCCAAGGGGGTGCCCCCCATCTTTCTCGCGGTGGCCGCTTTTCTGCTCTACATCGTTATCAGTCGCATGGTGCAATCCGAGCGCGAGCAAATCGGCCTGATGAAGGCCTTTGGCTATACCGATTTTGAGGTGGGGAGCCATTATTTCAAGATGATCCTGGCCATCGCGCTGGGCGGTGCGCTGGCCGGGTGTTTGGCCGGAATTGCCAGTGGCCGGGCGATGATCGGGCTGTATGGGCTGTATTTCAAGTTTCCCTTTCTGGTCTTTCGCCTCGACCCGGCCTCCTTTGTGACGGGGGTAACGGTGAGTGTGGTTTCGGCCTCGGCGGGGGGGCTTTGGGTGCTGCGGCAGGTTTTTGCCCTGACCCCAGCAAGCGCAATGCGCCCGCCCGCGCCGCCGGATTACAGTCGCACTCAAAGGCTGGGCAAAACCCTGTCGGCGCTACTGGATCAACCCAGTCGTATGGTTTTGCGCCGCCTGACGCGACAGCCAGTTCGCATGGTGGGGGCCATGGTTGGCATTGCCTGCGGCATGGGCTTGTCGGTGGCGATGATCACGATCTACGCGGGGTTTGATCGCACCATTGATCTGACGTTTTCGGTTGTGGACAGAAGCGACGTAAGCGTGACCTTCACCCAGCCTGTTGGCGAAAAGGCCCTGTTTGAGCTGCGGCGCATCAAGGGGGTGATGCAGGTCGAGCCGGTACGCCAGGTTCCGGTGGTGCTGCGCAACGGGGTGCATAGCTATCGTAGTGCCATCACCGGCCTGCCGCAAAAGCCAATTCTGAACCGGGCGCTGGATAAAAACATGGCGCCAATCCAGATGCCAAAGTCCGGTGTTGTGTTGTCCAGTGTTCTGGCCGAGATCCTGCAGATCAAGGCGGGGGAGATGCTGACCGTTGAGGTGCGAGAGGGGCGGCAACCGGAGTTGCAGGTCCCTGTTTCTGCGGTTGCTCAGACGCTGTTGGGGGCGCCGGCCTATATGGATCTGACGGCGCTTAACCAGGTTCTGCGGGAACCGGGACGGGTGTCGGGGGCCTATCTGACAATTGATGGGGCCCGGTCCGATGGTATCTACCAGACTCTGCAGGACATGCCAACGGTTGCCGGGCTGAGCCTGAAAGAGGATGCTTTGGAGGCCTTTGTGGTGTTGATGAATACCGGCGCCGGGGCCATGCGCTATGTGATGGGGGCTATCGCCTTTGTTATTACCTTTGGCATTGTCTACAACGCCGCCCGCATCGCCTATGCGGAACGCACCCGCGATCTTGCCAGCCTGCGGGTGATCGGTTTCAGCAAAGGCGAGGCGGCTTTTGTGCTGCTCGGAGAGCTGGCAGTGGTGACATTGATCTCCCTGCCAGTTGGGGCAATGCTGGGCTACTATCTTTCTTTTGGTATCGCGGCAGGTTTTTCAACGGATCTGTATCAGATCCCGGCGGTCTTTGACCCGGTGAGCTATGGCCAGGCGGTCCTTGTGGTTGTTATCGCGGCAGTGATTTCCGGCTGGTTGGTCAAGCGCGATCTCGACCGATCTGATTTGATCGACGCATTAAAAACACGGGAGTAACCCATGGCACAGGCAAAAAAACGATCGCGTCTGGTGTTGATGCTGGGTGTTGGCGGGCTGCTCGCAGCGGCGCTGGTGGCCGCCTTTTGGCCCCGCCCCTTGATGGTGGATCTGCAAGAGGTCAGCCGCGGGGCGCTACAGATCTCCATTGACGAGGAAGGCCGCACCCGGGTGAGTGAACCCTATGTGGTTTCGACGCCGGTTGCCGGGCGGTTGCAGCGGGTTGAGGTCGACCCCGGTGACCCGGTGGTGCGCGGAGAGACGGTCATTGTGACGATGTTGCCGACCAACCCAGTGGCGCTGGATCTGCGAACCCGGGAGCAGGCGCAGGCAGCGGTGCGATCAGCAGAGGCGGCCCTACGCGGTGCCCATGCCGATCTGAGCGCCGCCGAAGCCAGCCGGGACCTGGCGCAGACCGAGTTGCAACGCACCGAGCAGTTGGCGCAACGCAATATTGCCAGTCCTGCAGCCTATGATCGGGCCAAACGCGGGTTTCGCATCTCCGAAGCCCAGGTGCAGATGGCCGAGGCGGCAATCGGCACTCGCGAAGCGGATCTTGCCAATGCCCAGGCGCAGCTTATTGGTTTTGAGGATCTGGGTCTTGGCGCCGCCCTGCGCGACAAGACCCAGGATGAAATCCCGCTGCATGCTCCGGCCACGGGGCGAATTTTGCAGGTCATGCATCAAAGCGCCACAACCCTGCCTGCGGGGGAGCCGATCATGGAGATCGGCGATATCGATGGGGATCTGGAAATTGTGGTGGATCTGATCTCATCGGATGCGGTGCAGGTTACACGCGGCGACCCGGTGTTGATCGAGGACTGGGGCGGGGCGGCCACCCTGCACGGAGAGGTCGCGCGGATTGATCCCTTTGGTATCACCAAGGTCTCGGCGCTGGGCGTGGAAGAGCAGCGGGTGCCGGTGGTGATCGCGCTGGCCTCTCCGGCAGAGGATCGCGCCGGGTTGGGGCATGGCTACCGGGTTGAAACACGGATCATTGTCTGGCGGGCAGAAGATGTACTGCGGGTGCCCTCCAGCGCCTTGTTCCGGGTGGGTGAGCGCTGGTCTGTTTTTGTCATGGTTGACGGGGTTGCCACCCAGCGCCAGATCGACATCAGCCACAACAATGGCATCCAGGCGCAGGTGGTCAGTGGATTGACCGAAGGCGAGCAGGTGGTGATTTACCCCTCTGCGGCCATCCAAAACGGTGCCGCGATTACCCGCCGCATTATCGAATAGGCAGCCGTACTGCGGTGAGGCCCGGAGAGGATTGTCGGAGCTCTGGAGCGGCGCCCTGTTAGGTGTTGTCCTCTATTCTGGATTTGATAAAGGGCGCCTGGTGCCAGGGCTCCGAGAGCCCCTCTGTTTTTCGGCAATGGCTGCCTGTTGTCAGTTGAGCCGTCGTCGAAACCTAGGGCTTCAAAATCACCTAAGGTCTGCGCCTGAAGACTGCGCAGGCAATCCGCCACATGGTCGCCCAAATCAAAGACGGGAATGATGACGGAGATTAGAGGCCGTGGTTTGGAGTGTGGCATTGGGTGGAGCAGTTTCTACAAAAATGGCCGGCGCGGGTGCACTAGTACATCACCAGGGGCTGCGCAGTCACTAACCCTAATTGCTGTGCGCTCTTCCAGGTCCTTGACTCGCTGGGGGGCGAAGCTGGCTCATGGGCTTGTTTGCTGAGCATTCTGAGGTCCGTCCCTGCTCTGGCGCTGTCTTGCGCAGGTTTGGTCTGCTGGTCATATTGGAGGGCGAAAAGGGGTAAACATGACAGAGCAACTGTTCTATGTGCTTGGCGGAATTGGCATGTTCCTGATGGGGATGAAGGTGATGACCGAGGCCCTGCGCGAAGCAGCCGGCACCGGGTTACAGGCCATCCTGACCAGATTTACCACCACTCCCTTTACCGGCGTCCTATCAGGCGGGCTGACCACCGCTGCGATCCAGTCTTCCAGTGCGACAACCGTGATGACGGTTGGCTTTGTCGGGGCGGGGTTATTGACCATGCCGCAGGCGCTTGGGGTGATTTACGGGGCCAATATCGGCACCACGGCGACGGGCTGGTTGGTGAGCCTGCTGGGCTTCAAGCTCAAACTGGGCACTGTGGCGATGGCGCTGCTGTTTCCGGCCAGCCTGCTGGACCTTTTGGCGCGGGGTGGTTGGGCACGAGCCGGGCGCATGTTGGCAGGGCTCTGCCTTTTGCTCATCGGCCTGGATCTGATGCAGGCAGGGATGAAGGATGCTGGCACTATCCTGCGCCCCGAGATGTTGCCGTCTGGATCAGTCCTTGGCCTGCTGGCGCTTGCTGCTCTGGGCGCAGGGCTGACGGTTGTCATGCAAAGCTCTTCGGCGGCCATGGCTCTGGCCCTGGTCATGATCCAAAGTGGTGCCATCAGCCTGACGCAGGCTGTGGCGATTGTGGCGGGGATGAATATCGGCACCACCTGCACCGCCTTGCTGGCCTCGCTGGGCGGGTCGCGGCCCATGCGGCAGACTGCGGTTGCCAATCTGCTTTTCAATGTGGCGACCAGCCTGATAGCGGTGCCTGTGTTGTTGTTTGGGTTGGGGGCGCTGCAGGAGCTGGCCGTGCGGACCAATCCCATGACCGCGATTTTGGTGTTTCATACCGGGTTTAATGTGGTTGGCGCGATGCTGTTCCTGCCGGTCACGGCGCAGTTTGCGCGGTTCATCACCTGGCTGATGCCAGAGACGCCTAAGACAAGATTGGTTGATCTGGACCGGGCCTTGCTGTCGGATCCGGTCACGGCGCTCTTGGCGGTGCAGGCCGCGCTGGAGCTGCTGGAACATCGGGTCTACGGGGCTATGGTCTCTGCACTGCAGGTGCCGGCGGATTATCGTGGGATTGCAGCGCTGTCTCCCTGTCGCGCTGCTCTGGCTGAGGTCGAGGCCTTCCTTGCGGATATTCGCCTGACGGCAGATCATGCAAGACAGGAGGTCGCGCTGTCCGCCTTGCTGCACCAGACCGACCATCTATTGCGGCTGCTGGAACGGTTGAGCCAGACCGGGCGGATATCGGTTCTGAAGGAGGATCCGCTGTTGCGACGTCCAGCCCTGATCACCGGGGCGGTGCTCCAGCGGCTGATCGAGGGGTGTTCCTCTGACGCCGAACAAGCCCGGTTGCAGCGGCTTTCGGTTTTGGTCAATCATCGCAAGGACCGACATCGCCGTGGGTTGCTGTTGGGAGAACACGCCGGGCTATTTGACCTGAACGAGGTGTTTTCCAACACTGATGCAATGCGTTGGCTGACCCGTTGCCTGCACCATCTCGAAAGGTTGGAACACTATCGTCAGGCCACCAGAGCGGCCCTGCCTGTCGCCAGAGCGATACCCTAGACAAATCTATCTGTTCAAAAAAGAAAAGAGGGCGTTTCCGCCCTCTTTTTTAGGTTCCCAATGGGGGCCAGCGGCAGCGCCCTCAGAGGCCCGCCACTGGCACTAGGATTACAGGCTGGCCTGCAGGGCCGCGACCACGGCGTCGCCCATTTCGCTGGTCGAAATCGGATCAACACCGTCTTCACCCAGCAGATCTGCGGTACGGGCACCGTCCGAGAGCACTGTTTCGATGGCTTTTTCCAGACGGTCGGCCTCGGCCCCCATGTCAAAGCTGTAGCGCAGCGCCATGGCAAAGCTGAGGATACAGGCGATCGGGTTTGCCTTGCCCTGGCCTGCGATGTCCGGGGCCGAGCCGTGCACCGGTTCGTACATCGCTTTGGGGCGGCCATTGGCCATCGGCGCGCCAAGGCTGGCCGAGGGCAACATGCCCAAGCTGCCGGTCAGCATCGCGGCGCAATCGGACAGTATGTCGCCAAACAGGTTGTCGGTCAGGATGACGTCGAACTGTTTTGGCGCTCGCACCAGCTGCATGGCGCCGTTATCGGCATACATGTGCGACAGCTCTACCTCGGGGTAGTCCTTGCCCACACGGGTGGCCACTTCGCGCCACAGGATGCCGCTCTCCATCACATTGGCCTTCTCCATCGAGCAGACCTTTTTGTTGCGGCGCATCGCCAGTTCAAAGGCCGAGCGGGCAGCGCGTTCGATCTCAGACTCGGTATAGCGCTGGGTGTTGATGCCGACGCGCTCGTTGCCTTCTTCAAAGATGCCGCGCGGCTCGCCAAAATAGACGCCCGAGGTCAGCTCGCGCAGGATCATGATGTCCAGGCCGGCCACGATGTCGCGCTTCAGCGAGGAAAAATCGGCCAGCGCGTCAAAGCACTGTGCGGGACGCAGGTTGGCATAGAGGTCCATTTCCTTGCGCAGGCGCAGCAGGCCCCGTTCGGGTTTGACCGAGAAGTCCAGATCGTCATAGGCCGGGCCGCCAACCGCACCGAGCAGAACCGCGTCCACCTCTTGTGCGCGGGCCATGGTTTCATCCGCCAGGGGGATGCCATGTTTGTCATAGGCGGCGCCGCCGACCAGATCTTCGCTCACATCGAACTGAATGTCGCGGGCTTCACCAAACCAGGTGATGACTTTACGAACCTCGGTCATGACCTCGGGGCCGATACCGTCGCCGGGCAGAATCAGAATCGATGGATTGGACATATGTGCCTCCTAAAAACAGTTGGCAACGGCCTACCCCTCTGGGGCCTCAGGGTCAACAACGGCCCCTGATTTCAAGGGCGAAGGCGGCGATTTACTGGCCATTTTCAGGCCTTTTGCCAACAGCGACCAGACCCGCCGGATGCGGGGCGTTTCCCGCATGGCGCTATGGGTGGTGAGCCAGACCGGCAGCGGTGGAATTTCGACGCCCAGATCCAGCTCTGCCACGGTGGTATCCGCGCGCGCCACATCGCTTTGGCAAAAGCCGATGCCGCATCCTGCCCGCACCAGTTGCCAGTAGGTCGCCTGATTGTCACAGCGCATGGCAAAGGTGCTGCGATCAACCTGCCATCCCATCGCCCGCATGGCGTTGAGGATCAGCGCGTTGTTGTCATAACCCACCAGCTCATGCTGCCACAGCTCTGCTGCGCTGCGGGGAGTGCCGCGTCGCGCCAAATATGTGTTGGCGGCAAAAATACCCAGCGGCAGATCGGCGATATGTTGGGTGATCACATCCAGCTGGCTGGGGCGATACATGCGCAGGGCAATGTCGGCGGCCCGGTACAACAGGTTTTCGCTTTCATCTGTTGGCACCAGTTCCAGCTCAATCCCCGGTTCCGCCTGGCGAATATCGGCCAGTATGGGGGGCAACAGGTAGTGGGAGGCAAAAACGCTGGCGGTGATGCGGACGGTGCCGGCCAGCTCTTCGGACTGGCCTGCAGCCTGAAGCGACAAACGATACATCTGGGCCTGCATTTCCCGCGCCATGGGCAGCAGCGCAGTCCCGGCCTGCGACAGGCGCAATCCGCGCGGGTGGCGATCAAACAGTTGCTGGTTGAGGCTGGCCTCCAGGCTTTGGATGTGGCGGCCCAGGGTGGGCTGGCTGCGGTCTAACTGCCGCGCCGCCGCCGAAAGCGAGCCGCAGTCGGCGACGGCCAGGAAGCTTTGGATGAGCGACCAATCGGTGAGCTGTGCATCATTCATGCATTAATGAATGGCAGATCTGAAAATTTTGGCAATGCCATATGTCAATTGAATAGGAGAGGCTTGGGCCAGTGTTCAGGATAGGAGAAGATTTGATGACACAGACAGCTCTCATACTCGGTGTTTCGGGCCGGTTTGGCCGCGCGGCGGCGGCTGCCTTTGAGCGGGCCGGATGGCAGGTGAAACGCTTTCAGCGCGGGGCGGAAAACCTGTCGCAGGTCGCTGTCGGGGTCGATGTGATCGTGAACAGCTGGAACCCGGCCTATCCGGATTGGGCAAAACAGGTGCCAAGCCTACACCGTCAGGTGATTAGGGCCGCTGAAATGAGTGGCGCGACGGTCATTCTGCCCGGTAATGTCTATGTTTTTGGTCCCCAAACCCCGTTTCCATGGTCCGAGCAGAGCCCCCATGCGGCGCAAAACCCGCTGGGACGTATCCGGGTGGAGATGGAGGCGGCCTATCGTGCCTCCAAGGCGCGGGTGATCGTGCTGCGCTCGGGGGACTATCTGGATACCGAGGCGTCGGGGAATTGGTTTGATGCGATGATCACAGCCAAGCTGGGTAAGGGCAAATTCATCTACCCAGGGCTGGCGGATATTCCTCATGCCTGGGGCTATCTGCCGGACAAGGCCCGGGCTGCGGTGGGGCTGGCTGAAAAACGCGCTGCGCTGCCGCGCTTTGTGGATGTTCCCTTTGCGGGCTATACCCTCACCGGGCATGAGCTGCTGGCGGCAATAAACGCGCATCTGCACCAGCCGGCCAAACTGAGCCAGATGTCCTGGCTTCCCCTGCAACTGGCCCGCCCGTTCTGGCCATTGGGGCGCTGCCTGTTGGAGATGCGGTATCTGTGGGATACCCCCCATAGCCTGAGCGGGGATCTGCTACAGCAGCTCTTGCCCGATTTTCAGGTGACCCCGGTGGCACAGGCTTTGCCACATTGCTTGCCCGAGGCGCTGTTGATCCCTCAAACGGGCAGAGGGCTGAAGGCAGAGGGAAGCGGCGGCTTAGCAGCCTAGTCGAGGAGGATATCCAGCCAAACCAGCCTGTGGCGGCTGGCAATTGCGGCGGCGGAGGTGGCGCTGTCAGGCCAGATCACCCCGGAGGCCGCAACGTGCCAGTCCTGCGAGGGCAGCAGGTAGTCCACCCGCATGCGGCGGCCTTCGCCCCAATCCACGGTCTGAGCTCCCCCCTGCGGTGACAGGGGGCGCGGATCCTGTAGCCTGGGGTCCTGTAATAGTCTGGCGATGGTTTCGCGTCGGCCCGCGCCAGTGTCCGGGTCCAGGTTTGCACCACCAGCAATAACAAACCGTTGGGTTGGTGGGCGCGCGAATTCTGCCGGGAGCTGCCCGTCAAGAAGCCCGTCCAGAAAGACCTGCCAAAGGCGGATCTCATCGGCATTGCGCAACCCGTTGCGGTCTTCGATGCCGTCGAACACCGGCGGCGCGGCCTGAAAACACAACAGTGTCAGTCGGGAGCCGTTTGCCAGCTCCACCGGCAAGACCCAATGGGCGGTAGAGGACAGGCGTTGAATAGCTTGGGCGGGCTTTGACGGAAAGGGGCTGCCATCCGGGTGCTGGGGCAGGGCGGCGCCGGGGATGTCGCGCCACACCAGCGGGCTAAGGTCAAGCAGCTCCTCTACCACCAGCGGGTAGCGCGACAATACCGCTATGCCACCGCGCCCGGTGTAGTCACCAAAGCCCTGTGAATCGCCGGGGCCACCCAGGCGGCCATCACCATCCAGATCAAGATCAGTGGCAAGGCCCGCATTGGGCTGACCCGCAAAGATATGCGGGTAAGTCGCGCCTTCCTGCTCCAGCTGCCGCGCCAGCGCCTTGAGCGCCAGATTGTCGTGGTCCCAGTCAAGACCCTGCAACACCAGGATATCAGGCTGTGCCTCGGTGATGACGGTGATCACCGCAGCAATTTGCGCGTCCTCACCGCGGGTAATATCGCGCAGCAGCAGGCCCGGCCCCTTGCGGGACAGCTCAGTATTGAATGTAGCGATGCGTAGGGTTTCCGCCTGCGCCAATAGCGGGGGGGCGAGGCAGGCGAACAGCACTGAAAACAGCACAGGAGTACGCGGCAACATGGAGAGATATCTCCACATCACCCAAGGCATCATACAGCCTGGAGGGTTTCGGCATGGGCGTAGACGGCCCGTCTTTTCTGCGCGATCAAATCGGCGACCCGCAGCATCGCCAGCCCGCGCATGATCATCGAGGCCGGGACAAAGGCCCAGGCCGTTATCACCCAAACCAACATCTGAGGGGAGGTGAGCTGGCTGACATCTATCAGGCCGGACATGAGTTTGATCATGGCGGGAATGGCAAAGGGCAGCAACACCCCGATGACGATATTGATACGGCCATCCCGCTGCAGCCGGCTGACAACATCGCCACCGGTGGTGGGATCAAACAGCGGTAGGTTCACCCAGACATTAAAGGCGCCATTGGCGACAGGCCAGTTGCCGATCCGTATGGCGATAATAAAGCCCAGGGTCGCCAGTGCCGAGACAAGATAGGCGATGCCGGCAGCGCTCCGGGTTAGCTGAAGGCTTTCGCTGGGGGTGTCCAGTGGCAGCATCAAAACCGTCAATTGCACTGGAGAGTAGGCAAAATCCAGGGCCTCGCCCAGCTGCGTTCCCAGGCTCTGCACCAGCGCGGTAAGACCGGTTGGGTCCAGCGGATGACGCGTCAGCAGGCTGAGCAGACCGACCATAACAAAGGCCGCGATAAACCGCATTCGGTTCAGCGGTGGCGCCTCGCGAAATTCGACAAAGCTGGGATAGTTGGAGAAATACTCGGCAAAGGTCAACGCTCCGCCAAGGATCGCCATCAGGACGATGATCTCTGGAGATTCTGTGGCAGAAACCGGCAGTAACATCGATGGCATTGCGATCAGCAATGCAACCAATACACTACGAGTTGCCGCGCCTGATATGCGAGCAATCACTGCTTTTTTTCCCTTCAAACTGGACTGGACGGTACTTTGCCGTGCCCTTGTTCCAACTTGATGCATCCTGGACTGCCCAGAATGCGCGCCTCAATTTTGCCCCATTTCTGCATGGATTGGCTGCCGGGCTCAAGTTTCCAATTGCGGAAGTTTGATTTTCCTTAAGAAAGCTATGGGGGCTGATGCCCGAATGCATCAATTTTGGCCAAACCTATCAGCAACTTGTCCAGCTTATACCAGATCTTGTGGTTGCAGGGCGTTAGACCCCCAGTCCGATTTGAAGCTGGATTGGGCAAGGCCAAGGGGGTGGGAATGTGGCGCATTTGTGGCACATTTGTCTTAATTTGCACTCAAATGGTGTGGCCACAGCTTTTGGTGGCTGGGCTTTGCTCCCCAAAAGTGGCTGCCCGGATGAATACAGCCGCCCCAGAGTTCTGGAGCGGCTGTATTCAATTTCGATCTGCACGCGGCCCTAAAGGCACGCAGCGCTGGAAGCGCGGTGGTTAGACCCAGGGACGTTCCTGCGCCATCTTGTCTTCGTAGGTGTGAACCGCGCTTTGCTTTTGCAGGGTCTGGCCGATGTCATCCAGCCCTTCCAGCAGGCATTGCTTCTTAAAGCTATCAACCTCGAACTTGATCACTTCCCCGTCCGAGGTGGTGATTTCCTGGGCCTCAAGATCCACGGTCATGCGGGCGTTTGCGCCCTTTTCCGCGTCCTTCATCAACAGGTCGACCTGCTCTTGTGGCAGAACAACCGGCAGGATGCCGTTCTTGAAGCAGTTGTTGAAGAAGATGTCGGCAAAGGAGGTGGAGACCACACATTTGATGCCAAAATCGGCAATCGCCCAAGGCGCGTGTTCCCGCGAGGAGCCACAGCCAAAGTTGTCGCCAGCCACCAGGATCTCGGCGTTGCGATACTGGGGTTTGTTCAGCACAAAATCAGCAATTTCGCTGCCGTCGCGATTATAGCGCATCTCGTCGAACAGGTTCTTGCCAAAGCCCGTCCGTGCAATCGACTTCAGGAACACCTTGGGGATGATCATGTCAGTGTCGATGTTGACCAGGGGCATAGGGGCGGCGATGCCGGTGAGTTTTTGAAACTTATCCATCTGTCTCGCTCCTTCAGATCAAATCACGGATGTCGGTCAGCTTGCCGGTGAGGGCAGCTGCGGCGGCCATGGCCGGCGACACCAGATGGGTGCGGCCCTTGTAGCCCTGACGTCCCTCAAAGTTGCGGTTCGAAGTCGCGGCGCAGCGCTCACCTTCGGACAGCTGATCGGGGTTCATCGCCAGACACATGGAACAGCCCGCAAGACGCCATTCAAAACCTGCCTCGCGGAAGATATCCGCCAGACCTTCTTCTTCGGCCTGGGCGCGAACCAGGCCAGAGCCGGGAACGATCATGGCCCGCATGCCGTCTTTGATCTTCTTGCCTTTGACCACTTCGGCCACGGCGCGGAAATCTTCGATGCGGCCATTGGTGCAGGAACCGATAAAAACGGTGTCGATCTCGATGTCGGTCAGTTTCTGACCGGGGGTCAGACCCATGTATTCGATCGAACGGCGCGCGGCCTCAACCTTGCCACCCTCAAAATCTTCGGGGTTAGGCACCACACCAGTGATCGGCAGCACATCCTCGGGCGAGGTGCCCCAGGTCACAACCGGCTGGATGTCTTCGCCGCGCAGGGTGACAACCTTGTCAAAATGCGCGCCCTCATCGGTGTAGAGCGTCTTCCACCAGTTCAGCGCGGCTTCCCACTGGGCGCCCTTGGGGGCGTGGGGGCGACCGTTGACATAGGCGTAGGTGGTTTCATCCGGTGCAATCAGTCCGGCGCGGGCGCCGCCTTCGATTGCCATGTTGCAGACGGTCATGCGACCTTCCATCGACAGATCACGGATCGCCTCGCCACAATACTCGATGACATAGCCGGTACCGCCGCCGGTGCCGGTTTCACCGATCACCGCCAGGGTGATGTCCTTGGCAGTGACGCCAGGGTTGAGCTTGCCGGTGATCTCAACCTTCATGTTCAGGGATTTTTTCTGAATCAAGGTCTGGGTGGCCAGCACGTGCTCCACCTCGGAGGTGCCGATACCATGGGCCAGGGCGCCAAAGGCACCGTGGGTGGCAGTGTGGCTGTCGCCGCAGACTACGGTCATACCGGGCAGGGTCCAGCCCTGTTCCGGGCCGACGATGTGCACGATACCCTGGCGCACGTCAGAGACCGGATAGTAGTGCACGCCAAATTCGCGGGCGTTCTTGTCGAGCGCCTCGACCTGGATGCGGCTTTCGGGCGTCATTTGCGAAGGATCATCGCGGCCCTCAGTGGTGGGGACGTTGTGATCCGGCACTGCAATCGTTTTGTCCGGCGCATGCACAGTGCGGCCGGCCAGGCGCAGACCTTCAAAGGCCTGCGGGCTGGTCACTTCGTGGACCAGGTGGCGGTCAATATAAAGAAGGCAGGTGCCGTCCTCTGCTTCATGCGCAACATGCGCATCCCAGATCTTGTCATAGAGCGTTTTGGGGGACATGTGTCCTCTCCCGTATATTCAATTGTGAGTAGCTGGCGTAGGGCGTGGGCTGCCGATTATAGGCGCGCCAGGACCGTGCGGGCGGCACCATAGAATCGCTCGCGCAGGCGGGCGCGATCTTGCAACTCAATAGTCTGGGCCAATACGAGGGTCATGTGCGTCAGATACAGGGGGGCGGGCAGGCGATCAAGGGCTGGCTTGGCCAGAACGCCGTAATCTGGGCAAACTTTCCTTTGAATCCTTGTAAATATGATGTGTTCCCTCTTTCGGTGCGGCGGCAGATCAGGCAGAGAGTGTCGATGATTCGAGCCCCGTTGCCGCATTTATTGAAATGTGGCGCGGGAATTGCTATTTTTAGCATATCCCCAGCGCCGGGGGAGGGTCGGCGCGCCTTATGGAGGACAGTGTTCTGTCGACCGAACCTCAAGCGGCTGTTGCCGCTGCTAGCGAGGCAGCCGAGGGTGCTGCCAAGAGCCGCCCATCCAATGTTGTATTGTTGGAGCGGATCCTGAGCTCTCTGGATGAAGATAAAGCCGAAGAGGTTGTGCAGATTGATTTGCGCGGCAAGACGGCGATCGCCGATTTCATGGTCATTGCGACGGGTCGTTCGAGCCGTCAGGTGGCAGGGATTGCGGAAAAGCTGACCGATCGCCTGAAGCAGGAATATGGTATTCTCAGCAAGGTCGAAGGTCGCGACACCGGCGATTGGGTCTTGATTGATACCGGCGATGTGATTGTGCATCTGTTCCGCCCGGAAGTGCGCGAGTTCTACCAGATCGAAAAGCTCTGGCAGCCCGGCGTGACCCCTGGTCAGGATGGCGCCTAAGCTGCGGTTTTGACACTGGAGGTGGCGCCCTGTTTGGGTGCCGTCTCTGCTGTGTCTAGCGCGACAGGTCGCTTTATGCCGTAATTCCCAGCGAGGGCCCTTCCGATGCGTATACATATCTGCGCGGTTGGACGTCTGCGCGCTGGGCCTGAAAAGACCCTCATCGACGACTATCTCACACGGTTTGACCGCACCGGGCGGGCGCTGGGGCTGGGGCCGGCCCGCATCGTTGAGGTCGAAGATAAGAAAAACGCCGGCATGGGCGCCGAGGCGGGTTTGCTGCGCAAGGCCCTGCCCAAGGGGGCGGTGATCTGCACCCTGGATGAGCGGGGCAAGCTGCTCAGCTCGCCCGATTTTGCCGACCGTCTGGGCAGCTGGCGCGATTCCGGGCGCCAGGATCTGGCGCTGATCATTGGCGGCGCGGACGGCATTGATCCCAGTCTGCGCGCCGAGGCGGATTTCTCACTGTCATTTGGGAAAATGGTCTGGCCGCATATGCTGGTGCGGGTGATGCTGGCCGAGCAGATTTACCGCGCCGCCACCATCCTGTCAGGCAGCCCCTATCACCGAAGCTGAGCGCGCACAGGCGCGCCGGGACCAGCCCGGCCGCGCCTCGCCGTCTTGTTTAGTCTTCCGCGGGTTCAATCATTTCCATGCGGGTGGCATGGCGACCGCCTTCAAATTCTGCGGACAGGAAGGCGTCGACGATATCCAGCGCCAGGCCTTTTCCCACAACCCGCGCACCGATTGACAGCATATTGGCGTCATTGTGTTGGCGGATCATGCGGGCGGAAAACGTATCGGTGCAGACGCCACAGCGGATGCCTTTGACCTTGTTTGCGGCCATCATGATGCCCTGACCGGTGCCACAGACGATAACACCCAGATCACAGTCACCCGAGGCCACGCGCTCGGCGGCTTCGCGCCCGTGCTTGGGGTAATCTGTGCTGTCCGATGTGGTGGGGCCGATATCAATGACTTCCCAGCCTTGGCTTGCGATGTGATCGGCAATGGTCTGGCGAAGCTGAATGTCGGCGTGATCGCTGGAAAGAACGACGCGTTTTGAGGCTGTCATGGCAGGGGTGTCCCGTAGCAAAGGAGGAGGTGGCGAATTGCCAGACCTGTGTCACAAGATGCCCCTTTCTGCAAGGACGAGGCGGGTGTTGCTGTTGGACAAAGGGCTGCAGGTGTTACTTGAGGTCAACCACAAACAGCGCGTCTGCCCAGCCATCGACCAGGCAGCGCGCCTGTATTTGGACCTGGGTCGTGCCCGTAGGGATCACCACGCCGGACAGGGAACTGGTAAAGGGCTGTTCCTGGACATGGGGGTGGGCCAGCACTCGCAGCCCCAGCTCATTGCCCTGCATATCCAGCACCCGCCAGCCATCGGCATAGTGGTCCCAGCCGGTATCCGGGTGGGACAGGGTGACATCAAAGCGCCATGTGGTGCCAGAGGGCACTGCAGTGACCGCTTCGATTTTTGGGGCGTCGGCCAGAGCGGGCAGCGCCATGAAGGCAAGCAGGAGGGAGAAGAGAGGGCGTTGCATGGATATACCCTAGCCTTTCTGCGGTGGTGGTACAGTCACGAAGGCGTGTCTGCCTGCTTGGTTTATCCGCTGTGACAACTTCGTGCTTGCTTGAATGGGGTAATTGGTAATATTACTTTACCAGATGTCGCGCCGCCAAAGGAGAGCCCCATGGAGATGCCTGTCCCCAATTCCACCATTCTGGCCCGCAAGGCGCATCTTGCTGCCCGTTTGGCAGCGGTGCTGCCAAGTGATGCGGTGATCCAGGATGAAATGGAAACGCGCGCCTATGAGTGCGACGGCTTGGCTGCCTATCGCTGCCCGCCGTTGCTGGCTGTCTTGCCGCGCACCACGCAGGAGGTCTCGGATATCCTGCGGATCTGCCATGAAGAGGGCGTGCCAGTGGTGCCGCGCGGGGCAGGCACCTCGCTGGCGGGGGGCGCTTTGCCGACGGCCGACAGCGTGATCCTGGGCGTGGCGCGGATGAACGGTGTGCTGGAAACCGATTACGACAACCGGTTCATCCGGGTTCAGGCGGGGCGCACCAATCTGAGCGTGACCGGTGCGGTCGAGGCGGACGGGTTTTTCTATGCGCCCGATCCGTCGTCGCAGCTGGCCTGTGCGATCGCGGGCAACATCGCGATGAACTCGGGCGGGGCGCATTGCCTGAAATACGGCGTGACCACCAATAACCTGATGGGCGTCACCATGGTGCTGATGGATGGCACAATTACCGAAATCGGCGGTGCATTCCTGGACGCCGAAGGCCTTGATCTCTTGGGCTTGATCTGCGGATCCGAAGGGCAGCTTGGC
>CAJQNB010000080.1 GCA_905479575.1 uncultured Pseudophaeobacter sp.
CGGCGAGGTATCAGGGAACACCAATGCTATGCCGTGTTCGGCGGCCCAGACCTGTGCGCCCGCCTTAGTCATGGCGTTTTCATGGGTGCAGGTCAGGCCCGAGAGATACCATAGGATTGGCACTGGCCCGTCCTTGGCTTCTTCTGGGAGGAACAGGCCAAAGGTCATGTCGCAGTTGGTGGCAGTGCTTTTGTGGCGGTAGACGCCCTGATTGCCACCAAAGGCTTTGTTTTGCGAAATGGTTTCCATGGAGCCGCTCCTATCTATGGTTGCCCTATCGCTACCTGTCAGGACGGCGCGGGTCCAGTAGAGGCGCGACAGCTGGGCCAGTTAATGCGGCAATCGCGTTACAATAACCTGAATTGTGGGGGCAAAAAGCGGGCGACTACAGCTGCGTGACCCAGGCGATCACCATGGGTACGGTGAAGATGGAGACGAGGGTGGAAATCAAAATGGCCGCCGAGGCCCGGTGTGGTGCCACGCCATAATGCTGTGCCAGCATATAGACGTTGCCCGCCACCGGCAGAGAGGCCGCTGCAATGGCCACCATGGCAGAGTAGCTGTTGACCGGAAACAGGATGATGACGCAAAGCGCGACACAGAGCGGGTGCAACACCAGTTTGGCAAAGCTGATCCAGACGGCGATCTGCATCCGCTCAGCCGATTTTGACGCCAGCGAGGCACCAATGGCAAACAGCGCTCCGGGAGTGGCAGCCCCCCCCAGGATCGACAGAAAATCGTTCATCGGCTCTGGGATCGGGAGCTCAGAGGCGGACCAGGCGAGGCCGGCGCAGATGGCCAGAATCATCGGATTGCGCAGCAGTCCGAGCAGCACCAGCTTGAGTGTTGCCATCCCCAGGCCAGAACCGCGCCCAAGGTTGATCAGGATGACGATCAGTGAGGAAAACACCACCAGATCAACGCTGAGCACCAGCATCATCGGCGCAATGGAGGCCTCACCAAAAAGGATGGCCATCATTGGCAGGCCCAGAAAGCCAACATTGCCGATGGCGGCGCATTGGGCCTCGACGGCGGCGGTGGGCATGTCCAGGCGGCGCAGCAGAGCAACAAGCGTGACCAGCAGATAGACCGCCATAGTGCCTGCGAGGTAGGCGAGAACCAGGTCGGGATCAAAGATCTCGGCAAAGGAGAGATTGGCGGAAAAGCGAAAGATCATCGCCGAGAGCGGGAAGAAAAAGATGAATTTGGTTAGATAGGCGGTGGCCTCTTCGGTGAAGAACCGCGTTCGACCCGCCCAATAGCCGAGGCCGATGATTGCAAAGAAGGGCAGTGTTCTGAAGAAAATATCGGCCATTGCCAGAGTGGTAGCGGCTTTTGGTAAAAAGGCAAGATGGAAAGCTGGGCGTTGTTTGCAAAGGAGCAGGGAAAAGCAAAGGGGGGGGCTCCCGCCCGTCGTTTGGGCATCCATAATGCCCGCCTCCCGTTGGGCCGGGCGCCGCGCTGCCGCGCGGCGTGGCTGATCCAGCCCTGATCCGCCCCAGGAGGGGCTCGCCCGATTTGATATTTTTTCGTTTGAGATCCGGACCAAACAAGCGGCCCACTGTGGTGCTTTGGCTCGGGGAAGCGGAAGGTAGTCTGGGTGGCAGAGGGGGATAGACGCGGGTGACGGATGGGGGTGACAGAGGGGGGGGGACAGACGGGGCGGCCGGCCCGGATGGCAGGTCTGCGAGAGGCGAGACGGGCTTTGGTACGCGCGACCGCGCCGCGCGGCAGCGCGGCGCCACCCCCAACGGCCCCAGCCTTCGTCAGAAGGCTGAAGGGTGGGCGGGAGCGCTTGGCCCTGCAGGTCACTTGGGAAGCGCTTGAGCTTGGCCTCTTGGGCAGGCGCGAAACGAGAGCAAAGAGAATGGTGTTGCGCTACCGTTCTCTCGGTTAGAGTGGTGGTTCCATCCCGCCAGCGCCACGAGGTCAGCCATGAACAAACACGCCAGCATTCTGCGAACCGGACGGAAGTTTGATCAGGTTCTCAAGGGCGCGCGTGAGGTGTTTTTGGCAGATGGGTTTGAAGGCGCCAGCGTTGACGATATTGCCCGGGTGGCTGGGGTCTCCAAGGCGACACTTTACAGTTATTTCCCTGATAAGCGGTTGTTGTTCATGGAGGTCGCCCGCAGCGAATGCGCCCGCCAGGCGGATGCGCCGATGAACCTGGCCACCTGTTCCAGTACCCCGCGTCAAATTTTGCGAGCTGCAGCTGGGCATATCTTGTCCATCAGCCTGTCTGACTTTGGCCTGCGGATGTTTCGTATCTGCGTGGCTGAGGCTGATCGCTTTCCTGACCTTGGACGCCAGTTTTATGAGAGCGGTCCATTGTTGATTCGCGGCAAAATTCGCGACTATCTTTGCAGCGCCGCGGCTAGGGGCGAATTGCAGGTCGAGGATTTTGACCTCGCTGCCGATCAGTTTGCCGAACTTTGCCGCGCCGATCTTGTGCCGCGTTTTTTGTTCAACATCAACGCGAGCTTTACAGAGGAAGAACGCAGCAGGATTATTGAGGGCGCGGTTGATACCTTTCTCGCCCGCTATGCTGTGGTTTCGACCTAACCGCCGCCGGGGCTATCTGCGGGCCTTGCCAGTACCTGCCGTGGACACGGATAGGTCGGCTTACTGCGTATTTCGGCAGGCCCTCCAGTGTAACCCTACAGCGAAAGCCCCGTCAGTTGGAGCCACGCTTGGCAGGCTCGCCTCTTCGGCTTCACTGCCGGGCTATCCCGCCCTATGTTTTGCCAACCGGGTTAATGCGTGATCGCCTGATTGGGCGTCGTGCGATAGGTTTGATGGCAGCTGTGGCAGGCCCGTATCATCGTTGGCAGGCTGCGGCGCAGCCCGTTCACAGAATTGGCGCTGATCTGTTTTGCTGCCTGTCGTGCGACCTCGGCGCGGGCCTCAAAATCCTGCCACTGGACCCAGATTTCGGGGCGGGCATAGGAATTGGGGTCCATGCGCCGCTTGGCAAAACGTTTGGGGATCTTGCGAGTGTTGTTCATCAGGACCCGCCGCGCGGCCTTGGCCGTCTGGGGGGTGAAGACCCGCCGCCCCGCCATCATTTCGCTGAGGCTGAGGAGCGCTTCTTTTTGTTGACGCATCAAGGCCAGACGGGCCTGAATCTGTTTATCGGTGATCACCGCGCTGCCGGCATGTAGATCAGCGCTGAGCAAGCCTAAGCACAGGCCGAGAGCACTGAAAGCGCCGGTCATCCGCCGACAGACCCGCTTGGCAAGCGCGGAAAAACGGTGGCGTGTCCCCTTGTGACGGGGGTTGGAACCAGAGGTCATTATATTTTCTCCACCAAGAGTGGGCATGGCCAAACAGGGAGCGTTTGACCAAAACGAAAGCTGAGACCAAAAAGCGGGCAGGGTGCCGGGCGCCTGCTGGCTGCTTGCCTGGCCATGGTCGGGGCAGTCTCCACCACTCAGGTTATTTCTGCGTTAAATTGCGCGGCAGCGGCTGGATGGCACTGCGATGGGCTTCGGGCTGCCAACAAGAGAGCCTGTGCCTATGGGCGCACCCCCTCACGCATTGTTCGCTCTGCAGCGAAGGGAATTCTATGGGCAGGGGGTCCGCAAAGGGCTAGCCTTGGGAGATGACAACACCACGCTTTGATATCATTGGCCAGGCCCTGAGCGATGCCAGCCGCACCCGGATGCTGTGTGAGCTGATGGAGGGGCGGTCTTTCACCAACAAGGAACTGGCCTCGGCGGCGGGCATCACCGCCCAGACCGCCACGGCGCATCTGCGCATGTTGCAAAACGCCGGGCTGGTCCTGGCCGAGAAACGCGGGCGCTGTGTGTTTCACCGCCTCGCCAATAGCGAGGTGGCCGGGGTGCTGGAGCAGCTGGCGGCCATCTCGCCCAGTTCTCATCTGCATCTGGCCCAGCGGCGCAAGGCGGGCGATATTGCCCCGCTGCGCAGTTGCTATGACCACCTCGCGGGCCCTCTGGCGGTGGCTATCACCGGGCAAGTTCTGGACCGAGGCATGCTGGTCGAGGAAAACGGCGGCTTTCGCGTCTGTGGCCACGAGACCTGGCAAAAGCTGGGCGTGCACCTGCCGCAAATGCCTGCATCTGCGCAGGCGCGCCAGCCCTTTGCCCGCCCCTGCATGGATTGGACCGAGCGCAAGCTGCATGTAGCAGGTCCGCTGGGAAAACAGATCCTTGCTCATTTCTTTGATCAGGGCTGGGTGACGCGCAACAGCCACAAACGCGGGCTGCAGATGACCGGGGTCGGGGCACGGGCGCTGGAGAACATTCTTGGACTACGCTGTGAGGAACTGACCAATGCCTGAGGTCTTTGACACAATCCACTGCGACCGCTTTAGGCTCTGGACCCACTAATTTTACGTGCTCAGTTTGACAGATTTTTTCGCTGGTTAGGAGCATCTGCGCAGGAATAGTGGTTCTATTTCAATCAGATGTGACGCGTCCAGCGGGAAAATCCGTCAAACCCGAAGGCCAACGATTTCACTTCATTTCAATGTCTCGGATCGCTTGCAAATAGAACCACTATTGGCTGCGCACCCCAAGCCCCTGAAATCTCGTGAAATAGCCGCTGAGCATGTAAGATTAATGGGTCCAGAGCCTAGCATCGAACAGGGCACACGGGTGCTGGTTCAGGTGCCACAGGAGGCCGCCGGGCGGGTTTTGCAGGCGGTGCTGTCTCAGGAGCCATTGCATTGGGGGGACTACGATCAAGTGGCATTTACCACCCGCGCCGGGGTGCAGCAGTTTCGCACCCTGCCACAGGCCCGCAACCGGGCCACGGATCAGGCCGTCGCGGTGGCCTGTGTTGAGCTGCAGATCTTTGTGCCCAAGCAGGGGCAAGCGTTGGAGCCGCTGCTCTGTGCCATTTACCACGCCCATCCCTATGAAGAACCGGTGATCCAGCTGATTGCGGCAGCGCGCAGCCTGCATCGGCGCGGTCAGGGTGAGGCAAACTCAAACCGGTTTTGGAACCAAGAGACCGCCGATTGGGTGCCGGAGGCGCATCGCTGAGGCAGGGCCTGCGTAGGCTGAGGTCGGGCAGGTGCAAAACACCTTGATTAATCTCGTCGTTGCGGCGAGTCTCGGGGTATGACTATGGATCCCATTCCGCCCAAGCCGGGCGTGCCTATCCCGCAGCAAGTGGCCTTTGACCGACGCGAAATGTCGGTGATCATGTCGCTCTATGGCCGTATGGTGGCCGCCGGAGAGTGGCGTGATTACGGGATTTCCTGCCTGCGGGAGCTTGCCGTGTTTTCAGTGTTTCGCCGCACCGCTGAAAATCCGCTGTACCGGATCGAAAAACACCCCAAACTGCGCAATCGCCAGGGGCTTTATGCGGTGGTGGGGATGGATGGCCAGATCCTGAAACGCGGCAGCGACCTGAAGGCGGTGCTGCGGGTGTTGGAACGTAAACTCATCCGGGCGGTGAAATAGCCAGGGCTCCGGTGTGGCTCAGCCGATCTGCGGCAACCGCCGGTGTGCCGTTACTGGGCCGTCGCCCTGATCGGCAATGCGGGCGATCGCCTGCTGCAACGGTTCCAGCGCCACAGCCATGGCATGGACATTGGCATGTAGCAGGGTGTCGGGGGCGTGAACCCAGGCAACATGGCCCTTCCAGAACAACAGATCTCCAGGTTGATAGGTGCTGCCGGGGGGCAGAAGTGTTCCCAATTGGCGCTCTTGTGGGCCGCTGTCGCCGGGGCAGGCAATGCCACAGGCGAGGCAGGCGAGCTGCACCAGCCCTGAGCAATCAATGCCAAAGCGGCTGTTGCCGCCCCAAAGATAGGGGGTGCCAAGGAACCCCATGGCCACAGACAGCGGATCGCGCAGCTGCTGATCCATCGGGGTAAGATGCACCCTTGGGATATAGCCCTGATCGGTTTTTGCAAATCGCCCTTCATCTGCAGAGACCAGAACCTGGCTGCCAAAGCTGAGCGCGGCCAGGTCGGGGGATTTGAAATCGGCAGCGCTATAGGCGTGGCTGGCTGGGGCGCTGATCCAATGGCTGTTGGTTTGCGCCGGGGCCAGGGCCGCATCTGGCATATAGCCCTGATAGCCATCCTTGGTGGCGCGAATATGGGCCCAACCCTGATTCTGATCCAGGATCTCTACCGCGTCACCACACAAAAGCTGCCGATCACGCGGCCCGTCGGGGGCGCGCAACAGGTCAACAACAGGCAGGGCAATACGTGCACATTCTGAGCCACTCTCTGACATGGTGCTTACAATCTCAGCAGGTCGGGCAGTGCGGCAAACAGTGCCCGGCAGCCCTGGCCGGTGCCGCCCTTGGGTCGGGCCGGCGCGGCGCTGGGCGTCCAGCCGTAGATGTCAAAATGCATATAGCGGCTTTCGCCGACAAAGCGGCGCAGGAACAGCGCGGCGGTGATTGAGCCGGCAAATCCGCCCGCAGGTGCATTGTCGAGATCGGCAATACCGGGTTCGATCATGCTCTCATAGGGGGCGTGAAAGGGCATCCGCCAGACCGGGTCCGCCTGCGGGGCTGCCTGGGTCGCCAGCGCGGCGGCATCCGCGTCGTGATCAGTGTAAAACGGCGCCAGATCCGGGCCAACCGCCACCCGTGCAGCCCCAGTCAGGGTGGCCATCGAGATCACCAGATCAGGATCGCCCTCATCCGCCAGGGTCAGGGCATCGGCCAGCACCAGGCGGCCCTCGGCATCGGTGTTGTTGATCTCAACCGTCAATCCCTTGCGCGAGGGCAGCACATCGCCGGGACGGAAGGCATTGCCAGAGACGGCGTTCTCTACTGCGGGGATCAGCACCCGCAGCTGAATTGGCAGCCCGGCTGCCATGATCATCCGCGCCAGCCCCAGGACATTTGCGGCCCCACCCATGTCCTTTTTCATCAACCCCATGCTGGCGCCGGGTTTCAGGTTCAGCCCGCCGGTGTCAAAGCAGACGCCCTTGCCCACCAGGGTCAGCTTTGGCCCGGAACTGCCCCAATGCAGGTCAATCAGCCGTGGTGCCTGATCTGCGGCGCGGCCAACCGTATGGATCAGCGGCAGATTCGCCTCCAGCAGATCGGCGCCGGTGATCACCCCGACGGAGGCGTCAAACTCAGCCGCCAGGGCCTCAACTGCGGCCTCCAATTCGGCAGGCCCCATGTCGGCAGCGGGGGTGTTGATCAGATCCCGTGTCAGCCATTCGGCAGCGGCCAGCGATTCGATCGCGGCGGCATCAACCGTCGCCGGGGCAATCAGGCTTGCCGCCATCGGTGTGGTGCTTTTGTAGCGGCTAAAACGGTATTGGCTCAGCAGCCAGCCAAGGCATTCCGTCGACAGCGTCTCGGTGTCCAGCTGGGCCAGGCCCGGTGTCTCGGCCTGTAGCTGATAGCAGCCTGCAGGCAGTTTTTCTGCGGCGGCGGCCAGGGTAAAGCGTTGGCGCCTGCGCTGCGTGGCTGTGCCATAGCCCGCCAGAGCAAAGGGCGCAGCACCATCGATTCCCGGAACCAACAGCGCCTGACCGCAGCCTGCGGTAAAGCCATTGGTCGTGACCCAGTCCTGGAGTGACGCGGGCTGATTCTGTAGCCAGCCTTGCAGCTGATCCTGCTCCATCAGAGAGAGAGAAACAGCAGTGTCAGAGACTGGTGCAAAGCAAGGGGCCATAAAGGATACTCCGGTTGGGCGTCAGGTGCGGTCAGAGTATCTGCCTGCCCGCTGCCTGCAAGTGCCGCCTGTCATTTGTTGTCAGAGTTTTAGGTGTTGCCAGAGTTTTGGTGCTGCCAGAGTTCTAGGGAAAACTGCGCGGCGATACTCAGCCTTGGTGCAGGACATTAAAACAGGCCCTCAAACAGGCCAAGGCCGCCGGAGACCATTTAGGTCTCCAGGGCGGCCTGGCATGTAGGCATTTTACACTACAGTTCTAGTGGTCTGTCTTCCTGTTGGGTCAAGCCGTTCAGAAAGTGCGTTTGGTCTTGGTGTTTGATCTAGGCGTTCAAACGGTAATGTCTTGCTGATCCCAGACAGCTGTCAGGGAGCGCTCGCCGACCCGAAGGAGCCGGAACAGGATCGCGGCCACGGCGGGTGCGTCCTCGTTATCAATTGCCGCGGTGACATCGCGGGCAATGGACGCCATGGCGCTCATCCCGATCTGTTCCGCGATTGCGATCAAGGATCGCGCGTTTTTGCGCAGATCAACCATGTTGTTCTGACGCCAAAGTCGTTCGCAATGCGTCAGGCGCACAGCCAGTTCCTCGATGGCGCGACAAACGACATCTTCGGCTCCGGCTTCGCCCAGTTGCGCGTACAGCTCGCCCAGTTTGTCTGGATCAAGATGCACGTTCTCTGCTTGCATGACAGTGAGTATATTAGCCACCACATTCACCCTAAATTTATTGTACCCCCACGGCACGAGGCCAATTTGCCTGCCAGTGGTTGTCAAAAGGTTTCCACCGGACTGTTCAAATCCCTCGAATTTGCGATCAATTTAGGATATTAGCGCCGCGAACACTCACA
Organism: uncultured Pseudophaeobacter sp.; assembly: GCA_905479575.1. Taxonomy (GTDB): domain Bacteria; phylum Pseudomonadota; class Alphaproteobacteria; order Rhodobacterales; family Rhodobacteraceae; genus Pseudophaeobacter. Next base: position 8,471 of record CAJQNB010000080.1, read on the forward strand.
AGAGGATGCTCTCAATGGAATTTGCCAAACCTCTACCCAGCTATCTGGTCACCCGCTATCACGGCTGGAAGGCCACCTCCTATGCGGAGAACCAGGGGTGGTATCGCCGGCTCGCGACCGAAGGACAGCGGCCTCGGGCGATGGTGATTTCCTGTTGTGACAGCCGGGTCCATGTGACCTCGATCTTTGGCGCCGATCAGGGGGAGTTCTTTATCCACCGCAATATTGCCAATCTGGTCCCGCCCTATGCGCCCGATGGCGATTACCACGGCACCAGTGCGACGGTGGAATATGCTGTAACCGTGCTGAAAGTCTCGCATCTTATCGTTCTGGGCCATTCGCAATGTGGCGGCGTGCAGGGCTGTATTGATATGTGCAAAGGCCATGCGCCAACCCTGGAAGCCAAGGATAGCTTTGTCGGGCGTTGGATGGATATCCTTAAGCCCAAGTTCGATCTGGTTGCCGAAATCGAGGACGACGACCACCAGGCGCGCCAGTTTGAACGTCAGGCGGTTGTGGCATCGCTGGAAAATCTGATGACCTTTCCCTTTATCTCGGAGGCCGTCAAAGGCGACAGTCTCAGCCTGCATGGGTTGTGGACCGACATCGGAGAAGGCGGGTTGGAATGCTACGATCCTAAGGCGGGTCTGTTTCAGAAAGTCTGATTGCAAGCCTAGCCCCCAAAGCCCGTCTTTGGGGGATGCGTCAGGAGCTGATACTCCGGCTTATTCTCTTTGAATTTTACCCATATTGCTGGCGGCGCGGGTGTATCCCCCTGCGGCGCCATCGACAAAATGGACGTGATCATCGCTGCTTGCGGAGGGCACGATACAGGTGAGTCGGGCCTCATCCTGCGCATGCAGGCCAAACCGGATATGCCCGGCGGTCTGGGCCTTTTGCAGGATCGCCGTGATCTCGCTCTGCAGATCTGGGGTGCAATCAATGGTCATTTTGAGCCCGTCGTCGAACTTTCGATAGTCGGCATTGTCGCTCATTACCGCAAGGTAGTGGGTTGGATCAAACTGGCCCATGGGCTTTTTGTGGCGGAACAACCAGCTCGTCAGCATGGTGCCGACCATCAGACTAAGCCACTTGCGCAACACTGATCCGGTGCCATGGGTCAGTTTGGCTTCCAGACCGAGCCCCCGTGGCAGCAGGGCGATCCCCGGTCCTTCTGCGGCGACCGGGTGGCCGCCCCGCGCCAAAGCCGCTGTCCGGGTCAGGATTTCTGCCGCCACTCTGGAAAACTGCGCTGCTGTTGCCGTCGGCCCTGGCACCATCACCAGCGACAGGATTAGCCCATTGAGTGCGGGAATCGTATTCCAACGGCAGGACAAGCCGGTCAGATCTGGTGGTGTCTCGTCTGTGTTTTCGGGGATGACGCAATGGCCCTGCTTCATCTGATCTTCGGCCCAGGCGAGGCCGCCGCCTGAAAACATTGCGTAGTCGGCATTGTCCGAGACCGCATGGCGGGCCACGGTGACATCCAGCCCCTGCGCCCGCACCTCGTGCACGGGGATCATCGCCACCCGCAGGGCAATGCCAAACTCCTGTTTCACCCAGCGGCGCAGGCGGGCCAGAGTGCGCCGTGCCGTCGCAGTCTGCGCAGCGGAGACCGCAAACGAGGTCCCATCGCCGCCAAAGACATAGGGAAAGGCGGCGCCGTCGAGCGCGTTCTGCATGGCTGCAATCACCGAGGCCCCAACCATGTTGACGGTCTTGTACTTCCCGGCGGCAATCAGCCCGGTGGAATCGACGATATCGCTGCAGCAGATCACCCAGTCATCCGGAAGCGGGGTAAAGGCTGCTGGCTTTGTCAGGCTGGAAAAATGCCTCTGCCGGGGCAGAGATTCGTAAAATTTGGCGGTATGCATCATCCGTCTCAATCTCTGCTGTCAGGTATCAAAACAATTGTACCCAGGCTGCAAACATGCAAGCTCGCGTCGCGAACATGTGACAACAAATGCTCAATGGACGCGCAAAGCAAGAGATCTACCCAAAGGGAGCGTTCAAGATGCAGGCTGGATTGATCATGTTGTGCCTGGCCTATGTGCTGAGCCAGTTTTTCCGCGCCTTTCTTGGGGTTCTGACCACGGTGCTGGGACAGGATATTGGCGCCACGCCCAGTGATCTCGCGGATGCGTCTGGTATGTGGTTTTTGTCCTTTGCGGCGATGCAGCTGCCGGTGGGCTGGGCGCTGGACCATCTGGGACCACGCCGGACCTCTGCCTGGCTGTTGTTTCTGGGTGGCTCTGGCGGCGCGGCGGTCTTTGCGCTGGCGACATCGCCTTTTCATGTCAGCATGGCGATGTTCTTTATCGGCATCGGCTGTTCGCCGGTTCTGATGGCGTCATATTACATCTTTGCGCGCCAATACCCGGCGGCCCGCTTTGCCACTTTGGCGGCCCTGATGCTGGGCATGGGGTCGGTGGGCAATCTGGTGGCCTCTTACCCGACGGCCTTTGCGGTGGAGCACCTTGGCTGGCGGGCGACGCTCTGGACCCTGGCGCTGGCCTCGTGGTTGGTGGCTGCGGGTATTTTCCTGACGGTGCAGGATCCGGCCAAACCTGAGGGCGGCCAGAAAGGATCGGTGCTGGAGCTGCTGAAGATGCCGGTGCTTTGGGCGATATTTCCTTTGATGTTTGTCTGCTATGCGCCCTCTGGCGCGCTGCGGGGACTGTGGATCGGCCCCTACTTAACCGATGTCTACGGGCTGAGCACCGGCGAAGTCGGGCTGGCGGCGCTGGTCATGGGCGTGGCCATGGTGGCGGGCACCTTTGCCTATGGGCCGCTGGACCGGATCTTTGGAAGCCGCAAATGGGTGATCTTTACCGGCAATGCGCTGGGTGTGTTGGCAATGGTTGCCCTGATGTCCGTGACGGGCGCGCCGATCTGGATGCCCATCGCGGTGATGGCCTTTGTGGGCTTTGTGGGCGGCTCTTTCCCAGTGATCATTGCCCATGGCCGCGCCTTTGTGCCGCCGCATCTGGTGGGGCGGGGCGTGACGCTGCTCAACTTCTTTGGCATCGGCGGCGTTGGAATCATGCAGTTTGCCTCCGGCAGGCTGCATTCGAATATGGCCGGAGCGGCCCCGGCAGCGCCCTATCTGGCGATTTTTGGCTTCTTTGCCCTGTCTCTTGCGGTGGGATGTGTGATTTATCTGTTCAGCCGCGACCGGCTGGACTGACCAAGCCCTTTAAATGCAGGGCAATTGCCTATATGAGACCCCAGCCGGCCATGAGGTCGGATGATACTGGAGAAACAAAATGGGTTATCGCGTCGTCGTCGTTGGCGCCACAGGCAATGTGGGCCACGAAATGTTGAACATCCTGGCAGAGCGCCAGTTTCCTGCGGATGAGGTTGCCGTTCTGGCCAGCCGTAAATCGCTGGGAACCGAGGTGACGTTCGGCGAGAAGACGTTGAAGACCCAGGATCTCGACACCTTTGATTTCACTGGCTGGGACATGGCGCTGTTTGCCGTTGGCTCTGATGCGACCAAGATCTACGCCCCCAAGGCCGCCAAGGCGGGCTGTGTGGTCATCGATAACTCGTCGCTCTACCGCTACGACCCCGATGTGCCGCTGATCGTGCCCGAGGTGAACCCCGAGGCCGTGCATGGCTATGCCAAGAAGAACATCATCGCCAACCCCAACTGCTCGACCGCGCAGATGGTTGTGGCGCTGAAGCCTTTGCATGAACGGGCCAAGATCAAACGCGTCGTGGTCTCGACCTATCAGTCTGTGTCAGGATCGGGCAAAGAGGCGATCGACGAGCTGTGGGAGCAGACCAAGGCGATTTACAACCCGACCAAAGAAGTACCGCCAAAGGTCTACCCCAAGCAGATTGCCTTCAATGTGATTCCGCATATTGACGTCTTTCTTGACGATGGTTCCACCAAGGAAGAGTGGAAAATGGTCGCCGAAACCAAGAAGATCATCGACACCTCGATCAAGGTCACAGCCACTTGTGTGCGAGTCCCTGTCTTTGTTGGCCACTCTGAATCGATCAATATTGAAACAGAAGACTTCCTCGACGAAGACGAGGCCCGCGACATCCTGCGCGAGGCACCTGGCATCATGGTGATTGATAAGCGCGAAGACGGTGGCTATGTGACCCCGGTAGAATGCGTTGGCGATTTTGCCACGTTTATCAGCCGCATACGCCAGGATTCCACCATTGATAACGGCCTGAACTTCTGGTGTGTCAGCGACAACCTGCGCAAAGGCGCCGCCCTGAACGCGGTGCAGATTGCCGAACTTCTGGGCCGGGAAGTGCTCAAAAAAGGCTAAAGCTTTTTACACTTTAGGTTAGGGGGGCTGCTTCGCAAGAGGCGGCCCTTAATCTTTTGCAGGGCTGCCCAAATCTGGCCACATAACGCAATATCCTGAGGGTGGGATATGAAAACGGGGTTTGAGCCATGTACTCGAAAGATTTTGAACGCGAAACACAGACAACCGGCGACGCAGCCATGCAACAGACGGCCTGGTCAAGTGCCAGTGATCAGGACCGTATGGATACCGAAATGGCCATCCAGTTGCGGATCATGCTGACACCACATTTTCAAGAGGCCAAAACCTGGTCAGAGCTGCGCTCGGGGCTGCAGGGCAAGGGCTTTTACATGAAACGTGCCAAGGGCCATATGCATCTTTATGACGCGCAGAGCCATGTCAAAATCTGCACCTGTGCCTTCTTGGGCTTTCCTGCCGCAGATCTGGAACAGCGGTTCAAACGGGTGCGTCCGGTGCGCAAGGCCCCAACCCGCATGATGGCAGCTGCCCCTGTGGCGCAGCACTGATCTGATCCAGGGACTATGCTCTTCCCATTGGCGCTGCCCGCGTGCAGTCTGCGTCGCGCAGCCAATGAGGTTCAAAACGGTGCCAGAACGGCGCCGTTTTTGCTTTCTTGAGGTGGCGAAGCTTCGGCAAATTTGCGCCAGATCGCAACTGCTTGGCAACTTCTGCTTTTAGCTGCGCCTTGATACTCTACTGTCAGGACTATTGAGCGGGTCGACTGCTGTTTCACTCAGGGGCGGTGGGACAGGGCCTGCACTCCAAACCTGATTGTGAGATATTCATGCGTTTTTCCCTCTCCTTGCTGTCGTTGCTGGCCAGTTCGGTCGCCAGCCTTGCCTGGGCCGATGAGATTACCGTCAACAGCCAGGTGACCGAGGTCACGGTCTACCCAGAGGTGGCTGCGATCACCCGCCGTGCGGAGTTTGACCTGCCAATCGGTCAACATCGTCTGATCCTGAGCAATATTCCCTATTCGGCGGATCTGGAAACGCTGCAACTGGATCTGACCGGGGCGCGACAGACGGCGCTGTTGTTCCGTGAGGATGGCGCGCCGCCTCGACGGGCTGACGATCCAGAGGTTCTGGCGGCTGAGGCGGTGGTCACAGAGGTTGAGGCCCGTATTCAGGCGGTTCGCGATGAGGCAAGCCGGGCCGAGAGCGACGCGGCGGCGGCGCAAACGGCGATAGGGTTTTTGCAGCAGCTGGGCAGCAATGAGGGCCTGGCAGAGGCTGGCGCGGAGGCCCTGCGCGATATCACCCGGATGATCGCGACGGAGGCCGGTGCCGCAGGCAAGCAGGCGTTGGAGGCCCAGATCCGCGCCCGCGCCATCGAGGATCAGCTGGAGGACCTTGCAGAGGAGCTGAAAGATGCTGAACAGGCCCTGGCAGCCGTCGCGGTTCAGGATGCAAACCGGTACTATCTGGTGGTTGCGGTGGATGTGATCCAAGCCGGACCCGGCGCGCTGGAGCTGAACTATTTTACCAGTGGCTATGCATCCTCGCAGCCAAGCTATGAGTGGCATTTGACCACAGGGGAGACCCCCGAGTTGGAACTGAAGCGCGGCTTTGACCTCTGGCAAGCAACCGGCGAGAACTGGAACGGCGTTGATCTGACGATATCAACCCTGCAACCGGGCGAGCGCGGGACACCTTCCCACATCAACGCCCTACAACGGTGGCTGCAGGACCCGCGCCCGGAACCAAAAATGCGCAACCAGGATTTTGCAGCATCCGATGATTCCGGAGTTGGTTTGCTGGCGCAGCCAATCGTCGAGCCCATGATCATGGAAGAGGGCGCTGGCGGTGTGCAATGGGGGGCGGATACCAGCGGACCCGGGGCCAGCTATCATTTTTCCCATCCTGTTTCCATTGCCTCAGGCCCGGATATTCTGAAGCTTGAGATGGACAGTCTGACCACAGAGGCCGAGGTACTGGCAGTTGCGGTACCGATGCGGGATGAAACCGCCTATCGGGTGGCGAAGTTTACCAATGATTTTGACGGTGACTTGCTGGGAAGTGCTCGGGTGCCGATGTTTGTGGATGGCAAACTGGTGACCTTTTCGAAGTTCGAAAGACTGGCCGTTGGGCAAGAGGCTGAACTGGGCTTTGGCGCCCTGCACGGGCTGCGCCTGACACGGAATGTGTTGCAGAAAAGCGAAGGTGAGCGTGGGATGATCTCGCGCAGCAACCAGCAGCAGGAAGTGGTCGAGATTTCTGTGGAGAACCTGACGGGGGAGACCTGGCCGCTGCGCCTGATGGACCGGGTGCCCTATAGTGAGCAGGAAGAGCTGGAGATCAGCTGGAGTGCCGCGCCCAGTGTCAGCGAGGAAAATGTCGACAAACAGCGCGGTATTCTGGCCTGGGAGTTTGATCTGGCTCCGGGAGCGGACCGGCTGATCCGTCTGGAAACCACCTTGAGCTGGCCTGAGGGCAAGCTGCTGCGCTGAGCCAGATTTTGTCCAGGCCATATACCTCCATCAGGCCTTGCGCATAAAGGGGGTGGCTCCCGCCCGGAACGGGAATGGATCAAAGATCCACCCGTTCCCGTTGGGCCCAGCACCGCTGTCGCGGTGCTGGTTTTGTGAGGGGGCACCGCTGGCGCGGTGCAAAAAAGAAAGTCTGCTGAGAAGGCCCTCAGGGGCAGGTCTGCCCTGAGGCGCCTGTTCTAAGTTTGTGAAAGGGCTGCGCGTCAAGGGTGAACCGCGCTGGCGCGCGGCCGCTTACAGCGGCCCTTGACCCGCGAAACACAGCGACCCGTAGGTGGCCGTTCGTAAGGTGCCAGGGGCCGGGCTAGCGGTTTTCGCGCAGCCGCCCCACAACGCCGGTTGGGAAGAAGTAGACGCTGAGGATAAACAGCACACCCAGCCAGAGCAGCCAACGGTCGGCGCTGAGCAGGTCTGGCAGCAGCGGCAGTCCCTCGACCAGATGAGAGGCGGCGCCCATCAGGTTTTGCAGGTAGTTCTGCGCCAGCACAAACAGGGTGGCGCCGATCATCGCACCATAGAGCGTGCCCATGCCGCCGATGACCACCATCAAGAGGATATCAATCATCAGCTCCATCGACAGCACGGTGTCAGGGCCCACATAGCGCAGCCAGACCGCATAAAGAGAGCCCGCCAGCGCGGCAATTGCCGCTGAGAGGCAGGTGGCGGCGACACGGTAGTAGACCACCCGGTAGCCAATGGATTCGGCGCGAAAGTCATTTTCGCGGATTGCCTGCAGCACCCGGCCAAAGGGGGAGTTTACCACCCGCAGCAGCGCCAGAAACAGCAGGGTGGCGCCAATGAAAACAAAGTAGTAGGCGAGCAGTTTGCCGTTCAATTTGACGCCAAAGAGAGTGCCGCCAAAGGTGTCTTTGCCAAATTTGAAGGCGGGGCCAAGTTCGCGCGGGGTTTTGAAGGTGAGGCCATCCTCGCCGCCCGTCAGGCCCGAGAGCTGGCTGACAAGCACCGCCACCGCCGAGGCCACCGCGAGGGTGATCATGGCAAAGAAGATAGCCCTGACGCGGAGCGAAAACAGCCCGATCAGCAGCGCCAGAGCCGCTGCCAGACCTGCGCCTGCCAGGGCGCCGATGGCGATGGCATCAAAGCCGCGCCCCATATGGGCAGAAGTCAGGGCAACGCCGTAAGCACCGATGCCAAAGAACATGGTATGGGCAAAACTGACGATACCGCCATAGCCCAGCAGCAGATCATAGCTGGCCACCAGCACGATAAAGATGCAGATCCGCGCCGCGGTATCAACGGTGCGCACGCCGGGAAATAAGAAGGGGGCCAGCGCCAGGCAGAACAGAATGCCGCCAAGGATCAGCGCCAGTGGCAGGGAACGCGGCATATCGCCAGAGAGAAGAGAGCGGATCATTTTGCTTTTACCACCGGAATCATACCCATAGGGCGCCACATCAGAATGGTGACCATCAGGGCAATATTGGAAATGAGGGCGGCTTTGGGCTCGATAAAGGCGATGTAGTTCTGCATCAGCCCCACCAGGAGCGCGCCGATGAAGCAGCCCTCAACCGAGCCAAGCCCGCCGATGATCACCACGATAAAGATCAGGATCATCGCGTGATTGCCCATATGGGCGGTGATCACCTCTTGGTAGAGCGCCCACATGACGCCCCCGAGCCCTGCAAGGGCAGAGCCGGCAATAAAGACACCGACAAAGACCAGCTTGAGCCGGTAGCCAAGCGCCTGCACCATTTCACCGTTTTCGACACCAGCGCGCACGATCAGGCCAATTTTGGTGCGGCGCAGCACCCAGCGCATGGTGGCAAAGACCGCAAGGCCCACGGCCACCGCCACCAGGCGGTATTTTTCGATTGCGGCGCCGGCAAAGGTCACGGCGCCTTTCAGGGCTTCGGGGCGGTTGAAATAGATCTCTTCCGGTCCCCAAAGCACGATGATCAGCTGTTCCACCACGATGAGCCCGCCCATGGTGACCAGGATCTGTTTCAGGTGATGGCCATAAACGGGGGCGACAATGACTTTTTCAAAGGCATAGCCCATGGCGCCAGTGGCCAGCATGGCCCCGATGACAGCCAGCAGCACCGCGCCGAGGTTGAGCATCAGCGAGGGGGCTTCGGTCAGGTGGCCCAGTCCCATCAGCACGGTGATGCCGACAAAGGCACCGACAGAGACAAAGGCACCATGGCCAAAGTTGATCACATCCATCAGGCCAAAGACCAGCGTCAGTCCTGAGGCCATGATGAAGATCATCATGCCCATGGCGAGGCCGGAAACTGTGAGGGTCAGCCAACTGGCGGGATTCAGGATCGCGAGAAATCCGGCGATGGCCAGCAGCGGCACCAGCAGGACGGGCATATAGGGGCCGATGCGCTCAGACAGGGTGGCCTGGGCCATCGTGGGCGCATGTTCGGGGGCGGCACTCATATCAGAGCCTCCATCAGTTTATAGGGCGCGGGGGCGGAGTATCCAGCCGGGAACGGGCTGGGGGAGAAGCTTTGGAACCGGGACATTCAGTGGGTCTCCATGCTGAGGCCCATCAGCCGTTCCTGCAGGGCAGCATCGCGGCCAAGGTCCGCCATGTCACCTGACCAGATCATGCGGCCATCATCCATCACGTTGGCGCTGTCGCCCAGGGCTTTGGCGACGGCAAAATTCTGCTCCACCAATAACACTGAAGCACCCTGATCTTTGAGATCTTTCAGAGCCTTGGCCATGGTCGAGATGATTGCGGGCGCCAGGCCTTTGGTGGGTTCATCAATCAAGTATAGCTTACGTTCTTCGATCATCGCGCGGGCAATCGACAGCATCTGTTTTTGCCCGCCTGACAGCGTGCCGGCATCGGATTTCCAGAATGTTTTCAGCGGCGGGAAGGCGGTGAAGATCCAGTCGAGCCGGGCCGAGTTGATCGGGCCGCTGACCGCGGCGAGGGTCATGTTTTCCTCAACCGTGAGATCGGCAAAGATGCCCATGTCTTCGGGCACAAATCCGATACCAAGACGGGCTATGGCCGGGGTGGGCAGTTTGGTGATGTCGGTGCCGTCAAACAGGATGCGGCCCTGATGGGCGCGCCAGTGGCCGATGATGCTGCGCAATGTGGTGGTTTTGCCAACACCGTTGCGCCCCAACAGCATGGTGACTCCGCCACGGGGCACCGCCAGATCGACGCCCTGTAGAATATGGTACTGAGCGATATTGGTATAGACGCCCTCCAGCGTCAGGATGGCATCAGACATCTGCGAGAATTCCTTCGAGACCACGGCCCATATAGGCTTCTTGTACCACATCAGAGGCCATGACCTCAGCCGGGGCGCCATCTGCGGCCAGGGCACCATTGTGCAACACGATAATGCGATCGGCGAGGCTGCGGATCACGTCCATCTTGTGTTCGACCAGCAGAATGCTGCGGTCTTTTTGCTGTTTCAGCTCGGCAATCAGATCCAGCACCACCGGGGCCTCATCGACGCTCATGCCTGCGGTGGGTTCGTCAAACATATAGACATCCGGGTCCTGAGCGATCAGCAGGGCGACCTCCAGTTTGCGCTGGTTGCCATGGGACAGCTCCGACACCACCTGATCCCGTTGATCCAGCAGATGCACCCGGGCGAGGATCTCTTCGGCCTGATCCGTCAGGTCCTGGTGACGCGACACCATGGACCACAGGTTAAAACCACGCCCCAGTTTTGCCTGCACCACCAACCGCAGGTTTTCCAGCACGCTCAGCCCTGGAAACAGATTGGTCAGCTGAAAGGCGCGGCCAATGCCGGCCTTGGTACGGGCAGAGACCGAGGCGCGGGTGATGTCGCGACCGCGCAGTGACACCTGACCGGCGGAGGCCGGGATCTGGCCCGATATCAGGTTGAAATAGGTGGTTTTTCCGGCGCCATTGGGGCCGACAATCGCGGTGAGCTCACCGGCGTTAAACGCGCAGCTGACGGCATCAACAGCCACATGGCCACCAAAGCGGACGGTCAGGTCACGGGTCTTCAGAATGGGTTGGGTCATTTTGATCTCGGAGTGTTCTCTGCAGGCACGTGCCGCGCAACTGGCTGCGCGCCCGGTCTGAGAAAAGGGGCAGACTGGGGCCGCGCGGCCCGCTGCTGAAAAACCATGGCCCAAAGATGAGATCCCTGGGCCATGGAGATTGACTGTTTACAGGGTTACTGGTTGCGGATCGGGATTGGCATCTCGTCGATCGGCAGTTCGCGTACCAGTTCTGGCACCGCCCATTCCACACCGTCCTGCACGGTCAGTTTGAAATGGTACATGGTCTGCAGTGCCTGGTGATCCTCCGCCCGGAATCGCATGGTGCCTTTGGGAGTTTCCCATTCCATGCCTTCCATCGTGGTGATCAGCTCTTCGGTGTCGGTGGAGCCCGCCTTGCGGATCGCCTCAACTGCGGCGATGCCTGCGGCCATGCCCCCGGCAGTGAAGAAATCAGGCGGCCCATCAAAACGCTCAAAATGGGTTTTGACCAGCCAGTCGTTTACCTCATTGTCGGGCAGCTCGTAGTAGTAATAGGTGCCGCCCTCCATGCCTTCATAGTCTTTGAAACCTTTCAGCGCGGCGAGGATATTGCCAACCCCGGCAAATTCGATGCCAAAGCGGCCCGGATCCATGGCGTTGATCTTGCCCAGCGGGTTGCCACCCCCGGCCCATATCACAAACAGCTTTTTGGGGCCGTCCAGGTCTTTCATGGCGTTAAAAATGCGCTCACCCGCGGCGGTAAAGTCGGTGGTGTCGGTGGGGGCGTATTCTTCGTGAACCAGTTCGATGCCCTGGGTGGCCAGGGCCTCGCGGAAGGCGGCGACCCCGTCGCGGCCAAAGGCATAGTCCTGCGCCAGAGTGGCGATCTTGACGTTGTCAGCCGCCAGCGCGATGGCGCTGGACACCGCGTCCTGCGATGAATTGCGCGAGGTGCGGAAGATATAGCGGTTCCAGTTGGCGCCGGTGATGCTGTCGGCCACGGCGGGCTCAACAATCAGGATCTTTTCGTATTCTTCGGCAACCGGCAACATTGCCAGGGCCACGCCCGAGCTGACCGGACCAATGGCGAGATCAACTTCGTCGTCGCCGTAAGCCTCTTCCAGCAGGGCCTTGCCGTTCTCTGGTTTCAGCTGGGTGTCTTTTTCGATCACCACGATTGGCTCACCATTGATCTCCATGGTGCCGCCGGTGGCATATTCCAGCCCCAGCATCAGCCCGTCGTGGCTTTGTTTGGCATAGGCTTCAAACGGGCCGGTCTTGCCATAGATATGGGCAATCTTGATATCTGCAGTGGCGGCCGAAGCCAGTGCCAGTGCAGAGACCATTCCTGCTAGCAAAGTGCGTGTCATGTCGTTCCTCCCTGAGGGCGCGCCAATGTGTAGGGCTGGCGCAGTCTCGCTCCTGTGCCTTCAGGCTAACGGCGGCCTCGCATTTTGGTCAATTGCAGGGAAATACGTATGTCGCCTCTCTCCCGCCCCGCAGGCTTACTGTGCCTCTCCCCCGGCTGCAAGCGACAGCCAGAGGAGCCAGACGAGGAGCGGCTGGCGCGTTAGAGCGTTGCGGCGATTTCGGTGATGACACCGTGGGCCATCATCACGTCGGCCTGGGTGGTTTCAAACTGACCGGCCTGAAAGCGGATCACCAGATCGCCATCCACCCGCGTTTGAGTGAGGTAAATTCGCCCGTCATCATTGATTGCATTGACCAATTTGAGGTTCAACTCATCCAGATCGGAGGCGCCTTTGGGGGCATAACGAAAGGTCCAGAGCGACCACATCGGCGGGGTGACGATCTCAAAATCCGGTGTCGCTGCCAGCTTGTCATGCAGGGCTCCGGACCAGCTGATGTGGTTTCGCAGGCGCTGCCGCAGGCCCTCCAACCCATAGGTGCGGATCAGGAACCAGATCTTGAGCGCGCGGAAACGCCGCCCCAGCGGCACCGACCATTCCGAGTAATTGATGATACCGTCTTTGCCGTGGGTTTTCAGATACTCGGGGCTGATCGCCAGGGTCTGCACCAGATCGTCGGGGTTTTTCAAAAAATGCGCCGAGCAATCAAACTGCACGCCCAGCCATTTATGCGGGTTAAAGACAATACTGTCGGCGCGCTCGACCCCGGGCCAGTAATGGCGGTATTCGGGGCAGATCATCGCCGATCCCGCCCAAGCGGCGTCGATATGGCTGTAGAGCCCGTAGTCTTCGGCGATTTGCAGGCACTCATCCACTGGGTCCGTGGCGCCGGTGCCGGTGCCGCCAACGCATAGTATCAGCCCGGCAGGCTGCATCCCGGCGGCGATGTCGGCCTCGATTGCTTGGCGCAGCGCGGCAGGGTCCATGCCGCGCCAGTCGCCTTTGATCGGCACGCGCACCAGGTTTTGCTGGCCAATCCCGGCGACCCAGATGGCGCGATCCACCGAGGTATGCACTTCGCTCGAGCAATAGATCCGCAGCGGTTTCTGCGCAAACAGCCCCTGTTGGTTGCCCTGCCAGTTCAGCGCCTTTTCTCGCATGGTGAGGACCGCGGCCAGGGTCGCCGACGAGGCACTGTCCTGAATGACACCCTGAAACTCCTCGGGCAGATCCAGCGCCTGGCGCAGCCAGTCCATCATCCGGGTTTCCATCTCTGTGGCCGCCGGAGAGGTCTGCCAGAGCATACATTGTGGCGCGATGGCAGAGGTCAGGAATTCCGCCAGCACCGAGGGCGCAGCGGCATTGGAAGTGAAATAGGCAAAGAAACGCGGGTGCTGCCAATGGGTGATCCCCGGCATCACGATCTCTTCAAAATCGGCAAAGATCGCCTCCATGCCCTCGCCGCCCTCGGGAGGCGTTGCCGGCAGGGCGTTCAGCACCTCGCCGGGTTCGGTGCGGGCGCGCACCGGCTTGTCGCCAACGGTCAGGTGATAGTCCTGCGCCCAATCCGCAATGCGGCGGCCCCAGCCTGAGAATTCATCCCATTTCATTGTCAAAACTCCAGTGTTCGGGCCTTGGCCCGGATAGCCGCCCCCAAGGGGAGGGTGCTGTCCTAATTGCTATACTAAGGGGCGATAATTGGCTGTGCCGTCAGGGCGCTGTCTTGGGTGGTGGCGCCTTCGAAGGTGGAGCCCTCTTCGAACCAGCTGCGCGGCGCCGGTGCCCCCCAAAGCGTTTGGCGCTGTGGGTCTTTCAGGGACCATTTGATGGCCTCGTGGTCGGGATCAACGGTTTGATAATCCGAGCAATAGATCTCAATCCGATGGCCGTCAGGGTCGCGCACATACAGAAAGAAGGCGTTGGAGATACCATGGCGGCCCGGGCCACGTTCGATATTGTCGACATAGCCGGTGGTGGACATCAGATCGAGCAGATCAATGATGTTGAGCGGCGTCGGCACCCAGAACGCGCTGTGATGCAGACGTGGCCCGGTGCCATTGGTAAAGGCAACATCATGCACGCCGCCCTTGCGGTGCATCCAGGCAGCCCAGACCTTACCGCTTTCGTCGTCCTCTGTGTACTCCGTCACCCGGAAACCGATCTCGTTGTAAAAGGCGACAGAGGCATCCACATCCGCCGAGAACATGTTGAAATGATCAATCCGCAGGGGTTTTACTCCGTTATAGAGCCGATATTCCTGATGGATCGGTGCCATGCGCTCCATCTTGACGTAGAATTCCAGCGGAATGCCCCAGGGGTCACGGGTGCGCAGGGTGCGCCCCATGTGGGGGCGTTCAACCCAGTCCACCGGCAGTCCTTTGTCGGCAAAGAATGCGGCGGCCTTTTCAAGATCGGGCGCATCATAAAGCTTAAAGCCCAGCACGCCGACTTCGGCCGTGTCCGCCTGGACCAGCACGATGCAGTGATGGCCGCGCTCCTCCATAGCCCGCAGATAGATGTGGGTGTTGTCTTCTTCGGTGACTTGAAGACCGAGAATCTCGACATAGAATTTGCGAGAGGCCGCCAGATCGGTGACGCGGTACTCCACATGGGACAGCCGAACGATGTTGAAAGGGGGATAAAGCACGGGGGCGGGAACTGGCATGGCTGGGCTCCTGTTGGGGACCGGAAAGCCGAAAGGCTTCACATTTGTTGTTAACATGTGTAGCTTTTGGGGGGTAGTTTGTCAAACAGTGAAAAATCGCGACCGCAATTGCCTTTAGGCAGGATTATGAGTGATAAGCAGATATGAAGAACAGATTGCCCTCTACCGCCCGCTCCTTGCCGATCGCCCTTTTACGGGCGCGTGAACGAGTCATGGGACCGATCCGGCATCTGCTGAGCGATGTGGATCTCACGGAACAGCAATGGCGGGTGCTGCGGGTGGTGCAGGAAAGCAACGGCATTGATCCAACCGAGATCGCCGATCAGGCCTGCCTGCTGCTGCCCAGCCTGACGCGGATCCTGCAAAAGCTGGACGAAAAAGGCCTGATCAGCCGCGAGCGCGACCAAGTGGACCGCCGCCGCCAGGTGATCCGCATCACCGCGGCAGGGGCCGAAATCATCGAGGCCAATATTGCCGCCAGCATCGCCATCGTCGAGCGCACCCGTGAAAAAATGGGGGAGGAGCGTTATGAAGCGCTGCTGGATCTTCTCAACGAGCTCGATGCGATTGATCTGTGAACGGGCTTGAGGGGCAGAACCCTAGTCTGCTGCCCGTCGCAGAAAAACCTGAACATCCGCCACATTGGTGCCAGTGCCGCCGCAGATCAGCAGGGCCTCGGCGGCTTTGAGCGCGGCGTAGCTGTCGTTATTGGCCAGCAAAGCGGCAGGGTCTTGGCCCGCCTCGGCAATAGCCTGCCAGGTCTGCGGGGTGGCAAAGCCGCCGGCCGCATCGGTTGGGCCGTCGCGGCCATCGGTGCCAGCGGATAGGAACAGCCAGTCTCCGCTCAGCTCGGAGGCGCCGCGCTGGGCCATGCGCAGGGCCAGTTCCTGGTTGCGGCCACCGCGCCCATCGCCCCGCAGGCGCACGGTGGTCTCCCCGCCAAAGATCAGCGCGACGGGCTGGTCCGCTGGCGCTGCCTTGGCCGCGTGCAGGATTTCTTCAACCGCTTCACAGACATCGCCAGTCAGATGATCGCTGACCAGCTGCGGCTGCCATCCCAGGGCGCAGGCGCGCTCCATCATCGCAGCCAGGCTGTGACGGTTGGAGCCGATGAGGCTGTTTTGTGCCTCCGGCAGGGGGCTGGTGGGCGACTGCTGTGCCAGATGGGTTTTGACTGTCTCGGGCAGATCCTGCCAGATCCCGGCCCGCTGCAACAGCGCGCATGCTGCCGCGCGGTCCCCCAATGGCGAAACGGTCGGTCCCGAGGCAATGGCGCGCAGATCATCGCCAATCACATCCGACAGGATGTAGGCCTGCACCGATGCCGGGGCCGCATGGCGCAGCAACCCGCCACCTTTCAGCTCGGACAGGTGCTGGCGCACCAGGTTCATCTCATTAATGTCCAACCCGGAAGACAGCAGCGCCGCACCAACAGCGGCTTTGTCTGCCAGGCTGATCCCCGCCGCAGGCGCCACCATCAGCGACGACCCCCCACCCGAGACCAGCACGGTGATGCGGTCCTGCGCGGTGGTTTGCGACACCAGATCTATGACCGCTGCGCCTGCATCGGCGCTGGCCTGATCGGGCACCGGATGTGACCCGGCCAGAACCCTGGCGCCGGGGACCTCTGTCAGGTTTTCCGGGTTGGTGATCACCAGCGCCTGACGCGGCTCTGGGATATGGCGCAGCATTTCCTGCATCATCGGAACCGCCGCTTTGCCGAGCGCCAGGATATAGTCCTGCCCGCCGGGTTCCAAGGCAGGGAGCGGGGTTGCGAGCAGCGCCTGGCTGAGCGCTTTTGCCGGATCGGCGCGGGCCACGGCGGCGTCAAACAGGGCGCGGGCGTCTTGGGGAAGGGAGGACATCTTGATCTTTACCTTGCGTTGCCAGCGGGCGAACCCGCGCCGTGTTACCGCTAAATCTATGGCGGTTTTGCCTGAGCGCCAGGGGTTAGGTCAAGGGGGCGGATCGCAGTTGGGGGGGAGAAAGCGCTGGCGGGGCTAGGCTCCCGGCCTGTGGCGCTTTTGCTGGCGTGGCCCATCGGTTGTGATGCTATGCAGCGACAGGCTGTGATCGGCGTTGCGCATCCGGTGGCGCAGCATCTGCCGGGTCAGCCGTGCCAGATCCGCCTGCAGCGCCGGGGCCTGTGCCAGGTTTTCCATTTCGCCGGCGCCCTGATGGTCAAACAGCAGCGGCGGCATGTCGGCGGCAAACTCCACCAGGCTGAACCGCCCGTCGCGCAGAATGGCGAGGCTGGACTGGGATGTCGGGGTGGCAAGCATCTGTTGCCAGATCGTCTGCGCCTGTGGGTCGCCAAAATCCAGCTCGGAATAGGTGTATTGCCGCCAGTCAGAGGGGATTTCACCGCGCAGCAACGGCACCAGCGAGGCACCATCCATTGAATTGGGAATCTCCTGCCCCACCCAGTCCAGAATGGTCGGAGTGAGGTCGATGGATTCGGTCATCTGCTGCACCACCGACCCGGCCTGCGCGCCATTGCCGGGCATACGGATGATCAGCGGAGTTTTATAGGCGGCGTCATAGACGGTGAACTTGCCCCAGCTGTGGCGGTCGCCCAGCATCTCACCGTGGTCGGCGCTCAGCACCACCAGGGTGTTGTCGTCCTGGCCGCTGTCTTTGAGGAACTGCATCACCCGGCCGATATGGGCGTCCACTTCGCTTGCTAGCCCCAGATAAAGCGCCCGCAGGGTTTGGATATTTTCATCCGTTGGCTGCAGATCAGGAAAGCCCAAAACCGTAGAAGCCGGGGGAGAGGCCTGGGTCGTGGGGGTAAAGAACGGATGCATTGCGCATTCCTCCGCCACCGTGCCATGGCGCAGAGGCAGCGGCAGATCGGCGGGATCATACATCGCATTATAGGGCGCAGGCGCCACCAGCGGCGGGTGTGGGCGAATATAGGTGAGATGGGCAAACCAGCTCTGATGGCCATAGGCGGGCATGGTGGCCAGAAACCGATTGGTCAAAAAGGCGGTGTCACTGTCGTCTGCCGAATAGGGCGCCGGATCGTTCAGCCGGGCCGGGCCACCAGTGGGCGAGACCGGCCTGTGCAGATCCCAGTAGGTGTCAAATGTATAGCCCTTGGAGAGCAGATCGGCGCGCCAAGGATAGGACATCTCCAGCCGCATCTCCAACATCTCCTGAAAGCCGTCCATATGCTGTTCATAGGTGCGGATGGCTGGATCATTGGGGTGATGGGTGCGTGGGTCACGGGCGGTATCGGTATAACCAAACAGCATCGGAGTGTATCCCGCCTTGCGCATCTCGCCGGGCAGGGTGGGGGTGTCATGGCGCAGCGGGGTGCCGTTGCGCACCGAGCGATGGTTCATCGCATATTGCCCGGTGAGGATTGACGCGCGCGAGGGGCCGCAGGGGTTTACCACGGTATAATTTTGCTCAAAGGTCACCGCCTCTGCCATCAGGGACCGCAGGTTGGGCAGGGCGACATGCGCGGCGAGCGCGCCTGTCAGGCAATCGGCCCGCAGCTGGTCGATCAGAATGAACAGCACGTTCTTTTTCTGGGCTTGATCGGTGCTCATAGGCTGGAGTCCTTTGTCAGCTGGGGGCCTCATTGGCGCAAGATAAGCCTGTCATTTGTAATTTGGGAAGAGGGTTTCTTGACGATTTTGACCGCAATTGACCGATATCGAGAGAAATTTTGGGAATTTGTGGGGTTTTCCTTGCCATGTTGGCGCTAACCTGACATTTTGCCGCAAAATTGTGAACTGTATCTGCCGTCTTTGTGGAGTTTTGCCCGATGCCCCGTCCTACAGCGCCGTCCCACCGGGAGGTTGAACTGCTTGAAACCCTGCGGCGGTTGGGCGGATCCGGGCGCAGCGCCGAGCTGGCGATGATGCTGCATGTGTCGGAAGAAACCGTGCGCCGCACCATCAAGGCCCTGGCCAAGGCGGGCTCGGTTGAGCGGGTCCATGGCGGAGCCTACCTGGTGGGGCCGCGCGGCACGGGCGAGGCAGGCCCCAGCTTTTTCCGGCGCATGGGTGAGAACCCAACAGAGAAGGCGCAGATTGCGACAGCGGTTTTGCCCAGGATCACCGATGGCATGACGGTATTTCTGGATGTGGGATCCACCACCTCCTTTGTGGCAGAGGCCCTGCGGCAGCGTCGTAATCTGACGGTGGTGACCAATTCCATCGGGGTGGCGCAGCTGTTGGCCAACCACAATGGCAACCGGCTGCATCTGCTGGGTGGTGAGATGTGTCGCGACGATCGCGGCACCTTTGGCCCGGTGGCCGAAATGCAAGCTGCCCGATTTGCCTTTGATGTGGCGATTTTATCTGCCGATGCGCTGTCGCCAAAATACGGGCTGTTGTTTCACAACGCCGCCGAGGCAGAGCTGACCCTTGCTGTCACTGCTGCGGCTGAGCGGATCATGGTGGTGACCACCCATGCAAAATTCTCCGAGAGCGCCCCACATCGTGGGCCAGACCCGCAGCAACTGACGCATCTGGTCAGTGACCGGGAGCCGGGAAAGAAACTGGCGCGGTCGCTGCTGGACTGGGGGGTAGAGTTCACCCTGGCCACCGCAATATCCGAAGAGGCATGATATGGCCATTTTGACGTTTCTCATCAGCCTGGCTGGGGCGACGATGTTTTTGTTGTTTGCCGTGCGTATGGTGCGCACCGGCATCGAGCGCAGCTATGGCGCCTCGTTTCAGCGGCTTTTGACCGGAACCGGCAGCCAGTTGCATGCGGGTGGTGTCGGCGTTGGGATGGCGCTGGTCCTGCAAAGCTCTGCGGCGGTCACGCTGCTGGTGACGGGCTTTGCCTCTGGTGGGTATCTGGCTTTTCCCACCGGGTTGGCCATCGTGCTGGGGGGCGATCTGGGTTCGGCTCTGATTATTCAGATCCTGTCCTTCGATCTGGACTGGCTGGTGCCGGTGCTATTGGCGGTGGGGGGCTACCTTTTTGTCAAAACCGAGGGCAAGAAAACCCGGCAGGCGGGGCGGATCCTTATGGGGATCGCCTTTATTCTGATTTCGCTGCGCTTTTTGCGCGAAGCAATGGATCCTATCCGTGACAGCGCCTTTTTGCCCGCCGTGGCAGGCTATCTGGCGCGGGACTATATCACTGCCTTTCTGGTGGGGGCGGGGCTTGCCTTTGTGATGCATTCCTCGGTGGCGGCCATTCTGATGTGCGTGACCCTGGTGCAGATCGGCGCCATCCCCTTTGAGGCCGGTCTGTCGCTGGTGTTGGGCGCAAATTTTGGCTCTGGCTTTATCCCGGTCTGGCTGAGCCGCGGGATGAGACACAGCGCGCGGCGCATCCCCTATGCCAACCTCGGCCTGCGCGGCACCTGGGCGGTGACCTGCCTGCTGGTGGTGAATTCTGGCCTGGGTGACAGCCTGAGTGCGAGCCTGGCGGCCGCGCTGCAGATCGGGCCGCAGGTTGGGGCGATGGGCGGGCAGATGCTGGTCTATCTGCATCTTGCCTTCAACGGCACACTGTTGCTGCTGGCGCTGCTGATCTGCCGCCGACTCGAGCCCTTGATGACACGCCTGATGGCAGAGCCCCCGGTGCCGGAAGCTGGCCTGACAGGACGACCGCCGAGCGCTTTGGAGCCGGGGCACTATGGCCCACCGGCGCAGGTTCTGGCCAATTTGAAACGGGAACTGTTGCGGATGTCTGATCTGGTCGAGACCATGTTTCGCCCGCTCTCGGACCTGTATAAAACCGGTGATGGTGCGCAGATCAAGGCAGTTCAGGAGCTGGACCCCGAGGTCGATGCCTGCCTGTCAGGGATCCGTTCCTATGTGGCCGATATTCCCGAACAGGACTTTACCCCGGCTGAGCTGAAACAGGCCCGTGAAATGGTGGAATATGCCATTCGCCTGGAAAGCGCCGGCGATGTGGCGGCGCGGCGTTTGGCGGTGCTGGCGGGGGAGCTGAACAAAAAACACCTGCGGTTCTCCAAAGAGGGCTGGGACGAAATCCTGCATATGCACGAGGCGATCATGGCCAATCTACGGCTGGCGTCGAATGTGCTGATTTCAAACGATCTGGAAAGCGCCCGGTTGCTCAATCTGGAAAAGACGGAACTCAAACGGATGGAGCGCGACAGCCGCAAGCGCCACCTGAAGCGGCTGCAGCGGGGTACCGGGCACAGTTTTGAAACCTCGGATATTCATCTGGAAACCCTGCGGGCGCTGCGCGAGTTCAACAGCCACGTGGCGGCGGTCTCTTATCCGTTGCTGTATCAGAATGGCCAGCTGCTGGAGACCCGATTGATCGAAGAGATGGAAGCCAGTTGACCGCGCGGAACAGGCTCTAAACAGGCTCTAAACAGGCTCTAAACAGGTTCTAAACGGGGCGTTTTATCGCCAGAATTAAAAAGGTTTCCCGGAACATGACGCCCTTTGTTGTTGCCATCATTCTGTCAGCCGCGCTGCTGCATGCGGTTTGGAACGCGATTGTTAAAACGGCGGCGGATCGCACCACGACGCTGGGGCTGGTGGCGCTGGGCCACGTCATTCCCGGCGCGGTCATGGTGGCCTATTTGCCGCTGCCGGAATTGGAAAGCCTGGGCTATGTAGCGCTGTCTACACTGATCCATTTTGGCTATTTCTACATGCTGGGACAGGCCTATCGCCATGGCGATCTGAGCGTGGTTTACCCCATCGCCCGTGGCGTTGTCCCTGCGCTGGTGGCGCTGTGGGCGATGGTCTTTGCCGGGGAGTTCCTGCCGCTGCAGGCCTGGTTCGGCATTGGCCTGATTGGTCTGGGGATCCAGCTGAGCAGCTGGCAGGCGCTGAAATCAGGGGTGGGCAGCACTGCGTTGCGGTATGCGCTGGGCACTGGGGTCTGTATCTCGCTCTATTCGCTGGTCGACGGTCTGGGGGTTCGCCTGTCGGGCAATACGCTCAGCTATTGGGCCTGGGGCGCCTTTGGGCATCTGTTTATTGCCGCCTTTATTGGCCTGCGCCGACGGCAGGTGCTGGCGCAGATCCCGGCGCGCAGTTGGTTGATCGGCATTCTGGGTGGCTTTGTCTCGATGACGGCCTATGGCCTTGTGCTCTTTGCCAAAAACTTCGCACCGCTGGGGGCGGTCTCGGCCCTGCGCGAAACCTCGGTCATTTTTGCCGCCCTGATTGGCTTCGTTTTCCTGCGGGAAGGCAACTGGATGCGCCGTCTCGGGGCGGCTGTGGTGATGGCGCTGGGCGTGGCCATGATCGGGCTGTCTGTTTGACAGGCACTCGCCCTGTCCAAGCCGGGTTGCAAGGCTGTTTACATTGACGGAACGGCTTGGGAGGCGCAAACTCCTGTTACGACACCACCTTATTCTGCAAGGGTTAAGGAGAATCGGGCGATGTCACCTGAAAACTGGAGCCATTTTTTTGCCGCTGCGGCATTTTGGCCTTATCAGTTTTTGAAACTGTCACTGTTTGTTGGGCGCAATGCCTCGCACTCTTTAATGTACCAAAAACAATAAAAAACGATACCAACAAACCCACTAGGGAGAAATTTGAATATGACTACCAAATCTAGCGTCACTCGCCGGACCCTGCTGAAAAGTGCCGGTGCGGCTGCTCTTGCAGCGCCGCTCTATTCCAAAAGCGCGCTGGCGTCTTCGGGTGAAGTCAACATTCTGATGTGGTCGGACTACCTGCCCCCAGCCTTTATCGAAGGCTTTGAGGCAAAGACTGGCATCAAGGTGAATTACACCGGTATTGGTTCCAACGAGGAAATCATCAACAAGATGAAGGCCACCAAGGGTCAGGGCTTTGACATCGTCTCGCCCACCAACAACCGGTCGCTGCAGTGGGGCCCACTGGAGCTGCTGAAACCCTTTGACATGAACAAAGTCAACATCGACGCGGTGAACCCGGCGATGGCAAAAATCGGCACATCGGCATGGAACTTTGACGGCGCCGGCGTGCATTGGCTGCCTCATATCTGGGGCACCGAAGGTGTCGCCTACCGCACCGACAAATGGCTGCCAGCCGGCGACGCGCCGTCCTATGGCGATGTCTGGTCGGAAGAAAACGCCGGCAAAACCATGGGCCGTGCCCATTCGATGATGCTAGGCGCGGGGCTCTACATGGAAGCCTCTGGCGCAATGGAGCCTGGCTCCGTCTGGGCGGCTTATGGTGACGAAGACACCATGCGCGAAGTTTGGGGCAAGATCACCGACTGGTGTATGGCGCGCAAAGACCGGATCAAGCTGATCTGGAACGATGCCGACACCCAGAAAAACGGTCTGCTGAACGAAGGTGTTGTGGTTGGTCAGACCTGGGATGGCCCACCACTGGCGCTGAAAGCAGCAGGTGAGCCAGTGCATTATCAAGCGCCTGTTGAAGGCGCGATGGCCTGGGTTGACGGCATGTCCATGCCCGTTGGTGCCAAGAACGAAGAGCAGGTCTATGCCTTCATCGACTACGCCTTTGGCAAGGAAGCTGCTGGTAAGGCGATCGACAGCCACGGCTACAACTCGCCGGTTCTGGGTGCAGATACCTTCTCGGGGGATGTCTACAAAAAGAACTTTGCCGAAGCCTATCCTGGCGACAGCCTGGCCAATCTGAACCCCTGGCCTGCCGAAGCGCCTTGGTATGCTGAAGTGCGGACCGAGTTCGTCAATAAGTTCAAAAGCGCCTGATCCGTTTTTGAGCCAACTGGCCCCTGGATCGTCCAGGGGCCAGCCTGGGCGCCATGCATGTCCCATGGACGCATCACACACATCTGAATGAACAGAGCAGCCTGTTTGCGCCGGGGGTATTCTCCACCGGGCAAAGGAGCTGTGAGCTGAGGAGAGACCACATGAGTGCTGGGGTCGGCGTAGATCTTGAAAACCTCTGGATCCGCTTTGGAGATTTTGTCGCCGTGCGCGACGCAAATGTGCATATCAACGGAGGCGATTTCTTTTCCTTCCTTGGGCCTTCTGGCTGCGGCAAAACCACGATTTTGCGCGCTGTTTCGGGGTTTTTAGACCCTAGCGAAGGTCAGGTGTTGATTGGCGGCAAGGATATGAAGGGCATCGGCCCGAACAAACGTCCCACTGCGCTGATCTTTCAGAATCTGGCGCTGTTTCCGCTGATGAAGGTCTGGGAGAACATAACCTTTTCCCTGGAAATCAAAGGCGTGTCGGCGCGGGACCGTCGCAAGCGCGCAGATGAGCTGCTGGACATGATCGCGCTGCCGGGGCAGGGCGACAAACTGCCCTCGGAGCTGTCAGGTGGCCAGCGCCAGCGGGTGGCCATTGCCCGTGCTCTTTGTGCGGAACCGGATGTTTTGCTGCTGGATGAGCCACTTTCGGCGCTGGACTTGAAACTGCGCCAGCACATGCGGACCGAGCTGCGGGAAATTCAAAAACGCGTTGGCATCACCTTTATCTACATCACCCATGATCAGGGCGAGGCGCTGACCATGTCCGATAATATCGCGGTGATGCGCGCAGGTGTCATTGATCAGATTGGTGATGGCAAGACCATCTACAACGACCCGGCCACCGCCTTTGCTGCGTCTTTTGTCGGCGAAAACAACGTATTCCGGGGCAAGGTGAAACAGGTGACGGGCGACACCGCAATGATCAGCACAAACCGGTCAGGGGATCTGCTGGCGCGGGTTTCTTCGGCCAATCAGGGCAAGATGAAACCGGGGGATGACGCGATGATGTTCATCCGTCCCGAAGCCTTTGCCCTGGCACCGGTCGGCACCGAAGGCGATCACTTTGTCACCGCCACCGTCACCAACGAAGAATTTGAAGGCAACAGCTTCAATATCTTCATGGAAGGCGAAGGCGGCAAGGAAATGAAGGTCTCGCTGCCGAACCTTGGCCAGTCTTTTGACAGCCACAAGGGGCAACCGATGACCCTGCAATATGATGTCCAGAACGCTGTGGCCCTGCCCGCTGGCGATCTGGCCACCGAATAGGGAGAGCGGCAATGCCTCGTTTCCTAAAAGAGTTTTTTGACCGCAATGGTCTGGGCATTGGCTCACTGATGCTGGGGCTGGTGCTGTTCTGGACCATTGGCCTGATCATCCTGCCGCAGCTGTCGATGCTGGATTTCTCCTTCCGTCCCAACCTGCCACCGCCTGAGATCGGCGGGCCAAAAGACGTCTATACGATGGAGAACTACAAATATTTGGTCTTTGGCCCCGAAGGTGGCAGCCAGGACTACAACGCGGTGGATCTCAAGGTGTTTTACCGCACCCTGATCGCGGCGATATTTGTCACCATTTTCAACCTGATCCTGTGTTACCCGATCGCCTATTACCTGGCCCAGACCAAGGGCAATCACATCCGTATCTTTGCGTTGATGCTGATCATCCCTTACTGGATCAACGAGATCCTGCGCGCCTTTGCCCTGCGCATCATCTTTGGCGAGACCGGCGTGCTGAACAATCTGCTGGTGGCGGCCGGGATATTTGATACACCCTTTGACTTTGTCCGCAACGATATCGCGCTCTATGCGGGCCTGGGCTATGCCTATATCCTGTTGATGATCTTCCCGATCTACAATGTGATCGAAAGCCTGGACCGAAATCAGATCGAAGCGGCGCGCGATATGGGCGCCAGCTGGTCAATGATCCACCGCCGGGTTGTCATTCCCTATGCCAAACCGGGCATCAGTTCGGGTTGTACCATGGTGTTCATGTTGTCAGCCGGGGCGCTGGCGGCACCGCAGATCCTGGGCGGGCCTTCCTCGCTGTGGTTCACGCAGCTGATCTACCAGCAATTCAACGATAACTCTGACTGGCCACAGGGCGCGGCCTATGCGGTGGTGCTGCTAGTCACCTGTATCCTCTTGGTGCTTGCTCTGATGCGGGTCTTCAAGGTGAACATGGGGGATATCGGCAAATGAAGAACCTTTCTCTTATGCGCCTCAGCATCTGGGCCTATCTGGCAATCTTCTTTGCCTATCTGCTTGGGCCGCTGGTGATCATGTCGATCACCGCTTTCAACTCGCCCGAGTTTCCGCGGGCGACGCCCTGGGAATGCCTGACCTTTGAGTGGTTTTCGGCTCTGTTTCAGGACGAACGGATCCTGAATGGCATCAAGAACTCCATCCTGGTGGGCGCAGGCACCGTTGTGCTGTCGGTGGCCATGGGGCTGGCGGGCGCATTGATGCTGACCCAGATCTGGCCCAAGCTGCGGGCGACCTACTACACCATCATCATTGCGCCAATTCTGGTGCCGGGTGTGGTTATTGGTATCTCGACGCTGGTGTTCTGGGACCGGATCAACCGGATGGTGGGCCTGGGGGCGGACAGCTTCCTGTCCAACGGCTTGTTCCTGACGGTCATTGGTCAGTCTACATTCATCGCCAGCTATTGCATGCTGGTGCTGGTGGCACGACTGCAGCGCTATGACATCGCCCTGACAGAGGCGGCGCTGGACCTGGGCGCCACCCATGCGCAGGCCTTTCGCAAGGTGTTGTTGCCCTTCATGAAGCCCGCCATTGCCTCAGCCGCAGTGTTGGCCTTTCTGGCGAGCTTTGAAAACTACAACACCACCACCTTCACCTTTGGGGAATACCCAACTCTGACCATCGAGTTGGCACAAAAGGTCCGCTACGGGATCACCCCGGCCATTTCGGCGCTGGCCTTTATTATCGTTTTGCTCACGGTGTTTGCTGCCCTGTTCAACGAGGCCAATATCCGCCGCAAGGAACTGGTGGCCGAGGCCCGCAAGGATGCCACGGTGGAAGAGCTGAGTTCAGGCCAGTTCAAACTGCCCGGCTTTCTCAGCTCCAACTGGGCGGCTGTTGCCCTGGTGATTGTGGCCTGTGCCACGGTGACCGTGGTTGGCACGGCGACTGTCTATAGTCCGCAGCAATGTATCGCGGATGTGCAGGAGCAAAAGCGCATGGAGTCCGAACTGCGGATACAGGAACTGCTGCGCCAGCGTGAGCTGCGCCGTCAGCAGCAGCAGGAAGAGCAGGGCGAAACCGCGCCGGTTCAGTCCCAGCCTACTACCGGTAACAACTCAGGTTTTGGTGGCGTCTTTGCCCCCGGCACCCTGAGCGGCGACGGGGCAGAGGCCGAGACCGAAAGTGAGGGCAACAACTCCGGCTTTGGCGGTGTTTTTGCCCCCAGTACCCTAAGCGGTGATGACGCTAGCGAGGGATCCGACAACTGATCTCTTGCCAGTTGCTAGACACACAAACCCCGCCCGGCCAAAGCTGCTGGGCGGGGTTTTCTTTTGTGACTGCCCCTAAAATTTGCCCTGTGGCAGCGGTTTGGAGAACAAAACACCCGGCGCATCCGCCGCCAGCGGTGCCCCCGACAGGCGCGCCATATGCCAGGCCAGCGCCTGATTGCTGCTGACCACGGGTTTGCCAAGGCGCTGCTCCAGATCCGCGATAATATCCAGTGTCCGCAGGTTGGTGCAGCTGAGAAACACCGCCTCCACCTCTGGGTTTGATCCGACCTCCAGCGCTGCAGTGTGGATAGAGTCGGGATCAATGCGGGCGACATTGGCCTCGACCTCCTCGCCAAAGGACACCATGGCAGGCACCGCATACCCTGCGGCTTCAAATGTCTGCCGCATAGGTCCGGAAACAGTGTCTATATAAGGGGAAACCAGCCCAATCGTGGCGGCCTCTAGTGCGGCAAAGGCGGCGAGAGTTGCGCTCAGCGGCTGGGCAACGTGGCGCGTATGTACTGCGCCCTGCACCAGATCACGCACCCGGTCCACTCCGATCAAGGTGGTGCCCGAGGTGCAGCCGTAGGCCACGGCGTCAAACGCGGCGCCCTGTGGCAACAAGGCAGCGGCGGCGGGCAGGTCGCGCCCCATCTGGGCAATGGTGTCCGGCGTCAGCGCGGCCCCAGACGGAATACGGTTGATATAGAGCGCCACATCAGGCGCCACGAACAGGCGGCGAAAATCCTGTTCGATGGTTTCATCCACCTGCAGGACAATCAGCCCAAGCGTCGCCGCAGAGCCGATGGGGCCGGTGAGGCGATAGGGTAAATAGGGCATGTGGATAGGCTCCTGGCGGGGGACATCTTCTGTGACCTTTACCGCCAATGCCTGGCTCTGCAAGAGAGAAGCAGCAGAACCTGGTTGGCAAAGGAGGACGGCTGGATGGAGACTGACGGCCCGGCAAAACGATGGCGCAGGAAACGGGTCGCCGCAGAACAGGGGGCAATCTAGGTTGGGGTAGCGTTTCAAGGAGCCTCCCATGACCAGCCCATCGTCCCCTGCAATTGATCTCACGGCCGGCCTGCTCTTGGCTTCTCTGGCGCTTGTCTGGGGAGGCTCGTTCTTTTTTGCTGAAATAGCCCTGCGCGAACTGCCCCCCCTGACTGTGACTCTGGTTCGGGTCACACTGGCCCTGCCAGTGCTGTTTGTCGTGGTGCGGCTCAAAGGCATTGCGATCCCGCGTGGCACCAGGATCTGGGGGGCCTACCTGGGCATGGGGGCCTTGAACAACGCGCTTCCCTTTTCGCTGATCTTTTGGGGACAGACCCAGATTGAAAGCGGCTTGGCCTCGATCCTCAACGGCACCACGGCGATGTTTGGCGCGGTGGCGGCGGGCGTTCTGCTCAAGGATGAGCCGCTGACGCCGCAAAAACTGGTTGGAGCTGGCCTGGGCCTTCTGGGGGTGGCGGTGATTATGGGGCCAACAGCCCTGACCTCGGTGGATCCGCGCAATCTGGCGCAGTTGGCGGTCCTGGCGGCGGCCTGTTCCTATGCGCTGGCCAGCGTCTGGGGCAAGCGGTTCCTGGGCGGGCAGCCGCCGCTGATGAATGCGCTGGGGATGGTGACTGGCAGCACCGTTCTGATGCTGCCGGTGGCCCTATACGTCGAGGGCGTGCCTCAGTTGGACCTGTCCGTTGAGGTCTGGGGCGCGGTGATCGGGGTTTCGGTGCTGTCGACGGCACTGGCCTATCTGATGTATTTCGAGATCCTGCGCCGGGCGGGATCGGCCAATCTGATGTTGGTGACGCTGCTGATCCCGCCGGTGGCGGTCAGCCTGGGGGCCGGAGTTCTGGGCGAACAAATCAGCTCCGAATCTGTGCTTGGCTTTGGCATTATCGGGCTGGGGTTGATTGTCACCGATGGCCGCCTGCCCAGAAGGGTGCTGGGCAGGCGGCAGGCGTGATCTAGCTGGCGGTGTTTACCGCGTCCGGATGGGCCCTGGCAAAGGCGGGATGGGCCGCGCAGGCAGCCTCGGCCGCCAGAATGCGCGGCATGTCGGAAAAGTCTGCCCCCCAGCGCCGGGCATTATAAAGCTGCGGCATCAGGCAGATATCGGCCAGACCGGGCGTGGTGCCGGTGCAATAGGGGGTCTGTTCATAGGCCCCTAGCAGGGTCTCAAAGGCCTGCAGACCGGGGCGGATGAAATGCACCATCCAGTCAGCGGGCATGCCCGGGGCGCCACTGGACAGCTGGGTCGCGTGTTTGGCCACCTGCAGGTTGCATACCGGATGCAGATCCACCGCAATCGAATGTGCCAGCGCCTGGGCCTGCACCCGTGCGGCGGGGTCTTTGGGCAAGAGGCCAAGATCACGCGTCTGATCCAGGTAGTCCAGAATGGCCAGCGACTGTGTCATCCGCAGACCGTCGATTTCCAGCACCGGAACAAAGCCCTGCGGGTTGCGGGCCAGGTGTTCGGGGCTTTTGTGCTCCCCCTTGACCAGATCCACGGTGATCGACTGATAGTCGATGCCTGCAAGGTTCAGCGCAATGCGCAAACGGTAGCTGGCAGAGGAGCGCCAATAGTCGAAGAGAACGGTGTCGTGCATCACTGATCTTTCCTGAAAAAGGGTCTAACAAGGGAAAATGGGCAGCCGAAGAGTTTCCGGTTGCCCATTGTAAGTCAATCTTTAGCTGGGCGCTCCGACGTCGTTCAGCTCTTTGGCATGCAGCCAGTCGGCGTGTTTGGGGGCTTTCTTGGTCTTGGACCATTCCTCCAGCATGTCCCATTTCACCGCGTCGAGTTTTGCCAGCAGCGCCTCTTCTTTGGGGTCTGGGCAGGCCAGTTCTACCCGATGACCATTGGGATCAAAGAAGTAGATCGAGTGGAAGATCGAGTGATCGGTGACGCCCAGAACCTCAACGCCATTGGCTTCCAGATGGTCTTTGAATTCGATCAGGGTCTCGCGGTCCTTGACCTTGAAGGCGATGTGCTGAACCCAGATCGGCGTGTTGGGGTCGCGGCCCATTTCGGGTTTGGTAGGCAGCTCAAAAAACGCCAGCACGTTGCCGTTGCCCGCATCCATGAAGATATGCATGTAGGGGTCGGGCTCGTGGGTGGAGGGCACGTGGTCCTCGGCGATGGCCAGCACAAAGTCCATCTTGAGCATCTGGTTGTACCACTCGACGGTCTGTTTGGCGTCTTTGCAGCGATAGGCGACGTGGTGGATTTGTTCGATTTTCACGAGGGGTCCTCCTCTTTGGTGAGCGCGGCCGCAGCCAGCGCCTGTTTCAGGATCGCGCGGTCTCCGATGTGGTTGGCCAGCACCAACAGCAGACGGGCGTTGAATGCCTCGCTGTCGGCGGTGTCGCGCCCCTCATGGGCGGCCAGAAGATCTGCATAGAAATCATCGGCGCCGTTGATATTCGGGGTCAGGATCAGGGTATCAGACATAGGGGTCACTCCTTGCCCACCGCGCGGCGGATGGCGGCGCGGAACTGGTTGTC
The DNA here is from genome assembly GCA_905479575.1 of uncultured Pseudophaeobacter sp. Taxonomy (GTDB): domain Bacteria; phylum Pseudomonadota; class Alphaproteobacteria; order Rhodobacterales; family Rhodobacteraceae; genus Pseudophaeobacter. The sequence goes on from CAJQNB010000080.1 coordinate 38,847, forward strand.
ATCAAACGAGGGGCGGCGGGCGGCGACATGCTGATCCGGGCGGATCAGATAGACGCCGCTGTCATTATCGCCCAGATAGCGCTCTTTCAGGGCCAGGGTCTTGTCGTCCTTCACTGACAGCGCCAGACGTTTGACGGTAATGCCTGCCTCTTCGATTTCATCGGGGGCATCGGCATCAATGGTTAGCAGAACAAAGTCATTGCCCAGTTTTGACAGCAGGAAGCCATCCCCCAATGGTGCATCGGGGCAGGCCGATCCAGGGCGGCTGCGCGCAGGCCCATCCATCAGCGCATCGGCTGAGTTCAGCGTTGAGCCATCATAGGTGCAGGGCACTGACAGGCGGCCAGAATTCACCAGCGGGCGGGCAAATTCGTGGTGTTCGCTCAGATCCAGAACCGCGTCGCGCAGCAGGCGGGACATTTCCGATTTTGGCGTGATGAAATCGGTGGAGCGGCTGGAGTTGAGGATATTTTCCTCGGCCCCATGCACTCGCTCCTGGTCGTAGCTGTCGAGCAGGCTGTCGGGGGCTTTGCCCTCCATCACCAGTTTCAGTTTCCAGATCAGGTTGTCGGTGTCCTGCAGGCCTGAGTTGGCCCCACGGGCGCCAAAGGGCGAGACCTGATGCGCGGCGTCACCGGCAAACAACACGCGGCCATGGCGGAATTGTTCCATCCGGCGGCACTGGAAGGTGTAGATCGAGACCCACTCCAGCTCAAACTCCACCTCCTCGCCCAGCATTGCCTTGAGGCGCGGAATGACATTTTCGGGGCGTTTTTCCCGTTCTTTGTCGATGTCCCAGCCCAGCTGTAGATCAATGCGCCAGACGCCGTCGGGTTGTTTGTGCAGCAGCGCCGACTGGCCTTTGTTGAAGGGCGGATCGAACCAGAACCAGCGCTCGGTGGGGAAGTCGGCCTCCATCACCACATCGGCGATCAGGAAGTTGTCCTCAAAGACGCGTCCGACAAAATCCAGCCCCAGCATCCGGCGGGTTGGCGAGTTGGCGCCGTCACAGGCGATCATCCAATCCGCTTCCAGGTTATAAGAGCCTTCGGGGGTGTCGACCTCCAGCGTCACATGATCGGGATGGGTCCCGATTGCCGAGACCTTGTTGCGGCCGCGGATTTCGATCGGCGCACCCTGGGCTTGCAGCTCGCGCACCCGGTCAACGAGATATTCTTCGAAATAATATTGCTGCAGATTGATGAAGGCCGGGCGTTTGTGGCCCTCCTCCGGCAGCAGGTCAAAATCATAGACCTGGCGGTCGTCAAAGAAGACCTTGCCCTTGTTCCACAACACGCCTTTGTCGACCATCGGCTGGCCACAGCCGAGCCGGTCCAGGATCTCTAGCGGGCGTTTGGCAAAGCAGATGGCGCGGGAGCCAAAGCTTACCTTGTCATTCTCATCAAGGACCACCACCTCGATGCCTTCCTGCGCTAGTTCAATGGCCGCTGCCAGGCCAACGGGGCCGGCGCCAATCACCACCACTTTGCGGCGCACTGGCGCCCCGGCATCCTGATCCTCATGGCGGGCATAAGGATACATCGGGACTTCAAAGATCTTGTTCATCTGGTCTCCTCCCAAAGGGGGTGCCAACCGGAGGATCTGATCGGCACAGCTTCTCTGTTTCCCGGCAGTGCAGTGCCGGGAGGATGTGAGTATCGTTTCACATGTTTTTGTTGGGCGGCACGATCTGGATCAAAGCGCCCGGAGTTCGTGATCGGACCGGCCTGACCTGAGCGGCCAGTGGGTGCGATCTTGAAAGCCCCCGCTGTTTGGGGGCTTTCAAAAGATGGGGATCAGCCTTGCAGTGCAGCCCACATTTCCAGATCGCGTTCGGCGGTCCAGATGCGAGGGGTGTCAATGCCACGAGCTTCGTCAAAGGCGCGGGCGACGTTGAAGGGCAGGCAATGCTCGTAGATTGCATAGTCCTTGAACTTGGGGTCACACTCGGCGCGCACCGCATCCCAGGCCTCTTTCAGGGTGCCGTTGCGGGCCGCGACACGGGCGGCGGGGCGATAGGTGCTTTCGACAAAATCGCGGGTGTTTTCGATCGCCGCGTTGACCATTTCCTTGCCAACCAGCGCGTCGCCGCGACCGGGGGCAATGGCGTCCACGTCAAAGGCGGCGATGTTGTCCAGGGTATCCCCCCAGTCGCTGAAATGACCGTCCCCGCAATAGCAGGCAGAGTGGTATTCAACGATGTCACCGGTGAACATCACGTTCTCATCCGGCACATGCACAACGATGTCACCCGCCGTATGGGCGCGGCCCAGATGCATCAGGTCGACTCGGCGGTTGCCCAGATAGACCGTCATGTCCTCGCTAAAGGTGGTGGTGGGGAAGGTCAGGCCGGGAATGCTCTCGTGGCCTTCAAACAGGCGCGGGAAACGCTGGAATTCGCTGTCCCAGTCTTCCTGGCCCCGTTCCACCACCATGGCGCGGGCGGCGTCGCCCATGATCACCTGACCAGCGCCAAAGGCCGAGGCCCCCAGCACCCGCACTGCGTGATAGTGGGTCAGCACCACATGGCTGATGGGTTTGTCGGTCACCGAACGCACGCATTCGATCACCTTGTTGGCCAGACGGGGTGTCGCCTGAGCCTCAATAATCATCACAGAGTCATCGCCGACGATAACACCAGAGTTGGGATCGCCCTCGGCGGTGAAGGCATAGATGTCCTTGCCCACTTCGCTAAAGGTGATTTTCTTTTCGCTCATGTCCCCTTGGGACGCAAATGCCTTGGCCATGTTATTATCCTTTTTCGGGTGCCAGAGGCTTCAAACCGCCTCTGGCAAAAATGTTTCGAACGACGGGGTTATTTGGCTGCGGGCCAGGATTTGGCGGGCAGGATCTTGCCGGTACAATCACCAAAGCCAATGGTGAAACCATCGCCACGGGCATTGCCGCGCAGGGTCAGGGTGTCGCCATCCTCGATAAAGCCACGGCTCTCGCCGGTCTCCAGGGTAAAGGGCTCACGCCCGGCCCAGCTCAACTCCATCAACGATCCATACTCGGACCGTTCCGCGCCGGAGATGGTGCCAGACCCCAACAGATCCCCGGTGTTCATCTCGCAGCCACCAATGGCATGATGGCACAGCTGCTCCGCTGCTGAGAAATACATCCGGTTGTAGTTGGTCTTGGAGATCGCCGTGGCCGTCGCCGCGCCTTCGGGCTGCATCAGCACTTCCAGCTCGATATCATACAAGCCATCCTTGCTGCCCTCCAGATAGGGCAGCAGCTCTTTCTCGCGGGCTGGGGTCGGGGCACGGAAGCTTTCCAGCGCCGCCGCGGTGACGATCCAGGGTGAAATCGAGGTGCCAAAGGCCTTGCCCTGGAACGGCCCCAGCGGCTGGTATTCCCAGCCCTGAATGTCGCGGGCCGACCAGTCGTTCAGCAGCACATAGCCAAAGATCATCGCATCGGCTTCATCCACGGTGATGGGCTGGCCAAATTCGGATCCGGTGCCAACAATGGCGCCCATTTCCAGCTCGATATCCAGACGTTTGCTGGGCCCAAAGGAGGGCATCTCGGCGTCCGGCGCCTTGGTCTGGCCATTGGGGCGGTGAATGGGCGTGCCTGAAACCACAACAGAGGAGGCGCGGCCATTGTAGCCAATAGGAATATGCAGCCAGTTGGCAGGCAGATCCGGCGAGCCCCGCAGGATCGCCCCCATGTTTTTGGCGTGCTGCATGCCGGCATAAAAATCGGTATATTCTGCCACCGCCATCGGCATGTGCAGCTCGGCCTCTGCCTGGGCCGTCAACAGTGGTTCCAGCTTGGACTGCTCAGCCGCGTCTTCGGCCAACAGCGCTGTCAGGCGTGCGCGCAGGGCGGCCCAAACGGCAGGGCCTTCTTCCATCATCTCGTTCCAGAAGGGCACCTCAAACAGCGGATAATCCGCCAGCTGCAACAGACCCGCCTCTTCGGCGGCCTGGCAGTCGAGGATCATATCACCAATCGCCACACCACAGCGCGGATCGCTATCGGCGGTAGAGAAAACGCCATAGGGCAGGTTGTTCAGGGGAAAGGGATGCGCGGCGTCATTGGCCGAGCTCACCCAGGATTTCAGAAGCGGCATAAAGCCTCCAGTCGGTTGCAAGATCCGCAGATCTCATTTCATCTTTCCGGAAATACCTCCGGGGGTGAATGGGCCCAAAGGGCCCAGAGGGGGGCAGCGCCCCCTTCTGTTTTTACTTGCCCTACCCGCAGCCTATTTCAAGCCGGGGGTGCCGTCGAATTTCTTCTCAATGTCGCTCCAGCAATCGATGTAATCGTCCTGCAGCGGCGCTTCCTTGGCGGCAAAGGCGGTCAGATGCTGCGGAAAACGGGTCTCAAACATAAAGGACATGGTGTTTTCCAGCTTCTCCGGCCCAAGGTTGGAGTTCGAGGCGCCTTCAAAGGCGTTCTTGTCCGGTCCGTGCGGGATCATCATATTGTGCAGCGACATGCCGCCGGGGACAAACCCCTTTGGCTTGGCGTCATACTGCCCGTAGATGTTGCCCATCAGCTCGGACATGATGTTCTTGTGATACCAGGGCGGACGGAAGGTGTTTTCAGCCACCATCCAGCGGTCGCGGAACAGGACAAAGTCGATATTGGCGGTTCCGGGCACGCCCGATGGCGCTGTCAGCACGGTAAAGATCGACGGATCCGGGTGATCAAACAGAATGGCGCCAACCGGGCAGTAGGTCTTTAGGTCATATTTATAGGGCGCATAGTTGCCGTGCCAGGCCACCACATCCAGCGGCGACTGGCCGATCTTGGTCTCATGGAACTGACCACACCATTTCACCGTCAGGGTCGAAGCCACCTCGCGGTCCTCATAGGCCGCCACCGGCGCTTTGAAATCTCGCGGATTGGCCATGCAGTTGGCGCCAATGGGGCCACGGCCGGGCAGTTCAAATTTCTGACCGTAGTTCTCGCAGACAAAGCCACGGGCCGGGCCTTCCAGAACCTCGACCCGGTAGACCAGGCCCCGGGGGATGATGGCAATTTCCTGCGGTTCCAGATCAATAATGCCCAGCTCGGTGGCAAAGCGCAGACGGCCCTCCTGTGGCACCACCAAAAGCTCGGAATCGGCGGAAAAGAAATAGCTGTCGACCATGCTTTCGGTGACCAGATAGACATGGCTGGCCATGCCGACCTGGGTGTTCACATCCCCGGCGGTGGTCATGGTCTTCATCCCGGTGAGCCAGGTCAGGGCCGCGCCATCATGGGCCACTGGGTCCCAGCGATACTGGCCCAGGCTGGCCACATCAGGGTCCACATGCGGCGCCGATTTCCAGTAGGGCAGGTCGATTTTGCTGTAGCGGTGCGAATGCTTTACCGAGGGGCGGATACGATAGCACCAGGTGCGCTCGGGGGGATCGGCGGTAAAGGCGGTGCCTGACAGCTGCTCGCCATAAAGACCGTAGTTACATTTCTGCGGGCTGTTCATACCCTGTGGCATGGCGCCGGGCAGGACCTCGGATTCAAAATCGTTGCCAAAGCCGGGCATATAGCCTTCGTGCGGGCCGGCAAGAGAGGGGGCCTGGATCATCTGGTGGGGATCAGCAGCTTTGTTCATGTCGCGCGCTCCTTTTCTACTTGCGGAATTAATAGTTGTTTTTGTAACTAACAAGGGAAAGGAGAGCCCCATGACTGAAAAAGATGATTTTTCGCTGCAAGATTTTCTGCCCTTTTTATTGAACCGGGCGGCAGAGGAATCTTCGCTGGCCTTTCAGGCCCATTACAAAAACCGCTATGGTATGCTGCGCAATGAATGGCGGGTGCTGTTTCATCTGGGCATCTTTGGGCAAATGACCGCCCGCGATATCGGTGAGCGGGCCAAGATCCATAAAACCAAGATCAGCCGAGCCGTGGCCAAGCTGGCGGAACGTCGATTCGTGTCCCGCAGCCGGGATGAAAAGGACCGCCGCTCGGAACATTTGCGGCTTACCCCGGCGGGCGAAGCAGCCTATCGTGATCTGCGCGCCGAAGCGCAAAGCTATGATGGGATGCTCGCGAAGCGTTTCACGCCAGAAGAGGTGGCACTGCTGCGGCGCATGTTGCGGCAGCTGGCTGGGATCGAGTATCCTCTGGCAAAAGATATGCCGCAAAGCCAGGGGCAGGGCGGGTAGAGCTGATACAGAAAGGCCGGATGGCAATGGAAGGCTTGGAGAGCAGGGCAGCGGCAGTAATTCCTTGGCTGATCGGCAAGGGGCTGCGCTACAACAGTCGTCAGGATCTGCTCAACAGTTTTTGTGAGAAACTGGTGGAGCTGGGGGTGCCGCTGTGGCGGTTCCATCTGGCGCAGCGTGCCTATCACCCCAAATTCGGCGGCATTGGCTACAACTGGACCCGCATGGACGGCATCAGCCACGAACACTATGAGCGCCGTGAAACACCGCTGGAGGCCTGGTTGCAAAGCCCCTTCTATGTTCTGTTGGAACAGAACATGGAGATTTTTCAATCGGATCTGACAGGCGAGGACCTGACCCGATTTCCCTTGCTGCGGGATCTGAAAGATCAGGGCGGCACCGAGTATCTTGCCATGGCTCTGCGGTTCACTGAAGACGAGCCCCCTTTTGATCCCAACAACCCGTCCGAGGGGGTGTTATGCTCCTGGACCTCTGATGGCGCTGAGGGGTTCTCGAGCGAGGACAAGGCCTTGATCCAGGCGCTCTACCCTGCGCTGGGGCTGGCGTTGAAATCCATGTCAAACCGCCAGATGGCCACGGATCTGTTGCAGACCTATCTGGGGCGAGACCCCGGACAGCGGGTGCTTTCTGGTGAATTCCAGCGTGGCTCTTCCACCGAGATTGACGCGGTGATTGGCTTGTTCGATCTCAAGGGCTTCACCAGCCTAGCGGGTGAGCTGCCGGGGCCCGAGCTGATCGAGATGTTGAACGATTACTTTGGCATCGCCGTCGCAGCCACCCATGGTCACGGGGGCAATATCCTCAAGTTCCTGGGCGACGGAATGCTGGTGATGTTCAATCTGGGAAGTATCGAAAAGGACGCGCAGGCGGCCCTGGATGCTGCTGCAGAACTGTGCCGCAATATCAGCCTGCGCAATGAACAGCGTCTGGCGCTTGGCCTGCCAATCACCGATTGGACCCTGGCGCTGCACGCCGGAAAAATTCTCTATGGCAACATCGGCGCGGAAAACCGGCTGGATTTCACCGTGATTGGCCCGGCGGTCAATCAAACCGCGCGGATTGCGGACATGCATCGCTCGGTTGGGCAAAACATGATTTTTTCCTCGGTGGTCCAGCGCGCCGTTACGGCGGGCAAGCATGACATGGTGTCATTGGGGCGCTACATGCTGCGCGGCGTGGCTGATCCGCTAGAGCTGTTCACCGTTTACCGACCAAACGGGGCAATGCCAAATCTCTCCCCCTATGTTGAGGTTTGATGGGTCCCGACACTAGGGCCGAATGCCTTTGCAATTTAGGCCTTCAAAGTGGCATTTGTCTGTGCGGGCCATGGTGCCCCTGGCACAGGCTCAGCTAGTTCGGGCGGTTCTCCCGCGCGGGGAGCAACCGCCGTTTTGTTGGGTGGAGGTGTCTAAATGTCAATCTCGACGCCGGGCAGGTTCACCGCCTTCATCATGTCGCGCAATTCCTGGCGGGCAGCGATGTTGGAGATGTTCAGCTGCTTGATACCGATGTCCTTGAGGTCCAGTAGGGTCAGGCCGCGCGGGAACAGCTCGCGGAAAATCACCCGCTCGGAAAAACCGGGGGCAACGCGAAAGCCGATGCGTTTGGACAGCATGTTGATGGCGCGTTCCATCTTTTCCTTGTTGACCATGCGTTGGGTGCCGACGCGGTTGCGGATCACCACCCAGTCGATGGGTTTCAGCCCGGCCTGAGCGCGCAGCTGGCGGGCGTTCCAGACCATTTCGGAATAGACGGACGGGCCGGTGATCTTTTCGCCCTTCTGGTCGGTATGGGCCAGCAGATCAAAATCCACAAAGCTGTCGTTCAACGGTGTGATCAGGGTATCGGCCAGGGAATGCGCCACCTGGCTCAACCGGGTGTGCGAGCCGGGGCAGTCGATCAGGATGAAATCATTGTCCGGCTCCAGACTGGAGACCGCAGCAGACAGGCGATGATCATAGATGTTTTCGCCCGGCTGCAGGCTCTCGGCGTCGATCTCGGGCAACTCGTGCAATTCGACCAAGGGCAGATCCAGCGCCGCCTTCGCCATGAACTCTTTGCGGTTCTCAATATAGCGACCCAGGGAGCGCTGCCGCAGGTCGAGATCAAGCGCTGCCACCTTGTGGCCAAGCCGGGCCAGGGTTGTGGCCACATGGATCGAGACGGTGGATTTCCCTGCGCCGCCCTTTTCGTTGCCGACGACTATGATATGCGCCATCTATTGGTCCCTTTGGTTCGCTGCGCTGCGCGCGCCTGTTGTGTTGTGCTGACTATAGAGCTGGGGCGAATCAATGGAAAGCATGCAAATTGCAGGAAAAGACCCTAGTTAGGCTCTGTATTGCTCTCATTTGACCGACCTCTGGCGGGCCCTGTTACAGATCTGCAAATTCCGAGGTGCCAACAAAAAATGCCGCCCCCAAAAGGAGCGGCATTTCGAAATCCAAAAGGGGACTAAGCTTAGAAGCCCAGGCCTTCATATTTCTTTTTGAACTTGGAGACGCGGCCGCCGGCATCCATCAGACGGGTGTTACCACCGGTCCAGGCAGGGTGCACTGTGGGGTCGATGTCCAGCGACATCTGGTCGCCTTCTTTGCCCCAGGTGGAGCGCATCTTCAGAACGGTGCCATCGGTCATTTTGACGTCGATGAAGTGGTAATCGGGGTGAATATCTTTTTTCATGATACCGCTCCTCAGGCCTTTTTGGCTTTGTAATGTGAATCTTCAGCGATCCGTGCGGACTTACCGCGCAGGGCACGCAGGTAGTACAGTTTGGCGCGACGAACGCGGCCACGACGCACAACGGTGATGCTGTCGATGTTGGTGGAGTGCAGTGGGAACACACGTTCCACGCCTTCACCAAAAGAAATCTTGCGAACGGTGAAGGAACCCGCAATGCTCGCGCCGTTTTTACGGCTGATGCATACGCCTTCGTAGTTCTGAACGCGCGAACGCGAACCTTCGGTTACTTTAAAGCCAACACGGATGGTGTCACCGGCTTTGAAGTCAGGGATGTCTTTCCCTAGGGCGGCAACTTGTTCCGCCTCCAGCTGTGCGATCAGGTCCATCTGATCTTCTCCTATTTTGCTCGTGGTTTTCCACGACGTATTTGCGCGTCCTCAGAGCTCTTGGTCTTCACCGGGTCCCGCCTTTGCAGCCCGCCAGAGGTTAGATCGTCTGTTCATTTGAGTGTTGCGCCGGGGTGCTGCAGCAAAACCGAAGAAAGCTTCCGAGGCATTGTCCCAACGTCAAACAGCCCGCAACCGACTCAGCAATTACAGACTGAGGTTTCCTAGGCGGGTTGTCCTATTCGGTCAAGGGCAAACAGCCCATCATGCGTCCCATCGACGGACCTGGCGGCCAATAGGGAGACATTTGACTGCAGCTGATATCGACGGGTTACTGTTTTTGCAGCAGGGCTCCAAAAAAGTTGATGCCGGTCTCCAGGTTCTCGATTGACAGGCGTTCATTGGTGCCATGAAAACGCGCCAGGTCAGAGCCTTCGATCTTGAACGGGTTGATCCGATAGGCGTCTTTGGCGGCTTTGCCGTAGTGGCGCGCGTCCGTTGCGGCAATGGTCAGGCCAGGGACAGTTGCCAAGGGCCCAAAGGCATCCAGAATCGAGGTTTTGATATCCAAATAGCCCGTGGCCTGCGCGGAAGACACCGGCGAAGCCGGGTTGGCCAGGCTTTCGTCATAGCGAATTTCGATCTCCGGGTCGTCGATGGTTTGGCGCACATGTGCCACGATGTCAGCGACGGAATCGCGGGGATGGATGCGAAAGTTGATCTTGGCAGAGGCCTCGGCGGCCAGCACGTTGTCCTTGCTGGATCCAGTCAGCATGGTGGGCGCGGTGGTGCTGCGCAGCATCGCATCTGTGGTAGGAGAGCCCGCGAGGATGGTTTCCAGCAACGGCTTGAACAGCCAGCGATTGGCAAAGACCACCCGTTGTCCAAAAGAGAAATGACGTCCAAGGCCGTCAAAGAACTCCTCTGAAATGCCGGTCAGCCCACCGGGGACAGGATTGTCCTGCAGTCGGCTGATGGCCCTGGCGATGCGTCCCACGGCGGTGACGCGCGGCGGCATGGAGGAGTGCCCCCCGGCGGATTTAGCCACCAGTTCCAGGGTAACATAGCCTTTTTCCGAGAGGTTGATGCTGGCCACAGGTTGGTCCAGGCCGGGGATGACCTTATCGAGCACAAAGGAGCCTTCATCCAGCATCCAGTCTAGCTCGATGTCCTGCTCATTCAGGTGAACAGCGACGGCCATGGCACCAAGCCCGCCGATCTCTTCATCGCCGCCAAAGCTGAAATAGACCGTGCGCTTGGGGGTGAAGCCATCGGCGATCATCTTTTCGGCTGCGGTGAGCATGGCGATGACGGCGCCTTTGTCATCCAGAGTGCCGCGCCCCCAGACAAATTCATCGTCAATCACGCCAGAAAAGGGCTCGTGCTCCCATAGATGATGGGAACCGGGGGCAATGGGCACGACGTCATAATGGCCGGCCAGCAGGATGGGCGCGAGGCTTGGATCGCTGCCTTGCCATTTGTACAGGGGAGTTTGCCGGGCCAGCACTTCGCGGCTCATGGTATTGTGCACCAGCGGGTAGCTGTCTTGCAGAAAGGTCAGAAAGGCGGCGAAATCCGGGTGCTTCAAATCGGTGGAAACGGTTCGGAACTTGACCGCCGCTGACAAATCTTTGGTTGCCTGCTCGATATCGGCCCCTAGCTCATAGGGGGTGCCGGAGTCGGCGGTTGCCTCTGGCGTATAGCGCAGGGTGTTGAAGATCAGCACCGCCAGCAGAACCACGACTACCAATACCAGTCCCGCCAAAAGGCGTAGCAATACGCGACCCATCAATTTTCTCCCCGGTCCGGGCTGGGCGCTGGTTGTTGCAGGGCGCAGCCGCAATTTCACTGTCAAATGATTACCCACATGATGCATGGAAGCGAGGCGCCTGTCGTGGTTGACTAGGCGTCACTTCTTTTTGCGCTTGGGCTTTTGCGGCGGTCTGCTGGCCTCATAGGCCTGCCACAGGTCGGGGCGGCGCGCCTGTGTGATCTGTTCTGCCATCTCCTGGCGCCACTCTGCCACCTTGCCGTGGTGGCCGGACATCAGCACCTCGGGGATCTTGCGGCCCTGCCACTCTGCCGGGCGGGTATATTGCGGATGCTCCAGCAGGCCAGAGGAAAAGCTCTCTTCCTCGGTTGAGGCCTGATTGCCCAGCACGCCGGGGATCAGCCGCACGGTGGCATCAATCAGCGCCTGCGCCGCCAGCTCACCGCCGGTCATGACAAAATCCCCCAATGAGACTTCCTGAATGTTGTAATGCTCCAAGACCCGCTCATCGACGCCTTCAAACCGGCCACAGAGCAGCGTAATGCCATCGCAGCGCGCCAGGTTCTGCATCATGGCCTGATCCATCGGCTTGCCGCGCGGGGTGAGGTAGATCAGGGGCCAGTTACCCCCCTGGGGTGCGGTGGTGTCCTGCATGGCCTGGTCTATGGCATTGCCCAGCACATCTGCCCGCAACACCATCCCGGCGCCACCACCCGCTGGGGTGTCATCCACATTGCGGTGTTTGCCAACGCCAAATTCACGTAGATCCACAGTCTCCAGCTGCCACAGGCCTTCCTGCAGGGCCTTGCCCGTCAGGCTTTCGCCCAGCACGCCGGGAAAGGCGGTGGGAAACAGCGTCAGGATCTTTGCCTTCCAAACGCCGACCAGTTCGGGCGTTGGCGTCATCAGCTCACGCGGCTTCAGGCTCGGGCGGATGGCTTTGCGGCCGTGGGATTTGTTTGGAGTCGTCATAAAGTTGCTGTTTAGTGCACTCAGGTTTTTGCGCAATAGAAAGCATTGGTGTTTGGATGAATTCAGAAATGCGGCCCAAGGTACAGAGCCTTGATCCCGATGCGGCCCTTGAGGAGGTTCAGGCGCGTGCTCAGGCGCTTTGGCCCCGTGCCGCATCCGCTGCCGGTCTGGTCGAAGAAGGAGCCGTCTTTCGCAGGCTGGGGTCCAACCGTTTGCTTGAGCATCGCCGCTGTGTTCTGGAGGTCAAGACAGCAGCTGGGCAGAGCTTTGTGCTGCGGGCTGATTTTGATACGGCGAACCCACGACCGTTGATCCGGCAACTGGAGCGGCAGAGGAAAGCCGCCCAAAGCCTGAAACCTGTGTCAGGCGTGTCTGCTCCGGGGTTGTTGTGGCAGGATCCGCAGCACCCCTATGCATTGATGGATTTTGTCCAGGGTGACACCGCCTACCGCACATTGGCTCTGACGGACTATGGCTTTGGGGCCAGAGACGAGGTCTTGCGCCGGATCGGTAAGGCTGTGGCCGAGCTGCACCGGGTATCGGATACTGGGCTAAGGCAGTTTTGGCCTAAACCGTTTCTGAAAATGGTCTCTGATCGGGCGCTAGCGGTGCGCGAAGGAAGGCTCTCGCTGCCCAAACCCAATAGCTTTCTGGGATTATGTGCGCATTTGCATCGGGCCGCCCGGTTGGCGCGGGGAAAGGAGTTCCGCAGCGCTTTGGCGCATGGTGACCTGCATCTACGCAATATCATCATGTCGGACAGGGAGGTGTCGTTTATTGATTTTCTCAATCATGGGGCTGTTTTTCCGCAGCGCGATATTGCCGATATCTGGCTGGCAAATTGCCCGGAGCACCTTGCCTCTGATGGCGACAGTCCTGGCTTCGGTTGCGTCGCTCAGGCAGATTGGGCAGCGTTTGAAGGGGGCTACGGAACCAAGCTGACGGATGACCCGGTATTCCGGTTCGTCTTTGCGTGGCGCCTGTTCCGGTTTTGGGTCAGCCTGGGGCGAAAGCTGCCGGAGTTGCAGCGGAGTTCATTGACGGTGGTATCAGTTGTCCGGGTTCTGGATGCATTGCGCGCTGAGGAAGCTGGCTGACCTGTAGGTTTAAAACAAACCCTCAGGCGGATCTGCGATGATGCGTCCCTGTTCCAGGTCAACCGTGGGCACCGCCGCCAGGGTGAAGGGCAGAAACACAGTGCCTTTCAGGCCCTCGCCCATCAGCTCCAGCAGATCGCTGGCGCCGTGGTTTTGCACCGATTTCACCGTGCCGAGCAACACACCGCCGGTGTCAAAGACCTCGACCCCGATCAGGTCGGCGTGGTAATATTCGTCGCTGGGCAGGGTCGGCAGCTGGTCGCGCGAGGTGAACAGGCGCAGGCCTTTCAGCGCGTCGGCCTGTTCTTTTGTCTCAACGCCTGCGATGCGGCCGCAAAAGCCGCCCTTTACGGCGCGGGTCAGGGCAATGCTGTAGCTCTGGCTTCCGTCCTCATTGGTGAGCGGCGAATAGGTTTCGATTTCTTCCGGCTGGGCGCAAAAGCTTTTCAGCCGCACTTCGCCGCGCACGCCATAAGATCCAGCAATGGCGCCTACGCAAATCAGATCACTTTGGGGGGCACTCATGAGTTCACTCTCCGGCGCAGAATCCGGCGCGCATCCATTGGCCGCCAGATTGTGCGCATAGGTCCTTTTGATGGCTGCGCTCGAATAGAATGCCCGAGGTAAAGGCGATCGCAACAAAAATTACAAGGCGGATCAAACGTCCCATCGCTTTACCGTGTCTCAATCGACAACGCGTTCTGCCGATTTTCCCAGCCCTGGCGTTCCAGTTCGGGGCTGTCGTGCAGTTCTTCGGGCAGGCCGATGCAGAAATATCCGATCAATTTCCAGCTCGCCGGCACCTGCAAATCACGGTTGAGCTGATCCGGGTCCAGCACCGAGACCCAGCCCAGTCCCAGCCCTTCGGCGCGCAGGGCAAGCCAGAACAGGGTGATGGCGGTGACCACCGAATAGCGGCGCATTTCAGGCATGGTGCCAGCGCCCAGCCCATGACCCTGCACGGTGTCATCATCGCAGTAAATCGCCAGTTGCACCGGGGCTTCGCGCATGCCTGACAGTTTCAGGCCGGCATAGCGATTGGCGCGGGCACCGGAATAGCCGGCCAGAGCCTCTGCATTGGCGGTTTCAAAATTCTTCAGGGCGGCCTCACGGGCGGCCTCGCTGTCGATACGCAGGAGGCGCCAGGGTTCGCTCAACCCCACCGAGGGGGCCAGCTGGATGGCGTTGAGGCAGCGCGCCAGCACTGCCTCATCCACCGGATCCCTGCGGAAGCGGCGCACGTCGCGCCGCATCTGCATCAACAGATCAAGCTGGGTGCGGAACGCCGCGGGGAAAGCACCTTCCGGCACATCCCCCTCGGGCCCCGAAAGGGGCAGGTCCCGCGACCCCACTGTATTATTCCGCGTCTGCGGCTGGCTCGGCGGCCTTGGCGGCTTTCTGTTCAGCGCGCTCCTGGGCTTTCTTGCCAGGGGTGCCCTTTTTGGGGTTGGAGCGGTCGGCCTTTTCGCGCACGCCAGCAGCTTCGAGCATACGGGCGATACGGTCGGTGACCTGGGCGCCCTGGCCGAGCCAGTACTGAACGCGTTCCATGTCCATTTTCACGCGCTCTTCGCTGTCTTTTGGCAGCAGCGGGTTATAGGTGCCGAGCTTTTCAACAAAACGGCCGTCACGTGGCATGCGGCTGTCAGCAGCTACGATGCGGTAGAAGGGGCGTTTTTTCGAGCCGCCACGGGCCAGACGAAGTTTGATAGCCATTGGGTAGTCTCCTTTGATGGCGTTGACAGGGATTGCCCTGTTATTCCTGGTGTTTCTTGTGGTGTCTGATGACTTCCTGAATGATGAAATTCAGGAAAGCCTTGGCAAAATCGGGGTCCAGGTTGGCCCGTTTCGCCAAATCTTCGAGCCGTGCAATCTGCGCGGCCTCTCGGGTGGGATCCGAGGGCGGCAGCGCATGTTCAGCTTTCAGCTGACCCACGGCCTGTGTGTGTTTGAACCGCTCGCCCAAGGTGTAGACGAGAATCGCATCAAGCCGGTCGATGCTTTCGCGGTGCCCTTGCAGGATTTCGGCGGCGCGGGCCACGTCGTCCTGCGTGTGCTCGGCTGGGGTGATGTGATCAGTCAAGAGCCCATCCTTTTGGTTTGAACAGCGGGTCAGCGTAGTGGCTGATTTCCATCTCGATACCATGGGCAATCTGGCTGCCCTTCAGCGCCGCAGGGGCTGGGTGGCGATAGACCGCATCGTTGCCATCAATGGTTGCCGCATCGTGATCTTTCACCGCGCCAAGCCGTTCTGCCAGGCGGATGGAGTCGAGGTTCTTGGGGTCGAGATAGCTGACAGCGGTTTCCCAGCCCTGGGTTTCGTAGAAATAGGCGCGGGCGGCATTGGTGGCCTCCAGCGCATAGCCGCGCCCTGCGGCGTCGGGCCAGATGATCCAGGCGATTTCCCGTTCTGGCCAGCCCGCAGGCATCCAGCCGCCGGCCATGCCGTAGGTTTCATCCGTGACCTTGTCGTGGATCATCCACATGCCAAAGCCGTGAATCTGCCAATGGCCGATTTCAGCGGCATAGAGCATCCAGGCCTCATAGGCATTCAAAGGCCCGCCCATGAACCGCGCCCGGTAAGAGGAGAAGGTCGCCTCAAAATTGGGGTAGTCCTCGGCCTCGGGGCCGCGCAGCACCAGGCGTTTGGTTTCAAGAACCGGGATGTTCTGGCGGCTCATGCTGCGGCCTCCAGGGTGGGGTGCCGCCAGATCTGACAGGGCTTGCCCAGCAGCGCAGCGTCAGATTCAAAACGTGCGCCCAAGCGTTCCGCAAGTGCAATAGAGCGATTGTTGTGCGGCGCAATATAGCTGATCACACCGTTCAGGCCCTGTTGATGCGCACCGTAGTTGCGGGCAGCGGTCGCGGCTTCAAAGCCGTAGCCCTTACCCTCGGCCTCTTCAAACAGGGTCCAGCCCAACTCTGGCTCAGACCAGGCAGGGGCAAAGATCAGACCGGTCCAGCCGATGAAGCGCCCAGAGGCTTTTTCGACGATATGCCACAGCCCGTAGCCATTGAGCACCCAATGCCCCAGGCGGGAAACCAGCGAGGTATAGCTGCCCATGGCATCGCGCGGACCGCCAACAATATGGCTGCGCTCTGTCTCAAAGAAAGCCGCCATTGGTTTTAGATCATCCAGGTGCGGCGCGCGCAGTGTCAGGCGCGCGGTCTCAAGGACCGGGATGGGCAGGCTCATTGCGGTCATGCGTAGGCCTCCATGCCGCCAGCGGCCAGATCATCGGGGCTCATGTGGCGCCAAACCTCCAGCGCGCCCAGGCGCACATGGGCAAAGTCACCATCGCGGGTTGCACCCAGGCGCTGCGCCACCGCGCGCGAGCCGTGGTTTTCAGGCGCGACCAGGCTGATCGCGGTTTTCCAGCCCAGGGTCTCATAGGCATAGGTACGCGCGGCAGTGGCGGCCTCGGTGGCGTAGCCCTTGCCGCCAAAACCTTCAAACAGGTCCCAGCCGATTTCCGGCTCGGGCCAGCCTTCGGGGTTCCACAAGCCGATGATGCCCGCCGGTTTGCCGCTGTCCTTTTCCTCTAGCGTCCAGCGGCCATAGCCCCGCAATTGCCAGTGACCGATCTCCAGCGCCAGATGACGCCAGACCTTGTCCGGCTCCATCTGACCACCGACAAAATCGGCGCGCGGCGAGGCATAGAAGGCGCAGAGCGGCTCGAAATCGCTCAACGCAGGCTGGCGCAGCATCAGGCGCTGAGTTTCTATGGTGGGAACCTGGATCATGTTATTTCTTTTTACCAAAGCCAGAAAGACCGCCGGGCAGGCCCATGCCGCCCATGCCACCAAGACCGGGCAGACCGCCGGGCATACCCTTGCCGCCGCCCATGGCTTTGGCCGCTGCTTCCAGCGCTTTGGGGTCCATCTGGCTGGGATCCATACCCGCCATGTCGCCCATACCGCCGCCTTTGCCGAGCATGCCTTTCATGGCCTGCTTCAGCATCTTGCCTTTGCCCATCTTGCCCATTTTCTTCATCATGTCCGACATCTGCCGGTGCATTTTCAGAAGCTTGTTCAGGTCAGAGACCTGCATACCCGCGCCGGCCACGATACGCTTTTTGCGGCTGGCCTGCAGAAGGCCGGGATTGGCGCGCTCTTTCTTGGTCATCGACTGGATCATGGCGATCTGGCGCTTGATGACCTTGTCGTCCATGCCGGCGTCCTGCACCTGCTTGGCCATTTTGCCCATGCCGGGCATCATCGACATCATGCCTTCCATGCCGCCCATCTGCTGCATCTGTTCCAGCTGCATCTTCAGGTCATTCATATTGAAATGACCCTTCATCATGCGCTTCATCATGCGCTCGGCCTGTTCGGCCTCGATGGTTTCCTGCGCCTTTTCAACCAGGGCAACAATGTCGCCCATGCCCAGGATACGGCCTGCGACGCGCTCTGGCTCGAAGGTCTCGATGGCGTCCATCTTTTCGCCCAGACCGACAAAGCGGATCGGCTTGCCGGTCACCGCGCGCATCGACAGGGCTGCACCGCCACGGCCGTCGCCATCCATCCGGGTCAGCACCACGCCGGAGATGCCGATCTTGGCGTCAAATTCTTCCGCCACTTCAACCGCGACCTGACCCGTCAGACCATCGACCACCAGCAGGGTCTCACGGGGGGAGACCACCGCCGCGACATCTTCGACTTCCTGCATCAGGACTTCGTCGATCTGCAAGCGGCCGGCGGTGTCCAGCATGTAGACGTCATAGCCCCCCAGCGCGGCCTGCTGTTTGGCGCGCTTGGCGATATCAACGGGTTTCTGGCCGGCGACGATCGGCAGGGTGTCGACGCCAATTTGGGCGCCCAGAACTGCCAGCTGATCCATCGCAGCCGGGCGATAGACATCGAGCGAGGCCATCAGCACCCGCTTGCCTTCTTTGTCCTTCAGCCGCTTGGCCAGTTTACCAGTGGTGGTGGTTTTACCAGAGCCCTGCAGACCGACCATCAGGATCGGCGCAGGCGGGTTGTCCACCTTGAGCGTGCCGAGATCTTCGTCGCCGCGCAGCACGTCAACCAGTGCGTCATGCACGATTTTGACGACCTGCTGGCCGGGGGTGACCGACTTGGTCACCGACTGTCCGGTGGCCTGGTCCTGAACCTTTTTGACAAAATCACGCGCCACCGGCAGCGAGACATCGGCCTCTAGCAGGGCAACGCGGACTTCGCGTAGGGCGGTTTTGACATCTTCCTCGGACAGGGCGCCCTGTTTGGTCAGCCGGTCAAAGACCCCGGAAAGCCGTTCGGATAGATTTTCAAACATGGCTTACGGCCTCCTTTGCCGACTTCAAAACCAGACAGCCCCTATGTAGTGAGCGGGATGCCCATGCGCAAATGCCCTTCAGGTCGAATGCCGGCTTGTGAGAGCAATCCAAACAGAATTGCCCCCACGGGCGTAACACGCTGGTGGAGGGCGATCCCCGACACGTCAGGGACCGGAAGACATAGATGCTTCCGGATATGGGCCCTGCGTTACGTGGATTGGCTGACAGAGTCAAGCGATGACAGGGTTTGGCCAAGGTCCAGCCTGTTTCAGATCACGGTTTTTGCCGGCAGCCAGCTGTTCACGGCCCTGGCAATCCGGTCGGATCCTGCCCCGTTGGTATAGGCCGCAACAATCGGGATGCGGGTTTTGCTGCCGGGAGCCGCAGGCCCTGCCGTTAGAACCAGCGTCGGGCGATACAGGGTTGAACTGCGCCCATCCCGAAGCGTGGTGGTCTGTTCTATTTCCACATGGGACAGCTGATCCAGTGGGTGATCCTCGCTGCTGTAGCCAAAAACCGACTGGCGGCGAATGAAAATCCTGCCGGCGACGCGGTCAAAGATGATCTGCACGCGTCGCACAAAGGCGCAAAAAGCCACTATGCCGATGCCGCCGCCCAGGCTGCCAAACAAGACGCCAAACCAGAGATCTCCCTGTTCGCCGCTTGCAACGAGAAGACCTGCGCCGATGAAGACCAGGATAAACAAGATGAGCATGATGCCGATCAGCCAGGGCGTATTTGCGATGATCAGCTGCTCTGGGGTGTCTCGCGTGATTCGCATAGTTATATCCTAGTGAAATTAGCACGCCTGAGAAGGTCAGCTGCCGACCACGGCTTGACTCAAACAGTGAGAGGCTCGCAACATCGGGACTATAGGTGCCTCATCGACTTAACGGATCTGAGCGATCCATCGGGCGCCGTGAGGCAGCAACAGCATCAGGTAACACAGGCGAACGGGGCAAGCGTTCGTGCGGCCAACCGGGCAGCCATCTGGCTGAGGGAAGGACCAAGAGGGATGCGTGTATTCACGATACTGGGGCCATCGCAATCTGGCAAAACGACCCTGACAAGGGCGCGGCTGGGCAAACTCGGGGAGGGGGTGGCGGATGTGGTGGCGGTCGGCTGTATGGCCGATCAGGCCAAACATCTTGATAAAGCCGTCTTTCTGCGTGCCCTGGACGCAGGCCTGGGGGATGGCAACCCGGTGGGGGGGCGCACTCTGGCCGCGTTGGGCGGGCTGGACACTGGCGCCGATGAGCGACAGGGCGATCACGGAAATACCATTGGCAGCACTGGCCTCTCGCACACTGGCCCCCCGCACACTGGCCTGGCGCGCATCGGTCTGCAGGCCGGCGATATCGGTCAGGCGAAAAAATGCGACGATCCGAACCTCGGCTACTGTTATTCTGCTGATGGCAGTGCCGGGCTGCCCGGCTGGGCACAGCCGCCGCCGTCGACCTACCGGCGCTTGGTTGTTCCGGTGCATCAACGCGACGAGGCGCAGCTCTCGGCGGCGTTGGACCGTCTGGTGGGGATCGACCCGGCTGTTAAGCTGGAACAGGACCCGATTTCCGGGCGCGCCCTGTTGCATCTGCAGGGGCCGTTGCATCTGCGCCGGGTGCTGGCCACGCTGGAAACGGAATTTGGCGTCGAAGCCATTGGCGAGCAGGTGCCGCCGTCCTTTTGCGAAACCCTCAGAGAACCAATTGAGCTGCGCTACCGTCACCGCAAGCAGTCCGGCGGGGCGGGGCAGTGTGCCGATGTTCTGATCGAAATGCGCCCGCTGCCCCGGGGCAGCGGTTTTCAGTTTCACGACAGGATCAAGGGCGGAGCGATGCCAAAGGCCTATATTCCCTCGGTTGAGGCCGGGGTGCGCGAAGCCCTGCGGGAAGGCTACAACAGCCACCCGGTGGTGGATGTCGCGGTGATCTTGAAAGATGGCAAGGATCACGCCGTGGACAGCTCTGATTTTGCTTTTCGCACGGCGGCCAGAAATGCGGTGCGGAGCGCTTTGGATCAGGCCGATCTGGTGCTTTTGCAACCCATTATGAAGGTGGCCATTCATGTGCCTTCGGTGTTTTCAGGCCGGGTGATCCCGGTGATTAGCAACCGGAAGGGACAGGTTCTGGGCTTTGCTGCAGAAGACGGCAAAGCGGGTTGGGTTGTTCTGGAGGCCCTGATTCCGCTGGTCGCACGGGATGGCCTGTGTCACGGCCTGGCCAGCGCCAGCCGCGGCACCGGCTGGTTTGAGACTGCGTTTGACCACTATGAGGAGGTCAGACAAGACGAGCTCGCACCGGTTTGAGGGCTCGGCTGACCACCTGCCGCACCTACCTGCTCCCCTAACTGGCTGCCCAGCTGTGTGTCCGCCTGACAGGGGGGCGGCCTGTCTGTGTGCTCGCCTACCTGTGTGCCTGAGCGGCTGTGGCGCAGTTTTGTCTCCAGAGGGCGCATCGTCTCTTGCGTCTTTGGGTTTTTTTGCGTGATCTGAAGGCGACGTAAAATACCGCTTTTGGGAGACTTGATTCATGGATGCAGCCGCCGCTCAACAGGACGCCTTGCCGGTCAGCTCAGATGCGCTGTTGGCACAGCTTGATGCATGGGATTTGCCCTATACCCTGTTTACCCATGTGCCGCTGCGGACCGTGGAGGAAGCCAAGCAGGTTGAAGCAGAGATGCAGCAGCCCGGCGTCAGCAGCCTGAAGATCAAGAACCTCTATCTGCGGGATCGCAAGAAGCGTAATTACCTCATTTCTGTCGAACAGGACCGCGAGATCGACCTCAAGGCGCTGGGGAAGGAGATTGGTGCCGCAGGGCTGAGCTTTGGCTCTGCTGATCGCCTGATGCAGAACCTGGGCATTCGCCCGGGCGCAGTGAGCCCACTGGCAATGATCACCGGTGTTGCGCAGGGGGTGACCTTTTATATGGATGCAGCGGTGCAGGAGGTGGATGTGATCAATATGCACCCGCTGGTGAATGATCGCACCGTGGTGATGGCACGGGAGGATTTTCTTGCCTTTCTCGCTCGCATCGGGTGTGAGCCCCACTGGATCTGACGCGCGCCCCTAGGCGTTTTGGGGTTCCCCCAATGCCAGCTCCAGCGCTGCTGCGACATGGGCTGCGGAGGGATTGATAAACAAGACCCCGGCGGCCTCAAAACAGGGCTCATCAATATGGTCCGGGAAGGCCAGCGGCAGTTCGGTACAGGCAAGGATCACTGCCTCCCCGGCGCTGGCGTGTTTCTGGCAAAACCGCAGCAGCCGTTCCTGCGCCTCTGGCGAGGCGCCGCCGTGAAAGTCTTGGTCGATCATCGACTGGGCTTCGGCGATCTCCGCTGTGGGCAGCGTTGGATTGGCCTGAATTCCATAGGGGGCCAAAACCTCGGCGTAGTTGCGGGCCTGCATGGTGACCGCAGTGCCGATCACCAGGGCAGAGTCGGCCTTGGTTTTGGCAACCGCCTGTGCGGTTGCATCAAAAATGGACAGCACCGGCATCTCTACCCCTTGGCGGATGGCGTGTAGGCGCGCATGGGGCGTGTTGCTGGCGATCACCGCAAAATCACATCCGGCCGCTTGCAGCACCAGCAGGCCATCGCGAAACACCGCATCAAAGGCGGCCCAGCTGGCCTCATCCTCGGGGCGCCCGCGCAGGCTGCGGGTCTCGGCTTGATTGACCGATTCTATGGTGATCTTTGGGCAGGGGAGCGGGCCGTTGTGGGCCTCTGCGCCAGTCTCGATTTGCCGCTGCCAGCTGCCCGCGCAAATGCCGCGATAGTAGTCCAGGGTCGAGGCCCAGCCGACGCCGCCGAGAATACCGATTTTCTTCATATCTGCTGAGCCCTGTCTTGCGTTCCCGTCCGGGTAGCATGGTGCAACAGATTGGCATGGTGCAACAGGGGCGTTGAGCAAAAGCACCGCCCCCCCCGAGGGAGGCGGTGTTCAGGTTTGGTTGTGCCAAATTTAGCGGGCAAAGCTTAGGCGGCAAGCGCCTCGATTGCGGACTTGGCGCGTTGCATCGAACCTTCCTCATCCATGGACAGCTGATCTGCGGCGACCAGTTCAACATCGGTGATGCCGATAAAGCCAAGCACATGGCGCAGGTAGGTGGTGGCAAAATCGATATCCGATCCGGCCTGTGTCCCGCCAGAGGCCACCGCGATGATGGCGCGTTTGCCCTCCAGCAGACCAACGGGGCCGGTTTCGGTGTAATTGAAGGTCACCCCAACGCGGGCAACCAGATCAATCCAGGCCTTCAGCGTCGAGGGCACTGAGAAATTGTAGATCGGCGTGCCGATGACAATGGTATCGGCCTGTTTCAGCTCGGCAATCAGCGCGTCAGACTGCGCAAGAAGCGCCTTCTGCTCATCGCTGCGTTGGTCCGCAGGGGTGAAGTTGGCACCGACCCAGGCCTCGTCGAGCAGCGGCAGTGGGGTCGCCAGATCCCGACGGATGACAGTTTCAGGTGCCAGCCGCCCGGTGATCTCGGCGCTCAGCGAGCGGGTGACGGAGTTCTCGGCGCGGGCGGAGGAGTCGATATGCAGAACTGTGGAGGTCATGATCTGAATTCCTATTTTTTGTTTCGTCTGCATCACACATGGGTTATAGCAAAAATGAACTCAATCGCCGTGTCGGCACAGGTTTTGTGCAAATTTGCGGTGGGGCTTGAGGGGCAGATTTCACAAAGCGGATTTGAAGCAAGGACTGTGTGATGGAGAATTGGGACGAAGTTCGCACCGCCTATCAGGTGGCCCGCATGGGGACTGTCAGTGGCGCCGCCGAGGTTCTGGGGGTGCATCATGCGACGGTGATCCGCCATATTGATGCAATTGAAACACGCCTGGGGGTGAAGCTGTTTCAGCGTCATGCCCGTGGCTATACGCCAACGGAATCCGGTCAGGACCTGTTGCGGGTGGCGCAGGCCACTGATGACCAGTTCAGCCAGTTGGTTGGTCGGTTGAAAGGCCAGGGGGAAGAGGTCTCAGGCGAATTGGTGGTGACCTCATTGTCGTCGATGTCGCATCTACTGGTGCCAGTGCTGACCGAGTTCCAGCAGATGCATCCGGGCCTGGTTATTCGCTACCTCACCGGTGAGCGCCTGTTCAGGCTGGAGTACGGCGAGGCCCATGTGGCGCTGCGGGCAGGCAATGCGCCGGATCAGCCGGACAATGTGGTGCAGCCCTTTCTGAAGCAGAAGATCGGTCTGTTTGCCTCCCAAAGCTATGTAGACCAGCACGGCATGCTGAAAGGTGTCGATGACCTGAAGAACCATCAGTTTGTTGGCACCGACAATCCAGACAGCCGCGCACCTTTCAACAAATGGCTGCGCGAACACACCACGGAAGAGACAATCATCTTCCGCTGCTCCGACGGTGTGGCAATGCAAGAGGCGGTTATGGCAGGGGCCGGTATTGGCTTTATGTCGATGTGGGAGGCCTCGCGCCGCCCGGCTTTGGTCAAGATGATGGATCCGCAGGCCGATTGGGAAGGCAGCCTTTGGTTGGTGACCCATGTGGACCTGCACCGCACTAACAAGGTGCAGAGTTTCCTCAGCTTTTTGAAAGAGCGCGCCAAGGCCTGGCAGCAATGAGCCCGGTTCAGCGCGCCCATGGCGCCATGCTGCTGTTTTCGATCCTGGTGGCGGGATCGTTTTCTCTGGGGGTTTTGATCGCCAATGATATCGCGCCGATGGCGCTGAATGCGGTGCGTTTTGGCATCGCGGCGGTGGTGATTGGCGCGGTCGCCGGGCTAAGTGGCAAGCTGCGACGGCATCATTTTCGGGCGCCCTGGCGCTATCTGGTGATGGGGGCGCTGTTTGCCAGCTACTTTGTGCTGATGTTTTATGGCTTGCAGACGGCAGATCCGGTCAGCGCCTCGGCGGTCTTTACCCTGACCCCGGTGCTCAGCGGTGTCTTTGGCTATCTGCTGCTGCGCCAGATTACCACGCCCCGCATGGCGCTGGCCTTGGGCATCGGCGCGGCGGGGGCGCTTTGGGTGATCTTCCGGGCCGACCTGGCGGCGCTGCGGGCCTTTGATATTGGCCGCGGAGAGATGATCTATTTTGTCGGCTGTGTCGCCCATGCGATCTATACGCCGGTGGTGCGTAAGCTGAACCGGGGAGAGCCGGCGATTGCCTTTACCTTTGGCACCCTGATTGCCGGGGCACTGGTATTGCTGGTCGTTGGCTGGGGGGACATCCGCGCGACCCAGTGGAACGCCCTGCCGATGCTGGTCTGGGTTGGAATTTTTTATGTGGCGATATTTGCCAGCGCTGTCACCTTTGTGTTGCTGCAGTTTGCCAGCCTTCACCTGCCTGCGGCCAAGGTCATGGCCTATACCTATCTGACTCCCAGTTGGGTGATTGTCTGGCAGGTCGCGCTGGGCAACCCGGCCCCAAGCGGGCTGATCCTGGTGGGGATTGCGCTGACGGTAGTGGCCCTGGTGTTGTTGCTCGAAGATGCGGCCAAGCCCGCGCGCCCTGTCAAAGCCTGAGCAGACTTCCTCAGATTTCGCTGTTCTGAATAGCCGGGGCGGGAGGGGCTGGGGGCTGGTCGTCCAACTCGCTGGCCAGGAAGCGTTCAAACGCGTCCAGGTGCACTGGTTCAAACTGGCCAAACCCCTGCATCCAGACCGAAGCCGCCCGCATGGCGTCGGGCTGTAGTTTGCACCATTTCACCCGCCCGCGCTTTTCTTGCGAGATCAGACCCGCGCGGGTCAGGATCGTCAGGTGCTTGGAGATCGCAGCCAGCGACATGTCAAAAGGTTCGGCGACGTCTGTGACGGCCATGTCGTCTTCCAACAACATAGTCAGGATCGCGCGGCGCGTCCCGTCGGCCAGCGCCGCAAATGTAATGTCGAGTGCGTTCGTCATGGGGAGTGTCATAGCGCCGAAGGGGGCGGGGGAACAGATGTTACAGCTTCGGGGCATCTGAAGACTGCGACGGCCAGTTGTGGCGCAACTGCTCCACATCATCACGCGTGAGGCCGATGTC
>CAJQNB010000081.1 GCA_905479575.1 uncultured Pseudophaeobacter sp.
CCAGTAGCGAAAGCGCGGCAGTGTCGGTATTGTTCTTCATGGCGTGATCTCCCTGGCGGTTGCTGCCGCCGGTTGGGTGGGTTCAGTTCACCCGGAGATTACGCCACCTTCAAATTTCCACCACCTTCGCGACACGACCGCTCGGAGCGCAGCTCAACAGTGACAAAGAGTGTTGGTCAATAGTCTGGCAAATTGTCTTCAGCTTCGAGGCAGCTGAACGGTTCGCCACTGGTGAGAAAGGAATTACGCTGTATGAGCACCTGATCCGAAACCAATCAAAAATCTACGCAATTGATCGGCTCCGGAGCAAGGTGGGTTTTTCAACCTCAAAATTATACATTTTTGATGAGGTTCTCATTTCCTTACAGGTGGTTATCGTTCAAAAATCTACGATCTTGAAGTCTACTACCCTCAGAACGGGATTTCGTCGTCGTCAATGTTGTGTGAGGGGCCGCTGTTACCGCCACCAAAGCCGCCGCCCTGTTGCGCGCCGCTGTCGTAACCGCCGCCGCCACCGCCATAGCCGCTGTCCTGGCCACCACCGTAGTTGCCGCCGCCACCGCCTGCGCCGCCGCCTTCGCCACGGCCATCGAGCATGGTCAGTGTCGAGCCAAACCCCTGCAGAACCACTTCGGTGGAGTAACGGTCATTGCCGCTTTGATCCTGCCATTTGCGGGTCTGTAGCTGACCCTCAATGTAGACTTTGGAGCCTTTGCGCAGGTATTGCTCAGCGACACGGACAAGACCTTCGTTGAAGATCGCTACCGAATGCCATTCGGTACGCTCGCGGCGTTCGCCAGTGTTGCGGTCTTTCCAGTTTTCCGAGGTTGCAATGCGCAGATTGCAAACTTTGCCACCGTTCTGAAACGACCGTACTTCCGGGTCACGCCCCAGGTTGCCGATGAGAATGACTTTGTTGACTGAGCCGGCCATTAGGGGTCCGTCCTTATTCTTTTCTTAGGTTGTGTTGCGCGCGGAAGAGAGCCTGCTTGCCGAATCCCAACCGCTGGGTTGCAGTTACAGTATAGACCTGGGCACGGCTAGGAAAGCTCTCCTCTGGCCCCATTGTCGTTGCGAGAGGAAGAGCGGCTTTGTTTAGGTGGCGGCGGGATTTCGAGCGAATTTATCCCTATGGGCTGGCCTGTGTGAACCAGTTTGCTTCCCTTTGATGTAAATCCGGCTATAGTCCCGCCAGAACTCAGTAGGGTAATGGGATGAGAAGCGGAATGCGGTCACTGACACTTGGGATTTTTAGCGCCGGTCTTGGCCTTGGTCTCACCTGTGCCACAGTGGGGCAGGCGGATATGTTTAGCACCAAAAGCAGGCGTGATCTTTTTTCGGCCCATACCCGGATTCTGGATACGCGGGCAGCGCAGCAATACGAAAATTCGGTACGGCTGCGCCCGGATACGGTGCCGACAGTCTCGTCGATCAGCCCACGCTATACGGGGAAATATCGCGGGGAATACCTGACCATGGCGCGGCAAGCTGCCCGCAAACATGGGGTGCCCGAAGATCTGTTTCTGCGTCTGGTGCAACAGGAAAGCAACTGGAACCCCAATGCAGAATCGCACAAAGGTGCGCTGGGGCTGGCACAGCTGATGCCCGCCACCGCGCGTCGGCTCGGCGTGGATCCTTCCATTCCAAAACAGAACCTCGAAGGCGGTGCGCGCTACCTGTCTAAACAGTTCAGAAAATTCGGATCCTGGCGTCTGGCGCTGGCAGCCTATAACGCCGGGCCGCAAGCGGTTCGAAAATATGGCGGCGTGCCCCCCTATGAGGAAACGCAAAACTACGTGGCCAAAATCTGGGGGAGCTGAGGGCGTTTTTGGCCGCCCCCGGAAAACCGGAAACTACTATTTTTCTTCAACAAAGCAGGGGCCTACGGGGCGCGTTTTCTGGCGTGATAGCCGATGCGTCCGGCTATGGCGCGCGCCTATCAGCGCAAAAGCCCACCGTCAAAAGGCGCGCCCGTTAAGGAGTTGATAATTTTCCTTAATGCCTTGTTAACTTCCTCGGTTTGCCATGAAGCAGCCTTATTATTTTTTGATGTTGCCTGTGATTTCAGGAGGAATTCAAGTGACCAGCAGAAGCTTTGACGACCGGCTCGAACGTATTCAATGGGTGCCCGGAGCGGTGCCATCACAAGAGGTGATTGATAGCGTCCTGGGGGGGCAGCGTGGCCAGGCAAAGGCCCGCAGCGTTGGGGCAACACTGTTGGGCGCAATTTTGGGTATTTGTATCGGCTTTGGCGTCAAGGGGATGACACTTGTTGGCTCTCCTTGGGGGCCAGATACCGGCATGGTGGGGCTGATTGGGGGCGGTTTGGCTCTTTCTGGTCTGGCGGTTTCGGTGACTTTGGCGATCTACGCTGCGCTGCGCAGCCGTAGACATCCCTGGCTGATGCAATTTGCCTCTATGAACCTTCTGATGATCGTGGTCTTGCTGCTAAGTTGACCACAAATACCTTTGGGGTAGCGCCGAAATCTCATCTGCTGTGGGAGTGGGGGAGGTGTACCTGATTTTTTTAATCAGGAATTGCGCTGCATCAAGGTCCGCATTATGGGTTTCCGGGAGTTTTAGGCAAAACTGCTATTCCCGGAGCCCATGATGCAGCGATTTATCCCGATCCGCCCGATCCGATTGACCCTTTCCAGCCTCTGTGCTCTGGCCGTTTTTACTGCTGTGGGGCCTGTGCAGGCAGAGACATTGGTGCGGGACCAGCAGATGGCGCAGCTGGGCGAGGCGCTGTTTCACGACGAAAACCTATCTCTCAACCGTAGCCAGTCCTGCGCCAGCTGCCACGACCCCGAACAGGGCTTCAGCGATCCCCGTCGCTCGGCTGATGGGGCGTTTTCTTTGGGGGATGACGGCGCGTCCTTGGGCAATCGCAATGCGCCAACCGCGTCATATGCTGCCTTTATTCCCCCTTTTCACCAGAACGCGGATGGGAAATGGATCGGCGGTTTGTTCTGGGATGGGCGTGCCGCTGATCTGGAAGAACAGGCCGGTGGCCCGCCCTTGAACCCGATCGAGATGGGGCTGCCAGACAAGGCAGTTTTGGTTCAGCGCCTGCTGGAGAACCCGGACTACAGGGAACAATTTGCCGCGCTATTCTCCCCGACTGTTTTGCAGGAGGATGAGAGCGGCTTTACCGCCATGACCCAGGCGATCGCTGCCTTTGAACGTGGCGCTGAATTTGCGCCCTTTAGCAGTAAGTATGACCGCTATCTGGCTGGAAAGGCGCAGTTTTCAAAAGAGGAGGAGCTGGGGCGCACGCTGTTCTTTTCAGAGCAGTTTACCAATTGTAATCAGTGCCATCAGTTGCGCAGCAGCCCGATTGCTGCACAGGAAACCTTTAGCGATTACAGCTACCACAACATCGGCGTGCCGGGTAATCCTGCGGAGGTCCAAGAGGCTGGTATGGCGATGGATTTTGTCGATGAGGGGCTCTTGGCCAATCCGCAAGTGACGGACCCGGGCGAGCGCGGCAAGTTTCGCACCCCAACTCTGCGCAATGTCGCTGTTACCGGGCCCTATATGCACAATGGGGTGTTTCAGGACCTGCGCACGGTTGTGCTGTTTTACAATCGCTACAACAGCAAAGCGGAGGCGGCGCAAATCAATCCCGAAACCGGGCAGCCCTGGGGCGAGGCACCGGTGCCAGGGACACTCTCCGTCAAGGAGCTCACCCACGGGCCTGCTTTGGATGACCGGCGGGTGGACGCACTGGTGGCGTTTCTAAAAACCCTGACGGATCAGCGCTACGAATATCTTCTGGAGGCCGAGGACTAGAAGCAAAAGACATGGCTCCCGCCCGTCTTTGGGGCGGGGGCCTTCTGTGCGCTCACTCCGCCGCCAGCTTGATGACGGGCTGCATCCGTTCCAGCACCTCATCGCTCAGGTGGCATTTGATCTGGTGTCCTGCCTCCAGAACGCGGGTGGGTGGCACCTCACTGTCACAAAGCCCGCCCGGAACTTCGCTTTTCCAGCGGCACCGGGTTTGAAAGGGGCAGCCAGAGGGCGGATTCATCGCCGAGGGAATATCGCCTTCCAGGACGATATGTTCCTTTTGAATGGACGTATCGGCAATTGGCACCGCGCTGAGCAGGGCCTCAGTATAGGGGTGGTAGGGCGGCGAGAACACCTGATCGGTATCGCCCAGCTCCACCACATGGCCCAGATACATCACCATGACCCGATCACTGAGATAGCGCACGATGGACAGATCATGGCTGATAAACAGCAGGGTGGTCTTTTCGGTGCGCTGGATTTCCATCAGCAGGTCAGTCACGGCGGCCTGAACCGAAACATCCAAGGCCGACACCGGCTCATCCGCTACCACAATCCGCGCCCCACCAGAAAAGGCCCGTGCAATACCCACCCGTTGCTTTTGCCCACCCGACAGCTGTCGCGGCATCCGATCGGCAAAGGCCCGCGGCAGTTTCACCAGGTCCAGCAGTTCAAGCATGCGCTGCCGGCGGTCCAGGTCGCTGTCGCCGATGTCAAAGACCTCCAGTGCGCGGATGATCTGACGCCCCACAGTCATCGACGGGTTGAGCGTATCAAATGGGTTCTGGAACACCATTTGCACATCCGAAATGGTTCCGGTCTTCCGGTCTTCGATCGGGGTTTGTTCGATGTTTTCTCCGTCCAGCAGGATTTCTCCCTCGGTGGCGGTCTCCAACCCCATCAACACCTTAGCAAAGGTGGATTTGCCACAGCCGGATTCCCCAACAATGGCAAGGGTCTCAGACTCCCTGGCTTCAAAACTCAGGGTCTCATTGGCTTTGACCACCTTCTTGGCGCCGCCCCCAAACAGCGCATTGGCCGCAACCTCATAATATTTCTTGAGATTGTCGATCTTGAGAACAACCTCGCCGGGGCTGGTCTTTTCTTTCTGCTCACCAATGGCGATGGGGGCGTTCCAGTCGATCTCCTGATGGCGCAGACAGCGGGTGGCATGGCGGTCGTTTCCCGCCACATCTGCCATATCGATCTGTCCCACATCGCAGCGACCAGCTTCGAAGTAGTCGCACCTGGGGCCAAAATTGCAGCCAGTCGGCCGCTCATGTGGCAGCGGAAAGTTGCCGGGGATCGCCACCAGGGGATGCGCGTTCTTGTCGGCACCAGGCAGCGGGATCGATCGAAACAGCGCCTGGGTATAGGGATGCTGCATCTCATCAAACACCTCGGCGATCGAACCGCGCTCGACGGCCTCGCCCGAATACATCACACAAAGCCGGTCACAGGTTTCCAGGATCAACCCAAGATTATGGCTGATGAACAACATGGAGGTGCCGTATTTCTTCCCAAGATCCCGGACCAGCTCGACCACGGCGGCCTCAACAGTAACATCCAGCGCCGTTGTTGGCTCATCCAGGATCAGCAACGATGGTTTCGACATTAACGCCATAGCAATGACAATGCGCTGCTGTTGCCCGCCAGAGAGCTGATGTGGATAGGAGTTCAGCATCCGCTCGGGATCGGGCAGGCGTACATCTGTGACCACTTCCAGCGCCCGCTCATAGGCCTGGCTTTCGCTGACCCCCTCGTGGATCATCGGCACCTCCATCAACTGGCGGCCGATTTTCATCGCCGGGTTGAGGCTGGCCATCGGCTCCTGGTAGATCATCGCAATCTCATTGCCGCGGATGTCGCGCAGCTCTTCGGCGCTCATCTGCGCCAGATCGCGACCCTTGAACTTGATCGAGCCGCCGACAATGCGGCCGTTCTTGCCCAGGTCCTGCATCACCCCCAGCGCCACCGTGGATTTGCCGCAGCCGGATTCGCCCACCAGCCCCACCGCTTCGCCTGGCTGCACCGAGACAGAAAAATCCATCACAGCCGGGATTTCCCGCAACCGCGTAAAAAAGGAGATCGACAGCTTGTCGATCTCAAGCACCGGCCCGTCGGTCTCTGACAGTTTGTTCATCATCTTGTCTCCCTGCTGAGCCCAAGAAAGATAGCCCTTTCAATTGGCCTCAAATATCCTGGGGGGCCGGGGGGCTGGCCCCCGGTCCGGTTTGGATTAATCCTTCAGGCTTTCTTCACGCAGCCCATCCGCCAATAGGTTGAGGCCCAGAACCATGCTTAACAGCGCAAAGGCAGGTGGCAGGGCCGGGTGCAGATAGATCGCCAACAGCTTGCGCCCTTCATTGATGGTCGACCCCCAGTCCGGGCTCTCCGGTGGTAAGCCGAGGCCGAAAAAACCTAAGGTTCCCAGAAGGATGGTGGTGTAGCCAATGCGCAGGCAGAAATCGACAATCAGCGGACCACGCGCGTTGGGCAGCACTTCCCACAGCATGATATACCAGGGCCGCTCGCCACGGGTTTGGGCCGCCGCCACATAGTCGCGGGTTTTGATATCCATCGCCAGGCCTCGCACAATACGAAACACTGTGGGCGAGTTCACAAAAACAACCGACACAAAAACCACCAGGATGCCGCCCGGAATGTCTATTCTGTCCAGAACCGCAGGCAGGATATCGACCTTTGAGCCGGGGTCGTTCACCACCATCAGATACACGGCCAGCATCGGCAGCAAAAGGACCCCAAGGTAGAGACGGTTTTTGGAAGGTTGGGTGCGATACCGCGCATTGATCAGCACGTAGAAAAAGATCAGAGGAAAGGCAAAAAGCACAATGGCCATAAACTGCGGCAGGCCTGTTTGCACTATTTCAGGTGTCACCAGCAGGTAAAACAGCAAGATCACCGGAAAGGCCAGGATCAGATTGGCAAGGAAGGACAAAACAGTGTCGAGCCGTCCGCCAAAATACCCCGCAGGCAGGCCAAGTGTAATGCCAACCATAAAGGCAAACAGCGTCGCCAGCGGTGCAATCTTGACCACCTCCCAGGCGCCCTTGATCATGCGGCTAAAGACATCGCGGGCCAGGTTGTCCCCGCCCAGCAGATACCACTGAAAATCGCCCTCTTCGGGGCTGCGCAGGGGGGTCCCTGGCACTTTGTTTTTCAGGCCGGATAACTGCGCCAATGGGTCATGGGTGACAATAAGGTCAAAAGCGCCAAAAAAGCCCGTAAACACCCAGAACATCACCAATGCAAAACCGATCATGCCGATGGGGCTGTCAAACAGCTTGCCATAGAGGCCGAGCCTGCGCTTGTAGCGGATCGACAGGGTGAAAAGCAGCGCCAAAGCAATCCACACGGGCAAGAACCGTTGTGCCATTGCGCCGATAATCCCAGCACCTGTGCCTATAATCATGCCCAGGATCAGATAGGCGAGCAGCACGGCAGTGGTAGCCAACAGGGCCGCCTTTACAGCCCGGTTGGCCAGACCTCTGGGGTCTGAGCTAAGGCCGAGGCTGCCATTTCCGGCATTGATGGCACGCTGTTCTGGCAACACTGCGCTGAGCAGGATCCAGACCAGAACCGAGATGGCAAGCAGCCCAAGGGCGATGAAAAGGACGGGGTCGAGGAAGGCGATCTTGCCGGTCCAGCTGAGAGGGTCCATGTCTGTCTCCTTCCGTTATGAAATGCGAATGCGGGGATTAAGAAAGACATAGCCAATGTCAGAAATCAGCTGGGTCACCAGCACAACAAAGACCGAAACAACCGAAATAGCCAGCAACAGCTCGATGTCGTTATTGCCTGCGGCCTGCACAAGTATCCAGCCGAAGCCTTTGTAGTTAAACAGGGTTTCCACAATGACGACGCCATTGAGCAGCCAGGGAAACTGCAACATGATCACGGTGAACGGAGCGATCAGTGCATTGCGCAGGGCGTGTTTCAATACGATCTTGGGAAAGCTGACACCCTTAAGCCGGGCGGTTCGAATGTACTGCGCTGTCATCACCTCGGTCATCGAGGCGCGGGTCATCCGCGCGATGTATCCCATCCCGTAAAGCGAGATCGTCAGCACCGGCAGAAAGAAGTTTTCGAAATTGGCGTTTTCCATCGCGCTGGTCGCCGTGCCCTTGAACCATTTCAGCCCGACAGCGGATGACGCGAACACCGCGATGAATATCACCCCCGACACATATTCGGGCGTTGCCGTCGTGATGAT
>CAJQNB010000082.1 GCA_905479575.1 uncultured Pseudophaeobacter sp.
GTCGAATCAGGCGGCTCATCCGCTGGTCTGAAGCGGTTTTGTGAAGGCGTTGGCGCCAACACATTGGATATCGCAAACGCGTCCCGTGCCATCCGACCTGCAGAGGTTGAAGTCTGCGCCGCAAACGGTGTCACAGATATCATCGAAGTTCGCATCGGCTATGACGGGATCGTCTTTGCCTCTGACATCAACGGCAACGAATTTGCCTACACCCCAACCGACTGGTTCCTGGCGCTGTCTGACGAGATCCTGGTTGACGGTAAAATGGTTCCAAACCCAAACAAGACCTGGGCCGACGTGAACCCATCTTTCCCAGCTCAGGCCCTGCAGGCCTTTATTCCTGGCACCAAGCACGGCACCCGTGAAGTGTTCGAAGACAAAGTGATCCTGGCAGGCTGTGAAGCCACCGGCGCATTCGAGCACCTGCTGGCCCATGCCGAAGGCGACACCGCCAAGGCACAGAAAA
Source organism: uncultured Pseudophaeobacter sp. (assembly GCA_905479575.1). Classification (GTDB taxonomy): domain Bacteria; phylum Pseudomonadota; class Alphaproteobacteria; order Rhodobacterales; family Rhodobacteraceae; genus Pseudophaeobacter. Next base: position 467 of record CAJQNB010000082.1, read on the forward strand.
AAGCCGCTGAAAAAGCCTGTATTTCGCTGCGCACCGATGGCGTTTCTGTCGACATCGACGGCGACTACACCGAGACCCTGGCCCGTATTGAAAGCAACAAGGACGGCATCGGCGTCTTTGGTCTGGCGTTCTATGAAAACAACACCGACAAGCTGCAGGTTGCGACCATGTCCGGTATCGTGCCTTCGACCGAAAGCATCGCCACCGGCGAATACCCTGTGTCGCGCCCACTGTTCTTCTACGTGAAAAAAGCCCACATCGGCGTGATCCCAGGCCTGAAAGAATATGCTGAGTTCTTCATCTCCGATGAGGTTGCCGGCCCCGATGGCCCACTGTCCGAGTATGGCCTGGTTGCTGACCCAGAACTGAGCGACACGCAGGACGCGGTTGCCAACGAAGCCACCATGGGCGGCAACTCCTAATCGCCCCCAGTACATAGCTTTTGACTGGGGCGGGCTCTCCGCCCCAGTCCTAATTCCTGGACCAGATCCAGCTCCCATTTTCTGCCGCTGCCATACCGGAGCATAAGATGCCAACATTCTGGCTTGTCGTTGTCCTGCTGGCGCTTACTGCGCTTGGCTTTTGGTTCGGGCGCCGTCGCGCCTTGAACTCGGCGCAGGGAAACCCGCGCGAACTGCATTCACTGCCCGTCTATTACGGCGCCAATGTCGCCATGAGCGTTGCTATTCCAGCCCTGATCACCCTGATGATCTGGCTGTTGGCGCAGCCGCTCCTGATTGAAAATCGGGTGTCGGCAACGATCCCCGCAGAACTTATCCCTGAAAACACCAGCATTGGCCTGGTGATGAGCGACGTGCGCCGCCTGGCCGAAGGCCTGGACGAGGCTGTCCTGCAGGGGGTTATGACCAAAAGCCAGTCGATCACACTGAATACCGAAGCCAGTGATATTCGCGCGGTTCTCGGTACTGTTGGGGTTGCCCTGGGGTCTGAAGTGCGCCCCGAAGTGCTGGAGGCCGCGCAAAGCTACCGTAGGCTGTCCAGTGTGGGATCAACCGCCATGACCCTGGTCTGCCTGGTCCTGGCGCTGATTGGGTTTGGACTATCTACGCTGCGTACCACCAAAGAGTTTCGTGCCAGAAACGTTGTGGAACGCGGTGTTCTAGCGTTGCTCATTCTGGCTGCATCGCTGGCGATCCTCACCACGGTTGGCATCGTATTGTCGATGCTGTTTGAGACCATCAACTTCTTTGGCTTGCATGCCTGGAGCGACTTTTTCTTTGGCTCTACCTGGGCGCCGAACTTCCGCGGCGACAGTGAACTGTCGATGTTGCCTTTGCTCTGGGGGACGCTCTACATCTCGGCGATTGCTTTGATGGTTGCGGTACCCATCGGCCTGTTTGCCGCCATCTACCTGTCTGAATATGCCAGCTCCACGGTGCGTTCCTTTGCCAAACCGCTGCTTGAGATCCTCGCTGGGATCCCAACTATCGTCTATGGTCTTTTTGCGCTGCTGACGGTTGGTCCGCTGCTGCTCAAACTGTTCGGCCAGGGTGAAGACGGTGTGCTTGGGCTCAGCTGGATGACAGGCGCGACCTCGGTTCTGACCGCTGGGGTGGTGATGGGCATTATGCTGATCCCCTTTGTGTCCTCGCTGTCGGATGACATTATCAACGCCGTGCCGCAATCCCTGCGTGATGGCTCGCTTGGCCTTGGTGCTACCCCATCGGAAACCATTCGTCAGGTGGTTTTGCCGGCCGCGCTTCCGGGGATTGTTGGCGCCATTCTGCTGGCAGCCTCGCGCGCCATCGGCGAGACGATGATTGTGGTTATGGGGGCAGGGGCAATTGCCAAGTTCTCGGCCAACCCTTTCGAATCCATGACAACAATCACCACCCGCGTGGTCAGCCAGCTGACTGGCGATACCGATTTTGCCAGCCCCGAAACTCTGGTAGCCTTTGCCCTCGGGCTTTCCCTCTTTGTCCTTACCCTAGGCCTAAACGTCCTGGCGCTCTATATTGTGCGCAAATATCGGGAGCAGTACGACTAATGACCGATCTCAGCTCAACCCCGAACCAGCCGGCACCAGCGCAGAGCTCTTTGCTGACACTGTCCCAGCGGACCATCAAGCGCAACGCGTCGGAAACCCGGTTCAAAGCCTATGGTATTGCTGCCATCGCCGTCGGCCTGATTATGCTGCTGGTTCTGGTGACCACAATTGTCGGCCGCGGCACTGGTGCCTTTCAGCAGACCTTTATTACCGTGAATGTTGAATTGCTGGAAAGCAAACTGGACAAAAACGGCGAACGAAACATCGAAGACATCAAGCGCGTCACCACCTTTGGCTATGCGCCCTTGATCAAATCCGCGATGCAGACAGCGGTTTCAGACCTGGGCATTGAGACCAGCCTGAAATCCAAGGATATGGCGGGGCTTTTGTCGAAGAACGCTGTGGCGCAACTGCGGGCCTTTGTACTGGCCAACCCTGATCAGATTGGCGAAACCGTTGAGTTTCGTTTTCTGGCCCAAAGCCGTGTTGACGGCTATTTAAAGGACCGGGTGTCCCGCGACAGCATTGCCAATGACAAGAATATCTCTCCGGCGCAGCTGGATCTGGTGGATGCGCTGATTGCGGCTGGGGTCATTGAAAAAACCTTTAACCTTGACTTCATCACCGGCTCTGACGCCTCTGACCAACGTCCAGAAGCTGCCGGCATGGGGGTTTCAATGCTGGGGTCGCTGTTCATGATGCTGGTGGTGCTGGCCCTGGCCCTGCCCATTGGTGTGGCCGCCTCGATCTATCTGGAAGAGTTTGCCCCCAAGAACTGGATCACCGATGTGATTGAAGTGAACATTGCCAACCTCGCGGCGGTGCCTTCGATTGTCTACGGTATTCTGGGGCTGGCGGTTTTCATCAACTATATGCATCTGCCGATGTCGGCGCCGTTGGTTGGTGGCCTGGTGCTGACGCTGATGACGCTGCCGACGATCATCATCTCCACCCGTGCCGCCCTAAAGGCGGTTCCGCCCTCGATCCGGGATGCGGCCCTGGGGGTTGGTGCTTCCAAGATGCAATCGGTTTTCCACCACGTGCTGCCCCTGGTCGCGCCTGGCATTCTGACCGGGACCATCATCGGCCTGGCCCAGGCACTGGGGGAAACCGCACCGCTGCTGTTGATCGGCATGGTTGGCTTTATCGCTTCCAATGCGCCTGAAACCATCGGGGAAGGCCTGTTGTCCCCGAACTCTGCAATGCCTGCACAAATCTACGAATGGGCCAAACGCGCCGACCCGGCCTTTTATGAACGCGCCTGGGGCGGGATTATCATCCTACTCGTTTTTCTTGTAACCATGAACACGGTGGCGGTGATACTGCGTCGTCGCTTTGAGCGTCGCTGGTAGCCGGAGGTGAGGAAATGAACACTATGAATATGTTGGATAAAACCTTGGACACAATGACCACCAAGATCTCCGCACGGGACGTGAACGTCTACTATGGGGATACGCATGCCATCAAGAACGTGAATGTCGAAATCGACTCCAACACGGTCACAGCCTTTATCGGCCCCTCGGGCTGCGGAAAGTCTACTTTCTTGCGGTGCATCAACCGGATGAACGACACAATTGATGTCTGCCGGGTGGAGGGTGACATCCTGCTGGATGGGGAAGACATCTATGACAAACGGGTCGATCCGGTGCAGTTGCGCGCCAAGGTCGGCATGGTCTTCCAAAAGCCCAATCCGTTCCCAAAATCCATCTACGACAATGTCGCCTATGGTCCCCGGATCCATGGTCTGTCGAGAAACAAGGCGGAAATGGATGAGATTGTTGAGAAATCCCTGCGCCGGGCTGCGATTTGGGAAGAGGTAAAGGACAGGTTGGATGCCCCCGGCACCGGTCTTTCTGGCGGTCAGCAACAGCGTCTGTGCATTGCCCGTGCCATTGCCACCGAGCCAGAAGTCCTGTTGATGGATGAACCCTGTTCGGCGCTGGATCCAATTGCCACCGCGCAGGTAGAAGAGCTGATCGACGAGTTGCGGTCAAATTTCTCGGTGGTAATCGTGACCCACTCGATGCAACAGGCGGCACGGGTCAGCCAGAAAACGGCCTTCTTCCATCTTGGCAATCTGGTTGAGTTTGGCGCTACAGGCCAGATTTTTACCAACCCCGAAGACCCCCGCACCGAGAGCTATATCACAGGCCGTATCGGTTAAGCCCACAAAGGAAAATACCATGGTAGAACAACATATTGCCTCCGCCTTTGATCGGGATCTCGAAGCGATTCAGGCCCAGATCATGAAGATGGGGGGACTGGTCGAAGCGGCCATCGTCGATTCTGCACGGGCGCTGGAGACCCGGGATGAAGAGCTGGCGCAACAGGTGCGTCTTGCGGATCAGGCCATTGATGGTCTGGAAGAGCTGATCAATGAAGAATCCGCCCGCGTGATTGCCATGCGTGCCCCGGCCGCGGTTGATTTGCGGGTGGTGTTGTCGGTGATGAAAATCGCCGGCAATCTGGAACGCATCGGTGATTACTCCAAAAACATCGCCAAACGCACCGGTGTGCTGATCCAGTGGCATGACAGCACCGACAGCTCCTCTGCCTTACGTAGAATGGCCCGCGAGGTCGAACTGATGCTCAAGGATGCGTTGGACGCCTATATCCAACGGGATGTTGAACTGGCAGCGGATGTGATCATCCGGGACCGTGAAGTCGATCAGATGTACAATGCGCTGTTTCGCGAGTTTCTGACGCATATGATGGAAGATCCGCGCAACATTACCGCCTGTATGCACCTGCATTTTATTGCTAAAAACATCGAACGCATGGGCGATCACGTGACCTCGATTTCCGAGGAGCTGATCTATCTGGTGACTGGTAACCGCCCCGAGGATGAGCGGCCCAAAGCCGATACCACCTCCACCGCGATCGGGGAGCTTTGATCCATGACTGCCGATCAGCCTACTGTCCTGATCATCGAAGATGAATTGGCGCAGCGGGAAGTCCTTGCCTATAATCTGGAGGCCGATGGTTTTCGGGTCATTCGGGCAGAAAACGGCGAAGAAGGCCTGCTGCTTGTCGAAGAAGACATGCCTGATATTATCGTGCTGGATTGGATGATGCCAAATCTGAGCGGTATCGAGGTGTGTCGCCGCTTGAAAACGCGGCCTGAAACACGCGGCATTCCGATTATTATGTTGTCGGCCCGATCCGAGGAGGTCGATAAGGTGCGCGGGTTGGAAACCGGCGCGGATGACTATGTGGTCAAACCTTATTCGGTGATTGAGCTGATGGCGCGGGTGCGTACCCAGCTGCGCCGGGTGCGCCCGTCGACCGTCGGTGTGCGTTTGGAGTTTGATGACATCATACTGGATGCAGAAACCCATAAAGTCAGCCGCTCGGAGAACTCGCTGAAGCTGGGACCAACCGAGTTTCGCCTGCTGTCCACCTTTATGGAAAAGCCAGGTCGTGTCTGGAGCCGGGAGCAATTGCTGGACCGGGTTTGGGGCCGTGACATCTATGTCGATACCCGGACCGTCGATGTGCATATTGGCCGTTTGCGCAAAGCCCTGACCCAGTTCGGCGGGGATGACCCGGTGCGAACCGTGCGCGGGGCAGGCTACGCCTTGGGCTAAGTCTGGCCAGAACCAGGACGGGACGTGAAGTCAAATGGGTGCCCTTGTTTGGGCGCCCATTTTGTTATCCGCTGCGGTGAACTGGGGGGCCTTATCGCGGCAACGGATCTTCTGGCTGGGCCTGTCCCTCTAGCCAGTGACGAAAGGTCGTCAACGCCGGATCGCGGGATTTGTTTTTGGGCCAAACCAGATAATAGGCGCCGGAAGCCTCGGTTGTGTGCGGCTGTAGTGCCGTCAATCGCCCGGTGGCGATGTCTTGTTCCACCAGATAGTCCGGCATCAGGGCCACGCCCAGCCCATGCTGCGCAGCCTGCGTTATTGTTGAGAATTGATCATACATTGTGCCGCCCATCTCCTCTGGGCTGGCGTCAACCCGGTGGAGATTGAACCAATCCAGCCAGGCCTTTGGGCGGGTCTGAATATGCAGGAGCGGCATTTTGAGGATTTGCTGCGCGGGAACATAGTTGCCAATGGCCACCAGTTCCGGGCTGCAAACCGGCAGAAGATGCTCACTTTTCAACAACAGGCTATCAGTGCCGGGCCAGTCCGCGTTTCCAAAATGTATTGCTGCATCAATTGGTTCACTGCCAAAGCTGAAAGCCTGCAGCCGGGTTGTCATATTGATGGTGATATCGGGGTGACGGCGGGCAAATTCCGGCAGGCGCGGCATTAACCACCGCATCCCAAAGGCAGGCAAAATGGCTAGGTTGAGTGTTCCCGCCAGTGGCGCCGTCTGCACACGCAGGGTGGATTGAGTAATCTTGTCCAGCGCTTCGCGGATCTCGCCGGCATAGGTTTCCGCCTCCGGTGTCAGATGCAGTTTTTTGCGGTCGCGCTGGACCAAAGACACCCCAAGCTGCGCCTCAAGGGATTGTAATTGCCGACTAACTGCGCCCTGGGTCAGGCACAGCTCTTCGGCTGCCGCAGAAGCACTGCCAAGCCGGTCGAGGGCTTCAAGAGCCCGCAGGGCAGAGATTGAGGGGAGGAATCGCCGGGGATGTTGCATGTATGAGTTTTACTCATGTTTGAGTGCCAAAGTCTCGCTGTTTTTTTGTCAGGGCAGCTGTTAATCTTTGCGCAACACACGCCATAAATCCAATATTGAGGATCTTTTGATGACTGATAAGCCAAGCCTGCGCGCCAAAGACGCCCCTGATCTGGGAGGGTTCACCTGGGAAGATCCCCTGCGTATGGACGACCAGCTGAGCGAAGATGAGCGGATGATCACCGCCTCCGCTCGGGCCTATGCCCAGGAAAAGCTGCAGCCACGGGTCACTGCGGCCTATGAAAACGAAGAAACCGATCCTGCGATCTTCCGTGAAATGGGTGAAATGGGCTTGCTGGGCACCACCATCCCCGAGGAATACGGCGGACTGGGCGGCGGCTATGTCTCCTACGGTCTGGTTGCCCGCGAGGTCGAGCGCGTCGACAGTGGCTATCGCTCGATGATGTCGGTGCAAAGCTCACTGGTGATGTATCCCATCTATGCCTATGGCAGCGAAGAACAGCGTCAGAAATACCTGCCCAAACTGGCCTCTGGGGAATGGATCGGCTGTTTTGGTCTGACCGAGCCTGACGCAGGTTCAGACCCAGCCGGCATGAAAACCCGCGCCGAAAAAACCGCGACGGGCTATAAGCTGACCGGCTCCAAGATGTGGATTTCAAACGCACCGATTGCGGATGTCTTTGTTGTTTGGGCCAAGTCCGAAGAACATGGCGGCAAGATCCGTGGCTTTGTGCTGGAAAAAGGCATGAAGGGCCTCTCGGCGCCAAAGATCCAGAACAAAGCCTCGCTGCGGGCCTCGATCACCGGTGAAATCGTCATGGATGGTGTTGAAGTTGGTGATGAGGCGCTGTTGCCGCATGTCCAGGGGCTGAAAGGTCCGTTTGGCTGCCTGAATCGGGCGCGCTATGGCATCAGCTGGGGCGCCATGGGCGCGGCAGAGGCCTGCTGGCATGCGGCCCGTCAATATGGTCTGGACCGCCATCAGTTTGGCCGCCCGCTGGCCAACACCCAATTGTTCCAGCTGAAGCTCGCCAATATGCAGACCGAAATCACCCTCGGGTTGCAGGCCTCTTTGCGGGTTGGCCGCCTGATGGATCAGGCAAACGCTGCGCCAGAGATGATTTCTATCGTCAAGCGCAACAACTGCGGCAAGGCGCTGGAGATTGCCCGCAATGCCCGTGACATGCATGGCGGCAACGGCATCAGCCTGGAATTCAACGTCATTCGCCACATGGTGAACCTGGAGACCGTTAACACCTATGAGGGCACCCACGACGTGCATGCGCTGATCCTTGGCCGGGCTCAAACCGGTTTGCAGGCGTTTTTCTAAGGAAAGCGTGCCTTTCGTAGGCAGGTTTTTGGAAAATTTGCTCTGATACTGGGCGAGGGGTGATGAGCCATCCCTCGCCCTTTGCCATTCCAGATCTGCATCTGCGCAATATCGATTTGCAATTTTGCATATATTGGAGGTTGGGAGCCCATCCCGGCAAAGCTGCAAGGGATAGGCGGGGGAGTTTGTCCTCTCCGGGACGTGGTTAGGATCCAAAAACCTTAACAGGCCGCTTTGCTACCTAAAGCCCGATCTGCAGTGGAGGTCTGCTGATCTTATCTTGAAAACAAAGGGCTTGAGAGCAGCAGGCCTGGGGGGCGCTGTGTCGCAGTCCGGTTCATTTGGTTACCATCCACGATGCCGACCTCGGGATTATACAAAACCAGAGTGGCGCGGCACGCCTGTTGCAGCCATTTGTGCAGAGGGCGCTTAGCGGCGCCATAGGGCAGGGTGATCTTGCAGCGATGCAATGGGGGAAGCCGCTCCGCAAGAGAGCAAACGCCGACCTCGGGCTAGCTTTGCAAAAATATATCTATAGATTTGCACAGATGTAGCTACAAAAACGCAAGACTGGCAGGCCTAGCCCGCCGGAGACCCAAACATTATCGCATCTTTACAATAGGTTAACATCTTTCGTCGGGCCTGTGAAGGCTTTTCTTTCGCTTTGGTCGGCGCCAGGGGTTTACTCTTACCCATTTACATATAAATAAATGAATGTGTAAATATTCCCGGCCCAGAGGGCGTTAAACGGATGAGAGCGGCAATGACAAAAACAGCCTCGGGCAACCCGCAGTGGAAAAGGCTTTTCCCGATCCTAACCTGGGGCGCTGCTTACAATAGACAAGATCTGGGTGGCGATGTCACTGCAGCGGTGATTGTCACCATCATGCTGATCCCCCAATCCCTGGCCTATGCCTTGCTGGCGGGACTTCCCGCAGAGGTTGGGCTATACGCCTCGATCCTGCCCTTGGTCGCCTATGCCATCTTTGGCACCTCACGGGTATTGGCGGTGGGGCCGGTCGCGGTGGTTTCCTTGATGTCTGCCTCGGCCCTGTCATCGCTGGGGTTGGAAACCGTCGCCGACTATGTCGCTGCCTCAGCTGTGTTGGCGCTGATGTCGGGGGTTTTGCTGGTTGCCATGGGGGCGCTGAAACTGGGCGTGGTTGCAAACCTGCTCTCACATCCTGTTATCGCAGGGTTTATTACCGCCTCAGGCCTGTTGATCGCGGTGAGCCAGGCCAAGCACATACTGGGTATCAAAGCCACAGGGCATAACTTGATAGAGATCCTTGGGTCGCTGGGGCAGGGGCTGGGACAGGTCAATTTTGTGACGCTTATCTTAGGTCTTGGTGTCCTGGCCTTTTTGTTCTGGCTCCGCCTTGGGCTTTCGGATCTGTTGCAGGGCAAATTTGGCCTGTCCAAGCTGGCTGCGGGTACTATTGTACGCGTTGGCCCGGTTTTTGCTGTCTTTGGTACCATTGCCTTGTCCTGGGGGTTGGATCTGCCAGCCCTCGGGGTTTCGGTTGTTGGGACGGTGCCAACTGGCTTGCCGCCTTTAGGGTTGCCGACACTGGACAGTTCGGTATTAACCGCCCTGATTGGCCCTGCGGTGTTGATCACCATCATCGGCTATGTGGAAAGCGTCTCTGTCGCCCAGACACTGGCCGCCAAGCGCCGCCAAAAGATTGATCCCAATCAGGAGCTGACAGCCCTGGGGGCCGCAAATATTGCCTCCGCTTTGTCGGGGGGGTATGCGGTCACCGGTGGCTTTGCCAGATCGGTGGTGAACTTTGACGCCGGTGCACGTACCCCAGCGGCTGGCGCTATGACCGCAATTGGTTTGACTTTGGCCGCTATCTATCTGACACCATATCTTTATTTCCTGCCAACCGCGACATTGGCAGCCACTATTATCGTAGCCGTTCTGTCGCTGGTCGATCTCTCCATCCTAAAAACCGCCTGGAGCTATTCGCGTGCAGATTTTGCCGCCGTTTTCGTAACCGTGGTGTTGACACTGCTGGTTGGAGTCGAAACCGGTGTTGGCGCTGGGGTTGCGACCTCGATCGCGCTGTTCCTGTGGAAAACCTCGCGCCCCCATGTGGCTGAGGTCGGGCAGGTGCCAGGGAGCCAGCATTTCAGAAACATTGACCGCCACAAGGTGCTGACCGACCCGACGTTGGTCACCCTCAGGATTGACGAGAGCCTGTATTTTGCCAATGCCCGGCGCATGGAAGAGCTGATCCTGGATCGTGTCCATCGCGGGGCAGGGCAGTTGCGCCACGTTGTCTTGATGTGTTCGGCTGTCAATGAAATCGACCTCAGCGCCCTGGAATCCCTTGAGGCCATCAACCACCAGCTTGCTGATCTTGGGGTGCAGCTGCATCTGTCAGAGGTCAAAGGGCCAGTGATGGACCGCTTGAAACGGAGCCATTTCCTGGATGACCTCAGCGGTGAAGTTTTTCTATCGCAGAACTGTGCCTATGAGAAACTGACAAAGGATCAGAAGCCAAACCCGTCTTAGGGGCATAGCGAACCTATAGCGGCATAAAAGCTCTGCTTGAAACTTGAACGGTGTTGCCCGACGGATCCTTTGTATTGGCAAAGCTATATCCGTCAGTCTGAAAAATAGTACCAAACGTCAAACCGTTACCGCGCGCAGCTTCGCAAAAAGTCGGGACGTCTTTGACATCAAACACTAGCTTTACAAGAACCTGACCCTCCTTTTGCTTGGCGGATGCAGGGTGCAAAAGTATCGGAATACCGTTGTCTTTTGGCTTTAGTTCTAAAATCCGATCGCCCTCGATATGGGAGAGCGTATAACCAAAATGTTTGGAATAAAACGCAACCATTTGCTCGATCTTATGAGTGTAAATAATGATGCGCCCAAGTGCTGCTTTCATTGCCACTGCCTTTGCATCGTTTGGGTTGAAACCGATGTATCAGAGAATGCCTGACCGTGTCAGGTTTGCCCGCGCAAAGCAATCAGGCCGGCCATCTCAGGTATGGCGTGTTTGTTGCGCGCGTTTTGAATGTCGTTTGGTGACGACCAGGCGGTTTTAAGCATCATATTTTTGGCTTGGCATTGGTTGGGGACGCGCGCTCGCAACTGTGAACTCACGGTGAAGTGCAGTTCTTGATATCTCGTTTTACTCCAACCGGTTCTGAATTTCCATCAGGTTGCTTTCAAAGACCTCAGCGGGCGTCCGGTAGCCAAGGCACTTGCGCGGCGTTTCGTTGAGGCGGTGG
>CAJQNB010000083.1 GCA_905479575.1 uncultured Pseudophaeobacter sp.
TTACTATATATAACAAGTCAGGCGCCATGGAGACATTTGATAATCGTCCGGCGCTTAATTCAGAAAAATATTGAAGCGTTTCATAAAATTGAAGTGATTGTTTGCTTCGATGTTAAGGAATTGTTCAACAAGTAACGTGCATAAGAATTACATCCAGAACGGACTGAAGTGGTCCCACTATTTAGGACAGGTTTGCGGCTCAGCTAAGATGTAATCGGGTTGGTTTCATGCCGCCTTCTGGGTTCGTGCTGTGTCGAAGAATGCGTCATCAGGGGATCGTTTGTCGAGAGCCGTGTGGGGCCGCTCAGAGTTGTAGAACCCAATCCAGTCTTTGATCACGCGTTTGGCGTGGAACCCGTCCTGCAATTCATGCAAATAGACGGCCTCCTGTTTGAGTGACCGCCACAGCCGTTCGATGAAGATATTGTCGAGATACCGGCCCTGTCCGTCCATCGATATTTTGACGTCAGCCTCGGTCAAGGTCGTGATCCAGGCTGCCCCAGTGAACTGAGATCCTTGGTCCGCATTCATGGTCTCAGGCTCGCCATATTTTGCGATGGCCTCGTTTAAGGCGTCAACACAGAAGCTGGCGTCCAGCGTGTTCGACAGTCGCCATGCCAAAACCTTGCGGGTTGCCCAATCCATGATTGCGACCAAATACAAAACCCACGGCGCACTGGGATGTAGGTAATGCCGCTGCACCAAACGTGGTATGAACGCGTGATCGGTAACTTATTCAGCAGGTATGGATAAATGAGATGCTGAGGGTGTTTCTTGCCCGCTCTCACACATGCAAGCATGTGTTGCCGGTCTACGGGGGGGTGGCCCTTTGCAGATTGCTTGCAGCCCCATGATGCCTATCAAATGGCGTACTCGGTGACGGCTTGCATGGAACCTATTTCTCGGCAAGTAGACTGCAAGCTGGTGGCTACCCCCTCTCGGCAGATTTGCAATGCAAATCGCCTGCCGGGCAATGGAAGAACGGATATTTCCTAAAGATCCGATCAATCCTTACCTGATAGTGCATCGCGCAGCGATATCACGAGAGGACTCATTCATTAGTTTCAACGTCTCAGATTTAACGCCAACCGGCGTGACATACAGCGATGACCTACTGATCTTCAGCAGCTTGCACTGCTTGGTCAAGCTCAGATCGGTGCGTTTCCGATTGATCATTGTCTTGCGTTCGGCAGGCCTCATCGCTTCAGCGAGCATGAACTTCGAGACGCGGCTCAGCACTTGTAAGCGCAGACGACAAATCGCTACTCGAGACTGAGGTCAGAAAGCGCAAACAAGGTGGCGCGACTCAGGAACTCTGGATGAGTTGGATCATAATTTCAGAAAACACGTTCCAACAACTGTCCAACAAATTTTGCAAGATCTGGTAAGTTGTTGTTTTGGTGGTACCACCTCCCCGGCTCGAACGGGGGACCTCCTGATCCACAATCAGGCGCTCTAACCTACTGAGCTAAGGCGGCACTGCGGGCGATTTAGCCTAGAGAAAACCGAAGCGCAAGAGGTTTATAACACAACTTCCCAGCTTTGTTCGATCAAATCCTGCCCAAAGGAGTGAACCGGCTTGCTGTCAATCAGCTGCCAGCCAAACGCCGCATAAAGCGCGCAGGCGGCCTGGTGACTTTCATGGGTCCAAAGCTGCATATCGCGGTATCCGGCACTGCGGGCAAACCACATGCATTGGTGCAGCAGTTCTTTTCCCAAACCCTGCCCGCGCGCCTCGGGGGTGAGTAGAAACAGCCGCAGTTTTGCGGTTGTTTCACTCTGGCGCACACAAAAGACCGATCCCAGGCGTTCCGCGCCGCGATGGGCAATCCAACCCCGTTCGCACTGCGGGTCATGCGCTTCGCAAAAATTCTGTAAAATCTCGGCGACCAGCGGCCCAAAGCTATCGTCGAAGCCTTCATCGCGCGCGTAGAGATCCTGGTGGCGCGCTACCAGCCATTGACAATCTGCCGGTTCGAATCGCCGTAATGTTGCTTTTGCCATAGCCTATCAAAGCCCAGAGCAGCTTGCCTTTCAAGTCATCGCAGGCTAGCACCGGATACCGGCAATAGATCTGCGGCAGGAGTGCAAAATGGGTATCAATAGCGAACGCGACGTCGAAGCAAACATGCAAATCGGCCCCACCGATCAGGGCATGGTGCGGCTGTTCATCGAAGCCGAGGGTGTCGAAATTCCAATGGATTTTGATCCCGAGGAAGCCGAAGAAATCGCAGATGAGCTGCGCGCTGCAGCCCAGGCTGCCCGCCTCGTTGCAGGCTAAAACAGCCTCTTCCCCTGCCTTCAGCCGTCTTTGGTGGGGTCACTAAAAAACAAGCCATCCCGACCGGGGCGAGGGTCGCGCAGGGAGTGCAGGCGCCTGGCGGCATCCATAGCAAATTTCTGGATCAGCATTTTGCGCCGGGCTGGCGCCAGTTTCACCTCTGGCGCCATGCGGACCACCTCGGCGTCGTAGTCATCTGCGATAATGATCCCGGTGCTCTCGGGCAGCAGATCCACCGGGAAATCCGTATCCACAGCCCAGAAATAGCGATCACACCAGTCCAGATAGCCCTGCCACTTGGTATCCGACTGAAAATCCGCCCGGCTGGATTTGCACTCAATCACCCAAAGCTCTCCTTTGGGGCCAAGCCCCAGCACATCCACCCGCAGCCCCCGCACCGGTACAAATTCTTCCAGCGCGGCAAAGCCAAGTGCGCGCAAATGGCGCGACACCCCACGGGCCAGCCGCTGTCCCGGCTGCAGCCGCAGAGGACGGGCATCATTGGAGAGGGTCTTATTGGTTTGAACAGGGGATGTCATAGGCCTCAACGTGAACAATAAGGGAACAAAAGGCAAGCCTCAGCCGCTAAATCGCCTGGAAAACCGGATTACAGCGCTTTGCCAGCTGAGCCCCTTGCTTTGGCCGCTACGGAGCACTACCTAGAAGCTGTGGCGGGTTCTGCCCCTTCAGTGCCGGAAGCATTCCAGTGGCCTTAAGCAATTCCACGGGAGCTGGCTCTGTGCGGACCCTGGTCCGTTTACCTGGCGCCCACCTGTACATACAGGTCCCCGGGAATCAAAACCGCACGTCTGCGGTGGTCCCGTCACATTTCCAGCCTCTCACAGACGATCTTTAAAGCCCCTGAAGCACAAAAGAAGGCCGCGACCCACTCATCATAGGGCGCGACACTCATAGGATGCGGCTTTTTCATTTGGCAAAGAGCAATGTGGCCTGCGCCACCCTGGCCGCCTTATCAACAAGACCAGTGCCGGAGCGCTGAGCGGCCCTAACCGCGCTTGTTGAACTGGCGTTTTTGTCCGGCGGGCGCTTCGGCTTTGACCCGGGCCGGTTCAAAAAAATGGGCAACAGGCGTGCCACCGCGTGGGCCATCGTCTTTTCTGGCCATTGCCATAATCACCCAGGCAAACTGCACCCCGGCAAAAACGATGCCATTCATAAACCACAGCAGAAACACCGCCAGCATCCCGTCGCTGGAGTGGCTGACCAATCCCCATAGGTTCATCACATTGAACCACAGCAACAGGGACACAAACCCGGCAGCGATGCCAAATCCGATGATAACATTTTTGATGTAGAGTTTTACCAGCTTGGGCATGACGACCTCATCTCTGTTACGGGCAAATTGTAACACTCCGCAGCGCAAGGTCCAGCAATACCCGCACCAAACGTCACTTCGGAGCCAGAAATAGTGTCGCACCCTGCCGGAGCTCCCCCAGGTGAGCCGCAATAAAAAAGCGTGCCACCAGGGCACGCTTTTCAAAATCGCGAATCGCATCCCCCCTCAAAGGGGGAGCGCGATCAAAAGACTTCCGGTTTTGCCTCGCGCGCCATATGGTCCAGCACCGCATTTACAAACTTGGGCTCTTTGCCTTCGGGAAAGAAGGCGCGGGCGATATCGACAAACTCGTTGATTACCACCTTGGGCGGGGTATTGGACTGGGTGAATTCAGCACCGGCAGCACGGAACAGCGCCCGCAGCGTCGGATCAATGCGCGCAATCGGCCATTTCGCCACCAGCGCCCGGTCTGTCATCTGGTCAATAGCGGCCTGAAAGTTCACGGCATCTTTCAACAGCTTGCGGAACAGGCCGGTATCGCCCTCGGCCATCTCTGCGTCGTCATAAACAGCGCCAAAGCGGTGGTTTTCAAATTCAGCAATCACCTTGTCAAAGCTCAGATCGCTGTGTTCCATCTGAAACAGCGCCTGCACCGCATAAAGCCGGGCGGCGGATTTCATCTGGGTCTTGCCATTGCCCTTAGGGGCGCTGTCCGAATGGGTCATGCTGTGCGGGGTCCGTTTCCTGTGCCAGCCAGCTGAATGGCTTCGGAAGGCGCCTTAAAGCCGACTCCCTTGGTCTGGGCGCCCCATTTACGCGTCAGTGCAATAAGATGCAAGGCCGCAGCAGCCGCGCCGCCGCCCTTGTTTTGATCTGCCGGATCTGCGCGCACTTCGGCCTGTTTGCGGTTCTCGACGGTAAGGATCCCATTGCCAATGCACAGCCCCTGCAGTCCCAGCAGCTGGATTGCGCGGCTGCTATCGTTGCAGACCGTGTCATAGTGGGTGGTTTCGCCGCGAATAACACAGCCCAGCGCGATAAATCCGTCAAAGTTGGAGCTGCGGTCGGCAATAGCAATCGCAGTGGGGATCTCCAGCGCGCCGGGCACTTCGACCACCTCATAAGAACCGCCTGCAGCCTCGATCTCGGCCTGGGCACCGGCCAGCATATTGTCAGCGATATCCTTGTAGTAGGGCGACATCACGATGGCCAGCTTGACCGGTTTGTCAAAAACCGCGCGTGGCATAATGTAGTGCTGTTCCTGTCCGGCCATATCAGGACTCCTTTAGAATGGGGCGGGTGCCCACGATGGACAGCCCATAGGCATCGAGACCCAGATAGGTGGTGGCGGGGGAATCCGTCAACAGCTCCAGCTCATTCAGACCCAGCTCTGACAGGATCTGCGCCCCCAGTCCGGTCTGTTTGATGGTACGCGGGCCTTCGTCTTCGGGCGCATAAAGCGCATGGCGCGGCTCGCGGAACAGACAGACAACACCGCGTCCTTCTTCGGCGATCAGCTCCATCGCGCGGGGCAGTTCACGCACCGGCTTGGGGCCAAGTCCAAGGATGTCGGAGGCCTCGTGCAGGGCATGGGTGCGGGTCAACACGGGGCCACCGGAGGTGAGATCCCCCTTGGTCAGCACCACATGTTCGACGCCGTGGGTCTGATCGGTGAAGATGCGCATGTTCCATTCGCCGCCGAACTCGGAGATCACGGTACTGCTGCTGGTTTCCACCACCAGGTTGTCGTTGCGTGAGCGATAGGTGATCAGGTCCGAGATGGTGCCGATCTTCAGCCCATGGGTTTTGGCATAATCCACCAGATCCGGCAGACGCGCCATGGTGCCGTCTTCGTTCATGATCTCGCAGATCACCGACGAGGGGTAATGCCCGGCGAGACGCGCCACATCGCAGCCGGCCTCAGTATGGCCTGCCCGCATCAACACGCCGCCGCGCCGCGCCCGCAGTGGAAACACATGTCCCGGCGTGGCGATATCTGCTGCGGTTTTTTCTGGGTCAATGGCCGTCGCCACGGTGAGCGCCCGGTCGGCGGCCGAGATACCGGTGGTCACGCCTTCGCGGGCTTCGATCGAGACGGTAAAGGCCGTCTCGTGGCGTGAAGAATTATGCATCGCCATCATTGGCAGGCCCAGTTCGTCAATGCGCTCGGCAGGCAGGGTCAGGCAGATCAATCCGCGGCCATGGGTGGCCATAAAGTTGATCGCCTCTGCGTCGGCAGCCTGCGCTGGGATCACCAGGTCGCCTTCGTTTTCGCGGTCCTCATGGTCCACCAGAATGAACATCCGGCCCGCGCGGGCCTCTTCGATGATCTCTTCAATCGGGCTGATCGCCGCGCGCAAACGGGCCTCGACCGGCCCCGGTGTTTCAAAGCTCATGCTGACAGCCTTTCGATACACATGCCCCAAGGGCCCATCGCCCGGCGGGTATATAGGGCGAAATAGCCCACCCTCGCGACAAAGGCCAGCCCCACCAGCGGCACAGCAAGGACTGGACGCGGCGTTTGTCCTCGCACAGCCCCGGAAATACTATGAGGGTTGAGGGGCTCTGCCCCTCGGCCTGCGGCCTCACCCCGAGGTATTTCAGGTAAGATGAAAGGGGCAGCCCCCCCCGCGTGGACGTGATGGATGACAGCGCCAGTCAGACGCGGGGTCTGCCTGTCAGCCTGCTTCGTGCAGCCGCGCCACGTAGCGCGCCAGGGTGTCGATCTCAAGGTTGACCTGATCGCCCAGCCTCACATCCCCCCAGGTGGTGACCTCTTTGGTATGAGGGATGAAGTTGATACCAAAATCGCAGCCCTGCACATCGTTCACCGTCAGCGATGTGCCGTTCAGGGCGACAGATCCTTTCGGGGCGATAAAGCGCGCCAGCTCTTTGGGGGCGCGCAGGGTCACGCGGGTGCTGTCGCCCTCGTCGCGCAGCTCCACCACCTCGGCAACCCCGTCCACATGGCCTGAAACAATATGTCCGCCCAGCTCATCGCCGACCTTGAGAGCCCGTTCCAGGTTGACCCGTTTGCCGACGCCCCAGGCACCGACATTTGTCTTTGACACCGTTTCGGCAGAGATCTGCACATCATACCAATCAGAGCCCAGTTCAATTACCGTGAGGCAGACCCCATCCGAGGCAATCGAAGCGCCCAGATCGATACCTGAAGTATCATAATGAGTGGCAATCCGCGCCCGCAGATCCCCCTGCTGATCCAGCTGGGCAATGGTTCCAATGTCAGTGACGATACCGGTGAACATCGTAAGGACTCCTAGGGTTTGACTACGGCGGGTTTGGCTACGGCGGAATTTCCTGGCGCAGAAGTAGCCTAAGCTGGCCCTGTTCTACAAGCCCTCCTCAACCTGCGGGCCGCCTTTACGCCCCCCGGATTCAGATGGGCGGCAAGTCTTTCTGTCGCAGCCAAGCGGCAGATATAGACGCTGGTCTCATTGGCTGTTTCGGAATACCCCTAAAGCGGCATAGCGCCCTTGTTGGCGATCCAGGCCATAGTTATGCCCCAGTCCGGTGCTATGAACCAAAGCGAGATTACCAGAACTTTAACCACCAAAGCCGCAATCCTGATGCAACACACCAGCGCTGTCCAACCCGTCTTTCTGTTCCTTCAGGGACCTCATGGGCCGTTCTTCAACGCCTTGGGGCAGATGTTGCGCACTGCAGGCTGCAGCGTTTGGCGCATCGGTTTCAATGCCGGCGATCAGGTTTTTTGGCGCGACAAGGCACAGTATCTGCCCTTTCGCGGCGCCCTTGCGGATTGGAAAGGTTTTTTTGAGCAAACCTGCCAGGACAAAAACGTCACCGATATTGTCCTGTATGGCGACACTCGGCCCATCCATGCGCAGGCGGTCGCAACGGCACATGCCCTGGGGTTGCGGGTACATGTGTTTGAAGAGGGGTATCTGCGCCCCTATTGGGTCACCTACGAACGGGATGGCTCCAATGGCAATTCACGGCTGATGCGGACAGATGTGGCTGAGATGCAGGCCGCTTTGGAGCTCTCGGATATGGAAGCGCCGCTGCCGCCCTCCCATTGGGGCGATATGCGGCAGCATGTATTCTACGGCGCGCTTTATCATTGGTTTGTCATGTTCTGGAACCGCAAGTACCGCAACTTTCAGCCCCATCGCGCGATCCCTGTGACCCGCGAGTTTCAGCTATACCTCAAGCGCTTGCTGCTGATGCCCCTGCAGGCGCTGGAGCGTCGGCTCGCCACCTGGCGCATTCGCAACGGTGGCTTTCCCTATCATCTGGCGCTGTTGCAATTGGAACATGACAGCTCGTTTCAGATGCATTCCCCCTTTGACAGTATGTCCAGCTTTTTGGCCGAGGTAATTTCAGGATTTGCCGCGGGTGCCCCCCGCCACCACCATCTGGTGATCAAGGCTCATCCGCTGGAGGATGGCCGCAGCCCGATCCGTCGTGAATTGCGACGCCTTGCCCGTGAGCATGGTATTCTGGACCGCGTGCATTATGTGCGCGGCGGCAAACTGGCAGAGCTGCTGAATGAGGCCCGCACCGCCGTTACGGTAAATTCCACCGCCGGACAGCAGGTGCTGTGGCGCGGCATCCCGCTCAAGGTCTTTGGCGCTGCAGTCTACGACAAGGACGCCTTCACCTCGGCGCAGCCTCTGGCCCAGTTCTTTGCCGCACCAGCCCGGCCGGACAACCGCGCCTATAAGGACTACCGGCGCTACCTGCTGGAAACCTCGCAGGTTCCAGGCGGGTTTTATTCCCGTTCAGGGCGGCGCCAATTGCTGCGTCATGTAGTTGATATGATGCTGTCATCCCATGATCCCTATGATGCGCTGCGCCACGGCACAGCGGCTCCGCGGCAACAGTTATCGGTGGTCCACTGAGCGAAACCGCTCGCAAGACTGGATTTTATCCTCGAACCGCGCTAGCCTGACAAAAAAACTGAGGCAGAATAATAATAGGTCGAGGAGACCGAGCAGTGAAAAACGTCCCCCTCTCCTGGGTGCGGCCCGTGGCGATTCTCGCTGCATTGACGCTTGCGGCGTCTTGCGGCTTGCCTAAAGTTGGCCCCAACAAACGCCAGATCTTTGCCGGATCGGTGCAAAAGCAAGGCGACGCCTTTGTCGTCTCCGTCAATGACCGCGTCACCCGCGCCACCGCTGTGGTTCCGGCGCTTGGCTTTTCCAACGGTTTTATCAATGCCGGGCGCCTGACCTCGGATACCATTCGTCCCGGCGATGTTCTGGGGCTGACCATCTGGGAAAACGTCGATGATGGGCTGTTGGCCAATGAGGCCAGCAATGCCACCGCGCTCGAGGAAGTTCAGGTCGACAGCGCCGGCTATATCTTTGTGCCTTATGCCGGGCGCTTGCGCGCCTCTGGCAACACCCCAGAGCAGCTGCGCGAAGAAATCACCAAAAAGCTGGAAGATCAAACCCCAGATCCGCAGGTACAGGTGCGCCGTGTGGCCGGGGATGGCTCCACCGTCAGCCTGACGGGCGCCGTGGGCGGCCAGGGCGTCTATGCCATTGAGCGTCCGACCAGAACCCTGTCCACCATGCTGGCCCGGGCCGGCGGTGTGGCTATTGAGCCCGAAATTGCCCAGATCACCGTGATCCGGGGCGGCGAACAAGGCAAAATCTGGTTCCAGGATCTGTTTAACCACCCCGAGCTGGACATCGCCCTGCGCGGCGGCGACCGGAT
>CAJQNB010000084.1 GCA_905479575.1 uncultured Pseudophaeobacter sp.
CTCACAGCTGTCAGCGCCTCCTCGGGTACGTTTTTCTTAACCTTGGCGTAGCGCGAGAATTCTTCACCTACAGAGCGCAGCAATGCTTCAGTCGTAGTCGCATCGCCTGGCATCTCGGTGAGATACTCGGCCCGCGCTTCAAAGAAGTTGTCGTTCTCAAGGTATTCAGTGATGCGCACACGCGCTTGACCTTCGACCAGCACCTTTACGGTACCATCGGGCAATTTTAGCAGTTGCAGCACATTGGCCAATACACCTGCCTTAAAGATGCCGTCGCTGTCAGGATCATCAATGCCGGGGTCGATCTGGCTCGACAACAGGATCTGCTTATCGTCAGCCATGACTTCCTCAAGGGCGCGCACGGATTTCTCGCGACCTACAAAAAGCGGCACAATCATATGTGGGAAAACGACGATATCGCGCAATGGAAGTACGGGATAGCTCGCGTTCAGAGGCTCTTGCATGCTCAATTCCTTATTTTGGCAAAACGGCTTTTGTCCCTGCTATGAGGCAACGTATGGGCCGCTTCCGGTATGGGTAGGGATGTGGGCACCCTGCCCGCCTGTTTCAATGGTATCCCGCATTTGTTCGGGCGTTTTCCCTAACATGGCGCGATCCCCCACCCTCGGCAACTGTGTATTCAGGAGTCTTTGATGAAATTTTATAATTTGGCGACAATCTGCTGCGTCTTCGCCTCAATCGCTATCAGCATTGGATTAAGCGTATCGTAAAGAAGCCCTTCAAACATCCCTGCCCGTCGATTTGTCAAAAACGTCACCCTCGGCAGCGCCACACTGAAAAAGCGTTACCAAATTTAACATAAACACCCATCGATGTAACATAAGGCTTGATTGGCACGGTCTTACTGCCTAAGATCGGAGTCTGGACATATCACTGGAGTTTATCAATGCCCGACGCTTTCATCTGTGACGCAATCCGCACCCCCATCGGTCGCTACGGTGGCGCACTGTCATCCGTGCGGGCAGACGATTTGGCGGCGGCTCCTATCGCGGCACTTATGGCGCGGAATGCGGGCGTCGATTGGGCACGAATTGATGATGTGGTCATGGGCTGCGCGAACCAAGCGGGCGAAGATAACCGCAACGTGGCGCGTATGGCTGCCCTTTTGGCGGGCCTACCTGTGGATGTACCGGGCATGACTGTAAACCGCCTTTGCGCCTCCGGCCTCGATGCGGTGGGCGCAGCCGCCCGCGCGATCCGTGCAGGTGATATGGACCTCGCAATTGCAGGCGGTGTCGAAAGCATGAGCCGCGCACCCTTTGTGATGCCAAAGGCCGAAACCGCGTTCGGCCGCGCAAATGCTGTATATGATACGACCATCGGCTGGCGCTTTGTGAACAAGAAGATGCAGGCAATGTATGGCACCGACTCGATGCCGCAGACTGCCGACAATGTTGCGAACGATTATGGCATCAGCCGCGAAGACCAGGATGCCTTTGCCGCCCGCAGCCAGGCCCGCTGGGCCGCCGCCCACGAGGCTGGCATCTTTAACGATGAAATCACGCCCGTATCCGTGCCCCAGCGCAAAGGGGATCCGCTGATTGTCGACACCGACGAGCACCCCCGCCCCGGCACCGGCGCCGACAAGCTGGCCAAGCTGAAAGGCGTCAATGGCCCTGACCTGACCGTGACCGCCGGCAATGCCTCTGGCGTCAATGACGGTGCTGCCGCCATCCTGATGGCAAACGAGGCGGCTGCTGTCAAAAACGGCCTAAAGCCAATGGCGCGCATCGTCGGCATGGCCGCCGCCGGGGTAGAGCCCCGCGTCATGGGCATTGGCCCGGTGCCTGCCACCCGCAAAGTGCTGGCCCGCACCGGCCTGACCATTGATCAGATGGATGTGATCGAGCTGAACGAGGCCTTTGCCTCGCAGGGGATCGCGACACTGCGTGAACTGGGCGTCGCCGATGACGCGGCCCATGTGAACCCCAACGGTGGCGCCATTGCCATCGGTCACCCTCTTGGCATGTCCGGCGCCCGTTTGGTGCTGACAGCCGCCTATCAACTGCAACGCACCGGTGGGCGCTATGCGCTGTGCACCATGTGTGTCGGCGTTGGTCAGGGCACCGCCCTGATCCTGGAACGCGTTTAAGCCAGCAACCCAATACGGGAGGAGCAAGTCATGTATGCACAGATGGTACAATCCGAAGCGAGCACCGATGATCCGGAAAAGCTGGCCGCTTTTCAGGCCCGCATTGATGCCGGTGAAAAGATCGAACCAAAGGATTGGATGCCTGCGGGATACCGCAAAACCTTGATCCGCCAGATCGGTCAGCATGCCCATTCGGAAATCGTCGGCCAGCTGCCTGAGGGCAACTGGATCACCCGCGCGCCCACCCTGGAGCGTAAGGCGATCCTCCTGGCCAAGGTACAGGATGAAGCCGGTCACGGTCTCTACCTTTATTGTGCCGCCGAAACCCTGGGGGTGAGCCGCGATGAGCTGACCGAGATGCTGCTGGATGGGCGGATGAAATATTCCTCCATCTTCAACTACCCAACCCTGAACTGGGCCGATATGGGCGCGGTGGGCTGGCTGGTGGATGGCGCTGCCATCATGAACCAGGTGCCATTGCAGCGGACTTCGTTTGGCCCCTATTCCCGCGCCATGATCCGGGTCTGCAAGGAAGAGAGCTTTCACGCGCGTCAGGGGTTTGACGCTATCCGCAAGATGGCAACAGGCACCCCCGCACAAAAGAAGATGGCCCAGGATGCGGTCAATCGCCTGTGGTTCCCGGCGCTGATGATGTTTGGCCCGTCAGATGCGGATTCAGTACATTCGACCCAGTCGATGGCCTGGAAGATCAAGATGAACACCAATGACGAGCTGCGCCAAAAATTTGTCGATCAGACCGTGCCGCAGATCGAATTCCTTGGGCTCGACCTGCCTGACGACGGCATCAAATGGAACGAAGAGCGCGGCCACTATGACTACTCCGACCCCGACTGGTCCGAGTTCTTTGACGTGATCAAGGGCAATGGCCCCTGTAACACCGATCGGCTGGCGGCCCGCAACAAGGCTTGGAAAGACGGCCAATGGGTGCGGGATGGCCTGCTGGCCCATGCCCGCAAGAAAGCCGCGGCCAAGGTTGCCGCAGAATGAAACACCTGGCTGAAATCAATATCGCCCGGTTGAAACACGATTCTGATGATCAGCGTGTTGCGCCCTTCATGAACGCTTTGGACAAGATAAACGGCATTGCTGAACGTTCCGACGGGTTTCAATGGCGCTATACCGATGTCAGCGGCAATGCCACTGACACGCTGGTGATGAATGACCCACGCGTCATCGTGAATGTTTCGACCTGGGACCGGGTGGAAAACCTGGAGACATTTGTCTGGGGCACCATCCATCGGCAGTTTTACCAACGCCGCGACGAATGGTTCAACATGCTGGATTCCATGCATTTTGCCATGTGGTGGGTAGACCCCGGAACAACCCTCAGTGTTGAGGAAGCCATGGGTCGGCTTGCCCATCTCGATGCCCATGGCAACAGTGATCACGCCTTTGGCTGGTCACATCTCCCCCAAGCCACGCGCTGGCGCAGCGCACAATGCAGCACCGTAGCAGCGGAGTAATCACATGAAAAACGAATGGCCCCTCTGGGAAATCTTTATCCGTGGTCAGCATGGCATGAGTCACCGTCACGTCGGCTCCTTGCATGCGCCGGACGCAGAAATGGCAATCAAAAACGCCCGCGACGTCTACACCCGCCGCAATGAGGGCGTGTCGATCTGGGTGGTCGAAGCCAACCATATCGCCGCCTCCTCGCCCAGCGACAAAGGCCCGCTCTATGAGCCTTCTGAAAGCAAGGTCTATCGTCATCCGACCTTCTTTGACATTCCCGACGAAGTGGGGGCGATGTAATGGCGGCCCCTCTCACAGATAATGAGGCCCTGTTTCAGTTCCTGCTGCGCATGGGCGACAATACCCTGATCCTGGGACACCGTGTCAGCGAATGGTGTGGCCACGCGCCGGTGCTGGAAGAAGATATTGCCCTGGCAAATACCGCGCTGGATCTGATTGGTCAGACCCAGATGTGGCTGGGTCTCGCCGGTGAGGTTCAGGGCGAGGGCAAATCCGCTGACGATCTGGCGTTTCTGCGCGATGTCTGGGATTTCCGCAACCTGCTGCTGGTTGAAGTCCCAAACGAGGATTTTGGCCGCACCCTGATGCGCCAGTTCCTGTTTGACGCCTGGCATTCGATCCAGCTGGGGCATCTGATGAAATCCTCGGATGACCGCATTGCCGCGATCGCTGCCAAGACCAGCAAAGAGGTGACCTATCACCTGGAACGCTCCGCCGATACGATTGTGGGCCTGGGCGACGGCACGGCGCAAAGCCATGATTTCATGCAGACAGCGCTGGATTATCTTTGGCCCTATGTCGGCGAGATGTTCACCTCTGATCCGGTCGATGCTGCCATGGTCAAGGCTGGTATCGCCCCGGATCCGGCCTCGCTGCGCGCCGATTATGACGTGCTGATCAAGCGGGTTCTGACAGAGGCGACCCTGACCATTCCGGACAGCGACTTTGCCCACAAGGGTGGCCGCACCGGCGCCATGCATACCGAGCACCTGGGCCATCTGTTGACCCATATGCAATGGCTGCAACGGGCCTATCCCGGCGCCAGCTGGTAAGTCTGAAAGCAATAATCTGAGGGCAGCTCCCGACCTCGGGTCGGGGGAACCCCCTCCCCTTTGCCAGAGACACATCTCTGGTTTGACGGGGAGGGCCGGGGCTGCCCAGCCTATCGTCCGGGCAAGCGTGCCAAAGAGGATAACCGCATGAGCCAAGTTACTACTCAGCCAAGCGTGGACCAGATCTGGGAATGGCTCGACGCTGTGCCCGATCCGGAAATTCCAGTGATCAGCCTGGTGGATCTGGGCATCATTCGCGGCGTGGAATGGCAGGGGGACACCCTAGTGGTCTCGGTCACGCCCACCTATTCCGGCTGCCCCGCCACCGCGATCATCAACCTGGATATTGAGACAGCACTGCGCGATCACGGCCTGGATAAGATCCAGCTCAAGACCCAGATCGCGCCGCCCTGGACCACCGATTGGATGTCTGAGAAGGGCCGCGCCAAACTGGAGGAATTTGGCATTGCCCCACCGCAGGCCGCCGGTGGCCCCGAACGCTGCCCCAATTGCCAAAGCAAGAATGTCACCCGTGTGAGCCAGTTTGGCTCCACCCCCTGTAAGGCTCACTGGCGCTGCCAGGACTGTCTTGAACCCTTTGATTATTTCAAGTGCATCTGAGGAGAGCTCCATGGCGCGCTTCCACCAACTCGAAGTTACCGATGTCCGCAAAACCATCCGCGATGCGGTTGTGGTTTCCCTGAAGCCCGTCAATGGCGCGGCTGCGGAGTTTGATTTCACCCAAGGGCAGTACCTGACCTTCCGTCGCGATTTTGATGGCGAAGAGCTGCGCCGCAGCTATTCGATCTGTGCCGGCAAGGGCGATGGCATGTTGCAGGTGGGCATCAAACGGGTCGATGGCGGAGCCTTCTCCACCTGGGCCAATACCGAGCTGCAACCCGGTGACATGCTGGATGCAATGCCCCCCATGGGCAGCTTTTTCACCCCACTGGATGCCGCAACAGCAAAAAACTATCTGGGTTTTGCCGGCGGTTCCGGCGTCACCCCGGTTCTGTCGATCCTCAAGACCACCCTGGAGGCAGAGCCCGAGTCGACCTTTACGCTGGTCTATGCCAACAAAGGCGTCAACACGATCATGTTCCGCGAGGAGCTGGAAGATCTGAAAAACATCTATATGGGCCGCTTCAACGTGATCCATATCCTGGAATCCGACGCCCAGGAAATCGACCTGTTCACTGGCCTGGTCACCCAGGAAAAATGCGCCCAGCTGTTTGAACACTGGATTGATATCAAATCCGTAGACACCGCCTTTATCTGCGGACCAGAGCCAATGATGCTGGGCATCGCTGCCGCCCTGCGCAACGCGGGGCTGGAGGATGCGCAGATCAAATTCGAACTGTTCGCCAGTGCCCAGCCCGGGCGCGCCAAACGCAAACAAGGCGCCGCAGATGCCGCCAGTGCCGGCAATCAGGCCACCGCAGCGATCACCCTGGATGGCTCGACCCAGACGGTGCAGATGGGCAAGGACATGACCATCCTGGACGCCGCTTTGGAAAACGCCATGGATGCGCCCTATGCCTGCAAGGCCGGGGTCTGCTCCACCTGTCGCTGCAAGGTGATCGAGGGCGAAGTGGAGATGGTCGCCAATCACGCCCTTGAGGACTACGAGGTCGAAAAAGGCTATGTCCTGTCCTGTCAGGCCTTTCCGGTGACCGACAGGGTTGTTGTCGATTACGATCAGTAACGCGTTTAAAAGGAAGGCTATTTCATGACCGAGGACATGAGCATCAAAAGCTATCTCGCCCAGGGAGGCATGTTGAGCAATCCCGCCAATGTGCCACCGCGCTACCGCGCCGCCCTGCTGAAACTGATGGCCACCTTTGTCGACAGCGAACTGGCGGGTGCCGCTGGTTTTGCCGAGATCATCAACGAAGGCCCCGGCATCAAGGCCCGTATTGCCGCTGCCAAAATCGTGCTGGAGAAGAGCGACAACGCCGATCGCGTGCTGCGGATCATGGGGGAATTTGGCGCCGATACTGAACGCTATGCAGATCACCACCCCTGGACCGCGCGCCTGGGGCGCGATGCTGATATCGGCCAACAGCGCTCGGACCATGACATGCGGCTGGCAGTGTTCAACTACCCGTTGGAAGGTTGGGCGGATGCAGTGGTGATGAACCTGTTGATGGGCAGGGCCGTCGCCGTACAGCTGGCTGAATTCTCGCTGATCTCCTATCAGCCCCTGGCCGAAGTGTTTCGCGCTCTTGCTCCGATCGAAGCCCGCCATGCGGAATTGGCGGAGGAAGGTCTGGAACGGCTTATAGAAGATTCCGGCAAGGGCGATTTACAGGCCTCGGTTGACTACTGGTGGCCACGTGTTGCCGTCAGCTTTGGCAGTGAAGACTCAGCCAAGTTTGAAGAGCTGAAGGCTCTGGGCCTGCGTCGCACCCCCAACGGCGAGCTCAAAACCCGCTGGCAGGCAGAAGCAGGCGCCAAACTGGCAAGACTGGGCCTGACACAGCCCTCCTGACATGCAGCCTCACTTGCGGCAGCTCACAGGTGGGACAGCTCACTTGGCGCAGCGTCGGCTGCCGCGAGAGGAGCAGAGCCAAATGCTCCCGCCAGGGGACATGGTGCATCACAGATGCCCCGCCCCTGTTGGGCCCCGCGCGCCTGTCGGCGCGCGGTTTCGCTTGGGGCACGGTACCCGCCAGCGCCTCTCAGGGCCTGGCGCAATTATCGAATAAATGTGAGCAAGCGCGAAGGCTGCCCGACAAAAAGGTCTGGCCCTATGACCCTTTTCCTCCTAGATTCGCAGCACATGAAACGCAGGGGGACATCATGGCTGCAGGCACAAATATTCGCACCTATTTTCAAGGTCGCTGGCATGATGGCAATATTGCCCTGCTGAAAGCGGCAGACCACGCGATGTGGTTGGGGTCTTCCGTGTTTGACGGCGCCCGGTTCTTTGAGGGCATGACCCCCGATCTGGACCTGCATTGCGCCCGCACCAATGCCTCGGCTGAGGCCTTGATGATGCGCCCCACGGTGAAAACCGCTGAAATGGTCGACATCGCGCTGGAAGGCCTGAAAGGTTTTGCCCCTGGATCTGCGGTCTATATCCGCCCAATGTATTGGGCCACCGACGGCGATCCGACGACTATTGCCCCAGCGCCAGAGAGCACTGAATTTGCCCTCTGCCTGGAAGAAATCCCCATGGCACCGGCAGAGGCCAGCGCAACCCTGACACGCACCCGGTTTCGCCGCCCGGTGATGGAGAATGCGGTTGTCAATGCAAAGGCCGGATGCCTGTATCCCAACAATGCGCGGATGCTGCGCGAGGCCCGCAGCAAAGGTTTCAGCAATGCGCTGGCGCTGGACGCGATGGGCAATGTGGCAGAAACGGCAACGGCCAACCTCTTTATGGTGCGCGACGGAGAGGTCTTTACCCCGATCCCAAACGGGACTTTCTTGGCCGGAATCACCCGGGCGCGCCATATCGCCAACCTGCGTGCGGATGGGGTCACCGTACATGAAACCGTGCTGAGCGTGCAGGATTTTGAAGCCGCCGACGAGGTCTTCATGTCGGGCAACATGAGCAAAGTGACCCCCGTTACCGGTTTTGAAGCATGCACTTACCAGATTGGGCCAGTCACAAAACGCGTTCGGGAGCTGTATTGGGACTGGGCCTCGAGCCAGTCGTAACCTGCCTCTCCTGCGCCCCGGTGCAACCTGCCCGAAATCAGTCGGCCGAAATCAACCGCCTGTTACTAATGGCCCTCAAAGGCCACTCTGATCTCGTTTAGGGAGCGCGCCGCGCCAGCGGCGCCAGGCCCAACTGTGAGTGGGATCGCAGATCACATGGAACAGGCGGGAGCACGCCCTTTGCAGGCCAAGGCAACAGGGCTCGGCTGCAACTGTGCCATTTCTATTGTTGCGCGCGCACTATTGCGTCATGATCCTTGGTGGAGCAACCAGAGGCCACACATGCGCAAATTCCTAGTTGTACTAGACGACAGCCGTGAATGTCTGAATGCAATGCGATTTGCCGCGATGCGCGCGGCAAAAACCGGCGGCGGTGTCGCCATTCTTTCGGTCATCCCACCGGATGAATTTAATCATTGGATTGGCGTCGGCGAAGTCATGCGGGAAGAAGCCCGCGAACGTATCCATGCCCATTTTGAAGTTTTTGCAAAATGGATGCGGGATCGCCAAGGGGTCGATCCGGAACTGATCATTCGCGAAGGCAAGGCCGTGCCCGAGATAATGGCCCAGATCGAAGCGGATGCAGAGATTGGCGTCTTGGTTCTGGGCGCAGGCGATGATCGAAAGGGCCCTGGCCCGCTGGTCAGCCAGCTGAGCAAATCTTCCGGCAACCTGCCTGTGCCAATCACAATTGTGCCCGGAGATCTGTCCAAGGAACGCCTGGATGCCATTACCTGACGGTGACAAACGGTCCAAGATCCGGGCCAGCTTGTACGGCAAAGGCAGAACGAAGGGTTTCCCAGCCTGGCGCTGGCTGTGCAGAGACGCCAAGCCAGACGGCCTAGGGAACGCTGCGAAACAAAGACCTGCAAGACACCCGCAAAAGGGATTGCACTACCCGGCGATCCAATTTAGAATTATTCTAAACCTTGACTTGATGCCCCTTCGGGCGCATATCCCTCAGACGCTTTTTGGAGGCCCGAGATGTTCATTCAGACTGAATCCACACCGAACCCGGCAACGCTGAAATTCCTGCCAGGGCAGACTGTTCTGGACGCTGGGACTGCTGATTTCCCCAGTGCCGATTCGGCCGGAAGCTCGCCGCTGGCCAGCCGCATTTTTGCAGTCTCTGGCGTCGCTGGTGTTTTCTTTGGCAATGATTTTGTCACCGTCACCAAATCAGAAACAACCGAGTGGGACCACATAAAGCCTGCCATTCTTGGCGCCATTATGGAGCACTATCAGTCTGGTCAGCCCATCGTCAGTGCTGGCGAGGAACAGGCCTCGGGCCATGCGGAACACAGCGGTGAAAACAGTGAGATTGTCGACCAGATCAAAGATCTGCTGGACAGCCGTGTACGCCCTGCGGTGGCGCAAGATGGTGGCGACATCACCTTCCACGGCTTTGACCGTGGAGTTGTCTACCTGCATATGCAGGGGGCCTGTGCTGGCTGCCCCTCTTCGACTCTGACTCTGAAGATGGGGATCGAAAACCTGCTGCGCCACTATATCCCGGAAGTCACCGAAGTTCGCCCCGTCGCGGTCTGACCCGACCTGACGCCGCCACCCTCCGCCGTGCCAGCTGCCCGACACCGGCGGGTGTGGTGGCGAGACGCTGTTAAAGTGGAGACCTGATGAATACCCCTCCTCTGGTTTTAGGTTTTGACACCTCGGCCGCGCATTGCGCGGCCGCATTGCTGCGTGGCGATCGCCTGTTGGCGGAACGGTTTGAAGTACACAGCCGTGGACAGGCAGAACGGCTGATGCCGCTTCTCGAAGAAACCCTGGCAGAGGCAGGACTGACCTGGTCCGAACTGGATGCCATTGGGGTTGGTATTGGGCCGGGGAATTTTACCGGCATACGGATTGCCGTGGCCGCAGCCCGGGGGCTGTCCCTGGGGCTTGACGTTCCAGCAGTTGGGATTGATGGGTTTGACGCCCGCGAAAAACACGGAGCTTTGGCCGCCGTTCCCGCGCCCCGCGCGCAGGTTTATGCCAGCCTTGACGGGCAAGCGCCGCGTCTGATGCCCGAGAGTGAGGCCAGCGATGCCGCGCGCAGCGCCGGGCTAATCTTTGCGCCTGAGGCCTCTCCGGTGGATTTGGCACAGCGCATCGCAGAACTGGCGGGCAAGCGCTACCTGGACAGCCCTGCCCCCCCTGCGCCGCTGTATCTGCGTGCGGCGGACGCCGCCCCGGCACGAGACCTGCCACCGCAATTGATAGATGGGTAACGCCCCCTCCCCAATGGTTCTGGCGCAAATTCATGCCGCCGCCTTCACCCAATCTCGCCCCTGGTCACAAGACGAGTTCACCGCTCTTCTGGACAGCCCGCTGTGCTTTGCCTGCGGCGATGGCCGCAGCTTTGCCCTGGTGCGTGTTATCGCCGATGAGGCCGAATTGTTGACCATCGCCACCGATCCCGCCTGTCAACGCCAAGGCCTGGCCCGCGCCCTGATGCAAGACTGGCAGACGCAGGCCCGGTTACGGGGCGCAAAGACCTGTTTTTTGGAAGTTGCAGCAGACAATGACGCCGCCATTGGCCTG
Source organism: uncultured Pseudophaeobacter sp. (assembly GCA_905479575.1). GTDB lineage: Bacteria > Pseudomonadota > Alphaproteobacteria > Rhodobacterales > Rhodobacteraceae > Pseudophaeobacter. The sequence goes on from CAJQNB010000084.1 coordinate 10,870, forward strand.
TATCTGTCACAAGGATTCGCCCGCTGCGGCTGCCGACGCGGCTACTATGCCCGTAAAAACGCCGCATCCGTCGATGCAATCGTCATGCAAAAAGAGTTACCTTAGGCAACCTGCACGGAATTCGTGCCAATGGGGCAAAAAGCGGTTGACCCCCTCCCCGGCCAAAGGGCTAAATTGCCACACCTATTAATAACAATCCCTGCTGGGCCAAGGTGATCCCTTTTGGCGGATCATGTCTGACCAAAGCGCGGAAAAACAAAAACCGGGAGTATCCTAATGACGCTGATGAAATCCCTGATGGGCGCCGCAGCCACGCTCGCCCTTTCTGCTGGTGCGGCCCTGGCCGAGCCTGCGCTGATCTTTGACCTGGGCGGCAAATTCGACAAGAGCTTCAATGAGGCTGCCTTTGGCGGAGCCCAACGCTGGGCCGAAGAAACCGGCGGTACCTTCCGCGAGATCGAACTGCAATCCGAAGCCCAGCGTGAGCAGGCCCTGCGCCGTTTTGCTGAAGCCGGTGCCAACCCCATCGTCACCATGGGTTTTGCCATGGCTGATCCGCTTAGCTCGGTTGCGCCCGACTATCCCGATACCAAATTTGTTGTGATCGACGTCACCTGGCTGGACGCGCCAAATATCCGTCAGGTTGGCTTTGCCGAGCACGAGGGCTCTTACCTGGTTGGCATGATGGCGGCGATGGCCTCCAAATCCGACACCGTCGGTTTTGTCGGCGGTATGGACGTGCCACTGATCCGTCACTTTGGCTGCGGCTATGCCCAGGGCGTCAAAGCGGTGAACCCTGATGCAACGGTCATCGCCAATATGACCGGCACCACGCCTTCGGCCTGGAATGACCCGGTAAAAGGCTCTGAGCTGACCAAAGCCCAGATCAGCCAGGGTGCTGATGTGGTCTATGCCGCAGCAGGCGGCACCGGCGTTGGTGTGCTGCAAACCGCAGCCGACGAAGGCATCCTGTCGATCGGCGTCGACAGCAACCAGAACCACCTGCACCCGGGCAAAGTCCTGACCTCGATGCTGAAACGCGTTGATGTTGCGGTCTATGACGCCATGTCGGCAGGCGACGCGGTCGAAGCCGGTGTGTTCTCCATGGGGCTGGCCGAAGAAGGTGTTGGCTATGCGCTTGATGACAACAACGCCGCCCTGGTCACCGATGACATGAAAGCGGCAGTCGATAAGGCCCGCCAACAGATCATCGACGGCGAGATCGAAGTTGTCTCTTACTATGCGGATAACAGCTGCCCGGCGCTGAAGTTCTAAACAGAAAGTCCCAGGCCATGACAACGTGTCTTCATACTTTGTTTTTGGCCTGGGCCGCCCCATCGCCCGAGCGGCATGCAGCCCTGACAGATGCAGCCATCGGGCCGAATTTTTATTCCTCCAATCCAAACGCTCCAGACCCGATCCAGGCTCGTGATGCCTATCTGGACGACCTTGCCCAGTTTTCGGCAATGAAGCCCGGTGCAACAGCCAAAGTGGTCGCGGTCAGCGAACATTACGGCCAGCTGCGTGCCATTTTCGATTTTGTCAAAGCCGGTCAACGCATGCTGCGCGACCAGTCTTTTGTGGAACTGGCACAGCACAGACTGCTGCGTGTGATTGGATTTTCAGGCATGGGAGAGCCCGATTGACCGCCCCCGCCATTGAACTCAAAGGGATTTCAAAATCCTTTGGACCGGTTCAAGCAAACAAAGACATCTCGATCAGCGTCGCCCCCGGCACCATACACGGTATCATTGGTGAAAACGGCGCTGGAAAATCCACCCTGATGAGCATCCTTTACGGGTTCTACAAGGCCGACAAGGGTGAGATCTGGATCAACGGCAAACAGACCGAGATCCCCGACAGTCAGGCCGCCATTGTGGCCGGTATCGGGATGGTTTTTCAGCATTTCAAACTGGTGGAGAATTTCACCGTGCTGGAAAACATCGTGCTGGGCGCCGAAGACGGCGGCCTGCTGATGCCCTCGCTGACCAAGGCCCGCAAGATCCTCAAGGAGCTGGCCGCGGAATATGAGCTGAACGTCGACCCGGATAAACGCATTGATGAGATCGGCGTTGGCATGCAACAACGGGTAGAGATCCTCAAGGCGCTTTACCGGCAGGCGGATATCCTGATCCTGGATGAACCCACCGGGGTGCTGACACCGCCAGAGGCCGACCAGCTGTTCCGCATCCTTGGTCGGCTGCGCGCCGAAGGCAAAACCATCATCCTGATCACCCACAAGCTGCGCGAAATCATGGAGGCCACCGATACGGTCTCGGTTATGCGCCGGGGGCAGATGACCGCCACGGTCAAGACCTCTGAGACCAGCCCCGAACATTTGGCAGAGCTGATGGTGGGGCGTAAGGTTTTGTTACGGGTTGATAAACTGCCTGCCAAACCTGGCAAGCCAGTCCTGGAAATCGAACAGCTGCGCATCGTGGACGGCGCCGGGGTTGAGCGCCTAAAAGGCATCGACCTGACCGTGCACGCCGGGGAGATCCTCGGCATTGCGGGCGTGGCGGGCAATGGTCAGTCTGAGCTTATGGAAGTCTTGGGCGGTATGCGTAGCGGCGAGGGTTCGATCAGGCTCAATGGCGCTGCGCTACCGTTGCACGGCGCAGGCTCTGATGCCCGTGCCCGACGCGCGGCCCACGTGGCTCATGTGCCCGAGGACCGCCAGCGCGAAGGGTTGATCATGGATTTCCACGCCTGGGAAAACACCGCCTTTGGCTATCACCACGCGCCTGAGTATCAGCGCGGCCTGTTGATGAACAACGCCGCAATCCGCGCCGATACCGAAGCCAAGATGAAAAAGTTCGATGTCCGCCCGCCGGACCCCTTGCTGGCGGCCAAAAATTTCTCGGGGGGTAATCAGCAAAAAATCGTGGTCGCCCGCGAGATCGAGCGCAACCCGGATCTGCTGCTGATCGGCCAACCCACCCGGGGCGTTGATATCGGCGCCATTGAGTTCATCCATAAACAAATTGTCGACCTGCGCGACCAGGGCAAGGCAATCCTGCTGGTTTCAGTCGAACTGGAAGAGATCCTGTCGCTGGCCGACCGTGTGGCGGTGATGTTTGACGGAATGATCATGGGCGAACGCATCGTGGCTGAAACAGATGAAAAAGAGCTGGGCCTGATGATGGCCGGCGTCGCGGGGGAGGCGGCGTAAATGGAAAAAATGCCAAAATGGGCCGATGTCGTTCTGATCCCACTGATCAGTCTGATGCTTGCTGCGGGCCTCTCGGCGCTGGTGATCCTTGCCATTGGCGAAGACCCGGTTGCAGCGGTCAAGCTGATGGTCGACGGGGCGCTCGGCTCCAGCTATGGCTGGGGCTATACGCTGTATTACGCCACCAATTTCATGTTCACCGGCCTTGCCGTGGCGGTTGCCGCCCATGCCGGGCTGTTCAACATCGGCGGCGAAGGCCAGGCGATGCTGGGGGGCCTGGGGGTTGCGGTGATCTGCCTGTTCATTCCCTGGCCACATTGGACCCTGGCGCTGTTGTTTGCCTGCCTTGGCGCGGGCCTGTTCGGCGCAGCCTGGGCCGCCATTCCGGCCTATCTGCAGGCCAAACGCGGCAGCCACATCGTCATCACCACCATCATGTTCAACTTTATCGCCGCAGCGGTGCTGAACTATGTGCTGGTCAATGTGCTGAAACCCGCCAGCTCGATGGATCCGGCCTCTGCCCGGTTCAGCGAGACCGTACATCTGCCCACCCTGCATGAGCTTCTGGCGCCGCTAGGCATCGCCTTTTCCAAATCCGCCCCCGCAAATGTCAGCCTGCTCGTGGCGGTTTTTGCATGCCTCGCTGTCTGGCTGCTGATCTGGCGGACTTCGCTGGGGTTTGAGATCCGCGCCTTTGGACGATCCGAAGCCGGTGCCCGCTATGCCGGCATCTCGCCCGTCAAAATCACCATCATCGCCATGATGATCTCTGGGGCTCTGGCGGGCATGATGGCCACCAACAACGTCATGGGCGAGGCAGAGCGCCTGGTGCTGAACGCCACCGAAGGCGCTGGTTTCATCGGCATCGCCGTGGCCCTGATGGGGCGCAACCATCCCTTTGGCGTCTTTCTGGCAGCGATCCTTTTTGGCTTTCTCTATCAGGGCGGCGCCGAGTTGGCGCTTTGGACCAAGATCCCGCGCGAACTGATCGTCGTCATTCAGGCTCTGGTGATCCTCTTTACCGGGGCGCTGGACAATATGGTGCGGATCCCGCTTGAGAAGATCTTCCTCGCCTTCCGCAAGGAGGCATGCTGATGGATTTTCTCACTCTGATCCAGGTGCTGGACAGCACCGTGCGTCTGGCGACACCGCTGCTGCTCGCCTGTCTGGCCGGTCTCTATTCGGAACGTGCAGGCATTTTTGACATCGGTCTTGAGGGCAAGATGCTGATGGCGGCCTTTTTCTCTGCGGCCATTGCTGCCGTGACGGGCAATGTCTGGCTGGGGCTGCTGGCAGGTATTGCCTCTTCCTTGCTGCTCTCTGGTTTGCACGGGCTGGCCTCGATCACCTTCCGTGGAAACCAGCTGATCTCTGGCGTTGCCATCAACTTCCTGGCAGCTGGCCTGACCGTGCTGATTGCCCAGGATTGGTTCAAACAGGGCGGCCGCACCCCCTCCTTGCTCAGTGGTGGCCGTTTTGAAGGTCTGGAATGGCCCTTTGCCATCGGCCCAGAGGATGCGGCGGCAACCGGCAGGCCGGTGTCCCAGCTGATGAAGGAAGCCGGCCCTGTGCAGCAGGTCTATTCCGAGCTGCTCTCCGGCCATTCCATCCTAGTCTATCTTGCCTTTCTGGCGGTGCCTGCAACCTGGTGGATCCTGTATCGCACCCGGTTTGGCCTGCGTCTGCGGGCGGTGGGGGAAAACCCTGCGGCGGTGGACACGGCTGGCGTTTCGGTTGTGGGGCTGCGATTTGCCGCTGTCGCCATCTGCGGGGTGCTCTGTGGCATCGCTGGCGCCTATCTGGCCACCGCGCTCCAGGCCGGTTTTGTGAAAGACATGACCGCCGGGCGTGGTTTTATCGCACTTGCCGCGCTGATCTTTGCCAAATGGCGCCCCTGGCAAGCCATGGGAGCCTGCCTGCTCTTTGGCCTGCTACAAGCCATCGCCCTGCGGTTTCAGAATATTGAGCTTGGCCCGATCGTGGTGCCAGTGCAGGCTATGGATGCCCTGCCCTATATCCTGACCGTGGTGATTCTTGCGGGGTTTGTCGGCAAGGCCGTGCCGCCCCGCGCAGGCGGTGACCCCTATGTGAAAGAGCGATAGGTCATCCCCTGACAGAACTAAACAGAGGCCCGCGCAGCTGACACCTGAGCGGGCCTATATGTTTGGCCCCTGCCCCCTGTGATCCCAGTGTCACGCATAGGTCCAGTTTCGCTTTCAAAATCAGTCCTGCGTGCTGCACAGCGGCATCCTAGTTGCTTTTCTTGCACCGCTGCGGTCTAACTTATTTATGCAAGTTTACCTTCCCATTGCCGAGGTATCGGTCGACGCCTTCCTGCTGCTGGGCCTCGGAGGCCTTGTCGGCATTATGTCCGGCATGTTCGGAGTTGGTGGGGGGTTCCTGATGACCCCCTTATTGTTCTTCATAGGCATTCCACCCGTTGTCGCGGTGGCTACTGGCGCACCCCAGCTTGTTGCGTCGTCCTTTTCGGGCGTCCTGGCCCATTTTCGGCGACGCACGGTCGATATCAAAATGGGGCTGGTCCTGCAGGCGGGGGGCCTCATCGGCGCTGGCTTAGGGGTGATTGTATTCAACTATCTAAAAAGCCTGGGTCAGGTCGATTTGTTGGTCACCCTTTTTTATGTGGTCTTCCTGGGCATTGTTGGCACGTTGATGTTCATCGAAAGCCTGAACGCTATTTTCAAATCCAGACGCGCAGGCGGGGCTCCCGCGCCCCGGCGGCAACGTGGCTGGGTGCATGCCCTGCCATTCAAAATGCGCTTTCGCACCTCGGGTCTGTATATCTCGGTGATTCCGCCCCTCATGGTGGGGGTCGTGGTGGGTATCCTGGCCGCGATCATGGGGGTCGGCGGCGGTTTTATCATGGTCCCGGCAATGATCTATATTCTCGGCATGCCCACCAAGGTAGTCGTTGGCACCTCGCTGTTCCAGATCATCCTGGTCACCGCCTTTACCACCATGCTGCATGCCACCACCAACTACACCGTGGATATCGTGCTGGCGGTTCTACTCTTGGTTGGCGGCGTCATCGGCGCCCAGATCGGCACCCGCGTTGGGGTCTTTCTCAAAGCTGAGCAACTGCGCATTTTGCTGGCTTTGATGGTCATGCTGGTCTGCACCAAACTGGGCCTTGATCTTCTGCTCATGCCTAATGAGCTCTACTCCCTTGGCGCAGCAGGAGGGCATTGACCATGGTCCGTTCCGCTTTCCTCACCGCCTCTCTGGCACTGTCCATGCTTATCTGCCTGCCCGCCCCCGGTCAGGCCGTTGAGGAAGAAGTCGTGCTTGGCCTGAGCCAGGACCGTGTTGCCATTACAGCAGATTTTGACGGGTCAGAGATTCTGATCTTTGGCGCCGTGAAACGGCAATCGCCAATCCCGGAAGGCCCGCCGCTGGAGGTCATCGTTGCGGTCTCTGGCCCCAATTCGCCAGTGACAGTGCGGCGCAAGGCAAAACGCATGGGCATCTGGGTCAATACCGAAAGCGTCATCGTTGACTCCGCCCCCAGCTTTTACGCCATTGCCACCAGCGCCCCCTTCTCCGAGGTGATCTCAGACACCGAGGATCTGCGCTACCGGGTGTCCATTGCCCGCGCCATCCGCTCGGTCGGGGCCGCAATGAACATCGCCGACGCCCAGGACTTTGCCGATGCTGTTGTGCGCATTCGCGAAGACGAAGGGCTGTATTCCCTGCGTGAAAACACCGTGGCCGTTGACCAGCAAACCCTGTTTCGCAGCGCCATAGACATGCCTGCGGATGTCACCGAAGGACACTACGCCGCCCGGATCTTCCTTACCCGTGCAGGCCGGGTTGTCTCCAGTTTTGAAACCGAAATCGACGTGCGCAAGGTTGGTCTGGAGAGGTTTCTCTATGGTCTGTCACGGGAACAACCCTTTCTCTATGGGCTGATGTCTCTGGCCATCGCAGTCGCGGCCGGCTGGGGAGCCTCAGCTGCCTTTCGCCTGCTGCGCAACAACTAACTGACCAAAGCTCAGCCTCTTTTTGTTTGACCAGCGGCCAGTCTCTTTCGTTTGAGCAGAGGTCAGTCCTTTTCGTTTGACCAGAGGTCAAGGGCCGCTTAGCGGCCGCGCCCCAGCGCGGTTCACCCTTGAGGTCAGGTCAAACAGAATACTCTGGAACTGGCTCTGATCGGGCATACTGCCAGATCAGAGCCTCTCAGCAGCTTTTCTGTTGCGCCGCGCGGCAGCGCGGCGCCGGGCCCAACGGGATTTGCGGCGCGCAAGCGCAGCACATCCGGGCGGGAGCCCCCCTTACACTGGTCTGGTGCACAGATCTGACCTGAGCATTCCAAAGCAATCAGCCGCGGCCGATATAGGGCATCTTGGTTGCCATCACCGTCATAAACTGAACATTGGCCTCTGGCGGCAATTCAGCCATATGCAGCACCGATTTGGCCGCATCTTCCACCGCAAAACTTGGCATCGGCGCCGCCTCGGGGGCAGCCTCGGCCTGACGGGCGCTCAGGTCTTCGACCATCGGTGTGCGGGCATTGCCGATATCAATCTGGCCACAGGCGATATCAAAGGCCCGCCCATCCAGAGACAGGCTGCGGGTGAGGCCGGTAATGGCGGATTTGGTCGCTGAATAAGGCACCGATCCCGGCCGTGGTACATGGGCGGCGATAGAGCCATTGTTGATGATGCGCCCGCCCTGCGGTGTCTGGCGGCGCATCTGGCGAAAGCTCGCCCGGGCGGCAAGGAACATACCATTGAGGTTCACATTCACCGAGGCATACCAATCCTCCAGGGCAATTTCGTCGATACTGCCACCGGGGGTAAAGATCCCGGCATTGTTGAACAAAACATCCAACCGGCCGGTGGCCATGACAAATTGATTGACCGCATGATCCACGGCGGTGGCATCGGTCACATCCGCCGGCAGAACCGTGGCATTCACGTGCCCCATGGCGATCTCTTCCAGCACCTCTTGGCGGCGCGCCAAAAGACCAACCTGCCAGCCTCTGGACAGGCAGAGCTCCGCCACGGCCCGGCCAATGCCAGAACTCGCCCCGGTGATCAGAATGGTTTTTGCACTGTCAAAACTGCTCATAACAGCGATGCCTCCTCTTGCATTTCCAACGTCAGAGCCGCCGCCGGGGCAGCCTTCAGATCGTCCACCCGCAGCGGTCCCATTGGTTTGGACAGCCGGTTGCGCACCACCCAGATCAGGCGCTCCTGCGCCCGGGTGATGGCCACATAGGCCAGGCGTTTCCACAGCGGCTGCCCCGCCTCCACCCGCCCCATACGGGCGGCGGCATAGATATCAGGCGCAAAGACCTGGGTGGTATCCCACTGCGAGCCCTGCGCCTTGTGGATGGTCACCGCAGCGCCGTGCAAAAAGGTGGCGCCCATGCGGGCGGCATAGGGAATAAAGGGCTCTTCCTCATCCGGCTTTTCAATTTTCACAATCGAGGCCGCCGAGACCTGCGGGTCTTCGGCCCCCATCACATGCAGACGCGAAAACCCCGGCTTGCGCCCTGGCCCCAGATAGACCACCTGGGCGCCCTTGATCAGTCCGCGCGCCTCCAGGTCGAGCCGCTTCTTGCGGTGTTTCAACGGCAGTTCCAGCCCATCACAGATCAAAGGCTCGCCCTCGGCCAGGGCATCCTCGGGCGCACCATGCACTCTGCGAAAGGCATTGATCAGCCGGATGCGGGTGGCATTGCGCCAAACCAGCACCGGGCTGCGCGCCATCAGGTCGACTTCGACCCGCTGCCCCCAGACCACGCGCTCATCGCGCTTGGCGGTTTCTTCGATCATCCGTTCAAAATCATCAAACCCCAGCGCCGGATCCGCCAGCGCATGGGCAAGATCCAAAATGGGATTATCCGCCTCCTGGCGGTGGACCCGATGCAGCACCAGCTGGCGCGGCTCTGGCAGGGTTTCAAACACCATCGACCCAGATTGATTGACCGGCGCCAACTGCGCCGGATCTCCAAACAGCACCAGATTGGGAAAGATCTCTTTCAGATCCTCAAACTGGCGGTCATCCAGCATCGAGGCCTCATCGACAAAACCGATATCCAGCGGATCTTCGCGCCGTTTCCAGCCGGTGATAAAATCGGATCCCCGCAGTCCCGCAGCGGCAAGCGCCCCGGGAATAGATTTGTTTTTCTCATAGAAAGCCGCCGCCCGCGCCAAAGCCTCTTCTGTCAGGCCATCGACCTCGGGCAGCTCACCATTCCCGGCGAGCCATTCGGCGATCCGTTCATATTCCGGGTCATAAACCGGCGTGTAGAGAATGCGGTGAATGGTTGTGGCCGGAACCCCCCGCAGCCGCAAAACGCTGGCCGCCTTGTTGGTTGGTGCCAGGATTGCTAGCGACCGGCGCCCGGTCTTTTTGCGGCTTTCATAATCGCCCGAGACCACTTCGACACCGGCCTTTTCAAGCGTTTTATACAGCTCGGCCAGTAACAGCGTCTTGCCGGAGCCTGCCTTGCCAATCACCGCCATCACCCCAGCTTCCCCCATGGGAGGCTGCAGCAGACCGTCCTCCAAATCCACCCCGGCCTGGCGCAGCAAAGCCGAAACACTGTCAAAGGCAACGGCCTGATCATCGGAGAATTTTACGGTCAAATCTGTCATGGCGCGACACTATCCCGGCGGGGTCGGCGACACCAGCGCAACCGACCCCCTGTTCTTAATCTTCATCCGCCCATGTCTCTGCCAGAATCACCCGGTCAGGCGCATCGGCGCCACAGCAGAAGTGCTGCCTAAGGAGCGATCAAACCACAGCTGAGACATTTCCGGCGCGATACCTGCCCGTTGTGCCACCCGCTGATAGGCCTGCACGTTGTATTCCCATAGGCCAAGGCTGATCCTGTCGCGGCCAACACCCGCAGATTTGATGATCTCGGGACTAAAGCCAAGACTGCGGTAGATCCGCACCATGCGGCGATCAAACACCCCGGCAAAATGGGAAACGGAGAGGTTTCGCATGATCTCCAACCCGGCCAGCGTCAGCGCCCCGGCCACATTTCCGGTTGCCTGCCGCGACAGGCAGAACCGGGTACATTCCCAGATCAATGGGCTGGAAATCGGATTGCCGCCGGTCAGGTTCGAAAACACATCATTGACCATCACCGGCCCGGTTGTTGGCAAAAACCGCATCGAGCCCCCATGGCGGCCATCGGGCATTTCCCAGATTACATAGAGCGGGTTCAACGCATCATATTGATCGCGTTCCTCGCCCCGGTGGTCCACCTGGACATCCCAGCCCAACCTGGTTTGAAACTGATCAGCACGATCCACAAACATCGAATGGGCCAAATCGGCATGGGCATTCAAATCACCTGCATAGACATAGCGTAGCATTTCATAAGTCCCCTTTTGCTAGAAACACGAGGGGAGCCTACGCCCGCAAAGCGAGTCCACCCAAGGCTCAAGAGACCCTCAAAGCGGAATAGTTAACGCTGCTAAGTGCAAGTATTTGAAATCAAGCGTTAGATAATCACCATTCCGCAGCTCACTGCGCGGGCAATGGCATGGGTGGTGTTCAGCGCGCCCAGCTTGAACCGCGCACTTTCAATATAGACCCGCAGCGTGTGCTCGGAAATCGACAGGGTCTTTGCGACCTGCGCCCGACTGTATCCAATGCCCAACAGGGTCAACGCATCCAGCTCCCGGGGGGATAGGGGCTGTGCCTGCTCTGGTGCGCGGTCGGGTTCAAACTCCAGTGCCTTACGATTGAAGTAATGCCCAATCAGGATCAAATCGCGGCTGTTCCGGTCGATGAAATTGTCCCAGATTGCATCCTCGCAATGATGGCTGACCGAGAACAAGGCAAACTGACCATTGGGGCCGCGAATAGGGACCGAATAGCCCTGGTTGCCGACACCATGTTCCATCGCGGCCTGAAAAAACTCGCGCGCGGGTTTGGTGGACCAGTCAAGACGCCGCCAATCCACAGGATGGAAGCGCTGATAACAGCCAGAAACAACCGGGTCGATGCGGGTGTAGTTCTTGTCCTGATACTGTTGGGTCCACGCATCCGCATAGGTGCCAAAATAGTAATGATCCCCAGCACTATCGACCCAATGATACATCGCATGATCAATGGAAAATACCTTGCAGATACTTTCAATGATACCCTGCAGCCCCTCAAGGGTCTGTGTGGCGTCCAACGCCGTCAGTATCTTGTCCAGTTCTGTTTTGGTCGTCATGGCGTCACATATCACTCTGCTATGGAAGTAATACGACCCACTTCACGCGCCGAACTCTCGACGCAGGACCCGTCCTCCTCATTTCCCGTTTCTTTTTTCTTCACTAAAGTCTCTCAGGTCAACGAATTCGTTGCTCCTTTGCCCATTTCTTGGGCACTACAGTCCCTAAAACCACAAGACCTTCAAGCCGATAGGAAAAAAATTGCAGGTCTGGCAGATCACCTGTCTGGCTGCCCACCCGTCTGGCTGCCCATATCTGAGGCTGGCCGGACCAAACAGGGGCGATCTCGCGGTCCAACTAGGGGCGTGCCTCCGTTAAGCGTAAACAAAATCGGGCGCCGCAGCTCCCCGGCAAGGGAGCGCGACGCCCGACTTTTCATCTCATGGGCTCTGCGCCCAGATGGTTTGGCTTATTTGCCTGCTTCAAGCACATCTTCGAGAGTGCGCAGGCCGGTTTTTGGGGCCTGAACCAGAACCGACATATTGCCCGGTTTATGCTCGTTGCGCAGCATTTTCATATGTGCGTCCGGCAGGTCCGACCAGGAGAAAACTTCTGACATGCAGGGGTCAAGACGACGCTCAACCATCAGCTTGTTCGCTGCAGCAGCCTGTTTCAGGTGGGCAAAGTGCGAGCCCTGCAAACGCTTCTGGTGCATCCACATGTAACGCACATCGAAGGTCAGGTTAAAGCCGGAGGTGCCTGCACAGATCACAACCATGCCGCCCTTTTTACAGACGAAGGTCGAAACCGGGAAGGTTGCCTCACCAGGGTGTTCAAACACCATGTCGACGTTATTGCCTTTGCCGGTGATCTCCCAGATGGCAGCGCCGAATTTGCGCGCTTCTTTGAACCAAGTGGCATATTCCGGTGTGTTCACGGTGGGCATCTGGCCCCAGCAATTGAAATCCTTGCGGTTCAACACGCCCTTGGCACCCAGCCCCATGACAAAGTCACGCTTGCTTTCGTCCGAGATCACCCCGATGGCATTGGCGCCAGCAGTGTTGATCAGCTGGATGGCATAGGATCCCAGGCCGCCCGATGCGCCCCAGACCAGAACGTTCTGACCGGGTTTCAGGTCATGAGGCTCATGGCCAAACAACATACGGTAGGCGGTGGCCAGTGTCAGCGTGTAGCAGGCGCTCTCTTCCCAGCTCAGGTGCTTGGGGCGCGGCATCAGCTGTTGGGCCTGCACATTGGTAAACTGGCTGAAGGACCCATCAGGGGTTTCATAGCCCCAGATGCGCTGGCTGGGAGAATACATCGGATCGCCACCGTTGCACTCTTCGTCGTCGCCATCATCCTGGTTGCAGTGAATGACAACCTCATCACCGACCTTCCAGCGCTTGACCTTGTCACCAACGGCCCAAACAATCCCGGAGGCATCGGAACCGGCAATATGATAGGGCTGTTTATGGCCATCAAAGGGGCTGATCGGCTTGCCAAGCGCAGCCCAGACACCATTGTAGTTCACCCCTGCGGCCATCACCAACACCAACACTTCGTGGCTGTCGAGCTGGGGCACATCAACCACTTCCTGCAACATGGCGGAATCAGGATCACCATGGCGTTCTTTGCGAATGGCCCAAGCGTACATTTTCTTGGGGACATAGCCCATGGGTGGCATTTCACCGACCTCATACAGGTCTTTTTCGGGAGCCTCGTAAGACAGCGGTCCGGTTTGTGTGTCCAAAGCCATGGTGGCCTCCTATTTCAAAGGTCATTGCTGCGACGCAGAATCGCAGCTGCTCCCTGATGGATAAAAACAGCCGGGTAACATTGCAACCCCTACCGGGGGTCATATTGTAATTTTATGACCTCGCAGGCGCAGAAATATCCAATGCGCGTGCAGCATCATCGCCTTCGGGAAGGCCCAACGGCCCCTCTGGAAGCAGATGCGCAAGGGAGTTTGCGTAATACTGCAACAGGTCCTGTTTGGCCGGCACCACCACCAACAGCCCTCCTTGCTGCACGACCAGCCCCCGCCGCAGCAGAATGCGCCGCGCCTCTTCTGCGGCAGTGCGCAAACTGGCGCTGTTATGATGCACCACAACTCGCGGTAACTGCTTTTGCAGCATCTCCATGTGGTGCTCCAAAGTCTCCACCCCCATAGGGCCGTGGCGCAGCAACAGCCAAGCAGCAAGCGGAACCGGCAGCACCGGCACCGCCTGCCCGATCCTAAACAACAGCTCTGTGGCAAGATCCGTGGTCAGGTCGGCGGCAGGATCGCAGCTTGGTGCCTCTGCCCCATGATCTGGCAGCTGCAGCGCGCCGTTTCCGGCACCCCGCTTTGCAAATTCCCGCAGGCTTAAGGGGCGGCCAAAGTTGACTGCAGCATAGCCAAAACGATGGTAGCGGCCCGTCATCCACAACCAAAGCTGGTGCAGGATGCGCGCCATGATCACGCCGATTCGGGCCTTGAATCGGCGTTCCCCGGCGCGTGCAGCTGAGGTCAGGATGGTATCTTCCAGAACCCAGTCATAATTTATTGCCACCGGAACAAACAGCACATCGCGCCCCTGGGGATCCTCAGCGTAGGCATCGCCTGCTTCCACGATGTATTTCAACAACCCCAGTTTTGGTTCAGCCAGGGCACCATCCAGGCTTAGCCCTCCCTCGGGGAACATCGCCTGGGTTGCCCCGCCCTGCGTCGCCAGACGCATGTAGGCCGCAAGCACCCTGCGATAGAGATCATTGCGCGATTTGCGCCGAATAAAGTAGGCCCCCATGGCCCGGATCAGCCGTGAGAGCGGCCAGACCCGCGCCCATTCCCCCACCGCATAAGACAGCGCCGAGCGCCGCGCCGCCAGGTAGGTCACCAGCACGTAGTCCATGTTGGAACGGTGATTCATCACAAAAATCAGCGTTGCATTGGGATCAAGCTGACGCAGTGCCGCTTTGTCCTGATAGCCAAGCCGCACACGATAGATGGCATTGGACAGCAAGCGTGCGGCGCGGATAGCAAAACCAAAATAGGCAAAGGCCGAAAAGCTCGGCACGATTTCGCGGGCATACCGGCGCGCCTGTTCAAAGGCGACGTTTTCGGGGATCCCTTCTGCAGCGGCATGGCGCGAAATTGCCCGGGCAACTTCGGGATCATAGATCAGGCGTTGGATCATGTCATAGCGGCGGGTCAGTTTGAACGGCTCTATCGGCCGTTCCAACCGCAGATTCAGCCGCGCCACAGCCCGCTCAAACCGACGACGAAAGAACCAGCGCACCGAGGGAAACAAAAAATGCGAGGCAAAAGTGACCGCTGCAAACAGCAGGATCAGCACCAAAAGCCAAAGCGGAAGCTCAACTGTTCGCGTCATAAGCAGAGCCTACAGGAGGAACCACACGAGGAAAAGGAAGCTGGCGGCTAAGTCTCCGCTTGCGAAACTTTAAAACGGCGGCGCCAAAAATAACCAATTTGTGATAGCCTATTGTTAGCTTCCCCCGCGTGGGCGCATTGGAACCCGAGGGAGCCCGCTTAAAAACAACAATAGAGGGAAATGCCTGTCATGAACCGAAGAACCATCTTCAAAACCGTTTTGGCTGCTGTTCTGGCCTCCACCATCGCTCTTCCAGCTGCTGCACTGGACCGCCGGGTTACCATCGTGAACGATACCAACTACACAATCATGCAGTTCTACGGCTCCAACAAGGGCACTGATTCCTGGGAAGAGGATATCCTTGGGCGCGATGTGTTGCGACCAGGCCAATCCGTTCGCATCGATTTTGATGATGGCACCGGCTACTGTAAATTCGACTTCAAAGCGATTTTTGATGATGATGACGTTTTGGTGGCCCGCGGCATCAATGTCTGTAAAATCGGCACCTATACCTACAATTAACCGGGCAATTAACCGGGCAATTAACCGGGCAAATGGCCCACCCCCGAACCCGGGCAGCCTGCTTGCCCGCGTTCGGGGTGCAGGCTGGTTACAGCGCGTCTTTGCCCGGCAAAGGCGCTTTTTTTGTGCCGCCGCCCGAATTGCCGCAACGCAGCGAATTGACATGGGTTGAAAATTGCAGTCTAGATCCCCTCAGCGAAATATAATTACCGACCAAACAACGCGAGGCTCTCCATGTCGCAGATGCAGAATGACCGCAAAACTGATCGTCCCTGGCTGATCCGGACCTATGCCGGCCACTCCACTGCAGAGGCTTCGAATGCGCTGTACCGCTCCAATCTGGCCAAGGGGCAGACCGGCCTCTCGGTGGCCTTTGATCTGCCCACCCAGACCGGCTATGACAGCGACCATGTTCTCGCCCGCGGCGAAGTGGGCAAGGTTGGCGTTCCTATTGGCCATCTCGGGGATATGCGCAGCCTGTTCGATCAGATCCCGCTGGAGCAGATGAACACCTCGATGACCATCAACGCGACTGCGCCCTGGCTGCTGTCGCTCTATATTGCTGCTGCCGAAGAGCAAGGTGCCGATGTTTCAAAACTGCAAGGCACGGTGCAAAACGATCTGATCAAGGAATACCTGAGCCGCGGCACCTATATCTGCCCGCCCAAGCCCAGCCTCAAGATGATCGCGGATGTGGCTGAGTACTGCTACACCAATGTTCCCAAATGGAACCCGATGAACGTCTGTTCCTACCACCTGCAGGAGGCCGGCGCGACGCCGGAGCAAGAGCTGGCCTTTGCCCTGGCCACGGCACAGGCGGTTCTGGATGAGCTGAAGCCGCGCATCGCGCCGGAGGATTTCCCGGCACTGGTTGGGCGGATCTCCTTCTTTGTGAATGCCGGCATCCGTTTTGTCACCGAGATGTGCAAGATGCGCGCCTTTGTTGATCTTTGGGATGAAATCTGTCGCGACCGCTACGGGGTCGAGGACTCCAAATTCCGCCGCTTCCGCTACGGGGTGCAGGTGAACTCGTTGGGGCTGACCGAACAGCAGCCAGAAAACAACGTCTACCGCATCCTGATTGAGATGCTGGCGGTGACCCTGTCGAAAAAGGCCCGCGCCCGTGCGGTGCAGCTGCCAGCCTGGAACGAAGCCCTGGGCCTGCCCCGCCCCTGGGACCAGCAATGGTCGATGCGGATGCAGCAGATCCTGGCCTATGAAACCGACCTTCTAGAATTTGAAGACCTGTTTGACGGCAACCCGGCTGTCGACAAAAAGGTCGAGGCCCTGAAGGAAGGTGCCCGCGCCGAGCTGGCCAACCTGCAATCCATGGGCGGCGCCGTTGCCTCGATTGAATATATGAAATCCCGCCTGGTGGATTCCAACGCCGAGCGCCTGAACCGCATCGAGCGCAACGAGACCGTTGTGGTGGGGGTAAACCGCTGGACCGAGGGCGAAGCCTCGCCGCTGCAGACCGAAGACGGTGGCATCATGGTGGTTGATCCCGCCGTAGAGCAGGAACAGATCTCACGGCTCAACGCCTGGCGTGCCGCACGTGACACGGGGGCCGTAGAACAGGCTTTGGCCGACCTGCGCGCCGCCGCACGCGATGGCAGCAACATCATGGAGCCTTCGATCAAAGCGGCCAAGGCCGGCGTCACCACCGGTGAATGGGCCGAAGAAATGCGCAAAGTCCACGGTACCTATCGCGGCCCCACCGGGGTCTCCGGCTCGCCGTCAAACAAGACAGAAGGGCTGGAAGACCTGCGCGAGGCGGTCAATGCGGTCTCTGACCAGCTCGGCCGGAGGCTGAAGTTCGTGGTTGGCAAACCCGGCCTGGACGGCCATTCAAATGGCGCCGAACAAATCGCCTTCCGGGCCCGTGACTGCGGTATGGACATCACCTATGATGGTATTCGCATGACTCCCGAAGAACTGGTGGCACAGGCGCAGGATGACGGCGCCCATGTTGTTGGCCTGTCCATTTTGTCCGGCAGCCATCTGCCGCTTGTCGAGGAATTGATGCAGCGCATGGAACAGGCGGACCTTGGCCATATCCCCGTCGTGGTCGGGGGGATTATTCCCGATGAAGACGCAGAGAAATTGAGCCAAATGGGAGTCTCTCGCGTTTATACTCCAAAGGATTTTGAATTAAACACAATCATGGCGGACATTGTGAAACTTTCACGCCCCTCCTAGATTGTTGAAATCCGCATTTTTTCAGAAATGGCCCGCCTAATTTTAAAATTAGGCTGGTAATCTCTATTCATTTTGGCATTAAGAAACATAACGCAACAATTTGTGTGCGATATCTCAACTTGGAGTATCAAAATGAGTTTTGATCTTTCGGAAATGTCCCGTAAAGAGCTTTTGGAACTAAAGGCCGGCATTGATGATGCCCTGAAAGAAGCAGAGCAGCGCGAGCGCAAAGAAGCCATCAAGGCCGCAGAAGAAGCGGCTGCCAAGTTTGGCTTTTCTCTGGACGAAATCGCAGGCCAGGCAAAGAACACCGGCAAGAAGCAAAAAGCCGCTGCAAAATACCGCAACCCGCACAACCCAGAGGAAACCTGGAGTGGCCGGGGTCGCAAACCACATTGGGTGCATTCTGCCATCACCTCTGGTATGGATATCTCTGACCTGGAAATCTGATTCCAGAACAGGAGACACCAAATGACCATTCATATCGGCGCTCAAAAGGGTGACATTGCAGAAACCGTTCTCATGCCTGGCGACCCTTATCGGGCGAAATGGGCGGCAGAGACTTTCCTGCAGGATGCCCAATTAATAAACGAAGTGCGCGGAATGCTGGGCTATACTGGCAGCTGGAATGGTCACAAGGTCACAATTCAGGGGAGCGGCATGGGTATGCCCTCCCTTTCCATATACGCAAATGAATTGATCCGAGATTTTGGTGCAAAAACCCTGATCCGTATTGGATCATGTGGCGGAATGCAGCCGCAGGTCAAATTGCGGGACGTGATTGTGGCAATGACGGCGACCACCCTCGCCTCCCCCTCCCAAAGCATTTTTAAGGAAGTGAACTTTGCCCCCTCGGCGGATTGGTCGCTTTTGCAGGCTGCAGTCACAGCTGCACAATCGCGCGATATTGGCACCCATGTTGGCGGCATTTATTCCTCCGATACCTTTTATGACGAACGCCCAGATCTGAACGAACAGATGGTGCGTCACGGCATTCTTGGCGTCGAAATGGAGGCGGCAGAACTTTACACTCTGGCAGCGCGGTATCAGTGCCGCGCCCTGGCGGTCCTCACGGTCTCTGACCACCTTGGAACTGGCGAAACCCTGCCCTCTGACCAGCGGGAACGCAGCTTTGGGGATATGGTCGAAATCGCCTTGGAAGCTGCTTTTGCCTAAGCGCTGAGCGTAAGCTTAGTCCGACAGTTGCACGTCTCTTGGGTGGTGCGACCCAGTCAAAAGACGCCCCCTGGGGGGCGTCTTTTTCTTGCCACCTCAGCCTGTTCAAACACACTGCCGCTTCTGTGGTGCGATAGCGCAGCGCGCCTTGGCGGCGCGCTGCCGGGCCCAAGAGGGGCGCCGCATCTTGATGCGGCACGCCCTGCGCGGGAGCCCCCCTCCTGTGAAAAACATCTCGACCGGAAGTTATCGCCCGTGGCTTTGATTGTAGCCATTCAAATCCGGGCTCTGCCAATCGCCTAGCGCTCCCGCCTCTGGGGCAAAGATCTCCACCAAGAGCGGATAGCAGGCAGCGGCATCGCTGGAGTGTTGCGCAGAACAATCCCCCCCTGGACAGGCGCTCAATGCCCCCAGCAGTGGGATCTCGGCAAAAAACTCAAGATAGTCACCAGGCCGTACCGGGCTTTGTTTCATAAAATACTGCCCGGTATCACGGGTAAATCCTGTGCACATAAAGACGTTCAGCACGTCATGCACATGGGGTTCCGCCTGCGCCGGGCTGACGCCCAGGTGATCAGCCATGGCGCGGGTCAGGTTTGAATGGCAACACTGATGGTACTGGCTGCCCGCCAGCAAATTGCCCGTATAGGGATCGCAACGGGTGCCAATGACATCATGCACCGAGCCACCAAAGGCATCTATCCCGTACCACTCCAGACTATCCTCAACAATCGTGGCCATCGGGCGCATCGCCGGAAAACTGCTCCACATGCGCTCCCCGGTGGTGATATGGGTTCCATGCAGCGCACGGGTCTTACCAGAATAGAACCGCTCCTTCAGATCATCCCGGTTCCACAGATTCAAATCGCCAACCTGTGGTCCCTCGACCGAAGTGATGCGAAAGAAATGACCGGCGGGGGCTTCAAAACAGGCAGCATCGCGGGGACTGACCAAAACCTCCCCGGTTTTTACAGCGCCCTGACGCGCGGACCGATACAGCGTAAGATCCGGCACCGGAAGCGTCGTGTTGGGGTAGCAAATCACCGGTTTGACGGCACGGCGCGCTTCGGCATCTGCGGGCACGTGATGGGATGACTGAGCCATTTGGGAACCTTCCATTGTTTGCGCCAAATAGGCCTATTTCACCAAGCCTGCGCAACCCTGATCCTGCCGCTGCCGCTCACGTCCTTGTCAGATCGCCCCTTGCCAGCAACCTCACAACGCACCGCCATCTTCTCTGTCACAGGAGAGCTAATGCCCCCGCAAACAATCCCGAGGCTCTGCCGTGCCTGGCTGCAGCGCACCGCAATTGCTGCACCGCCACCGATGCAAGCTGCGCTCTTGGCGCCAGCGGCAATCGCGAGTCAGGGTTGTCGTCTTGCGGCGGTAGATGAAATAGCCAAAAACGCCGGTGAGCAGCAGGAGTAAGAGAATGGGCATGCCAGCGCTGTAACGCCTCAGCCTCTTCAGCTCAAACAAAAACCTCCGAACCGAGGGAGGTCGGAGGTTTCTGTGAACGGCGGCTCTCGATCAAGCTACGGCTATCAAGCTGCGTCGTAATAGGGAACAAAGCCTTCGGTGGAACCACTATCCTGGCTCGGCTGCAGCGCCTCTGGCGTGTAATAGGCCCAGGCCTGATCCAGATCCTGCAGAGCCGCCTCGGCCTTGGCAGCGGCGGCAGTGTTTGGCAAAAATTCTACGGTCTTCATTGTCTTATGTCCTGATCGGTTTCAAACCTCTCCCTTGGCCCAAACATAGGCGCTCTCAGGTTTGAACGCACCGGACATAAGTGCAGTCTCGGCATGCATTTATTGCAAGCCCCCTCACGTGCTGCACCGCGTCCATAAGAAAACCCCCGAACAGTTTCCTGCCCGGGGGTTTCTAATTCATCCTGTCTCGCTCAGCGCCAGGATCGGCGACTGATCAGACGGATAGGTTAGGCAGATAGATTAGACGGCGCGATCAACCATCATATGTTTGATATGGGCGATTGCCTCGGCCGGGTTCAGACCCTTGGGGCAGGTCTTGGTGCAGTTCATGATGGTGTGGCAGCGATAGAGCTTGAAGGGATCCTCCAGCTGGTCCAGACGCTCAGGCGTGGCCTCATCACGGCTGTCGATGATCCAGCGATAGGCATGCAACAGCGCTGCTGGCCCGAGGTATTTGTCGCCATTCCACCAGTAGCTGGGGCAGGAGGTGGAGCAGCTGGCGCACATCACGCATTCATACAGCCCATCGAGCTTCTTGCGGTCCTCGATCGACTGACGCCATTCCTTGGCGGGGGCGTTGGTCTTGGTTTCCAGCCAAGGCATGATCGAGGCATGCTGGGCATAAAAATGCGTCAGGTCCGGGATCAAATCCTTAACCACTGGCATATGCGGCAGCGGGTAGATTTTGACGTCACCCTTGACCTCATCCAGCCCGTAGATACAGGCCAGCGTGTTGATACCGCCGACGTTCATCGCACAGGAGCCACAGATCCCCTCGCGGCAGGAGCGGCGGAAGGTCAGGGTTGGATCAATCTCGTTTTTGATCTTGATCAGCGCATCCAGGATCATCGGACCACATTTGTCCATATCCAGGAAATAGGTGTCCACCTGCGGGTTCTTGCCGTCGTCCGGGTTCCAGCGATAGATCTTGAACTTGCGCACATTTGTCGCGCCTTCGGGCTTGGGCCACGTTTTCCCCGTGGTGATCTTGGAATTTTTCGGAAGTGCGAATTCGACCATAGATCGTTCTCCTTGCTTAGCTGCCTGTCACACAAGGGGCCAGAGCCCCAGGCTGACAAGAGATCAGATGGACCGGCTGAGCCCACAGGCCCCTCCGAAACTTAAATAGTGCCGCAGCTGCGGCAGATGTTTGGCGCGTCAGACAAAGGCCAGCAGTCATAGGCCCTCCCCCTGCGGCAAAGGCTGGTGTTGGGCAACGGTTTTTAGATAGGCGGCATCCTCGGGGAACAGCTCTTCTAATTCCGCAAGCAGCGCCGGATCGCGGGCGGCCAGATGCAGCAGAGCCTGATACTCCGCATCGCTGCGCATTTGCTGCCAGCGCCGGTCGGTCTGCAACTCAGCCGCTGAACTGGCCTGTTTTTGAAACGAAGAGCCGCCACCATAAGACTGCACCTCGCCGAGGCTGTTGTCATGCTCTGCCAGCCCCAACTGTTGCAACAACGCGGCGCGATAGTCAGCACTGCGCGTCCAGCGGTCATAGCAGATCGCCACCAGTCCCAAATCCTGCGCCTGCCGGACCAGCCCCAACAGCCGGATATAGCTGTCCATGGTGCGCAAAACGATGCCGTTGCGACGTACCAGCGTGTAGCCGTCATTGGCCTGGATCTTTTTCAACAAAGACGCAGACCAGTTCAGAAACCCACGATAGATCAGGACATTGTGCGAAAACAAAGCCTCATCAAACGCCCCAGAGGGCTGCCGTGAGAGGCCAAATTCAGCCGGGCTGGTGTCCTCGTATGAGACCAGAAACAGCGCGCCATCGCCTGCTTTTTGCGTCACCGCAGGCAGGTTGCGCTTGGCTTGGTTGTGCGAGGCATGGCTGCCGTTGATCTCGATCCCGCGCGCATTGTGCAAAGGATCAGTACCCGGCTTGCAATTGTTCAAAAACACCGACCGGCCACGAGGCGCATTGCGCTGCAGCCAGGCCAGAATAGCATGATTGCCAGAGCGCCGCATACCAAAGACCCGCAGGCTAAGCCCAGGAACCAGTCCCAGGGCCTGCCATTCGGCGGGCGCAGAGATGTCCAACGCAGCGGTCACTCTAATACCCCTCAACCAAGGAAGAGCGAATCGTCGACCCATCCGACAGAAAAGCCAAGGCGCGCCGCTGTTCTTCAACCGTCAGGGTCTCCCACAGCGCCGCATCCCCAGGCATCAAGGGGAAGTCCCATGGCAGGGGCACCTGAGATACCTGGCGGTCGGCACAGGCCGACAACAGCAGGGTCGCAAGACCCAGCAGCACCAATTTGAAATCCCAGGGCTTAGCCATCTTAGAACGTCCGCGCTTTGGGCGCGATCTTCGCCAGGCTGATACCACCTTCGTCTTCGGAGGTGAGCCGATCCAGGATCACCGGACGGTAGGTCAGATCGACCTTTTCACCTTCGACCCGGCTGACGGTATGCACCCGCCAGTTTTCGTCGTCCCGCGTGCTGTAATCCTCATGGGCGTGGGCACCGCGGCTTTCGCGACGGGCTTCGGCACCGTGGATGGTGGCCAGGGCGTTTGGCATCAGGTTTGCCAGTTCCAGCGTTTCCATCAGATCCGAGTTCCAGACCAGCGAGCGATCGGTGACTTTCAGGTCATCCATCTTGCCCGCGATCACGGTCATCTTCTCGACGCCCTCTTTCAAGGACTTGTCGGTCCGGAACACCGCCGCATCGGACTGCATGGTCCGCTGCATTTCCAGACGCAGATCCGCAGTGGCGATCCCACCATTGGCGTTGCGCAGCCCATCAAAGCGATCAAAGGCCTTGTCGACCGAGGCCTGGTTCAGCGGCGCATTGGGGGCTTCTGCATCCACGGTCTTACCCGCACGGATGGCAGCAGCACGGCCAAAGACCACAAGGTCAATCAGCGAGTTGGAACCCAGGCGGTTGGCACCATGGACCGAGGCACAACCCGCTTCGCCCACGGCCATCAGGCCAGGCACAACGCCGGTTGGGTTTTCGGCGGTTGGGTTCAGCACTTCGCCCCAATAGTTGGTGGGAATGCCGCCCATGTTGTAGTGCACCGTTGGCAGAACCGGGATCGGCTCTTTGGTGACGTCAACACCGGCAAAAATCTTGGCGCTCTCGGAGATCCCCGGCAGACGCTCGGCCAGGGCCTCAGGCGGCAGGTGGCTGAGGTTCAGGTGGATATGGTCGCCATCAGCGCCGACACCACGGCCTTCGCGGATTTCCATAGTCATCGACCGGGACACGTAATCGCGCGGGGCGAGGTCTTTGTACTGGGGCGCATAGCGCTCCATAAACCGTTCGCCCTCAGAATTGGTCAGATAGCCGCCTTCGCCGCGCGCGCCCTCGGTGATCAGACAGCCAGAGCCGTAGATGCCGGTGGGGTGGAACTGAACAAATTCCATATCCTGCAGCGCCAGACCGGCCCGCGCCACCATGCCGCCACCGTCGCCGGTGCAGGTATGGGCCGAGGTGGCCGAGAAGAAGGCACGACCATAGCCGCCTGTGGCCAGCACAACCATTTTGGCGTTGAAGACATGCATGGTGCCATCGTCGAGCTTCCAGCAGACAACACCCTGGCATTCGCCCTCATCCGACATGATCAGGTCGATGGCAAAATATTCGATGTAGAATTCAGCGTTGTTCTTCAGCGACTGACCATAAAGCGTGTGCAAAATGGCGTGCCCGGTCCGGTCGGCTGCGGCACAGGTCCGCTGCACCGGGGGGCCTTCGCCAAACTCGGTGGTGTGACCACCAAAGGGTCGCTGATAGATTTTCCCCTCTTCGGTCCGGCTGAACGGCACACCGTAGTGTTCCAGCTCATAAACCGCCTTGGGGGCTTCGCGCGCGAGATATTCCATCGCGTCCGTATCGCCCAACCAGTCAGAGCCCTTGACGGTGTCATACATATGCCACTGCCAGTTATCAGGGCCCATGTTCGACAATGAGGCAGCAATGCCGCCCTGTGCCGCAACCGTGTGGGACCGGGTTGGGAAAACCTTGGTCACGCAGGCAGTGCGCAGGCCCTGTTCGGCCATGCCAAGTGTTGCGCGCAGACCGGCACCGCCGGCACCCACGACCACGACGTCATAGTCATGCGTCTCGTATTCGTATGCAGCCATTTCTTTTGTCCCTTACAGCGCGATCTTGGCCAGGGCAAAAACCCCTGTGGCGATTGTGGCGTAGCTGAGGCCGATCACAAACATGATCAGCGCTTTACGCATCGAGCCACGCGCATAGTCTTCGATCATCATTTGCGCGCCCTTGTTGAAATGCATCACACCGACAAACAGTGTGAGGCCCGTCAGGATTGCCGGGAAGGGGCGTGCAAAAGTGGCCAGAACCTCTTCCTGCGTGCCGCCAATGGCAGAGCCGACGATATAGATGAAAGCCGGAACCAAAAAGGCCAGCGCCACGGCGCTTACCTGCATGTACCAGTGATGCTGGGTGCCGGTGCCGGCAGCACCTTTGCCAACGGCGCGTTTACGAGCGGTCAAATAACGCATGTTGTGCTCCTTAAACCACGATCACGGTGAGAACGGTGAGAACGACAGACCCGATCATCATGCCCCAGCCCAGTTTTTCGGCTGTATCAATGTCCAGCCCATGGCCGGCATCAAAATACAGGTGCCGCAGACCGGCAAGAAAGTGATACCAGATACCCAGCGTCGACAGCACCAGCACGATATCACCAAACCAAGAGGTCATCACCCCGTTGGCGGTGGCAAAATAGGCAGGCGAGGTCGCCGCCGCGAGGAGCCACCATACAATCAGTATCACCGAGATGATCAGCGCATTGCCGGTGATCCGGGTGAGGATCGAGGACATAGAGGTCATCTGAGGGCGGTAGATCGACAAATGTGGCGAAAGCGGGCGATTGCCCCGATTTACATCGGCCATGTTGGCTCCTTTCCAGTTAGCTGAAGCCGTTTTAGCGGATTTTTACGTCCTGTCACGCAAACAGCGGGTAAATTTCTGCGGTTATTTGACCAGTTTTGCAAAAAAAGCCAATATGTGATCACAGGAAACGGCCCAGTGATCACAAAAATGTCTTACTAAAATTGTTTTGCAGAATCAGCCCTCCCTAGCGTGATTTCCTGCAATCCGCTCTTTCTGCCCCCAAATACCGGCAAGATGGGCTGCGGCAGCGACGCGTGGCCAGATGGCTGCGGCGAGGCCTGTTTCGGGGCCTGTTGCGGGGGCTGAATTGAAGCGGTTTTGCGCGCCACCTCCCGTACCAGTTTGCGGCGAATTTTCTCAGGATAGTCGCGGAAACTTCGGGCTGTCTCCACAAAGGCGCCCTCGCCTTCTATCACATGTTCGTAAAAATAGGCGGTGAGGTCAGGTTCGCTTTGCTCAATCGCGATGGCATTGACCGTGACATCGGCCTGCCGCATCAGAGACTTCAGCGTCGCAGGCTCGACCCCCTCGTTTGACGGCCCGTCCCCCGAGAGATCAATCACCCGGCGTTTGCAGGCCGGTCCTTCGGTAATCTGACTGAGCCCCAGCAGCAATGCCTCGCCCAGGGCGGTGGAAAAATTGCGCCAGGGGCGTGGCGCGGTCTCAATCGCCTGTGCCAGGGCCTCGACCTCGTCAAATGTGCGGGTTGGCGTCCAGGGAATAGAGATTTCTTGCCGCGCCCGCCCCGACCACTGGATCAGGGTCACCCGTGCCTGGGCGCTCACCAAAGCCTCGGACACCAGCCCGTCGCGCAGCCCAGCCGCCAGCCCATCCATCTGGATGCGGTATTCGGTTTCATCAACCGAGCCAGAGACATCCACCGCCAGCACCAGCGCCAGGTCACAGGCCCAGCCAGGCAGCGGCAGGGCAAGGCACACAACAGCAAAGAGTCGGGCTTTGATCCGCATGGGAAAACACTAAGCCGCAAGCGCCGGTTGCGTCACCCCTCTTGACCACATGGACACAAAGCTGTGATGCAACAGCCGCAAAACAGACCGCGCCAGGGTAACGCGCGGTCTGTTGAATGCTCCGTCTCGTGAATGCACTGTCTCGAAATCCGCCGCTATTTGGGCATCAAGGCCCAGTAGTCCAGATCCAGCAGCACGTCAGGCAGATATTTGCCGTCCTCGCCCTTCAGCGCGAAGGGATCGCCGCCCTTGGTGGCCACCAGACGCAGGCGGATGGCGCCAACGCCGGGGGCATCGGTATCGGCCTTATCCAGCACCTCGGACCAGGCGCGGATGGTGGTGCCTGACAGGCAGGGGTTGGCATGGGCGCCGCCATTCAGGCCAACAATCATCTGCGCATTGGCCAGCCCGTTAAAGGACAGGGCCCGCGCCATCGAAATCACATGGCCGCCGTAGATCAGCCGGGTGCCATCAGGACGGGCGGTGGTGTCGAAATGCACCTTGGCGGTGTTCTGCCACAGGCGGGTGGCCAGCATATGCTCGGCCTCTTCAATGGTGACACCATCCACGTGGTTGATGGTCTCGCCGACCGCGTAATCGCCCCAGCGATGGGGCTCCCCTGCCAGATCAAAGTCATAGTCACTGAAATCCAGCCCCGCAGGCACCACCAGCTGATCGGCAGGGATGACCTTTGCCAGATCCGGCAGCACGGTTTCCGGCGCTGGCGCCTCTAGGTTGCCTTTGCGCACCATCACCCAGCGGACATATTCCATCACGGTCTCATCACGCTGGTTCAGGCCACGGGTGCGCACATACACAACGCCAGATTTGCCATTGGAGTTCTGTTTGACGCCAATCACTTCGCTGGTGGAGCGCAGAGTATCGCCTTCATAGACCGGCAACAGCCAGCGCCCCTCGGCGTAGCCCAGATTGGCCACCGCATTCAGCGAGACATCAGGAACCGTCTTGCCAAACACGATATGAAAGGCCGCCAGATCATCCAGCGGCGATTTTGGTAGACCAGAGCGGCGGGCAAATTCATCCGAAGAATACAGCGCATGACGCGCCGGATAGAGCGCGTGATACATGGCGCGCTCACCGCCCGAGACGGTGCGGGGCACCGCGTGGGTGATCACATCGCCCAAGGCGTAGTCTTCAAAAAATCGACCTGAATTGGTCTTAGCCGCGCTGGTCTTGGCCATTAGTGTTCTCCCAGTTTTGTCTCGGGTGTGTAGGTGCCATCCACCTCTTTCACCACAGACTGACCACAGCGCATGATGCCTTTGACGGGATCAAAGGTCTGGGTGGGGCTACCATGCAGCTCCCACCCTTTGTTCAGCGCATCGGTCACTTTGTGACAAAAGGCGGATGTGTCGTCTTCGCTTAAAAAACGGTAGAGTTTCATGCCTCAGCCCCCAGGAAAGGGAGAGGGACCAACCATCCCGTGCACATAGCCAATCACCGCCAGCAGCACGACCGAGGCCAGCAGGAACATCGCGTCCTTTTTGATGCTGCCCTTGGGGTTGGGGGTCCAGTTGGGTTCGGTCTTGTTGATCACGATCTTTTCTACAATCGACCAGGCCCAAAGCCCGCCAAAGAGCACAAAAGACGCCGGATCCCAGTTGACCAGCAGGTGGGCAATCGCCCAAAGCCCAAATCCGGTCAGCATCGGGTGGCGCATCTTGTAAAAGATCGCGCCCTTGCTGGGGCCGGGGCTGGTGAAATAAAGCGCCAGCAGCATCAGCAGGTTGTTGATATGCTGCAGGAACGGCGGGTAAATCCCCAGCTCAAAGCTTTCGGCGGAACGATAGCCGATCACCATCAGCACGATGCTTGCCACCAGAACAATGGCGACGAGCCCCTTGCCCTTGTTGCCCATTGGTTCACGGATGCCCGGTGCAACGCGCTTGAACAGATGCGCGCCCCACCACAGCAGGATGCCTAGGACCAGAAGTGTCATGTCAGTCTCCTAAAGATGTTAACTTGGTTAACACCTAGGCGGAAATCGCAGCAATTGCATCCGCTTTTGCGAGAATTTCGCGTGCGGTCACAACATGCAGGTTTTCGACAATCTTACCCTCCACAACGGCCACCCCCTGCCCCGAGGCCTCGACCTCTTCAAAAGCGGCAATCTGGCGGCGGGCCAGATCAATTTCATCTTCGCTGGGGGCAAAGGCTTCGTTGGCAACATCGACCTGGGCCGGGTGGATCAGGGTCTTGCCGTCAAAACCCATCTGCGCCCCTTGCAGGCATTGGCGCTCTAAACCCGTTTCATCGCGAAAGGCATTAAAAACCCCGTCAAGCAGTGCCAAACCATTGGCCCGGCCA
Source organism: uncultured Pseudophaeobacter sp. (assembly GCA_905479575.1). Lineage (GTDB taxonomy): Bacteria > Pseudomonadota > Alphaproteobacteria > Rhodobacterales > Rhodobacteraceae > Pseudophaeobacter. The sequence goes on from CAJQNB010000084.1 coordinate 39,334, forward strand.
TGGGCGATGATATCCATCAGCCAGGGCACCATCGCCTGGCGATCATTATCCATCGAGACGCCGGTATCCTTGGCCAGATCGTTGGGGCCGACCACCAGGCATTGGAGATTTTGGCCAAAGGAAGCAATCTCTCTCAAATTAACCAGCCCCAAAGGAGATTCGATCATCGCCCAGATGCGGATATCTTCAGCCCCCGCTGAACGAAGCGCTGCTGACAGGCCCTCAAGCATTTGGGCCCTCTCGACCTTGGGCAGTAAAATCGCATCGGGTTTGCATTCAATCGCGGTTTCCAGGTCCTTTGGATATTCTGGCTCATCCAGCGCCGAGACCCGGAT
>CAJQNB010000085.1 GCA_905479575.1 uncultured Pseudophaeobacter sp.
GCACGTCAACGTGTCGGGTACTCGCTTACTGCGAAGGGAGATGCACTTTGCGGTGTTTTCGGACAGCTCTATGATTGGAGTCAATACTATAGATAGAAGATGGGATTGAGGCTGTTCGTTGAAACGGCGGCTTTGTCCGCAGTGCGGTCATCCATCCATGGTCAAATGCTGCGTCCTGCGCGAATGTCCGCAATGCGGGCTGCTTGCGCGGCATTCGAACTCCCTCGCGAGTGGCGACTATGGGCCGTTCGTCCGCTTCCGGCTTAGCCGACCGTGATAACTCTGCGAAGGTCGCGGTCTACCAAGAGGCCGAAGCAAACGATCGCCACTGGCCTCGGGTATGTGCAACGCAGTGGGCTTGATTGTATCTTCCGTCACCTGCAACACTATCCGCAAATCTTGCAGAATGGGAAAAATCTTGAAATTCACTCTAGGCTTAGCCCTGACAGCAGTCCTCGCGGTTCCCGTGTCTGCAGCAGGTCTTAAAGTGCGGGACGCAGACACAATTGTAGTTGAAGGCAAACCTGTACGGTTGCAGGGCGTCGATGCACCTGAACTCAACACTAGGTCAGGCAAGGATGCCCGCCGCTGGATGGTGAGCTACCTAGCGGGCAAGTCGGTGGAGTGTCAGCTGACTGGTGAGCGGTCGTATGACCGTTGGATCGGCGTATGTTTTGCCGAGGGCGTCGATATTGGTGGGGCGGTCATATCAGCGGGTCACGCTTTGGATTGCCGAAGGTATTCCGGTGGCAGGTATCGGCACCTGGAGACGCCAGCGGCTAAGTCGCGGATCCGGCGGGCTGGTTACTGCCGATAGGAGTTGAGACAGGGGTGCAGATGCGTACACCTGCAGATCTCTCCAGTCGCCCAACAAGCAGTTCATGTTGGTTGGGCGGATTGAGGAGTTTCGTCGCAGGCTGAACCGAGGGTAGCAATGCGCAGTAAGCAGGCAAGTTTCCGAAAAATCTGCTCTCGCGTTTCCTGACGCTTCCGGCCCTGAGCCGCCTTCCGCCCACCACCCCGCTGCCGCGCCGCAGCTTCACCAGACCGGCCATTCGTCCATGGCGCAGCATTTCCGGAGGATGAAGGTCGGCAGGGCGGGACAAAGCAGACGTTTTCTCTTGAGGGCCGTCGAGAGGTTGCAAGCGGTTTGCGTCATCATTTCCAATATGCTTCAACTGGTATTTGGCAATGAAGGAAAAGATATGAAAGTTATTTCAAGACGAAATTTGCTAGCAATGCTTGCAATTACGGGGATCGTTGGCTGCGCTGAAGGTACCACCGTAGTCACAGGAGAAAAGCGAGCAGCTATTAGCGCAGGGGAAGTTCAGTTGTTTTCAGCTGCACCTAAAACACCGTATCAGACTATAGCTCTCGTAAATGCGAAAAGTGGCAACGGCTGGACCTCTCAGCAGTCAATTGACTATGCCGTTGATGAGCTAAAGAACCAAGCGGCAGCCGTCGGAGCGAACGGGGTTATTCTCGGACAACCAGGATCGCAGCTGGGCGGATTCGTTATGAGCGGGAGTGTGGCTATCCCTTATGATGAGAAAACTGTTTCTGGAATTGCAATATACATCCAATAAGTGGAAGAAAAGCGCAGCAGGCTTTGGGTTCAGACAGTCAGTTTTGCGCCCAAAGCCGCCTTGCGGCGATGCCGCGTGTGGTTTTCACCCTGAACACTCTGTCGCCGGCCTGATCGACAGACCTGGTTGACTGCTGTCAGCCCAAACACGACCTTCGCACTACGCACGGCAAAGCATATGCAGTGTGTGCGAAGCAGTCGCGTGTTTTCCGTTAAGCTGCCATTTAGCGAGTGTTCGGAACCCTGATTGAAGCTGCACCCGAAGCGCGCCCTGGAATCCATTCCTGATGCAACCAATCAGACAGGCAAAAAGTACAAAAATCTACTTAGAGGCTAGTGACGGCAAAGGTCTCATCAGACTGCGGTAAAGGGAATTTCCCTGAGTGCTAAGTGTGCTGACACACCCCACTGGCGCGCATCGTTGTGTCTAACGCAATGCAAGCGCCTGTATCGCGTAACTGGAAGGGGGGCTGGCAGCGGGCTGCGTAATTCACCCTATTGGGTATATTTGGTGCGTGGGGTCGTACCACAAAACGTGAAAAACATTCACTTTCCGGTGCCCCCAGACGCGCTCAAGATTGCCCGCACGAAATCTGAACAGCACTTCATAAAACCTATCAGTTTCGATCATTCGGTCCTGCGCTTCTTCGCAGATATCATCGCAACCCATGTTATGGTGCATTTTGTGACCTGAATCAGATCCGAATCCGTCAATCTCGGCCCAAGTCAAATTGGACCACTCAACAAACCTAGGCTCTATTTTTTCAGACCATTCATGGTCACACCACTGGCGCGCAACACCCCAACTCCACGAACCTTCTACATCGGGGTTTTGGCACTCAATGACTACTTTCATTTGAAAAATAGAGTCTGGATTAGCGCCGACCCTGACTTCCTTCTCGGGCTTCTCTTCTATGTATGCCTGCACGAGGCGCGCCGATTTTTCCTGAGCCAGCAAGGCTTTCAGGTTCTTTCGTGCTATGCGGGCCTCTGATTTACTAGGCTGGCTCAAGGGTTGAATAGTACTCTGACATTGCCTGAGGCGTAATCTCGGTGTTCTGCCCCTGAGCGAAGGCGTCCTTCCACGGGTTTTCCATGTGAGTCAGATCACTAAGCCACTGCGCGTTTTTTGCACCATAAAAGTCCAAAACACGTCCTATCGTTTCACGTTGCGCCTCGTTAACGGTGCTTGAATCGCCGCCATCCACGCTGACAATCTTGAATTTACCTTTGTTCGCTTCCCAGAGTTCGCGAACTACCGGACCGTTGTCCCAAGCTTGTATTTGCTCCTCAAAAAGCAAATCATCGTCCCAGACGGTTGCCCAAGCCTGCGAGTAATATACTAATTTTTGAAGCTTCATGGACGTCATAGGCCCATTCGTTTCCAAAATATACTGTGCAATATCCTTGACCGGCATTGTTGCTAGTTCCTCTTCGTTACCCGATAGGTAGAGCCTTCTTGGAGGAAAAACAAATCAACTTTGAGAAATAATCCGCCACAAGCACCCATCTGGCCCGAAGTCCTGCGCCACATGCCCGTCTTTTTGCGCCCTTTGCAGCGCGTCACGCACCCGCTTTAGGACATCGGGCCTTATATCATCACCCCATCTCATCAACGACCGCTTTTCACGCGGCATCGCAGCGGACGAGGGCTGTGTTCGCAGGCCGAAAGACGGACTTTGCAAAACCAGCTTTCTGCGCATTGCTGCCCTTGATGGGGGCCACAGCACCGAGAGACGGCTGTTTGGCAGCTGAATGGCTGCTTTCACCTTCCCGACGCATGACCCGAGCACTTGCAGCGAAAGTCTGGAATCCGCCCTTTCCGACTGGCGGGACCACTACGCCCCGCCAGCCAATGCCCCCTATCAGATCAACCCGATACGCGGCTCAAAGTTGGATATGATCAGCTCGGCCGCATCTGTCGCACCACCAGCAGCGACGGTATATTTCAACCGCACCTGTTCAAACTCAAACCCGGCGAACAGCTCGCGGATCTCGGGGCAGTCGTTGATTGACAGGATGAACTTGCCACGGATCCCGGCCAGTTGCTCCGCCATCGCC
>CAJQNB010000086.1 GCA_905479575.1 uncultured Pseudophaeobacter sp.
CCACCGCCTCAACGAAACGCCGCGCAAGTGCCTTGGCTACCGGACGCCCGCTGAGGTCTTTGAAAGCAACCTGATGGAAATTCAGAACCGGTTGGAGTAAAACGAGATATCAAGAACTGCACTTCACCGTGAGTTCACAGATTGGCATCAATCATGTCCTTGGGGGCGAACCGTTCTGTCATAACCGACCAGCGCAGCCCCATGTCCTGCATCTGGTTGTAATAGGTCAAAAGCTCCTTCCAGGGGGCGGAAAGATCCTTATAGGCCGCCAGCCCCGCAACCAGCGCCCCGACAGTGATTTCCCCACGGATCGCCAGCACCCCTCCTGCGGAATAAAACACAAAGGGGGTCATATGGCCGATCAGGTTGTTGAGGAACTTCATGAAGTATTTCTTGTTGTAGATCCGGCGGCGGATTTCAAACAGGCGTCCCAGCCGATCCGAGATCTGCGCCAGCCGATAGCGCCAGCCGCCATTGCCGCGCAGATCGGAAATCCCGGCGGCGGTCTCGCCAATCTCGGCGGCCAGGGCGCGCACCTGCTGGATGCGCTCCTTGTTCAGCAGGTTGATCTGGCGCTGCAACATCGGGATCAGCCAGGCCTGCAGGGGGATCAGCGCGATAGAGACCAATCCAAACCAGACGCTTTGCATGAACAAAAAGGCCACGATGGTCAGCATCTGCCCCGCCTGAAACACCGGCTGCGCCAGCGCATCCCCCATCAAGCCCCCCATGGGCTCGCTTTCCGAGGTGATCATCGACACCAGCTCGCCCTGGCTGGTGGTGCGAAAATAGGGTTTGGGAAAGCGGATCATCCGACTGATCAGGGTATAGCGCAGCCGTCGCAACAGCCGTTCCGCCGTCACCCCCTTGGCGGTGTTGAGGCGCATTTTCAACACCCCGGCAATAATCACCGCCGCCAGAAATCCACAACACAGCACCAAGAGATATTCGACCTGGCTCATCTCATGGCCCCAGACCTCGACCCGGGGCGTTGGCGCGCCAATGGCATCGTTGATGATCCGTTTGGGCAATTCAAGAGACGCAAAAAGAAACGGAAATATCAGCAGGGTTAGTGCCAATAGCCCCATCTGCTGCCGCTTTGAATAGCGCCAGATAAATGAAAACAGCGTGCGCGGCATGTCCGGTCCTTGTTGCATAAAAGCTGCATGGCTGAGCCTTGCGAGTGGCTCTGACTTGCCGCCTGCGGCAGAAATTGAGTCACTGTGTCAAAACTTGGCAAACCTATGCACCAAATTTAAGAAAGCCAAGGTGATCTAGGTCACGCAACTTTGTCGTTGCAGCCACAAAGCTGCAAATTTATTGCGCGACCAAACCAACAGACCCCCGGCAGCGGGGCAACAGAGGCTGACCGGGACAGGTCAGAAGACCAACAGAGATGAATTTCACCACAGCCTGTCGGCCTTTCAGACAGCATAGACCCCCAGTCACTACGGCCAAAGCGCCCTCTCAGTGTTGGAGCTTTGGTCACGGAACGCCAGAAGACGGGGCAACAAAAGACGGGACCGCAAGAGCAAGCAGGCGCTTTGCGGGCCTGAGGCCCCTCGCGGCGCTGGCGGTGACCTGTGCGCTGTCCGCCTGTTCTACACTGCCGCAGGCGGGGTTTTCCTTTGCCACCCGCGGTGAACAGAACAAGGATCAGCACAGCCAGACCGCGCGCGCCCCAACAAAGACCCAGGCCCAGTTTTCCCAGGGCAAGGTCACACTGGTTGCGCCTGCGGGCCATTGCATCGACACCACCATGCTGCGCCAGGATGCCGATGGTGGGTTTGCCCTGCTGCCCCGCTGCAATCTGTTGCATGGCCCCAGTCTGTTCGGGCGAAACCGTGCTGCCGTCATCACCGCCACCATCGGCCCGGCCCAGAGGGCTGAGGCGCCCTCAACCACTGAGCTGGCCCAGACTGCCACGGGGGCAAAGCTGCTGTATTATGATGACAAGGGCCTGTTGCCCCTGGTCCGGTTGCAGTGGCCAGGCCATAATGCCATGGGCGGCTCTGGCGCCAGTGACCAGCATTGGCGGGGGGCCTTTGTGGTGAACAACCATCTGGTTGTCCTTGCGCTTTATGCCCCCGACGGCAGCAGCCTGCTGGGACCGACCGGCGCCAAGCTGCTGACCGAGATGACCCGGCGCAGTCAAAATGCCAGCTTGATAACAGCGCCGCAGCCTGCGCCTCTTTCGACTCAGGATCGGCAGTCACCCCCTCTGGCGCAGCCGCCGGCAGCTGTCTCCCTCCGGCCAAAGGCGCGCTCCGAAACAGCCAGGCCCCCATCAGATGCTGCTGTTGCCCTCGCGCAGAACGCTCCGGCGGAAAAACTCTCGCTGGGGCGGCGGATTCGCGGTTTATTTCACAGCTCTTCCACGGCTAGATTGACAACAGAGTAAAGAAGGTCGATGGCTCGGTCGAACCCACCCGCCTGCGGCCAGACCTGCTGAACAAAAACGCCCAAGGCAGAAGCTGCGGGCAAAAGGCCAAACATAACAAAAGGTGCAGAACGCAATATGGGCGGTTTTCTAAACAAGCTGTTTCATCGGCGCGCCCTGCGGCGCTGGCAGCAGGGCACAGCCCAGGCCGCACGCATGCCGCTGTCACAGCTGCGCCAACTGCGAAACCAGGCCCGTGCGCTGCGGGGGGAATTGGACCGGTTGATCCATGTCGCCGAAGGACGTCTGGCCCTGCCGCAAATTGGCACCTCCTTTTTTCCACGTCCCCATGGCACCGACTGGTCCTGGCGGCCCGAGCTGTGGCGCGGACCAATACCGACACCGGGAATTTCCTCGGTGCCCTCCAAATCCAAGCTTGGTGACGAAATCACCCTGTTTCACGATTGCAGCATTTCGGAGCTGACTTTGCGCCAGTTGCGCAACAGCCGCGAAGAGGATCTCGCCCCCTTTGGCCTGCGCATGGACGTGTTTAATTTTGACGGATCCTTCCTGTCGCTGGTCGTCGACCTCCCGACTGAGGCCTGCCAGGGCCTGTCGCGGCATCATCTGATGCGGATTGACAGCATAATAGAGACCGAAAAGCCCATCGAAATTTTTGCCCGTCTCAATATTCGCCACGGCCCCAACACCGAACAACTGGTGCGCGAATTGCCCTTGGGTGAAAAAAACGTCACCGTGGAGTTTGACCTCGCCTATTCCGATCTGAACGAAAAGCGCATCGAGCGTATCTGGCTCGACCTCATCTTTGAGGCGCCTGACATGAACCAGGTCATTCTGCGCGATCTGACTTTTGCGCGCCACCGCCGCGCCAATATCTGAGGCCCAAAACATGAGCGACCTGACCGTCACCAAGATCCGTTTTCAAAATGGCACCTGGGAAGGGGTAATCCAGAACGCAGGCGACAGCGGCCTGCCGCCGGACATTCAGGTGCTCTATCAGGACCACCCCATCGAAGGTCTCTCAATCAGCGAGGGCAGCTCCGCCAACGAGTGGGCCCTGCATATCACCATTCCGGCCCAGGCGATCTCTGATGGGGTACAGACCTTTGTCATCGCCGAAGGCGGCAAGAAACTGGAAAGCTTTTCGCTGATCGCCGGGGAGGCCGCAGTGGATGACATGCGCGCCGAGATTGATCTGTTGCGGGCCGAACTGGACATGCTGAAACGCGCCTTTCGCCGCCATTACCTGGAAACCAGCTGATCCGATCTACACCGGGCCAGCCCAGCTAGCGGCTACTCTAGCGCCGCAAAGTCCGCACCCAGTTGTTGCATTGCTTTGACATAGGGCTGCGGCCCATAGCTGGCCCGTGCCACACCGGAAGCGGCCATGGCTGACAGGGTCATGCCGGGACGCATCATCACATTGACCGGCAGCGGCGAGGCCTCCGTGATACGGGCAATCAACCCCGCATCCGTCAGGCCGGGAACAAAAAAGCCACTGGCCCCGGCGGCGGCATAGGCGGCCGCCCGCGTCAGCGCTTCATCCAGCAGATCCTCATGGCGGTCAGGCGCCGGGGTTTTCAAAAACAAATCGGTACGGGCATTGATAAAGTAATCCGCATCAGCCGCGCGCATCGCTGCAATCCGGTTGGTTTGCTCATTGATCTCATAAAGCCCGTCGCCGCCGATGATCTGATCCTCAAAATTGATCCCAACCGCGCCCGTTGCCACCAGTTTTTTGGCATTCAAGGTCAGGGTCTCGGGCTGTCGCGCAAATCCGCCTTCAAAATCAACCGTCAACGGTAGATCACAATGGGCGGTGATCCGCGTGACAGTCTGCAACAGCAGCTCCAGTGGGATCGCCTCCCCATCACCATAGCCCTGCGCTGCCGCCACCGACCAGCTGCCGGTGCCCAGCGCCAGAGCACCGTTCTGGGCAATCGCAGACGCGCTGCCCGCATCCCAGATATTATACAGCACCAGGGGGGTGCCCGGTTGGTGCAGGGCGCCAAAGGCACGAGCCCGTTGGGAATAAGTCATGCAGTCAGCCTTTCTGTGTAGCTGGTTTCAATCTCGATGAGCCGTTGTTTGCGCCACAGCCCGCCGCCATAGCCGGTCAGGCTGCCATCCGCCGCAAGAACCCGGTGGCAGGGAATGACCACGGCAATCTGATTGCTGCCATTGGCCCGTGCCACCGCGCGGGTTGCGGTCGGGCGGCCCAGCTCCTGGGCGATCTGCGAATAGCTGCGGGTCTCACCCGCCGGGATCTGCAACAGGGCGCGCCAGACCTGCCGTTCAAAATCGGTACCATGCAGCGCCAGAGGCGTATCAAATCGCGCCTGGGTACCGGCAAAATAATCAGCCAGTTCCGCCGCAATCTGCTGCGTCGGTGCCGGGCGACCAAAGCCAATGCCACCGGGCTGCGCCTTTTGCAGCCGCTGCATCTCCCGCGGCAGGGCCTTGCGATCGGCAAATTCCAGCAGATGCAGCTGGTGCTGACAGCTGATGGCAATCATCGCCCCCAGCGGCGTGTCGATCCAATCTGCCAACAGCAGCGCATCCTTGCGAAAGGCACCGGGGGCCATGCCAACCAACCGGGCAAAGGCAGCGCGAAAGGCCGAGGGGCTGTCAAAGCCCGCATCGATCTGCGCGGCAATCACCGGCTCTCCGGCGGACAGGGCGGTAAAGCCCTCACGCAGCCGCCGTTGCCGCGCCATTTCCAGAAAGGTCATGCCAAAATGGCGCTTGAAAGCCCGCCGCACGGTCGAAGGATCATAACCCAGCTGCACCAGGTCATCCTCGCGCCACCGGTGGGTCGGACGCGCCTCCAGCGCGTCGATCAGCGGCTGCACCATCGGGTCATCCCCGGCGGCAGCTTTCAGCGGCTTGCAGCGTTTGCAGGCACGAAAACCTGCCTCGATGCAGGCACCGGGCGAGGCAAAGAACTGGCAGTTTTCGAACTTGGGGTTGCGCGCCGGGCAACTGAGGCGACAAAAGATACCAGTGGAAGAGACGCCAACATAGGCGCGCCCCTCATAACTGGCATCACGGGCGCAAAGCGCGGCATAAAGCGTTTGGGAATCAGGCAGGTCAAACATCATGGCAGCAGATTAGCCAATCCATAGGCCCGCCGTCGCCGGTTTCCGGGCGTTACTGTCGAAAAAGCAAATCATCCGCCAAATTGCGCTGCGCCGTCAGCGGCCAAGCTTCTTGTTCAGCTTTTTCATGCTGCGGATGGTTTTGCGCAGGGCCTTGCCGCCGCGTTTGCGCTCTGCAAGCGACGCGGTGTTGCTGCGGTCCTCGACAACCAGCTTGCGCCAGCGCTCCAGCCGCACGGGATCAAGATCACCGCGCGTACGGGCGGCGATCAAGGCACAGCCGGGCTCGTTTTCGTGTTTGCAATTGCGGAACTTACACTGACCGGCGAGGTCGGTCAGATCCTCAAACAGATCGGCAATGCCGGCCTCTGCCTCGGCCATCTGCAGCTCGCGCATGCCCGGCGTGTCCATCACCGCGCAGCCATTGGGCAAAAACCGCATCTGCCGGTGCCGCGTGGTATGGCGTCCGCGGGCATCATCCTCGCGAATTTCAGCCGTCTCAGCGGTGTCCCGGCCAAACAGAGCATTGACCAGTGTCGATTTCCCCACCCCGGAGGTGCCCAGAAAGACCAGCGTGTCACCCGCTTTGCACCAGGGCGCGAGCTGGTCTTTGGCGCTATCGCTTTTGGCATTCAGCAGCACCACCGGCACCCGCGAAGAGATGCTTTGCGCCTGTTCCACATAGGGCGCAGGATCGTCGCACAGATCCGGCTTGGTCAGCAGGATCACTGGCGTCACCTCGGCCTCAAAGGCCAGCGCCAGATAGCGTTCCAGCCGGGCCAGGTTGAAATCGGGATTGCAGGAGGTGACAATAAAACTGGTATCGGTATTGGCCGCGATCAGCTGGATACTGCGGTCATGCCCCGGAGCGCGCCGCTTGAACAGGCTTTTGCGCTCCAGCACCCGACTGGAGGTTGGCAACACCCGATCGAGCAACACCCAGTCACCAACCGTGGCAGCCAGTTTCGGCGGTACCAGCTGGTCGATACCGTCCCCCTGAACGCGTAACCCGCTGCGATGGGCCTCGACAACCCGCACCGGCGGGGTCTGCTCCAGGTCCTCTCCCATCACCTGATCGGCAAAGAACGGCTGCCAGCCGAGCTTCTCCAGCACGGACAGCGCTGCGCCGTGTTGATCTGGAGCGCCCTGATCAACACCGCTTGCTGGCGCTTGGGGATCATCCCGGGTGGTCATAAAGGATCTGCTTTCTTACGGAGACGTGGCAACACAGGTTGCGCGCTAAGAACCACAGATTGCCAGTCGGCTAAAGCCCCTTTGCGTTCGCAGTCCCGCTGCGGTTCCCTTGATGACAAAAAAGGACCGCCCCCAAAGGAGCGGTCCTGATCAGTATCTGGCAGAAAATTCAGGGACTCCGCCCCTGATATTTCACGCCCGGTTATTGCTTTGGCCCCAGGGCAACGAGACCCTTGAGGATGTCGATGGCATAGGCCAGCTGGTAATCCTGCTCACGCAGTGCAGCGGCTTTTTCTGCCCGCTCACGATCCTCTTTGATCTGGCGGATTTCATCCTCGGTCAGGCTGTCGTTGTTGAGGCTGCCACGCAGATCCGCCTCGGTGCGGGTCCGGCGGGCTGCGCTCTCTTCCTCGGCCTCTTCTGTCTCGGCGGTACGGCGCGGCTGCTCGACCACGATGTCGGGGGACACGCCCAGCGCCTGGATCGACCGGCCAGAGGGGGTGTAATAACGCGCCGTGGTCAAGCGCATGGCGCCATTGCCCCGCAGCGGCATCACGGTCTGAACCGAACCTTTGCCAAAGCTTTTGCTGCCCACAACGATGGCGCGGCGATGATCCTGCAGTGCACCGGCAACAATTTCAGACGCCGAAGCAGAGCCACCGTTGATCAGCACCACGATGGGTTTGCCACCAGAGAGATCCCCAGGGGTGGCGTTGAAACGCTCGCCGTCTTCTGGGTTGCGGCCACGGGTCGAGACGATTTCGCCGCTGTCGAGGAAACTATCAGCAACGCTGATCGCCTCGGTCAGCAAGCCGCCGGGGTTGTTGCGCAGATCCAGCACGATGCCGCTGACCTTGTCGATGCCGCCGGCCTCTTCGATCTGTTCCTGCAAACCGGATACCAGGTTGGGGGTGGTCTGACGGTTAAAGGTGGTGATCCGCAGCACCACGGTTTCGCCTTCGGTGCGCGCCCGTACGGCTGTCAGCTTGATGGTGTCGCGGATGATCGACACGTCAAAGGGCTCTCCCTCGCCTTCGCGCACCACAGTGATCACAATTTCAGATCCCACCGGACCGCGCATCAGGTCAACCGCTTCGTTCAGACCCAGACCAAGCACGCTTTCGCCATCTACATGGGTAATGAAATCGCCGGCTTCCATGCCAGCCTCATCCGCCGGGGTGCCATCAATGGGGGAGACAACTTTGACAAAGCCCTCTTCCTGGGTCACCTCGATGCCGAGCCCGCCAAATTCACCGCGAGTCTGCACCTGCATGCTGGCCGCATCATCTGGTTTCAGATAGCTGGAATGCGGATCAAGCGACGATAGCATGCCACCAATGGCCGCCTCGATCAGCTCTTTCTCGTCAACCTCTTCGACATACTGGGCGCGAATACGCTCAAAGATATCGCCAAAAAGATCCAGCTGCTCATAGACCGTTGCTTCGCGGTCCGTCTCCTGCGCCAGCAGCGGGCCGGCCACATAGGTTGTTGCAACGATTCCGGCCAGCGTGCCGCCAATAGCCGCCATGGCAAATTTTCTCATGAAACCTTCATCCACCTTTTCCGATGCGGAACCATGTTGCAGGATCCACCGGGCTGTTATCCATTCTAACTTCTATATAGAGCGTTTCTGTCCGGTCAGTTCCACCCCCTTCACCACTTAGTGACAAAATGGCACCAGCCTGCGGAGCACTTCCCCCCATCAGGCCCACCGGCGTACCTGCGGGAATGACCTGACCGGCTGAACCATACACCTCTGCCAGTCCTGACAAAATAAAAAGCGTATCCGGCTGTGGTTCAAGGATCACCACATTGCCAAGGTCCAAAAGCGGACCACGGTAGCGGATTGTCGCCGCCGTTGGCGTGCTCACCAAGGCGCGGGGCCGGGCGGCAATCAGCAGGCCCGGACGGGCGATCCCCGCCGCATCGCGTTTTTCAAAGCCGCGCAGCAGCAGGCCTTCGACCGGCAGGTCAAGCTCTCCCCGTTGGGCGCTGATATCCACTGAAAGGGGCGTAATCTTTTCAGCACCGCCGGCAATTTCAGCCAATCCACTGGCAAATCCCGTCAGTGTCTCAGTCGAGGAAATCAAAATAGCAGTGCGCACGGAGTTTTCGGTAAAGCGCCGCGGCAGGTCGGTGCGGTCAGCAATTGCGGCGGACAGGGCGGTCCGGGCCTCTTGCACCCCGGACAGACCCTTTTCCAGGGTGCCAGCGGCGTTTTGCTGCAACAGGCGCAGAGTCTGCACCTCTTCCAGGTCACGGCGCAGCGCCTCGGCGCGGGCATAAAGCCCCGGTGTCACCTCAGCCACCATCATGGCCGAGCGCGCCGCCCCCAGCGGCCCCGAAGGATGCAGCATCAGCACCGGTGGCGCCGAAGTTTCTATGGTCTGCAGGATGCCCAACAGTTCTGCCACGTCGTCTTCGCGGGATTTCAGCTGGGTAAGCAGTTGCGATTCGCGGCGCGCCACCCGCCGCAACCCCTCACGCATGGCCCCCAGCCCGGCCTCATAGGCGCGCACCGTGCCAGTCAGCGCCTTGACCCGATCCCGCGCACTTTCGGCGGCTTCCAAAGCCACCGTTGCCGCCTCCAACTGATCCGCTGCCGCCTGTGCCGCCTCGGCAGGCGCCTGCTGGCCCTGCAGCGGTGCGGCAAAGCTGATCAATGCAAAAAGAAGCAGCCCTGCGGCGCGGTTGGTCATATGGTTCAGATCTTTTTGGCCAGGTCGTTTTGGTCAGGTCGTTTTGGTCTGGGTCTCAGGTCAGTAGGCTCTCACCGGTCATTTCCTCCGGCTTGGGCAAGCCCATAAGCTCTAGCAGGGTGGGGGCAAGATCGGCAAGACGGCCATTGCGCAGCCCAGCCCCCGCTGGCCCGCCAACCAGCGCCACCGGCACCAGATTGGTGGTATGCGCGGTATGGGCGCCACCGGTTTTGGGATCCACCATAACCTCGCAATTGCCGTGATCCGCCGTGACCAGCATGGCGCCACCGGCCTTTTCCAAGGCCGCAACCACCTGAGCCAATCCCTGATCCACCGCCTCGCAGGCCTTGATTGCAGCCTGAATGTCACCGGTGTGGCCAACCATATCGGGGTTGGCGTAGTTGGTCACAATCAGATCATAGCCGGCCTCAATCGCCGCAACGAATTTCGCTGTCACCTCCGGCGCGCTCATCTCTGGCTGCAGATCATAGGTCGCCACCTTGGGCGATTTGGGCATGGCGCGGTCTTCGCCCTGTTCCGGCTCTTCCTTGCCGCCGTTGAGGAAAAAGGTCACATGCGGATATTTCTCGGTCTCCGCCAAACGGAACTGGCGTTTGCCCTGCTTGGCCACCCATTCGCCCAGGGTATTGACCAGCTCGGCCTTGGGGTATGCGGTTGTCATGTAGTCATTATGGGCCTTGGAGTAGTCCACCATGCCCAAAAGCGCCGCCAGTTTCGGGCGCTCCCCGGTGTCAAACTCGGCAAAGCCCGGCTCGCCAATGGCGCGCAGAATCTCACGGGCGCGGTCGGCGCGGAAGTTGAGACAGAAAAACCCGTCGCCATCCTGCACCCCCTCATAGCCGCGCAACACGCTGGCCCCGATGAATTCATCGGTTTCCGACTGGTTATAGCCATGGGTCACAGCGTCATGCGCATCCGCCACCGAGCGCCCCTCGCCCTTGATCATGGCGTTATAGGCCTCGCTCACCCGCTCCCAGCGGTTGTCACGGTCCATGGCAAAATAGCGTCCGGTGACACTGGCAATTTTGGCGCCTCTGGGCAGGCCCTCTTTCAGCTGTTCAAAGTACCCGTAGGCAGATTTTGGCGCCACATCACGCCCATCCGTGATGGCATGCAGCCAAACCGGCACACCCGCTGCAGTGATCGCCCGGATCGCCGCCAGGATATGGCTGATATGCCCATGTACCCCACCATCCGAGACCAGCCCCATCAGATGCGCCGCACCGCCAGTTTCTTGCAGCTTGGCGATAAAATCCAAAAGTGCCGGATTTTGTTCAAAAGAGCCATCCTCGATCGCCAAATCAATCTGACCCAGATCCATCGCCACCACCCGGCCAGCTCCGATGTTGGTATGCCCCACCTCCGAGTTCCCCATCTGGCCGCTGGGCAGTCCCACATCCGGCCCATGGGTCACCAGCCGTGCCTGCGGACCTGCCGCCATCAGTGCATCAAAGGTGGGCGTCTGCGCCAGATGCGGCGCATTGGCCGCTCCAGGCGCGGCACTGCCCCAACCATCAAGAATACACAGAACGACGGGTTTGGGCGTGGACATGTCAAAGCTCCGGAGCAAGGGCAGGTGAAATAAATCGTCCCCGTCTTCTAACCGCTTGCCCCCTCGGGGTGAACCGACAACCTGTCACAGGTGGCGTTATCAGTCGCACCATCCGCCCCGACGCGGCAAAAGCGCGCCCCCCGGCGGGCCAGATACGAGACCAAAATATCCGAAGGCTTAGCCAGGACCTGCGCTGCGCTTACATATTCCTTGGCTGCCCAAGGCGCCGCGCGCGAGCCTCCGCAGGAGCGCTGCGCGCCGGGCCCAACGGGTGGGCTGGGCATCTGTGATGCACTGCCACCGGGCGGGAGCCCCCCCCTTTGGAATGCCCCAGTTGATTACCCGCATGTTTCGGGTCGCTTGCAGATCGGGATCTACGTCAGGATCACAGCCAATCAATTCCAAGAAGGACCCCAGATGACCAAAATCACCGCTCTTCCTACTGAGATAACCCGCCAGCTGCAGAACGGCGGGATGGATGCCCATGGCCAACCGCCAGAACGCGTGACATCGGACGGTGGCGGAAATCCCTGCCGCCATTGCCTACGCTATATTCCCAAGGGCGCCGAGATGCTGATCCTGGCCCATCGCCCCTTTGCCACGGCGCAGCCCTATGCGGAAACCGGTCCAATCTTCCTCTGTGCCGCCCCCTGCCCCCGCCACGACAGCGCTGAGCTTCCCGAGGCGCTGACACGCGCCCCCGACTATCTGATCAAGGGCTACACCACCGAGGACCGCATCGTTTACGGCACCGGCATCGTGATCCCGCAGGCGCAGATGATGCAGCAAGCGGGGACCATTCTTGCAAATGACCGCGTCGCCTATGTCCATATTCGATCCGCCCGCAACAACTGCTACCAAGCCCGCATCGACCGGGCCTGACAGCGCCGCAAATGTTTCGCCCGCGAAACAGAGCAAGGATTTGGCAAGGAAGATTGCCCGCCCCCGACCCTAGCGTACGGGGGCAGGGCAACACATCAATGGCAACAATGTGCAGGAAGTGACCTTTGCAAAGTTAAGCTCAAATCGAAAAGCCGACATTCAGACTTCCCTGCAAAAGGTGCATCGGCTCAAAATTCATGCAGCCTTGTTTGCACACTTAGGTCCATTTGCCCCGGATGCCCCCTAAATCACGTGACCACATGGTTGCAGAAGGTTCTAGATCTTCGCAGTTTCTCAAGATCAATAAAATCGTACCTAAAAACACAGACCAAATTTCGCACAAGTTAACATTCCACCAGCAAGTTGGCTCACCATCATCTATGTGGAGTCTGATTGATGTCTTTCAACAAGTCTATCTTGGCTGCTGCGGCTTTAGCAGCGCTACCTATGTTAACGAGTGCAGAAGAAGGCGTGACCAGTACTTCTGTTGCTTTTGCCCAAGTCGCGGCCCTTGAAGGTCCTGCGGCGGCACTGGGCCAGGGCATGCGTCTTGGCATGCAGGCGGCGTTCGAAGAAGCCAATGCTGCTGGCGGTGTTCATGGCCGTACAATTACTCTGGACAGCATGAATGACAACTACGAGCCCGATCGCTCGGTTGCGCTGGTGAAGTCGGTTGTTGCAGACAACAATCACCTGGGCCTGATCGGCGCAGTTGGAACGCCAACAGCCTCAGCGACCCAGCCAATCGCGACCGAAGCGAATATGCCTTTCGTTGGTCCCTTTACTGGCGCTGGCTTTCTGCGGGATGCGAGCCTTGGCAACGTCTTCAATGTTCGCGCGACCTATTTTGCTGAAACCGAGGCTTGGATTGAGTATCTGGTTGACCAACAGGGCATGAAATCCATTGCCTTGTTGTACCAAGACGACGGGTTTGGTCGTGTTGGCCTGGCCGGGGTTACCGCTGCGCTGGAACGCCGTGGCATGACTTTGGTTGCCGAGGGCACCTATACGCGTAACACCACTGCGGTGAAAAAGGCGCTCCTGACCATCAAAAAGGCCAAACCGGATGCGGTGGTCATGGTTGGCGCCTACAAACCGGTTGCCGAGTTCATCAAATTGTCTCGCCGTCTCAAGTTCAACCCAACCTTTGTAAATATCTCATTTGTTGGCTCCGATGCGCTGGCGCAAGAGCTCGGTGACGCCGGTGAAGATGTGATCATCAGCCAGGTTGTGCCTTTCCCATGGGATACAGACGTACCAGCCGTTGCACAGTACCAAGCGGCCTTGAAAACCGTCGCCCCTGACGCCAACCCTGGTTTTGTTACGCTTGAGGGCTATCTGACCGGTCGCCTCGCATTGGCCGCCCTAGACGCCGCGGGTGCGGATCTGACGCGGCAATCCTATCTGGAGGCTCTTGGCGGACTGCAAACGCTCGATTTTGGCGGCGTGACCATGACCTTTGGCCCGGACGACAACCAGGGCATGGACAGTGTCTTTTTAACCAGAATCACCAAAGATGGCGGTTTTGAGCAAGTCACTTCCGGCGGAGCGTCCTGATCCAGGATCTCTGGCTCGGCGCTGAGGCGTCTTAAAGAAAAATCTGCCCGGTGGACGGGCAGATCCCACGGGGCCCTGCGACACCACTCGGGATCGCGAAAATAGGTACGAACATGACGAAGCAGCCAAAACAAACAGCCAAACGTCGCCGCCATCCCCTGTCCAGCATCAGGGCAAAGATGATCCTGATTCTTCTGTCTATGGCCGCAACGTCAGCAGCATGTGGGTTTGCCGTTTTCTTTGCTTTTGAACGCATTGCCGGAGATATGGACAGTCTCGCCCAGAACAAGCTCCCGCAAATGGAACAAAGCAGCCAGCTCATGGGGGCTGCCAGCACCACAAAAGATGCGATGGTCGCGGTGATGCTTGCAGAAACCCCTGAATCCCTGGATGTGGCAGCAGGCTCGGTGCGCGAGGCGGTTGCACAGTTGAAAACCGCAGTTGGCCAGCTCCCTGAGGCGCTAGGTGCTGAATTTGCGGAAGATGTTGTCGCCGTCGAAACCGCTCTGGCAGCTTCGATTTCGGCCCGTTCGACCGCTTTTAAAAACTCGGCATGGGTTGTGACCCAAACCAGCGAACTCCAAGAGAACAGCAGTATCCTGCAGGGAACTTTGGTGCAGATCGCGGATGATGCCTATTTCAATCTGACACTTGGCGGCGAAGATACCATGTCGTCAATCGAGGCCACCTTGATGGATCTGGTCGAAACAAAATTCGCAACCCTGCAAACACTTCTAGAAGCCCGTGCCGAGGTCAACCTTTTGTCCGGTGTCGCACTGGCCATTGGCCGCGCCCAGGACAGCGGCCTGGTTTCTATCCTGGCGGATTTGGCAAAGGCGTCCGATGCTCGTTTGTCGGATGCTTTGGACAGTCTTGAAACCAACGCAGCCGATATAATCGCGGTTGCCGAGTTGCGCAGTGCGAAGGATGCGCTGCAGCAGGCGATTGCGCAGGGCAACTCTCAAAGCTCTGCAATGCGGCAAGACGTTCTCTCGGCCCGCCAGTCCAGCGATGCGATCCTTGCGTCAGCTGTGGATGACATGGTTTTTGAGCTTACTCTTTCAGCCGATGACGTCAGTACCGGAAACCGAGATGCAATCCAAAGCCTGCTCGACAATGAGGTCGGGTTTTTGAACACGCTGCTGGAAATCAATACTTGGATCAGCAGCTTTCAGGTCGCGGCTTTGGATGTGGTGACGTCCCCGGGAGTTGATGAAACGCGCCTGGCTGCAAAAGCTTTGGAACGGGCTGCCGAAGCTCTTGGGGGGTATATGGATTTCAATGATGGAATTCTGTCGGAATCCTTGACGGCGATGACAGCATTGGCAGATCCGGATCAGGGGCTTGCCGCCTTTCGGATTGCTTCTATTTCTGCAGATGCGACGGCCACAGTTGAAGCGAAGTCCACTGCAAAGGCCGTGCTGCAAATTGCAGGGCGCGCCTCACTGCTTGGGTCGGAAAGTCAGGGCGAAATCGAGGTCATGGCCGGGGAAATTTCCTCCGAAGTCGGGACTGCAAAAGCAAACCTTGAATATCTCTTGATGTTCTCTGGTGGACTTCTGGTCGCAGCGCTTCTGCTGACACAATGGCTGGTTCAGCGCCCTCTGAATGCCATCAGCCAAACAACGGAACGTTTGGCCGATGGCGATCTCAGCCCGATTGCGGGTTTCGACAAGGCCAGTGATGAGATCTACAGAATTGCTCAAGCTTTGACGATCTTTCGCAACGGCCTGGTTGAAAAACAAGAACTGGCCAAGACTGCCGAAGCAGAAAGGGCGGCCCATCAGGCGCATCAAGCCGCAGCGGTCACTGCTATCGGTGACGGGCTGTCGCATCTGGCAAAGGGCGATTTGACCTACCGGATAAAAGAGGAACTGACAGATGGCTATGCCCAGCTGAGGGCCGATTTCAACAGCACCGCCGAAACACTTTGCAACACAGTTGTCGAAGTGGTCGCTGTATCCACCTCAATTCGCAACGGAGCCTCTGAAATCAGTCAGGCGTCGGATGATCTGTCACGCCGAACAGAAAGCCAGGCCGCGACCCTAGAGGAAACTGCGGCTGCCCTGGACGAGCTGACAGCCAGTGTGCGCTCGGCCGCCGAAGGTGCCCGTTCGGCAGAAGCAACAACACAGGAAGCGAAATCCGAAGCAACAGATAGCGGTGCCATTGTAGAGCGGGCTATGGTTGCCATGCAGGACATCGAGACGAGCTCGACTCAGATTGCTCAGATCATCGGGGTTATTGATGATATTGCATTCCAGACCAATCTATTGGCTCTGAATGCGGGTGTTGAAGCTGCTCGTGCGGGTGACGCCGGACGTGGCTTCGCTGTGGTAGCCTCCGAGGTCCGCGGCCTTTCTCAACGTACAGCAACAGCGGCCCGGGAAATTACCGGTCTGATTGGCAAAAGCTCTCAACAGGTGAACTCCGGTGTTGAGTTGGTCGGCGGAGCAGGGGAGGCCCTGCAATCCATCGTCGACCGGGTAAGCAATATTTCTCGCCTGGTTTCGGAAATCGCTGACGGCGCCACAGAGCAGGCAACTGGACTGAATGAAACAAATATTGGCATTACTGAACTGGACAAGGTCACACAGCAGAATGCGGCCATGGTGGAAGAATCCACAGCAGCGAGCCATTTGCTAAGAAGTGATGCCGGGAAATTGTCAGAGCTGGTGGCACATTTCAACGTTTCAATCGACTTGGCTGGCGAAGACGAAGGCGCTGCCCAGGACTGGGACGTGGCAAACGATCATGAGGGCGCAGCAGTCCTTTACGGCTGATAGAAGCCATGAGTCATTGGCAGCCTGTAGTGCGTTTGTTTCACGGTGTAATTCTCTTTCATAGGAGGCTGGTTTGAATGTCAGCTTAGAAATCTGCAGTGTTCAAACAGTACGTTTCCTTTGGGCTGCAACCGGTCCCGTTCAACCAGACTTCGTTAGCGCCAGGAAAACATCTTCCAGATCCGCCTCAGCGGTTTTGACGTCGCGGATCGAAATGCCGGCGGCATGGACGGCGGCCAGCACCTCTTCGGCGCTGGTTGTATTGCCGTGATAACGCAGCAGAACCGCGCCATCGTCGCGCAGATCGGCGGTGATGCCGGCGCCCTGCGGCAGGGTCTCAACCGGGCTGGCGGGATGCACCACCATGGATTTCGCATCCAGCCGTCCCAACAGATTGGCGGTGCTGTCGCGTGCCACCACTTCGCCCTTGTCGATGATGGCGATCTCGTCGCACATCTCTTCGGCCTCTTCCAGGTAATGGGTGGTCAGGATGATGGTCATGCCCTGCTGGTTCAGCTTGCGAATGTTTTCCCACAACATCTGGCGCAGCCCGATATCCACCCCGGCGGTGGGTTCATCCAGCACCAGAATATGCGGGTGATGCACCAGCGCCTTACCCAGCAAGAGCCGCCGCCGCATGCCTCCCGACAGGGTGCGCGCATAGGCATGGGCCTTGTCCGTCAGCCCAACCATTTCGAGGATCTCATCGCTGCGGCGCTGCTGTTTTGGCACACCATACAACCCGGCCTGCACCTCCAGCGCGCCGCGCGGGGTAAAGAAGGGATCCAGGTTCAGCTCCTGCGGCATCACCCCAATGGCGGCGCGGCTTTGGCGGGGGTTGGTGTCCTGATCAAACCCCCAGATCGTCACCCGGCCCGAAGTCTTGCGCACCAGACCGGCCATGATGTTGATCATGGTGGACTTACCAGCCCCATTGGGCCCCAGCAGGCCAAAGACAGATCCGCGCGGAATGGTCAGGTCGATGCCTTTCAGGGCCTGCTTTTCCGGTTGGCCCTTGGCGCCTATGTAGGTTTTGCGCAAGCTTTCGATACGGATTGCATCATCTCTCATAGCAGTACTTGCCCCCGGTTTTGGCATCAGACATACATGGTTCACCCATGCGCCTAGCCGAAATTCAAAAGGACCGCCAGCGATGACTATTGAAGCGCCCGAAACCAAGATCGTTGAAACCTACCGCGTTGCCTGCGATGGCGGCGAAGGCGCGCTGGGTCATCCCCGGGTCTACCTGCAGATCCCCGAAGGCGACGGCTTTGTCGAATGCCCCTATTGCGACTGCAAATACATCCATAAGGATCATGTAGACTCCGCTGCGTGATCCCCTGGCTGGCAAGAGCCCTGCTTTTGCCACTTGGGTTGGTCTGCGCCTATTGCTTCGCAGCCGTTGTCGGCGCCGCAATTCCCTCTGGACCAGCCAAGACAGCAGAAACGGCACCCAGCCATCAGGTGCGACTGGTTGCCGGGCCAATTCACTATGATTTTCTGCTGCCGCTGGATGCCGCCACACGGGCGCAGTTTCAGTTTCTGGAGGCCAGCGGATTGCCCGTGGACCATCCAAATGCACACTGGCTGGTGATTGGCTGGGGCGCCCGTGGCTTTTACACCACGACAGACTATCACGACCTGACCCCGACAACCCTGCTAAATGCCGCCATTGGCGACCGCTCTGTGTTGCGCGCAGAAGTGCTGGGGCCACTGAACACTTTGCCTGACCTGCGCAGCTTCAACTTTGACGAGGCGGAATATGCAGCCTTCCTAGCCGCCATTGCCGATAGTTTCGACCGGCCAGAGGAGGGCCCGGTGCAGAGCCTCAACCTCCCCGGGTTCACCCCGAGGGATCGCTTTTATGCCGCCAAGGGGCGGTTTCACCTCTTGCGCACCTGCAATACCTGGGTCTCACACATGATCCGGGCTTCGGGCCGCCGTTTTGGTCTATGGACCCCCTTGCCCTATTCCGTCAGCCTGTCCCATTGGCTGTTTGCCGGGCCAGACTGAGCCTGGAAGTCACGACGCGGGCAAATTGGCAGGATCGAACTGGCACCATTCACCAGCCTTGACAACGGTGGCCGAAAACCCCGTTGCGGAGAACAGCCCATAGACCCAACGTTCCCCCAGTTTTTCGCGATCAAAGGCCACTTCGACGTTGCTGGTCGCCGCCCGGATCATCGCGATCATCTCGGGCACAAACCCTGCCGTCAGACTGGCAAAATCGCCATGGGAATCCAAACCGGTGGTCATTTCATCACCAAGCCAGGACTCGCTGCCATCAACGGACAGGACGACATAATCCTCCTGATCCCAGGGCGAACCGGTCTCACCTGGGTAGGGGGTATAGCGATACTCAAAACTGGCGTTGTAGCCCTTTTCCAGGAAGCCAAAGATCAAGGTGCCAGAAGTATCCTTGGCTGATCTCAGCGAGTAGACATAACACACCTGGCCTATTTTGACCGTCGCCCAGTTGCCGTGCTCAAAATAGTCGGCATGGGCGCTTGATGTGCTAAAAACCAGGGAAGACAGCGTAGACAAGGCCAAAATCAGGGCTTTCACTTTATAAATCCTTTCAAAGAATATTCCGTTGTTGTTGATAGCTTTATTCGAGATCAATCGGGAAAATCTACTGCTGTGAAAGCCAATAACGGCTCTGTGACCTGACCAACAGCCACGGGCTGCTGCTCTGTTTTGCGCCAATCGCACCGCCTACCGCAAATCCTGCCGGAATGGGCAATTGCCCTCTGCCGCGCGATCACCGATAACGGGACAAACGCGCAACAGCCGGAGCATCAGCCCATGAGCGAAAGTACACTTGGCCAGGCCAAATTCGGCAAAGGATGCCATCTGCATTTGATTGATGGCTCTGCCTTTATCTTTCGGGCCTATCACGCGCTGCCGCCGCTGACGCGCAAATCGGATGGGCTGCCCATCGGCGCCGTTGCCGGCTTTTGCAACATGCTGCACCGCTATGTCGAGGCCAACACCGGCCCGGATGCCCCCACCCATGTGGCGGTGATCTTTGATCATTCCGGCAAAAGCTTCCGCAATGACATGTATGATCTCTATAAGGCCAACCGCCCGCCCGCGCCCGAGGATCTGCGCCCCCAGTTCCCGCTGACCCGCGATGCCACCCGCGCCTTCAATATCGCCTGCAAAGAGGTCGAAGGCTTTGAGGCCGACGATATCATCGCCACCCTTGCCCATCAGGCCCGCGATGCCGGTGGGCGCTGCACCATCATTTCATCAGACAAGGATCTGATGCAGCTGGTGGGCGGCGGCGTTGAAATGCTGGACGCGATGAAAAACAAGCGCATCGACAGCGATGGCGTGGTAGAGAAATTTGGCGTTGGCCCCGACCGGGTGGTGGATGTGCAGGCGCTGGCCGGCGATAGCGTCGACAATGTGCCCGGCGCCCCCGGCATCGGCATCAAGACCGCCGCGCTTTTGATCAACGAATATGGCTCGCTCGAAGAATTGCTGGACCGGGCCGAAGAGATCAAACAGCCCAAGCGTCGCCAGACCCTGATCGATAACCGCGCGCAGATCGAGATGTCCAAACAGCTGGTGCAGCTGGATTGCACCATGGAGCTGGATTTCTCCCTCGAAGACCTAGAGGTGCTGGAGCCCGATGCCGAGGTGTTGATGGAATTCCTGGGACTGATGGAATTCCGCACCCTGGCCAAACGCATGGCGGAACAGATGGGGATTGACGCCCCCGCCCTCCCCGAAGCCAGTGCTGCAGGCGCCACTGCCGCGACCGAAGTCGCCGCAGCCGTGGCCTTTGATGCTGAAAAATATGAATGCCTTGGCGACGCGGCTGGATTGCAGCGCTGGATCGACCGGATCTATGAGCGCGGCTATGTGGCGGTGGATACCGAAACCACCGGGCTGGATGCCATGGTGGTGGATCTGGTTGGGGTGTCGCTCTGCGTTGATCCCGGCGAGGCCTGTTATATTCCGCTGGCCCATAAACAGGGCGGCGATGATCTCTTTGGCGGTGAGGGCCTTGCCGAGGGGCAGATGCCGCTGGAGCAGGCGCTGGCCATGCTCAAGCCGATGCTGGAGGACCCTGCGGTGCTCAAGATCGGTCAGAACATGAAATATGACGCCAAGATCCTGCACCGCTATGGCATTGATGTAGCCCCGATTGATGACACCATGCTGATGTCCTATGCGCTGCACGCCGGCGAACATAACCACGGTATGGATATCCTGTCGGAGCGCTATCTCGATCACAAACCGATCCCGATCAAACCGCTGCTGGGCACGGGGAAATCCGCCATCACCTTTGACCGGGTGCCCATGGCCGATGCGGTGCCCTATGCCGCCGAAGACGCCGATATCACCCTGCGCCTGTGGCAACATTTCAAACCGGAACTGCACCAGCGGCAGGTAACCACCGTCTATGAATCCCTGGAACGACCGCTGGTGCCGGTGCTGGCCGAGATGGAGCGCAATGGCATCAAGGTGGACCGCGACACGCTAAGCCGCATGTCCAACGCCTTTGCCCAGAAAATGGCCGGGCTGGAGGATGAGATCCACAGCCTGGCGGGCCAGTCTTTCAACGTCGGTTCCCCCAAACAGCTGGGTGAGATCCTGTTTGACAAGCTGGAGCTGCCCGGCGGCAAAAAGGGCAAAACCGGCGCCTATGCCACCGGCGCCGATATCCTCGAGGATCTGGCCACCGAACATGCGCTGCCCGGTCTGGTGCTGGACTGGCGCCAGCTGAGCAAGCTAAAATCCACCTATACGGATGCGCTGCAGGACCATATCAACCCGGATACTGGCCGGGTGCATACCTCCTATATCCAGACCGGGGCCAACACCGGCCGCATGGCCTCCTCTGATCCGAACCTACAGAATATTCCTGTGCGCTCAGAGGAAGGCCGCCGCATCCGCGAGGCCTTTGTCGCAGAAGAGGGCAATGTGCTCTTGTCGCTCGATTACAGCCAGATCGAACTGCGCATTCTGGCCCATGTGGCCGGGATTGACGCGCTGAAAGCGGCCTTTGCCGCCGGTCAGGATATTCACGCCATGACCGCGTCGGAAATGTTCAACGTACCGATGGAAGAGATGACCTCGGAGATTCGCCGCCAGGCCAAGGCGATCAACTTTGGCGTCATCTACGGCATCTCCGGCTTTGGCCTGGCCCGCAATCTGCGCATCCCCCGGGCCGAGGCCCAGGGTTTTATCGACCGCTACTTTGAACGCTTCCCCGGCATCCGCGCTTATATGGATCAGACGGTGGAATTTGCCAAAGAGCACGGCTATGTGCAGACGCTGTTTGGCCGCAAGATCCACACGCCAGAGATCGCCGCTAAAGGCCCACGCGCCGGGTTTGCCAAACGCGCCGCCATCAACGCCCCGATCCAGGGTACCGCCGCCGATGTGATCCGCCGCGCCATGGTCCGCATGCCACAGGCCATCGCCCATCTGCCCGCCCGGATGTTGTTGCAGGTCCACGATGAACTGCTGTTCGAAGTACCGCAGGCTGCGGTTGAAGAGACCATCGAAACGGCCCGCCAAGTGATGGAAAATGCCGCAGACCCAGCCGTGCATCTGGACGTGAAACTCAGCGTCGACGCAGGTCAGGGCAGCAACTGGGCTGAAGCGCATTAACCCCAGCCGCCATAGAACCCTGAAAACAAAAAGGGGGGGCTCCCGCCCGTCTCGGAACAATCAAGATTGATCCTCCCCCGTTGGGGGTGGCGCCGCGCTGACGCGCGGCGCGGGGGTGCCTGCCCGCAAAGTCTTCACGCCATCGGTCTGACCCTTATTGTTGCGATTCGGGTCAAGGGCGGCAAAGCCGCCGCGCCACGCGCGGCTTGCCCTTGAGGCGAATCGGAACCTCCCACCCTTGCACTAGCGCTTCAGGGCAGACCTGCCCCTGAAACGCATCTCAGCAAATCTGTCTGCGCCGCGCGTCAGCGCGGCGCCATGCCCAACAATAGAGGGACATCCAAAGGATGTCTCGGAATTGGCGGGAGCACCACCGGCCCGGCAAAGGCCCGACAAAGATGTAGCAAAAGTCTGACAAAGGCCCAGCGAAGCTCTGGCAATGACCTCCGCATTTCCTGGAGTGAGGGGTTCATCCCTCTGCCGATCAGGCCACACCCCCCTCGCCCCAACCGTTTTGAAGGACACTCACGCAACGATCCAGCACATCAATCCCGGCAGGAGAAATCCAACCAGTACAGGAGCAGAACCGGCTGGTTTCAGTGCAGCAATTCTTACGTGCAGGCCAAAGTACCCACAGCCCGCAGTCATAAAGCCCGCGGTTATTCAGGCAGCCAGCTCAGACTATCCTCGGTCCGCAAAGTCGATGGGGTATACTCTGCACTGACCCAGCCCCTATAGCCACTGTCATCTATGGCCTGAAACAAGGCGGCAAAATCAACTGGTCCGGTTCCCGGTTCACAGCGACTGGGGGCGGCACCAATCTGCACATGCATCGCAGCTGAGCCAAAACTTTCCCAGACCTGGGCAGCATCGCCGTGGATCATCTGGGCGTGATAGGCGTCATATTGCAGCCCGACATTGGGCCGGTTGACCGCCTCCAGTATCTCAGCGGCCAGATTGTAATCATCCAGAAAATACCCTGGCTGATCGCCGGCATTCAGCGGCTCGATGGTAAAGCGCTGTTTGGGCGCAAAATCCGCCGCCCAGCGCAGGTTGTTGATGAAGGCATCGCGCGCCTCATCGCCCTTGGCATAGCCCGCCATCACATGGATAAGGCCCACATTCAGCACCTCGCCATAGCGCAGCACCCGGCGGATATCGCGCTGAAACCGGTCCGTGCCACCGGGATGGGCCGCATAGCCCGGCACACCTCCGGTGTAATTTGGCGGTGGCGCGTTGATCAGCAACAGCTCCAGCCCATTGGACAACAAGGCCCGCTGGGTTTCCTTGGCGGCAACCTCATAGGGAGACAGGATCTCCACCGCTTTGAACCCGGCATTGGCCGCCGCCGCAAAACGATCAAGATAGGGCAGCTCAGCAAAGAGCATTGAGATATTTGCCGCAAATCTTGGCATGTCAGAGACCTCCTGTCTGTCGTCGCCAGTGGTCTAGCCCTATCGCGGCCTTGCAGCCAAGCAGAGAAAACACTGCATTTTTTCTAACCGGCGCCGCCGCTCACAGCCGCAGGTAGCTCAGGGCAATTCCTTTGACGGGATCACCGGGAAAAAGCGTCCCCCCGACCACAGACCAAACCAGCCCTCATGGTGGCAGCCCAGCTCCACCAGCCGGTAAAAACTCTTGCGGTCAATCAGCGCTTCAAGATCGCTGCGCACCAAGACATAGGGCGAAGGCTCACCGGTCTGCAGATCCCGCTCAACCCGAATCGGATGGTCAGGCCCTGCCAGCATCTGATCGCCCACATGGGTGGTAAAATGCAGTTCCTGGGCGTCGCCCTCACCGCTTGCCTCAAAATCCACCGCCACAAAGGGCGCATCATCAACGGTGATGCCGACCTTCTCGACCGGGGTCACCAAAAAATATTTGCCATCTTCACGCTTCAGGATCGAAGAAAACAGTTTGACCAGCTCAAAGCGGCCAATGGGCGTGCCCAGGTAGAACCAGGTGCCGTCGCGGGCGATACGCATGTCCAGATCGCCGCAAAAGGGCGGGTTCCACAGATGCACCGGCGGTAATCCGCCCTTGCCCCCAGACTTGCCCCCGGCTTCGCCTGCTGCCTTGATCGAAGCCGCCAAGCCATCTGCCGATGGTGTCACAGATTTTTGTCCACTCATTGCTTTTGCCATTTCCCTCAACCGCGATACAGTAAGAGCATATATGCGCCGTGAAAGGAATGTCATGTCCGAACCTGACGATCTGCTGATCCAGATTGAAGCTCTGGAAGCCAAGCTGCAACTGGCACGGGAGTCGATCACCCGCCGTTTCATCGGGCAGGAAAGGGTCGTGGACCTGACCCTGGCTACCCTGCTCTGTGGCGGCCATGGCTTGCTGGTGGGGCTGCCCGGCCTGGGTAAAACCCGGCTGGTTGAAACCCTGTCCACCGTCATGGGGCTGGATGGCAAGCGGGTGCAGTTCACCCCGGACCTGATGCCCGCTGACATCCTCGGCTCTGAGGTGCTGGAGACCAACACCGATGGCAGCCGCGCCTTTCGGTTCCTGCCCGGACCGGTGTTCTGCCAGCTGTTGATGGCGGATGAGATCAACCGCGCCAGCCCGCGCACCCAATCGGCGCTGTTGCAGGCGATGCAGGAACGCCAAGTGACGGTTGCAGGCGCTGACCGGCCTCTGGGCTTGCCCTTTCACGTGCTGGCCACCCAGAACCCGATCGAACAGGAAGGCACCTACCCCCTGCCCGAAGCACAGCTGGACCGTTTTCTGTTTCAGATCGACGTGCCCTATCCCACCCGCGACACCGAACGCGATATCCTGCTGACCACCACCGGCACCGAGGAAGGCGCCGCCCATCAGGTGTTTTCCGCCGCCGAGCTGATCGCCGCGCAAGAGCTGCTGCGGCGCATGCCGGTGGGCGAATCAGTGGTGGAGATGATCCTGGATCTGGTGCGCGCCTTCCGCCCCGAAGAGCCCGGCGTCTCGGACCGGGTGGCGCAGACCGTTGCCTGGGGTCCTGGCCCCCGTGCGGCGCAGGCCCTGATGCTGGCGGTGCGCGCCCGCGCCCTGTTGCACAGCCGCCTGGCCCCCAATGCCGAAGACGTGCTCGATATGGCGCTGCCAGTGCTGAGCCACCGTATGCAGCTGAGCTTTGCCGCCAGGGCACGCGGCGACAGTCTCAGTGATCTCATCGCGCAGACCGCTGCGGATCTGACCCAGAACGGGATCGCCGCATGAGCCAGCCCGCCGCGCAACCAAGCACCGGCCGCTCTGTCGGCGCCTCTGCCGAGGCAGCACAGCTGCGCAGCCGCGCCGAAAGTGCTGCCAGTGCTCTGCCGCCGCTCTTGGTGCAGGCGCAGCAGCTGGCCGGATCGGTGCTGGGCGGCGAACATGGGCGACGGCGGGCTGGTATGGGGGATGATTTCTGGCAATACCGCCCCCTGCAACAGGGCGACAGCCGCCGGATGATTGATCATCGCCGCTCCGCCCGTGGGGACCAGCAATTTGTGCGCGAACGGGAATTGCAGATCGCCCAGACGGTGCATCTATGGGTCGATCAAGGCGCCTCGATGCGCTTTGCCTCAACCCTTGACCTGCCCCGCAAGATCGAGCGCGCCCGGCTGATCGGCCTCGCCCTGTCGATCCTGATGCTGCGCGGCGGTGAACGGGTTGGCCTGACCGGTGGCAGCCTGCCGCCGCGGCGTGGCAACCTGCAAATCTTGCGCCTGTGTGATGCGCTCAGCGCCGATGATACGCAGGACTATGCCCCACCCGAGCATCGCGCCATGGCCCCCCATGCCCGCGCCCTGTTCATTTCAGATTTCCTGGGTCCTTTTGAACCGCTGGAGCACGCCCTGTCGAAAGCCGCAGATCGCGGCGTACATGGCGTTTTGCTGCAGGTGCTGGACCCGGCCGAGGAACGCTTTCCCTTTGCGGGCCGCACCCGGTTCGAAAGCGTCACCGGCGCGCTCTCCCATGAGACCCTCAAGGCCGCTTCACTGCGGCAGCAGTATCTGGACCGTCTGGCTGAGCGACGGGACGCGCTGGAGCACCTGTGCCGCACCACAGGCTGGCGCATCGGCCAGCATCACAGCGATGCGCCTGCGCTCTCGGCTTTGATGTGGCTTTATCACGCGATGGATCGGGGTCAGCTATGACGATGATTGCTGGGCTTGGCTTTACCGCGCCCTGGCTGTTGCTGGGACTGCTGGGGCTGCCGCTGCTGTGGATCCTGCTGCGGGCGGTGCCGCCGGCGCCAAAGAAACAGATCTTTCCCGCAGTGACGCTGCTGCTGGGCCTGTCGGATAAGGACAGCCAATCCGACCGCACCCCCTGGTGGCTGTTGCTGTTGCGGCTTTTGGCGGTGGCGGCGGCGATCCTGGGCTTTGCCGGTCCGGTGCTGAACCCAACCCGCGACACCGCAGGATCCGGTCCGCTGGTCCTGGTGCTGGATGGCTCCTGGGCCGGGGCGACCAACTGGCAGGAAACCAGCAAACAGATCAGCAGCCGCCTGGAAGAGGCCGGACGCGCCAACCGCCCCGTGGCGCTGTTGCAGCTTACCGCCCCCAAGGCGCTGCAGTTTCAGGCCGCCGCAACCTGGCAACAGCAACTGCCCGGCCTGCTACCGCAGCCCTGGCAGCCCTCGGCGGATCAGATCGACGCCGCCACAGCCCATCTGGCTGCCAGCGACCAGCGCTTTGACAGCCTCTGGTTCAGCGATGGATTGGCCTATGCGGGTCAACAGGACATCACAGAGGCCTTGTCCAGCCATGGCGCCGTCACGGTGATCTCCTCTGGTCTGCCCATCCTGGGGCTGTTGCCACCTGTCGCCAAAGACGGCGCGCTGGAGATTTCGCTGTTGCGCAGCGCCCCCGGTGGCCCCACGCTGAGCGCCCAATCGGTTGAGGTTCTGGCCCGTGGCCGCGATCCCGGTGGCACCCACCGCACCCTGGCCCAGGTCACCGCGCAGTTTGAACCCGGGGCCACCAGCACCAGCCTGCAACTGGCCCTACCCGCAGAACTGCGTGCCAGGATTGAACGGTTTGAGCTGCCAGACCAGCGCTCTGCCGGGGCGGTGGCCCTGAGCGATGACAGCCTGCGACGCCGCGAAGTGGCGCTGATTTCATCCGGTGCCCCGGACGAAGGCCTGGCACTGTTGTCGTCGCTGCACTACCTGCGCCAAGCGCTGAAACCCACAGCCGAGCTGATCGAGGGCAGCCTGGGGGATATTCTGCCCGCCAATCCGGATGTGATCGTGCTGGCCGATGTGGCCCGCATCGCCCCGGACCTGCAGGACGCACTGGCCGAATGGGTCCAGGCAGGCGGTTTGCTGTTGCGCTTTGCCGGACCGCGCCTGGCCTCCAGCGACACCGCCCGCGACAGCGAAGAACTGCTGATGCCGGTGCGGCTGCGCATTGGCGGGCGCAGCATCGGTGGCGCCATGAGCTGGGGAGAGCCCAAAACCCTGTCGCCCTTTGCCGAAGGCTCGCCCTTCTTTGGTCTTACCATCCCGGCCGAGGTCTCGGTCTCGTCGCAGGTGGTGGCACAGCCCGACCCCAGCCTCGCCGCCCGCGTTATTGCTGCCCTCGACGATGGCACGCCCTTGGTAACCCGCAAGGCCCTGGGACAGGGACAGGTGGTGCTGTTTCACGTCACCGCCAATGCCGAATGGAGCAGCCTGCCCCTGTCGGGTCTGTTTGTGCGCATGCTGGAACGGCTGGCGGTGTCGTCAGCCGCAAAACCACCAGAGGCACAAAGTCTGGAAGGCACCACCTGGCGTCCTCTCACCATTCTGGACGGGTTTGGCCGCAGCGCCGACGCCTCTCGCCTGTCGGGGGTGGCTGGACCTGACCTGATTGAGCTGCCCACCGGGCCCGCGCTGCCCCCCGGCCTGTACCAAAGCGAAAGCCGCAGTCTGGCGCGCAACACGCTGGCTCAGGGGGATGTCTTGACCGTCGCCAGCTGGGGCAATGATGTGACCCAGGCAGGATACCACAGCAACCAGGAGCAGGCGCTGGCCGGGCTGCTGCTGGGGTTGGCGCTCCTCTTGCTGAGCCTCGATGTGGTGGCGACACTGCTGATCAGTGGCCTTTTGGCGCGGCGCCAAAGCCTTGCCATGATTGCTCTGGTCCTGGGGGCAGGGCTGGGCATGGCCGCAGGCTGGCCCACTGCGAGCCAGGCCCAAAATAACCAGGTCCAAACCAGCCAGGATACAGCCCGCGATACCACCCAGGACGAACATGCCATCCGCGCCGGAGAGCTCACCCTGGCCCATGTGCTCACCGGGGAGGCCAAGACCGACCGCATTGCCCTGGCGGGGCTGCGCGGCCTGTCAGACACGCTGTTCTTCCGCACCTCTGTCGAGCCATCGCCCCCCGTCAGCATTGATCTGGAGCGCGACGATCTGGCGCTCTATCCGCTGCTCTACTGGCCCGTCACCGCCAGCCAGCAGCTGCCTTCGGGGGAGGCTTATGCGCAGCTTAACAGATATCTGGGATCCGGCGGCATGATCCTGTTTGACACCCGCGACGCCGGGCGCCCGGCAAGTGGCAGCGCCAGCCCGGCAGCGCAGCGGTTACAGCAACTGGCGCTGCCACTGGATATCCCGCCGCTGGAGCCGCTGCCCAACGATCACGTGCTGACCCGCGCATTCTATCTGTTGCAGGATTTCCCCGGCCGCCACCCGCGCGGCGCGCTTTGGGTTGAGGCCGCGCCGGCAGATGCCCAACAGGTTGAGGGCATTCCCTTTCGCGATCTGAACGACGGGGTGACGCCGGTGGTGATTGGCGGCAATGACTGGGCTGCGGCCTGGGCGGTGGATACCAATGGCAGGCCGATGCTGCCCGTGGGCCGCGGCTATGCCGGCGAGCGCCAACGGGAACTCGCCTATCGCTTTGGTGTCAATCTGGTGATGCATGTGCTCACCGGGAATTACAAATCCGATCAGGTGCATGTACCGGCCCTGCTGGAACGGCTGGGACAATAGGGACGGATTTGATGACACAGACCATACTCTTTGACCCGCTGCTGCCCTGGCCTGTTCTTGCCGGTTTGGCGGCACTGGTGCTGGCCAGTATCGTGCTGGCCATTTGGCGGCGCTTACCCGGCTGGGGGCTGCGTGGGCTGGCAGCGCTCTGCCTGCTGGGGGCCCTGACTGGCCCGCTCAGCCAGAGCGAAGACCGCGCGCCGCTCAGCGATATTGTGCTGGTGGCGGTGGACAACAGCGCCAGCCAGCAGCTGTCGGACCGGCAGGCGCAGATGGCAGAGGCCCGCGCCGGATTGCAACGCCAGCTCAACGCCCGCCCCAATACCGAAACCCGCTGGATCACCGTCGAGGATAGCCCCGGAGACGGCGGCACCACGCTGATGCAGAGACTGTCTCAGGCGCTGGCGGATGAACCCCAGGGGCGCGTGGCCGGCATCATTGCCCTGTCGGATGGCCAGGTGCATGACACCGAACAGCCCATAGATCTGCCCGCACCGATGCATCTGTTGATGACCGGGCGAGAGGGGGACTGGGACCGGCGCCTGATCCTGCGCAATGCCCCGGCCTTTGCCATCATTGGCGAACCCATCACCCTGACCCTGCGGATCGAAGATCAGGGCACCCCGCCCCCGGATCAACGTCAGGCCCCGCTTGAAATCTCCATTGATGGCGGCCCGCCCCAACGCTTTAACCTGCCGCTTGGGGTGGATTTTGACCTGCCCCTGACCCTGCCCCATGGCGGGCGCAACGTGATCCGCTTTGCCACCCCGGAAATCCCGGGGGAGCTCACCGATCGCAACAATGCCGCCCTGGTGCAGATCAACGGGGTGCGGGACCGGCTGCGGGTGCTCTTGGTCTCGGGCGAGCCCCATGCCGGCGGGCGCACCTGGCGCAATCTGTTGAAATCCGACAGCTCGGTTGATCTGGTGCATTTCACCATCCTGCGGCCACCTGAGAAACAGGACGGGGTGCCGGTGGATGAGCTGTCGCTGATCGCCTTTCCCACCCGCGAGCTGTTTCTGGAAAAGATCGACGATTTCGACCTGATCATCTTCGACCGCTACCAGCGGCGCGGCATCCTGCCGGCGATCTATCTCGACAACGTGGCCAATTACGTGACAAGCGGCGGCGCGGTTCTGGTCGCGGCGGGCCCCGATTTCGCCACCGCCGACAGTATCTATCGCTCGCCGCTGGCGCCGGTGCTGCCGGCCCGGCCCACCGCCCGGGTGATCGAGGATCGCTATCGCCCGACGGTGACCGATCTGGGCGCGCGT
>CAJQNB010000087.1 GCA_905479575.1 uncultured Pseudophaeobacter sp.
GAAACCTTGGCTCAGCCCATCGCCCCGATCAGACTTGACCTCGCGGCCTGATCAGGCCCAAATCCACATGCTCGGAGAACGCCGCCAGAGAATTTCCACCAGATTCGAGACACAACCGTGCTGCGCACCAAAACCTCACCATGCGACTGTTCTCAAGCGATCCGCTTTGAACTCGCTTCTTGACAGAGCGGACAATGCCGGACTAAGTCGTGAGCATTCTGGTCCGGCTGGGAGACCACCCGGATAATAGGGAACACGGTGAGGTGTAGCCAATAGGCGCCTAATCCGTGACTGCCCCCGCAACTGTGAGCGGAGAGCAATGCTGCAAAATGCCACTGCCCTAATAGGGCGGGAAGGCGCAGCAAAGCCTCGACCCGCAAGTCAGGAGACCTGCCAGAATGATCACCCTATCCCGGTGCGGGGCGCGCTGTAGATAACGGTTTTCCGTAGTGGTGGCGTTTTCACCGTCTGCGGAGGCACGTCCTCTCAAAGGCTCTCATTTTGAACGAGCTGTCCGCTATGGGCAGCTGCTTGGCCTGTGCTTTGACACCAGGCCGGGAGGAATTGAACTATGCGCAAGGCACGCCTGTCCTTGGCTGCGGCTCTGGCCGCGACCCCCGCTATTGCATTGGCCCAAGACTCTGAGGTTACCGACCTGGGCGAGATCATCATTTCTGGTGGCTTCACGCCTATTGAGGC
This sequence comes from uncultured Pseudophaeobacter sp., assembly GCA_905479575.1. Taxonomy (GTDB): domain Bacteria; phylum Pseudomonadota; class Alphaproteobacteria; order Rhodobacterales; family Rhodobacteraceae; genus Pseudophaeobacter. The sequence continues at coordinate 700 of CAJQNB010000087.1, forward strand.
ACAAAGATACGGCCGCTCGGCCTCGGTTCTCACCAGCGAAGAAATCCAGGAACGCGGCATCACCACCGTCCAGGATGCACTGCGGGCAGTGCCCGGCCTGATGGTCAATGGCTCCGGTGACAGTTTCACTCAAATCCGCATTCGCGGCGGCGAAGCCAACCACACCCTGATCCTGATTGATGGCGTTGAAGCCTCTGGCGGCGATAGCGAATACATCCTGTCCGGTCTGGACACCGCCAATATCGAACGCATTGAGGTCCTGCGGGGGCCACAATCAGTGTTTTATGGCTCCAACGCCTCGGCTGGGGTGATCAACATCATTACCAAGACCGGCGGCATCGGCACCGAATACGGTGGCAGCGCCGAGGTTGGATCTGACGGCTACCGCGCCTCTGCACGGGTATCCACACGCTCTGAGCGTGGTGGCATCTCTTTCAGCCTGGCCCATGACCAAGACGATGGCTACGACATCTCCGGCGATGGCGGCGAAGAAGATGGCATTCGTCGCACGACACTTCAGCTGAAAGGCGACTACCTCGCCACGGAACGATTGAAACTCGGCTTCAACCTGCGCAGCTCGGACGAACACTACGACAGCGACAGCACCTCCGCCATCGCAACCGATGCGGCCGGTTATGTGGTGGACGATCCAACCCAATTCAGCGAGCGGGACGAGAGCCTGGCGCAGATCTATGCCGAGTTGGACACCTTGGGGGGGCGTTTGAAGCATCGCCTGTCTTTGGAGCGCACCGATTTTGACAGCGCCAGCAATGGTGGCGCCCCAACCGAGACCACGACAGAAGCAGCCAAATATCTGCTGAGCTTTGGTCTGGATGGGCAGCCTGTTGATCAGGCCAATCACCAACTGAACGCGATGCTGGAATGGGAAGAGGATTCCAGCAGCAGCAACCCGCTTTATGCGCGCCGCACCAACTCATTCGCCTTGGAGTACCGTGGCAGCTTTGCCAATGGCCTGGATCTGCAACTTGGCGTGCGGCGCGACAATAACAGCGCCTTTGAGGATGCAACCAGCTGGACCGCCAGCGCCTCATATACTTTTGCGGGCAGTGGCATCCGCCTGCATGGCTCGGCGGGGACAGGCGTGGTTAACCCCTCCTATTTCGAACTCTTTGCCAATGTGACGTATGGCACAACCACCTATCTCGGCAATCCGAACCTGAAACCAGAAGAAAACCGCAGTTTCGATATCGGTGTCGAAGTCCCATTCCTGCAGGGGCGCGGGCTGGTTGACGTGACCTACTTTGACGAGACCCTGACCGGTGAGATCGAAAACTATGTGGTAAACCCCACCACCAGATCCTACCGCAACCAGGCAGGTGACAGTGACCGAAAGGGCGTTGAGCTCGCCGCCAGTCTCGACGCCACAGACACCCTCGATTTGCGTCTGACCTACACCTATCTGGACGCCAGCAACCCCGATGGGTCTGTTGAAATCCGTCGCCCCGAGCATGAGCTACTGCTGAGCGCCACCCTGCAGGCCTTTAATGGCCGTGGCTCCGTAACGGCTGACCTCCGCCATGTGGCCGCCAATTGGGACAGCCAGTTCTTTGGCTCCTATGCCACCGCCCAACTACCAGACTACACCACCGTGGATCTATCGGCCCAGTATGAGCTAACAAACAACGTGGTATTGACAGGCCGTGTCACCAACCTGTTTGACGAGGATTACGCGGATGTCTGGGGCTATGCCAAACGAGGCCGTGCCGCCTATTTCGGCGTAAAGGCCTCGTTCTGATCCATGCGCAAACTGCCCGGAATAGCACTGGCCCTGTTTTGGGCCGCCACTGGCGCCTTTGCCGGGCCCGCGCGCGTGGTTTCAATGAACCTCTGCACGGATCAGCTGGCCATGCTGCTGGCGGCCCCCGGGCAGCTGGCCTCGGTTTCCTATATCGCGCGCGACAAGCGTGCCTCGGCCATGGCGGACACAGCCATGGCCTATCCGGTCAATCATGGTCAGGCAGAAGAAATCTACCTGATCAAGCCCGATCTGGTCATCGCCGGTGCCTATTCAACACGGGCAACAACCGACATGCTGCAACGTCTTGGCGTGCGCGTTGAGGTCTTCCAACCCGCCAACTCCCTACAGGATGTACGCAATCGCATCCGCGAAATGGGCGAGGTCCTGCAGCGACAGGAGGCCGCCGCAGACCTGCTGTCGGAGTTTGACAGGCAGCTAACAGACCTGCTGCCCGGGACCGGGCTGCAGCCGCGTGCCGCGCTCTATGCTGCCAACAGCTACACCTCTGGGCCCAAAACCCTGGCCGGACAAATCCTGGCATCCGCAGGGCTCAGCAATATTGCTGCCGAACTTGGCTATGAGCGCTCTGGAAAGCTACCCCTGGAAGTACTGGCCATGGCGCAACCCGATCTGCTGGTGACGACCTCGCCCTATCCGCGTGCCTCGCGCAGTGAAGAAAACCTAGCCCACCCCGTGGTGCGGCAACTGATCGCCCAAAGTGCCTCTGGACAGATGCGTGATGCGGATTGGGTCTGCGGCACGCCGCATGTGCTGCGCGCCATCGAAAAGCTGGCTCAGGAACGCCGCCATTTGCTGGAAAAGGAAACCCTGCAATGACACGATTGATACTGTCGCTTTTGACTGCTGTTGTGGCCTTGTTCCTGGTGTCACTTTCCTTGGGGCCCGCCGATGTGAGCCTGGGCGAAAGCCTGGCTGCGTTGTTCGACGACAGCTACGGCCCCTTGACCTTGGTGATGCAGGAAATCCGCCTGCCCCGTGCCATTCTGGCCGTTGTCATTGGTGGCGGACTTGGCCTGGCCGGAGCCGCAATGCAGGGCTATCTGCGCAATCCGCTGGCGGAACCTGGTCTGATCGGTGTCTCCTCCTCGGCGGCCCTGGGCGCGGTGCTGGCGATCAACACCGGGCTGGCGGCAGCGCTGCCCCTGGGCCTGCCGCTGGCGGCCCTGGCGGGTGCCCTCGCGGGTGTTTTCCTGGTTATGTCTCTGGCCGGACCGCAGGGCGGGTCGCTGTCGCTGATCCTGGCTGGTATTGCGATTTCAGCCCTGGCAGGCGCGCTCACCGCGCTGGTGCTGAACCTGTCGCCCAATCCCTTTGCTGCAAATGAGATCGTGTTCTGGATAATGGGATCCCTGGCCGACCGCTCGATGGTGCATGTCTGGCTGGTGCTGCCCTTCGTGGGTGTTGGCATCGCGATCCTGCTGACATTGGCGCGCGGCCTGGATGCGCTGACGCTGGGGGAGGACGCGGCGCAGACCCTCGGGATGAACCTGAACCGGCTGCGGCTCTTGCTGGTCATCGGCACCGCCAGCATTATTGGTGGCGCTACAGCGGTTGCCGGGGCCATCGGCTTTATCGGTCTGGTGGTGCCGCATATCCTGCGCCCCTTTGTGGGGGGGCAACCCTCTCGGCTGCTCTGGGCCTCGGGGCTAGGCGGCGCGGTCATGCTGCAGCTGGCGGATATCGCCGTGCGGGTAATTCTGCCCGCGCGCGACCTGAAACTCGGCGTGGTCACCGCTTTGGTGGGTGCGCCGTTGTTTCTGCATCTGATCTACAAGACCCGGAAGGGCCTGGCATGAGCTTGCTATCCGTTCAGAACCTGTCTGTGACATTGCGCAACCGCCCGGTGCTTCAGGATGTGTCCTTCGATATCAAACCGGGCGAGTTTGTGGGCCTGCTTGGCCCCAATGGCACCGGCAAGACCAGCCTGATGCGCGCCGCCCTTGGGTTGCTCCCCGCAACCGGGCACAGCTCACTCGCCGAAATGAGCGCCTCAGAGCGTGCCAGGGCGGTGTCCTGGATGCCGCAATCGCGCGAGATTGCCTGGCCGATCCCGGTGGAAAAGCTTGTCGCCCTTGGCCGCTTGCCACATCTCCCCCAAGGGCTGCGACTGCCCGCCGCCGACCAGGCACTAATCGATCAGGCGATCAGTCGGATGGGGCTGGAGCGCTTCCGCCAGCGTGCCGCCTCGCGGCTGTCCGGTGGCGAACAGGCGCGCGCCCTGATTGCCCGCGCCCTGGCCCAGGATACACCGCTGTTGATGGCGGATGAGCCCGCCGCCGGGCTGGACCCGGCGCATCAGATTTCCACCATGGAGGTCTTTGCCGCGCTTGCCGACGAGGGCCGCTCGGCCCTGGTATCCCTGCATGATCTGGGATTGGCCGCCCGCCACTGTACCCGGCTGATCCTGCTGGCAGAAGGGGGCATTCTAGCTGACGGCACGCCGACCCAGGTGCTGACGCCGGATCTGATGGCCCGCGCTTTTGGCATTTCGGTCTGGCATCAAAACACTGCCGAAGGCCCTGTGTTTCAGCCGCTAGAGGTGCTGTGATGGGCCGCGTCACACTGCAACGCCCCTGGATCGAGTTTGATCTAGGCGCTGACATGCAGGTGCTGAGCTGGGCGGTAAACCCTCCTGGTTTTGTCACCGCCCGCCGCATTCTCTGGCGTGAGGTCCGCAACCGCGATCTGCCTCCCGAGCTGGAAGTTGAGGAGTGGTTCGCAAGCGAGCTATCCGCGCGCGGCAGCCAAGACGCAGTCGCCTTTCTGACTTCGCGCGATGTGCGCAACTATTGTGAGGCCATGGCGGAGGTGGAAGGCATATCTGCCCATGCCGTTGCTACCGTTGGCCTTTCCAATGCCGAACGTGTGGGCAGCCGGGTGGACTACTCTGGCCGCAACTGGGGCACCATCAATGTGGCATTGCACCTGTCTGAAGGGCTGAGCCAAACCGGGCTGATCGAAGCCATGAGCATTGCCGTTCAAGCCCGCACCGCCGCCGTGATGGAGGCCGCTATTTACCTGCCCAGCGGAACCGCAACGGGCACCGGCACCGATTGTCTCGCCGTCGCAGCCCCCGCCGGAGCGACCCCCTATGCCGGGCTTCACACCGCCATTGGCGAAGCGGTCGGAAAGGCCGTCTACCAGGCCGTCCATCGCGGCGCTCTGGACTGGAAATCAACCAACAGCAGGAGAGCAGAACATGCCTGAGCTTCAACAAATCTTGAAAACCGCACTGACGCAAGAAGACTGCGGCTGGAACATGGGGTCCTTTGGGGCCATTGGCGAATTCCACCATGTCTATGGCGATCCGGCGCCAGCCGACCATGCCGGGCTGATGCAGCTCACCAGTCGCGGCGGCGTCAGTATTGACAGACTGGAGGGGGTGCGCCCGGTGGCCTATGAAACCCTCAGCCCCAAGCCCCATCGCTGGACCCAGGCGGTCTCGCTGTGCCTGCCCACAGAGGATGCGGCAATGCACCAGCGCGACGTGTTGACAGCGCTTGGCCCAGACACCGACGCCCTGCGCATGGAGGATCGCAGTGCCGAGCTCTTTGATATGGGGCTGGGCCAGTATCAGGCCGATTTTTGTATCCGTACTGCTGACCCCGAGCTTTTGGCAGTGCTGAACCAAAACGCGGGGCGGTCGCTTTTTGAACAGGGCAATCCGGCGATGGGGGCCATTCTGAAAGCCCATCCACATCGCGTGGTGCTGACCCAGATCGGTCGCGTCGAAGTCTATCAGATGATCGGCGGCCCCGACACCGGCGGCAAATCTCCTGAAGGGCCACACACACATGTGCTGCCCAAGCTCCTGAAAGCCGATCGCACCCATTCCGCCAACACGCCCATCCCCGAGGGCTGGGTGCCCTGCTGCGGTGTACATCCCGAAAACCCGGTCATTGGGCGCCTTGGCGAAGACAAGCCTTTTAACCGTACCGCCTTTGACGCGTTTCAACAGCTGCTGGGCGACTGGGGCGCCCAAGATTACTGTCAGGGGAAAGCTGCGGTTTGGCAGTTGTTGCAGTCAGGAACCCCTGCTGACCGCGCCCAAGAGCCACAAAGCCGCGAAGGCCGGGCTGGCTGGCGCAATGGGATCCGTCAGTGGCGCGTGCTGCAGGGATCCAACAGCCTGACAGAGGACTATGCCGCACAGTTTGACCGGGGTGCCGATCAGACCGACCCGGAAAACCCAGGTCACTAAACTAGGTCACTCACGGAGAGCACGATGTCCTTTGCCCCTCTTTTTGAATTCATGGCGCGCGGTGGCCCTGCCCTTTGGGTGATCGCGGCTCTCTCGGTCCTCACCCTTTCCCTCTTGCTGTGGCGGGTGGCAGAGCTGATGCAAGCAGGCCTTTGGCGCAGATCACAGGCAGAAGCCTGGCTCGACCTCTGGCGCAGGGGCAACGCAGCCCCAAATAGCGCTGCGCGCACGCCACGGGATCGGGTGACGCAGGCTGCGATGCAGGCCGTTTTGACGCCGGCGTTCAGCACCGAGATGGCGGAAAAGGAAGTCACACGCATCGCCAAGGGGGAACTGGCCGTCCTGCGCCGGGGGCTGCGCCCATTGGAATTGATCGCCACCATTGCGCCTCTGGTCGGCTTGCTCGGGACTGTTTTGGGCATGATCGGAGCCTTCCAGGCTCTACAGGACAGCGGCAACGGTGCCGACCCATCGGTGCTGGCCGGCGGGATCTGGGAGGCGCTATTGACCACCGCTGCCGGCATGGCCGTGGCCATTCCCGCTTCGGCGCTCGTGTCCTGGGTTGAGGGTCTGACTGAGCGCGAACAGGCCGCCATGGAAGACATTGCGACCCGTGTTTTCACCAGTTCGGCCACCCGACCGATCCTGCATCAGGCTGCTGAATGACACTGATTTTTGGAACACCACGGGCCAAAAGACGCCTGAGTCTTGCGCCGATGATCGACGTGGTTTTCCTGCTCTTGGTGTTTTTCATGCTGGCCTCGCAGTTCGGCCACGACCGAGCGGTGCCGCTGGCAATGGCGGGCGGGAGCGCCGCCTATTCCGGCCCGCCGCGTCTGGTTCTGGTGACAGCTGACGGGCTGCGGCTGAACGGAATTCCGGTGCAAACCGAAGCCTTGGTAGAACAGATGTCCAAGCTCACCCGTGAGAAATCGGATGCAATCCTCCTGCAACCAGACGCCAGCGCCTCGCTGCAGCAGCTGATGGATGCAGCCGAAGCGCTGACAGGGGCCGGGTTTTCCCAGCTCGTGGTCATGGAGTAAGGGCGATGGATTTCTCGCGCCCCCAAAAGCGGCAAACTGGCGAGCCGATCCTGCCGATGATCAATGTGGTCTTTTTGCTGCTGATCTTTTTCCTGCTGTCGTCACAGATCGCCCCACGCGCGCCCTTTGCGGTGGCGCCACCGCAGCTGGAAACTGGTGAGCCCTCTGGCTCAGAAGCCTTGCTGTTCATGGCTGCGGATGGTCGACTACATTTTTCCGGTGCGCAAGCCGAAGACGCCATGACCGCTGTTTTGGCGCAGGCTTCGGAACTTGAGACCCTGTCCCTCCGCGCTGATGCCAAAGTGCCGGCCAGAGAGGTGGTCCTCCTGATCTCCAAGTTGCGCGATGCTGGCATCCGATCTGTTACTCTCAGAGGGACCAGGCCATGAGTCGACCGGCCCTGTTTCCCATTTGCCTGGGCACAGCCTTGGCGCTGCATATTTTGCCCTTTCTGGTGCTGGACAACGGCGGCTCAAGAGCGGCGGGTTCAGGCAGTGGCGGCAGTGGTCAGGTCACATTGGCTGCCGCCTCTCAGCAACTCGTGCAACAAGCCAAGCAGTGGAACCGCCCGCCGGATGCCCCGGATGTTTCCCCGGCAATTGCCACTCCTGAAGTGGCAAGCCAACCCCAGTTTACAACGCCCCCTGCGCGCCCCGAGGTGCCCTTTCCCGTATCCCATATTGCCCTCCCTTCGCCCCCACGTCCGACAGCGCCCTTCGCAGATGCAAGCCCGACCTCTCCGGCGTCTCCATCGCCGCCAGCAAAGCCCGTCGCGCCAGAAAAACCTACGATCACAGCTTCAGCGGCCCGCCAGCAAGAGCAAGCTACAGGCAAACAGCAGCAAGAGATCAAGGGAGATGCAGGAACGCAGGCCACCACAACCGGTGATCCGAGCCGCGCCACCGCCAATCTAAAAAACCGCTGGGGGGCTGCCATCATTGCACGCATTCAGCGGCAGAAACGCCCTCCGCGCGGGGGCGGACGGGACACAGTCCGATTAAATATCTCGGTTTCAACCAAGGGACGTCTGATTGCGGTTTCCCTCGCCCAAAGCTCTGGCCACGCTGCAATAGACCAGGCAGCATTGGGGGCGGTTCGAAAAGCCCGCTTACCGCGTTCTCCCAAAGCGATTTCTCCAGGAAATTACAGCTTCACCTTCCGCATGGTCTTCACCGACTGAGAAATACAGTTGCTAGTCACCCTCCTTACGTCGCTTCGGTACCATCGCGAATGACAATCACGCCACGGCCAGTGGTTTTCTTGCGGTGCACTCCTCGCGCGGGGCTCGGGCACTCTGCTTGGGTTGCGAGGGGGCTTGGGGACCAAGTGTCGTTCCTTTGGATCAAGAGCCAAGGGAACGCGCCTGTTTCCTGGCCTCACGAATGGGATCATTTATGCATCCATCCCCCAAAGCACGACCTTTGGGCTAGGCATTTAATAGCCTATACTAAACCAGCGAAGCCGAAGTTGAGCACTTTTCCAAACGCGGCGCTTCAGCAAGTGGGCGCGTTCGCGGGGGAGGCAACCCATCGCGCAGATGCAGCGCCAGCAGGCGTCCCAGTGGCCTTTGTGCTATCAGATGACGGAACGTAACCCGATCTTAGAGCAATTCGTGCCTATTGTGGAGACCGGCTTTGCTCCTAAAAACCTATAACTGTAATACGAACAGTCCCAGTAATTCTGCCCAGGGGGGCGGGCAAGGTCATGCGGCTCAAACGGCGTGATAGCGACAAGGAAGAGGCGTGACACAGCACTCAAGGACACCAAAATGACACCATTCATTTTCAACACCACCAAATCTCTGGTTTTTGAAACCGGCGCATCGGCACGCCTTTCTGAGGTGGCAGGACAAACGCTGGGTAAATCGGTCTTGCTGGTGACAGATCCCGGCCTGCGCCAACTGGGGCTTGCGGATCCCGCCATCGCCTCACTTGAAGCTGCCGGACACAGCGTTGCGGTTTTTGACAAAGTAGAGGCGGACCCGTCGCGTGACACGCTACTGCAGGCGGTGGAGTTTGGACGCGAAGCCGGGGCGACCGGTGTCTTGGGCTTTGGCGGTGGTTCATCCCTTGATGTGGCGAAACTGGTGGCGCTGTTGCTGGGGTCGGGTGAGGATCTGGACGAAGCCTGGGGTGTTGCCCAGGCCAAGGGCCCACGCCTGCCGCTGGTTCTAGTGCCCACCACCGCCGGAACCGGGTCCGAGGTTACCCCGGTCTCGATCATCACGGTGGGGGCCGAGGAAAAGCGCGGCGTCTCTTCACCGGTCATCCTGCCGGATATTGCGGTGCTGGATGCAGACCTGACTGTGGGTCTGCCCGCCCATATTACCGCCGCCACCGGTGTCGACGCGATGGTACACGCGATCGAAGCCTATGCGTCAAAATCGGCCAACAACAACCCTCTGTCCAAAATGCTGGCGCGCGAAGCGCTGCGCCTGCTTGGCGCCAACATCGAAACCGCCGTATTCAATGGTCAGGACAAAGATGCACGCGGCGCCATGTTGCTGGGCTCGATGCTGGCGGGCCAGGCCTTTGCCAACTCGCCGGTGGCTGCGGTACACGCGCTGGCCTATCCCATCGGCGGCACCTTCCACATCCCGCATGGGTTGTCGAACGCCCTGGTTCTGCCCCATGTGCTGCGCTTTAACGCGCCCGACGCCCATATGCTCTATGCTGAGATTGCCGCAGACGCCTTTCCACAGATCGCCGCGATCGAAGGCAGCCAGGCACGCTGTGCCGCCTTCATTGACGCGCTGGCAGATCTGTCCAAACATCTGGGCATGAAAACCCGCCTGCGGGACGTGGATATCCCCAAAGAGGCCATCGCCAAAATGGCATCGGATTCGATGGTTCAGCAGCGTCTTCTGGTCAATAACCCCCGCGAGGTCACCGAAAGGGACGCATACAACATCTACGAGGCAGCCTGGTGATGGGAGACAAGGCACCGATCACCACCCGCGCGGATTACCCCGCGTTCTATCCGCTGCAAACCCGCTGGATGGATAATGACGTCTATGGCCACATGAACAATGTGGTCCATTATTCTCTCTTTGACACTGCGGTGAATGGATGGCTAATCGAACGCGGTCTGTTGGACCCGCGCAATTCTGAAACCTATGGCCTGGTGGTTGAAACAGGCTGCAAGTACTATTCTGAAATGGGGTTTCCCGATAAGGTAACAGCCGGTCTGCGGGTGGCCCGGCTGGGCTCCAGCTCAATCAAATACGAAGTCGCCCTATTCCGCAATGACGAGACCACAGCCACCGCCGAGGGTTTTTTTGTCCATGTCTATGTCAATCGCAAAACCCACCGTCCGGCACCAATCGAAAGCCACCGCCGGGTCGCATTCCAAAGTCTGATGAAAGACGGCGCCTGATACACCTTTGACCCTCTGCTGACCCTCTGCACGCCCCTGCGCTTTGTGTGGTAAGGCGCAGACCAAGGGGCTGAACAGTGCGCGACACTGGACTGCGGCGTTCGCATTGCTGTTCGCTAGCGTCGCCTCGCGGCGATAACTCACAATCCTCAAAATTGGCAAATCCGTATCTTGCCGAACGCAAGGCTCGTCAGCCCAGCGTGCAAATTGATGCTCTTGATCTGTGGCAAGAAGATCGGCCTGAATTCGACGGCGATAAAGCTGCGGCCAAGATGACATTCTTTGGCCTAGGCGAAATGAACAATGAAACCCAATCAGCGTGGGATCAGATTGCCACGATCACACAACGATTTACCGATGCGGATGAATATGTCTTCTCGGTTCCGATGTGGAACTGCGGTGTCGACTACAAGCTAAAGCAATACATCGATATCATTACCCAACCTGGATTGCTTTTTGGGTTTGACCCAGAGGCCGGATATAGTGGGTTGCTGGAAAACAAAGTGGCGCGTGTCTTTTACACAGCGGGTGTTTATGCGCCCGGTGCGTCGGCGAAATACGGGTCTGATTATCAGTCAAGCTATCTGTCTTGGTGGCTCGAATTTATCGGTATTTCTGAAATTAGGGACGTCCGTTTCCAGCCCTCTCTTTTGACAGGTGACCCGCTTGGGGACCAAAAGGCCGCGATTGAGCGTTCTGTCGAATTGGTATCGCAATATCGCCTGCTCCCCCGAAGGCCTCTTGGTCTTCGGGGGAGCTTTACGAAATCTGGTCCAGCAGTTGCTCGACCAATGACGGAACCGAGGCCGCGAATTGCGGGTTCGATCGCATGATCGCGACTGTGCGTTGTACATCCTCCAATACTGCTACATCTTGCGTGATGACATCCGGAGCCCTGTGCCCAACCTGATCGCCGTCCAGATGTGTGAAGCCCTTCGCGATACGTCCCTTCTTGAGGGCGGGTGCGATACGGTTGTCACAGCGACACTGCGCCTGTTCAGATTGGATGCCGCAATTCTTTTGCATGAACCCGCTGACTGTAGATCGCGCTCGCCGCAGCCTTTGGCGGTATGTGCCGGCTGGGATTTCTAGAACACTACTGGCTTCTGTATCTGTCATCTCGAAGATATCACCCAGAATATAGGCCATGCGCAGTGGCCGTGACAGGCACACCAACATTGCCAACGTACAACCGACCTTCACTTCCTTTAACGCAAGCTGATGTTCAATTTCGGTCAATCCAAGATGTGCGGCGTCACCTTGATCGTGATGCAGATCTTCAGCGAAATCATCAAAAGTCATCCGCATCTTTTCGACCCGACCCAGCCGCGCGGTTTCACTCAGGTGGCGGGTCGCGACACGAAAAGCCCACGCGCCAGCCAAATTGACGTCACGCACATCACCAAGGTGAGTGATGATCTTGATCAGAATTTCCTGCGTCGCGTCTTCGGCGTCCTCGCGATGGGCAAGCATCCGCATCGCGACGTTGAAAATGGGGCCTTTTGCCGCGTGAATGAGCGCGTCTAAGGCCGCGCGACTTCCCTGTCGCGCGGCCTCCACTTGTAAAGGATCAAAGATGATCATGCGGCAAGGATTCCTTTCAGTTCTTCCAGCTCGCCCGAGAGAATGCCTTTTTGGGCTTCAAGCGCACCTTCCAATGCTTCGAGCGGAACAGGCGGAGCCATCAGCACGAAGGAATAGATGGCTTCATCATCGCCGTTTGGCGTGATCCGTGAATACGCTGCACCCGTTGAACCATCGGGAAAAGTCATTAACCAATCGACACTACCCGCGTCCCGTGACACCACAGTTTGCAACTTGATTGGAACTTCACCATTTGGCGTAACAAGGTCAGCCGTTGTGGCATCTGCGCGTGAAAACGCATTGGTCCATTTCGGCAAGTTGGACGGCTGCGAAATGTAGTCAAACGCCACGTTTGCGGAAACAGTAAGGCCGATAGATTGTACGTCGAAGTTTTTCATTTTGATCTCCAAGTTTCCCGTCGCGAAAGTGCGGCGGATACATATGAAGAGAGGGCGAGATAGCAAACTGTTACATGTTGGTTCAAAGTATTTTGGTTTGGTGAGTATGGAAGATGTCATCGAAGGCCGTCTTCGTGCCTGGAACCTCGTGAGAGGTCGTGACTGCCTGAGCCGTCGCATTGATGCGTTGGCAAAAATCCTCCCCTGGGTGGATGCACCGCCACCCTTTCGACTACTGGAGATGGCACGCCAATGGGGAAGCTGCTCCCCGTCCGGCGAGATCATCATCAATCGTCACTTGGTCAAAGCGCCGCGGCAGTGTGTCGACTATGTGCTCATTGATGAACTGGCGCACCTAAAGCACCACGATCACAGCCCTGCCTTCTGGAACCTGATCGACGCACATGCAGGGGATTGGTGAAAAGCCAAGCGTCATTTGGATGGGTTGGTCGAGGTTTTGATGGATTGAAGCGTGTCAAAAAGCTCGAAGGGTATCCCTTGGGACAGAGTCGAACCTCTGGCATTATGCTTCAGGGGCCAAAAACAAGAAAATCGGGCGTTTCCGCCCGATAGACTTCTTATGCTTGCAAATTGGCTATTCTGACCCGGCCGGTGGCCACTAATTGGTGGTCAGAACACAAGTGTCTCACCAAGCAATTGAGACCCAAGGCTGAATATTTTTACTATTACTTTCAGAACCTTAAGGTAAATCCATATACATTTCGGCGGTGTTATCACCCAAAAACCAGGTCATTTGCGCCCAAAGGTTTTTTCGAAGGAACAAAAAAAGGCCGCTCGTTTGAGCGACCTTTTCCCAATCTGGGAACATTAGAGATCCGAGATTCTGTAAATCTCAGCTCCGACATCTCCAGAGTCCCAAACAGGAAAGATCCCCTTCGAGCGTAGTTCTTCGCGAACCCTCGGAAGATTACGAGATTTGTAGTCAACAATTTCAATCAACTTCCGATACTTACTACTGAAATTTTCAACCTCATCGGGATCTACAAGCGGGCGCATGACACCCATATGGCGCACTTGACCACAGCTTCTCAGAAATGGCTCCTCTGCCCCATCCTTTTCCCCAATCAAAAAATATACAGCGCGGCTCGGCAATCTTAGCTTTTTTCCCACTTTAGATACCGTCATACCACCGTTCCCTGTTACAGATCCAAGAGCAAACGCCACTTCTCGATGGCTAGAGAAAGCCTTAAAAAATAAGTCCCATCAAAGGGACACTTTTTAATGGGATTGGCGGCAAAGAGTGCCTGTTCAACGGTACATATGGTCTTTTTGCCCAGATCGAGCCCCAAGTGCGACTGCCTTCTACGTCGTCGTTCTGGATGCGAACAATGCAAAAGGCCTCATGTGTCAAACAAGATCTGCCCCCACAGCGAAAGCCGCTGCCTTGCTGAGCATTCAAAGGAGCTTACACCTCTCAGCTAGAATGTTCGGAGGCGCCCCCCCGTATCAACTGTTTTCTTCGTGTCCTCTTCCCTTTGAACCCCTCCGGCGGTCATGCCAGTGTTCGGTAGTTTCAGTCTGCTGCACCTACCATTGATACCTCAAAGTACTTCAACACGGTGGCTAGAAGATGGGTGTGATTACCGTCAACCGCTTCTAAAAGAAATTCTTGAACATCTGCCTGAGATACCTGTGACTGTCTGGCGGCCCTTTGACACCGGGCGAGTATATCGAACGCGTTGTCGCTACAGGCGGTCAAGTCGATTTGTGCCATCTTCTTCATACATGGTTCCCCTTATGCATCTGCTTGTGAACACTTTTCTATCACTGGAATGTTTCGCTGAGATTTAGAGAACCCTGAAGATGAAGATAGGACGCTAGTCGATCACAAGTAGGTTTTCGTGTTCGAAGAGGAATTGGCGGCTTGTGACAGCGCAATACAACAATGGGCGGTTTTCGGTCATTCGCTGCACCTGCGCGGATCAAACCACAGCGTGACGATAGCGGCCATTCATAGGCCGGAAGGCAATACAACTATGCTGCGGCTCGCACCAAGGGCAGCTATGCGCAGATAGCGACCTTTGCAAAATCTGCCTTTCGACCTAGGAATATAGCCTGTGACCGCTGCGCCACCGTATGAAAGCGGACATTGTGAACTCCATGTCGCAAATTCACTGGTCGGACTGTGTCTAGGCGGACATTGCTACACTTAAAGAACTGAGCCGCAATGACTTCTCCCAGTCCGACACAGACAGCAGTTCTCAAAAATGTGACCTTTTCTTTTCGACCTATTAAGATTGTCGGTTTTTTTGTCAGGGCAGTTCCTTGGGTCTTTAGATTCGATAAGGGATTTTGCTGCAAAGCTCTCAAGATGAAAGTTACCGTTTCAGATGCAGCACTCATGATGATCGCCACGGCCATTGTGATCTGTTCACCAATCTTGCCGCTGTTTATGCAGGCACGCCCACAAGTTGGAGACATCGCATTGGTTGTTGCGTCTCCTTGGGGAGATGCCGCATGGATTGCTAACAAGGCCGGCGTGCAAGAAGTGGCACCAGAGCGCGCGCCCTTGGGTGTTCTGGTTGCTCTGGAAAGTCCTGAAAGCGTTTCCCAGCTTTACGCGCATGGTGCTTGGCTGGTTATTGATGGTGAAAGAGTCTTAGAAATATGCGCAATATGAAACCCTCCGGGGATAAATCGAGTTCCGTCAGCGGGATCTTTGCAAACGAACGTAGCATTCAGCAAATCACCAGTTGGCTCTTGGTGCCAGGCCCGGCAGTTGCCGCACTCTACCTTAATGGCAATGGCAATTGGTGGGTCTTTGCGGGTTTCAGCATGGTGCTAGGTGTTCTTACCTATGTGTCAAAGGCCCTGCCTCCCTCAACAAGAGACTACTTGTTGAGTTTCAGCTTTGTGGCCCACTGTATCTTGCTGACAGCATCGCTGAGTGGCCACGCTTGGCAGCTAGATGCCCATATGATGTTCTTTGCGGCTCTTGCCATTGTCTCAACCTTAGCAAATCCTAGGGCATTGATCTTTGCAACTGTCTTGATCGCGCTGCACCATATTTCCTTTAGCGTTCTGTTGCCCAAGATGGTGTACCCCAGTGGTGATTTGATGGCGAACCTGCAGCGCACCGTTTTGCACGCAGGTATTGTTTTGCTGGAAGCGGGCGTTTTGTTGCTTAGCATGCTCAAAAGTATCGCGGCCGATGCTGAGCTTAAACACCAGCAAGAAGAAGCAAGCGCGCAGACCCTTGTTGCTGAAGAAGCGCAGGCAAAGGCCACCAAAAGCCAGCAAGATGCTGAACATGTGGTGAAAACTGTAGGGTCACATCTGGGCGAGATGGCACGTGGCCGGTTGGATTGCACGATCAGTGGGAGTTTCCCGGGTGAATACGAAGAGCTACGCACGAACTTCAACACAGCGGTGGTCTCGCTGAAAGACACTATGAAACAGGTGGTTGGGGCAAGTGAGAGCATTAAAAACGGGGCCACTGAAGTCAGCCAAGCCTCGGATGATCTGTCGCATCGGACCGAAAGTCAGGCCGCCACGCTGGAAGAGACGGCCGCAGCCTTGGAAGAAATGACAGTCTCGGTGAAATCTGCTGCAGATGGTGCCCGCAATGTTGAAAACACCATGGATGAGGCTCGCAAGGAAGCCGAAAGCAGCGGTGAAATTGTCACCAAGGCGGTTGCGGCGATGTCAACAATTGAGAGTTCCTCTGATCAGATTGCGCAGATCATTAGTGTTATTGATGATATCGCTTTCCAGACCAACCTTCTGGCCTTGAACGCTGGTGTTGAAGCTGCGCGTGCTGGGGAAGCAGGCAAAGGGTTTGCGGTTGTTGCTTCCGAAGTACGCGGATTGGCGCAGCGGTCTGCCGATGCAGCGACTGAGATTAAGGTGCTAATCACCGAGAGTTCGAAGCAAGTTGAGCAGGGCGTTACCCTGGTTGGCGATGCCGGAAAATCCATCGGCACCATTGTCAGAAGGGTGAACGAAATTTCAAAACTGATTTCAGACATTGCCAATGGCGCGGTTGAGCAATCAACGGGCCTAGGGGAAATCAACACCGGTGTTAGCCAGCTGGACAATGTGACCCAACAAAACGCCGCAATGGTGGAACAGGCGACTGCCGCTGGCCACATGTTGCAGGCTGATGCAACCAAACTCTCGGGCTTGATGGCACGGTTTGAATTGGATCAACAAACTTCGGTGACGCCTAGCAGCGCTGCTGCTTAGGGCAGAGACAAAAACTGAAATCGGGGTTCCGTAGCAGACCATTGCCGCTACGATTTGAATTCACAAAGAGCGGTTACTGCATATCGCGGCCATTGGTTGGAGGTGCGGCATTTGTTTGGACAGCTATTACCCTTTGAATGGCAGATTCGGGAAGTTAGGCCAGTTGCGTTGGCCTCTCTGTATAGACGAAGCTACGCAAAGCACGAATGTCTTACTAGGGCTGGCTGACGCCATCAAGCTGCGGGCAACAGGGACGGAACCGCCGCCTGTCAGTTGCAGCACCGCCGCAGGTCTGCTTCGAGCCCGTTTTTACCAATGCTGCGATTGGGATGAACGGCCGCTCCTCAAATTTCGTCCAGCCACGGTCTTCGTGCCGTATGCATCAGTCTAAGAGGGGCGAGCCGCGCTAAGAGCGCCCCGTTGTTCCGACACGACCTCGCGCAGGAAGTTTGCGACGGCCTGGACCCTGCGCGAGGACACGAGATCGGTTTGCGTCACGAGCCAGATTGGCTGATCGATGCCAAGGTCGGCGTCTAGGCAGGTCAACTCGCCTGGCTGCGTCAGAAAATGCGGCAAGACGGCGAGACCCAATCCCGAAGCGCAGCCGACCAACTGGGCTGCAAGCGACGTCGTCACGACCGCCGGTGCCCGACCGCGCAGGGCGCGCTCGATCCACTGCGCAGCGGGAAGATGCCCGTACCCCTCGGCCCAGGCGATGAATTCGTCCTGTTCGAAGTCGACTTCGAGACGTCCGGCGCGGCCTGCAATGTACGACTGCGCGCCATAGAGACCGTATCCAAGCGTTCCCAGGCGCTGCACCGAGACATGCCCACGGTCGGGCTTGATCATTCGCAGCGCTATGTCAGCGTCACGGCGGTGCAGGTTCACGGTGGCGATGTCGGTAGCGATCTCCAGCGTCAATCGCGGATGGGCGAGGCGCAGGCGCGGCAGTGCAGGAATGATGAGTGCGGTCGCGAGGTTTTCGGCGGTGGCAAGGCGAACGGTTCCCGACACCTCTGGCTCTTCGGGCAAGCCTGATCCGAAGGCCCGCGCAGCGGCTTCCATCTCCTCGGCGCGTTCGATCAGGACCGCGCCTTCTTCGGTCAGCCGGTAACCAGTGTGATCCCGTAGAAAGAGCGGGCGTCCGAGAGACGCTTCCAGCCGCTCGACCCGCCGGGAAACAGTCGCCAGCCCGATTGAGAGCGCAGCGGCGGCGCCGCTTAAAGAGCCCGAACGAGCAACGGCGAGGAACACCGAGACGTCATCCCAAACGAGGCCCTGCCTTTCCATAATTGGAATTCCCGTTACCGTTTATGGCTATTACCTAACATGATCGGAAATGCCACATTCCTATCGAACGCACAAGATAGGAGAGAAAAATGGAACGACGGACACTTGGAACCGACCTCACGGTCTCGGCGCTTGGATTGGGCTGCATGGGAATGAGCGAGTTCTACGGGCCCCGCGACGACGACAGGTCCCTGCGCGTTTTGCACGAGGCGGCCGAGCTTGGCCTCGACTTTTTCGACACCGCTGACATGTATGGTCCGCATCACAACGAGGAGCTAATTGGCCGATTTCTCAACGAGACGTCGGCACCCATGAAGGTCGCGACGAAATTCGGAATCGTCCGCGCGCCGGGCGAGTACCGGCGCAGCCTCGACAATGGGGCGGACTATGCACAGCAGGCATGCGAGGGCTCGCTAAGACGTCTCGGTATCGAGCGGATAGACCTCTACTACGTCCACCGCGTCGACCAGGAACGGCCCATCGAAGAGACCATGGAGGGGCTCGGGCGCTTGGTCGGTGAGGGCAAAATTGCGCGCATCGGCCTGTGCGAGGTCAACGCCGAGACACTTCGGCGCGCGCACGCCGTACATCCGGTGACGGCGGTGCAGACTGAATACTCCCTTTGGTCCCGCGGCCCCGAAGACGAGGTTCTGCCAACTTGCCGCGAGCTGGGCATCGGATTCGTTCCCTATTCGCCGCTCGGTCGCGGCTTCTTGACGGGGCGCTTCCAGGACGGACAGTTCGAAGATGGGGATTTTCGTGCGTTTCTGCCTCGGTTTCAGAACGGAGCGGCGCAGGCGAACGGCCGAATTGCCGATCTCGTCGCTAGGACGGCGAAGCGGAAGGGCTGCACGCCCGCGCAGCTGGCGCTCGCCTGGCTTCTTGCGCAAGGAGACAATATTGTCCCGATCCCCGGCACGAAGCAATCGAAATACCTGCGCGACAACGTAGGAGCGGCGAAGCTTGCGCTCTCGGATACCGATCTCGCCGATATCGACGCTGGACTTTCTGAACGGCCAGTATCGGGGGCTCGCTACACTGCGGAAGGCATGAAAGGGGTGGACGCATGAGTGATGCATCCGATCGACTGACCCGAGCGCTTTCTCTTCTTGACCGCCTTGAGCTGGGAGCACCGGAACGGGTGCAACGCAACCGCGACGCGTTTCACCCGGACACCGCAAAACTCGTCCTCGGCTACGCGTTCGCGGACGTCGTTGGCCGTGACGGGATTGACCTCAAGACGCGCGAAATGATGACCGTCGCCATGCTCGCGGCCATGGGCTCCGTGCAGGGGCAACTCGAGTTCCACATGCGCGCGGCAATGAATACCGGGGTGAGTCGGGAGGATTTGGTCGAGATCGTCCTGCAAGTCTCTGTCTACGCCGGTGTACCTGCCTGCATGAATGCGATCACGACGGCCAAAAAGGCGTTTCAAGCCGCCGAGAAAGGCTGACGGGAGATGTGCTTCGCTGGCATTCGTTGACCATTCAGCGAACGGCCGCGAAGTCCGCACACTGTAAGTTCGGGTAGCTCACGACTTTGCGCATGCAGCGAATGGCGGCAATGTGGGGTGCGGACGCAGCATTCGAAGACCATTTTCAAGGTCGGCAATGGGCCGGGAACGTCAGTTCTGTAGCTGGGAGATCGTTGACCAACCAAATATCTTCGGTCATTAATGGCAAGAATTGGGACAGACAGTGTGATTGAAGAGATATTTGCGTTCTTAGCGTGGCTAGTGACCGCACCAGCGGCTTTGGTAGACGGATTGAAGCTTGGAGATGTTCCAACGATGGCTACGCCCCAGATGTCGCTCGACAACCCCGCGATCGTTTCTGCTCTCATCGGTAGTGGCAGCGCAATCGCGGTCATTCTGCTGCGGGATGGTCTTTTTGCTTGGATAAAGGCTTCATGGCTCCGCAAACGGACTGATGACGAAGTCTATCGGCGGTATCTTGGTCCCTTAGCTGAGGCCTGCGCGAAGATTGTTTGGCGAAGCAAGGAAATTTTCCTCGAGCATCGCCATTCTTTCCTCAATACTGCGGCTCTTCCACGCGATTTCAATGAATATAAACGCATAAGCACGCTGTATCGCATAGCCAGCCTGCTTGGGTGGATCCGGGGGATGGAAATAGAGCTCAGCTCATTGGCGGCGCATAACCCAGCTTACACGGCGCCGATCGCCGCCCAAATCAATGCCTTTCGCAAAGCCCTAGCAGACGGCCCTGATGTGGAGCGCGACCGGCTTTTGCGAATCTGTGGGGTTTGGGGGCTAGATACTACGCCCATGGAAGAAATGAACATCGCTCACCTCGCTGGCCGCTTCGAGGTGAAATCCCACAGCGCGTTCGGCGACGAAGGAAAAGCTCTGAGCGACGCAGTCACAATGGACCACGATAAGAAGTTGCGCGCCTTGCGCTGCTTGGCCGACTTCCTCGCGACCGAGCTCAACCTCCCGCGCCTCGACGATGCCACGCTTGAGGAAACCATTGAAGATGCCGCCGCGAGCCTCTTCTATCGCGAGGCGCTGATCTATAGAGAGTGGCAGGACGCGATCGCCGATGCAATGATAGAGCGCGACCCGGATTCACCTCGGCGATTTCGCATCATCGGCTTCACTGAATTCTCCAAGCTCATCGCCTCAAGAGAGCATCCTTGGATGAAGGTCTTTGCAGGCAGCCTCGACGATATCGACTTCGAGCGCCCCAACCCACAGGACGTTCGCGCGCACCAACTTCGAAAGATCGCCAATGCGGCGGCGGCAATGGTCATCGAGATAGATAAGAAAGCAAATCCTTCGCCGGTCACGAATGTTGTCGGGACGGCGCGGAAGATTTTTGCCGCGACACAATGATGCGAGAGCCAAGTTGAAACTGACTCATGTGGTGCATCAATACTGATTGGGCAAAATGGCAAATGCGTCGACGTAGTCGGGAAGGTCGACTCCCGCACGGCACGGGCTGACGGTATCTCCTTTGACGAGCATTGTGTCGGAGTGATCGGATCACGTGCCCTCGGACGAATGTCTGCTCTTGGGAAGCCGCATCGCAGCGTGGCCGAAGCCGGAGCAGGTCCGCAATGGGCCGTTCTCGGCTATGGCACAGGATGGCATGACACGATAGACGGTAGTGATTTCACCGTTTCGATGGGTTTCGCTTTCGCAAACAAATAGGAACCATGGGCAGAACGTGCTGAAAGTCTGCCAAACATGAAGGGATCCATTCTATTAAAAAGCGCGGACCAAAAACACTATCGACAGCTCATCAAGACGTGGTGAGAAACACACGTCGATGGCTTGATCAAATGGTGGTAGGATTAAATCTTTGCCCATTTTCCTCGAGCGTCATAGCCCGAGACCAAGTCCATTATGCTATATGTGACGCCACGACCGATGCGCATCTAAAGCAGTTTTTTGTGACGGAACTTCAGCGCCTGCTCGTGACCAACGAAAATGACATCGCTACCAGCCTGCTAATGTTTACCCAAGGTCTAGAAGAGTTCGATGATTACCTCGACTTACTCGATTGGTTTCAGCAACTCTTGGAGCAAGCAGAGCTGACAGAGGATGTGCAACTGGCATCCTTTCATCCTCAGTACCAATTTGACGGTGTGGCACCGGACGATCTAAGCCATTTCACCAATCGCTCGCCCTATCCAACCATACATCTTCTGCGTCAAGACCAGATGACCAAAACCCTCGCGTACGTTTCGAACCCAGAGAAGATTTATTTGGATAACATAGAAACGTTGAAGAAGCTCGGTCGCCGACAGGTCGAGGCACTCTGCCCCTGGGGGAAATAAGGCCGATTGCGGTGGCCTGTAATCCCGCCCGGAGTCATAGCTCTTTGGGACCAAAGGTCGATTATACTGAGCGAGCGTTTAGCTCATCAGGTTTGGGGCAGTGCTTCTCTAATTGGGTGTTTGGGTCAAGCTCGTTTTCCTTCATTTTTTTGGGTCAGTGTCGCTCATCCGGGTCACGCTTCTCTTCGCAGTCAAGATGATGCTCTTTGGTGGCATCGCTGCACGCATATGTCGGATCGGCAGTGGAGAACCTTGCTGTGAGACGCGCTTCAACTTGCGCAACAGACTTTTTCGGCTTCTTCCACAGACCTCGTCCGGTGAGGGACGACCCCGTTAGGATGGGATGAGTGGCGGTTTAAGTCATGCCTCGCCTCCTACCTGATCCTGACGAAATTCCGTGCCATCAACCCACATGCGATGCAGCAAGACGGCGAGTTTGCGTGCGACCGCAACAACAGCGCGACGGCGTCCTTTGGTCCGCATCAGTCGCATGCCCCATGATTTGATCTGGGACCCCGCCATCGTGCGCATAAGCAAAGCGTTGGCGGCAGCGTACAGTGTTGCGCGGACATCTCGATCTCCAGCTTTCGATATGCGGCCGGGATTGTCATGTTCGCCAGACTGATAGCGTCGCGGTGTCAGACCAAAATGCGCACCAACAATCCGTGACCGTTTGAAGCGCGTGGGATCATCGACTGCAGCTTTGAAGGTCAGCGAGGCAATCGGCCCGACACCTGGAACCGTCATCATTCGCATGCACACCTCATCTTGGCTGGCGGCGCGTTTGACCCTGCGATCCAGTTCCAAAAAGTGTTCATACAGGACGACGCGCGCATCCAGCAGCGGCACCAAAGCATGGACCAAAACTTCGTCCATCTCGATCAGTGGCCGTACGACACCGTCAAAGCTGCCGTGCCTCACAGTCATGGGAAGACGAATGCCAAAGATCTTCAATAGCCCACGTACTTCATTGGCGAGGTCCATCGTCTTCTTGAGCAGTGCCTTGCGTGTGCTGAGCAGAGCGCGAACGCCATGCGCTTCGCGGCTCTTCATGTGAACCGGGCTGAACCAACCGGTGCGGAGGACCTGAGCGATGCCACGCGCATCATTCTTGTCTGTCTTGTTGCGCATCGCCGACAGCGCCGCATTGACCTGATGCGCCTCCATGCAAACGACGTCAAAACCTGCTGCCTTCAAGCCAAAAAACAGATGTTGGCTCATCGTGCCCGCTTCAAAACCGACCCGTTCAATCGGATGGGGAAACGTTCCAAGCCACTCAGCGATATCGCGGACCTCGCATGGTAGCTCTCGCTCAAGCAGTACGGTTCCCTTACCATCGACAATGCAAAGCGCACAGGATCGTAGCGATACGTCTATTCCAGCAAAATATTCCATCTTCTATCTCCCTTGTTCACAGATATCCTGTGATCCTATCGGGAGCTCGACCTCAGAATAGAGGGCAGCCCAATTACGCATGCTGTGGGCCGCTAACACCTATTCCCCAGGCACCGCGACCATAACTTTGCAAATGTCGCTATCTGCGCATTGCTGAACCTCTCTGCAATCACCTGCTGTCTCTGCGGGCACCAGGGAGACATTGTGCGACAAGGAAATCGTTCTGAGCCGCTGTGTGGCTTTTGTCAGATGCCGCCTCGAAAAGCTTGATGGTCAGGGTCAAAACAAACACCTGCTAAACCCAGGGTCCGAACTCTTCGGCATTTCGATGGAAGTGCCTCTAAGAAAGAGCCAAGCGGTAAATCTGCGCCAAATCTTCACGACCAACCTGCGATTGTGAACTGAGACGGTATAGCGCCACGCACCGCTCAGTAGAGTCGCCACCTTCTCCTGCGCCTACCAAAATTGACCGAAAGACCCCTCATAGCAGTCGCACTCAAAGACTGCACGCCCTGACAATCCTGTTGTGGCCTTCATGGGAGAGCCTTGTCAAAATCGTGCAGGGCTTCGGCAACCCCCTGTGGAACAGCGTAGAAAACGACGCCAACCCAATTGGGCTGGCGTCGCCTAATCTCCGGTAAAACAAGGGCCTTTGAAACTTTGGGCGTCAATGCCCGTGTATTTGGGCCCAAAACCAGCTCAATTGGGCCTCAATTGCATGGTTTCACAACAAGAGGCTTTCTTCTCAGTCAGCCACATTTCGAGTGGCCACAGCTGCGGCAGGTCATGCAGCCTTCGATCATCTGCATGTCGAATTGGCCACAGCTTGGGCAGGCCTTACCGCGGGGGGCGTTCAGGTTCACCACCTCTGCCTGCGGGTCGGATTTCAACCCCATGCCTTCGCCCTCAAGAAAGCCCGTCTTGACCATATGGGTCTCGATCACCCCGCCAATGGCTGCCAAAATCGAGGGAATGTATTTGCCCTGCACCCAGGCCCCTCCGCGTGGATCAAATACTGCCTTCAGCTCCTCCACCACAAAGGAGACATCGCCGCCGCGCCGGAACACCGCCGAGATCATCCGGGTGAGCGCCAAGGTCCAGGCATAGTGCTCCATGTTTTTGGAATTGATGAAGACTTCAAACGGCCGACGGTGATCGCTGATGATAATGTCGTTGATGGTCAGATAGATCGCATGTTCCGAATCCGGCCATTTCAGCTTATAGGTATGCCCTTCCAGCGACTGCGGACGGTCCAGTGGCTCCGACATGTAGACCACTTCGGCACCGGTCTCTCCCTGCGCGCTGGCATGGGGTGCATCTGCGGTTTCACCAGGAGCGGTATCAGCGCTTTCAGACACAGACAGGACTGACCCGGTCACATCATTGGGGCGATAGGTGGTACAGCCTTTGCAGCCCTGATCCCAGGCTTGCATGTAAACATCCTTGAAGTCGTCAAAGGAGATGTCCTCGGGGCAGTTGATGGTCTTGGAGATCGAGCTGTCGATCCATTTCTGTGCTGCGGCCTGCATCTTGACATGGGCCGCAGGTGGCAGCGTCTGGGCGTTGACAAAATAGTCGGGCAGTGCGGCATCGGTGCCAAATTTTTCCCGGTACATCTGTACTGCGTAATCGACGACCTCTTCTTCGGTGCGGCTGCCGTCTTTCTGTAAAACCTTGCGGCTATAGGCATAGGCAAAGACCGGTTCGATCCCCGAAGATACATTGCCCGCATAGAGGCTGATGGTTCCGGTGGGGGCGATTGAGGTCAGCAGCGCGTTGCGGATACCGTGTTCGCGGATAGCCTCGCGCACGTCCTCATCCATGTTCATCATATTGCCCGAGGCCAGATAGGCTTCGGCATCAAACAGCGGGAAGGCGCCCTTTTCCTTGGCCAAATCCACCGAGGCCAGATAGGCGGCGCGGGCGATTGCATGCAGCCAGCGGTCGGTCTGACGCGCCGCTTCGTCCGAGCCATATTCCAGCCCCAGCATCAACAGCGCATCGGCCAGCCCCGTCACGCCCAGGCCAATCCGGCGTTTCGCCTGGGCCTCGGCGGCCTGGGCCTCCAATGGGAATTTCGATACATCCACCACATTGTCCATCATACGCACGGCGGTGGCGACCAGCTCCTGCATGG
Source organism: uncultured Pseudophaeobacter sp. (assembly GCA_905479575.1). Classification (GTDB taxonomy): domain Bacteria; phylum Pseudomonadota; class Alphaproteobacteria; order Rhodobacterales; family Rhodobacteraceae; genus Pseudophaeobacter. The sequence continues at coordinate 25,907 of CAJQNB010000087.1, forward strand.
CGCTTTGGTTCAGCTCGGCAGAGGCTTCAAAAGGGTTGGAAACCAGGCGCGCCATATTGATCGAGCCCAGCAAGCAGGCGCCATAGGGCGGCAGCGGCTGCTCGCCGCAAGGGTTGGTGGCGCAGATGTTTTCAATATAGCTGAGGTTATTGGCCTTGTTGATCCGGTCAATAAAGATCACGCCGGGCTCGGCATATTCATAGGTCGCCTGCATGATCTTGTTCCACAGATCCCGCGCCTGCACGGTGTGGTAGATTTTACCGTCGAACTTCAGCTCCCAGGGGCCATCCGCCTTGACGGCTTCCATGAAATCATCGGTGATCAGCACCGACATGTTAAACATCCGCAGACGGGCCGCGTCGGATTTTGCGGTGATAAAGGCCTCAACATCCGGATGGTCGCAGCGCATGGTGGCCATCATCGCGCCGCGGCGCGAGCCTGCGGACATGATGGTACGGCACATGGCATCCCAGACATCCATGAACGACAACGGCCCCGAAGCATCTGCCGCCACGCCTTTGACATCCGCGCCGCGCGGGCGAATGGTCGAAAAGTCATACCCGATGCCGCCCCCCTGCTGCATGGTCAGCGCCGCCTCTTTCAACATGTCAAAAATACCCGCCATGCTGTCGGGTACGGTCCCCATCACAAAGCAGTTGAACAGGGTCACCTGACGCGCGGTGCCGGCCCCAGCGGTAATCCGGCCTGCGGGCAGGTATTTGAAATCTTCCAGCGCCTCGTAGAACTTCTCTTCCCAGACGGCGGGCTTGTCCTCGGCGCGGGCGAGATCACGGGCAATACGACGCCAGCTATCCTCCACGGTCACATCGATGGGGGTGCCGTCCGCTTCCTTGAAACGATACTTCATATCCCAGATTTGTGCGGCGATGGGGGCAGCAAAGCGGCTCATATAGTGATTCCCTATTGGTCGGTGATCGGAGGTGAGTGGCGGCTTCGATACTACAGGCTGGTGGAAATCCTCAACGGTGAAATCACAGATCATTGAGAAATAATTACTGAGTGTACCACAATATCTTGCTCGCACCAAATTTCAAAACACTATATAAGGGTTGGGCTCTGGACGACTCTGTGGGGAAGCTGTGGATAACTATGTCAATCTGGTGAAGCTCTCTGTTGGCACAGAAAGCGTCGAAAACCTGCAGGACTGGCAGGACATGACCGGGCTGCGACTGCCCGAAGGACTGCCGCGTCACGTCACCCGCATGTGGCCCAAACGCGAGGCAGAGATTCTCGCTGGTGGATCAATCTATTGGGTCATCAAGGGACAGATCCAGTGCCGCCAGCGCATCCTGCGCATGGATGAGGTGATCGGCGAGGATGGTATTCGCCGCTGCGCCATTATCCTTGACGCCAAACTTCACCGCACCCAGACCGCCACCAAACGCCCCTTTCAGGGCTGGCGCTACCTCAAGCCCGAAGACAGCCCCGCCGACCTGCCAGAAGGGCGCAGCACAGAAGAGCCTCTGCCTCTGGAGCTCTCCCAGGCTCTGGCCGAAATCGGCGTCCTCTAATCGGCAGAAAGCCACAGTGGCCTCTCTGGTGTCCGGATTTTGCGGCACGCACCACCGCACCGCCCTGCGCAACAGGGTTTAGCCGTGCGGCCACAAGGGTATGCATTGCTCTTGATCTGCGCAAAACCTGTCTCAGCACGAAAAAGCGCCGCGCGATAGCGCGGCGCCGGGCCCAACGGGAGCCCGGTGCACTTTAGTGCATGGGCGACGGGCGGGAGCCCCCCCTTTTGGCCTTCTAACTCAGCGTTCCCTGGTCATTCCCCGGTCACCCCCAGCTCAGCCGTGGATCAACTCTGACAGCGCCTTCAGCGCGACGCGTTCCGCTTCCGAATAGGAGGCCACACGGCTGCGCCACAGGGTCGCCTGGCTTTGCAATACCAAACCATCCGACAGCAGTTTGAGGTGATTGGCCCGCAGGGTCTCGCCGGTGGAAGTAATATCGGCCACCATCTCTGCGGTTTCATTCTTCACCGTGCCTTCAGTGGCGCCCTGGCTGTCGACCAGCTGGTAATCTGCCACTCCGGCCTCGGTGAGGAACTCACGCACCAGGCGGTGGTATTTGGTGGCAATCCGCAGGCGGTGACCATGGGTTTTGCGGAAAGCCGCCGCCACCGCATCCAGGTCATCCAGCGTATCCACGTCGATCCAGCACTGCGGCACCGCCAAGATCAAATCCGCATGACCAAAGCCAAGTGGCTCCAGCTCTTCCAGCTGTTGCTCCCAGAGCGGCAGTTTTTCCTGCACCAGATCGGTGCCGGTCACGCCCAGGTGAATGCGACCTGCCGCCAGCTCCCGCGGGATTTCCCCCGCCGAGAGCAGCACCAGCTCCATGCCTTCAACCCCTTCGATGGCGCCGGCATATTCCCGTTCCGACCCGGTCCGCGCCAGGGTCACGCCCCGTTTGGCAAACCAATCAAACGTCTTATCCATCAGCCGCCCCTTGGACGGCACACCCAGTTTCAGGCTCATGACTGACCCTCCTCGAGCATCAGCATCAGATCCGGACGCAGCACGCCCCCAACAGCGGGGATTTCACCGCCATTCCCCAATTGCCGCGTCAGCGCATCATAGCGCCCGCCACTGGCAATGGGAGGCAAATCCGGCCGCACTTCGGCATAGAATCCAAAGACAAACCCGTCATAATATTCCATCGAGGTGCGCCCGTAGGAGGCCTCAAAATCCAGACTGTCAATATCAATGCCCCGCGCCTTGAGCGCCGCAATCCGCCCGTCCAGACGATCCAGGGCCGGGTTGATTGCAGGCAGGTCCACTGCGATATCGCGCATCTGTTCAATGGCAAAGGGTACGGTTTCGCGTACCGCCATCAGCGCCTCAAGCGCCAGCAACTCGTTTTCCGCAATGGGCGGCGCCGCAGCATCGGCCCGCAGCAGCGCAATGCGCGCCTCCACTTCCGCTTCGCTGCGCTTGCCCAGAACCGTCGTCTCCCCCGTCAGCCCGCTTTCCGAGGACAGCAGTTTCAACCGGCTTTCCGGCACCGCACTGCGGCCGGCATACCGGTCCAGCAAAGAGCGAAACCGCCGGGGACGCCAGATATGGCGCATCAGGGCAGATTTACGGATCTGCGTGGTGTTCAACCCCTCAACCGCAGCCATCAGAATACCAATATCCCCGGTTGCCGCCCGCAGGGGCAAGCCACGCAGTTGCAAGGCAATCAACGCAAAGACCTCGGCATCGGCGGCAGCCGGATCATCGCGGTCAAACACCTCATAGCCCACCTGTAGGTATTCGCTGGCGCGATCCGGGTCATGTTCCTGGCGGCGAAACACTTCGCCGGCGTAGGTATAGCGCGCGGGCTCGGCCCCCTCCCGCATATGCATCTGCACCACCGGCAGGGTGAAATCCGGGCGCAGCATCTGTTCGCCACGCACCGCATCCGAGGTCACATAGGCCCGGGCCCGAATGTCCTCACCATAGAGATCCAGCAGGGTGCCGGCCGGCTGCAACAGAGGTGGCTCCACCACCTGCGCCCCAGCGGCCTCAAAGTTCATGCGCAGCCGTGCGGCCCGCGCCAGTGTTTTTGAGCGATCCATCATGGTCTAGCCCTGGCTCTCTAGAATTTCGCGCACCTTGGCGACCAGATCGCCGCGCGGCACTTCAAACTGGCTGGGACGCTCTTTCCACTCTTCCAGCGTGGCGCTTTCAGCGATCTTGGCGCCCAGGATCAGATCCTTGATCTGAATGACGCCATTTTCCTTTTCGTCACCGCCTTCGATCACCGCGATGGGGGAATTACGCTTATCCGCATATTTCAGCTGGTTGCCAAAATTCTTGGGGTTACCCAGGTAGACTTCGGCGCGAATGCCAGCATTCCGCAGCTCGGCCACCATCGCCTGATAATCCGCCATGCGGGCTTTATCCATCACTGTGACCACAACAGGCCCCGTGGGCGTGGCACTGAGGCGGCCCTTTTCGCGCAGCGCAGCGAGCAGGCGATCAACGCCAATGGACATACCCGTTGCCGGTACTTCCTGACCGGTGAAACGTTTCACCAGATCATCGTAGCGCCCGCCCCCGGCAACAGAGCCAAACTGCCGTTTGCGCCCCTTGTCGTCAAAGATCTCAAAGGTCAGCTCGGCCTCGTAGACCGGGCCGGTGTAGTATCCCAGGCCCCGCACAATCGAGGGGTCAATCTCAATCCGGTCAGCGCCATAGCCACCGGCGGCCATCAGATCACCGATCTGTTCCAGCTCGCCAATGCCTTCGGCCCCCACTTTTGAGGCACCAACGGCGGCGCGCAGGTTCTCAAAGGTCTTCGCGGCCGTATCAGCCTTGGAGGTCAGGAAGGCAATCACCGGATCTGCCTGATCAGCGCTGAGACCAACCCCGTCAATATAGGCACCAGAGGCATCCAGACGGCCCTTGGTCAGCAGCTCACGCACGCCGGCCTCGCCCACCTTGTCAAATTTGTCGATGGTGCGCAGCACGTTGTCGCGGGCCAGCTGGTCATCGCCCAGCCCCATGACCTCCAGCACGCCGTTCATCACCTTGCGGTTGTTGACCCGCACCAGATAGTCACCACGTGGGATGCCGACGGTTTCCAGCGTATCAGACAGCATCATGCAGATTTCGGCATCTGCCGCCATAGACGCCGTACCCACGGTATCGGCATCGCACTGATAGAACTGACGATAGCGCCCGGGACCAGGTTTTTCATTGCGCCAGACCGGCCCCATCGCGTAGCGGCGGTAAGGCGTTGGCAGGTCGTTGCGGTGTTGGGCGAAGACGCGGGCGAGCGGTGCTGTCAGGTCGTAGCGGAGCGCAAGCCAATCACCCGGCTTGTCGGTGCCGTCGTCTTCCTGCCAGGCGAAGACGCCTTCGTTGGGGCGGTCAACGTCG
>CAJQNB010000088.1 GCA_905479575.1 uncultured Pseudophaeobacter sp.
ACTTGCGCATCCGGTAGATATCAACCCCGGCATCGCCGAGTTCGAGATCGGAAGTGGCGCGCACAACGATGCGTTGCGCATCAACTTGGTCGATGATCCCGGCGCGTTTTGCCATGATCGCCGCACCCGAGTCGCGGGCAACAATTTCTTCGATGCCAGTGCCGACAAGCGGCGCCTCGGCCCGCAGAAGCGGAACCGCCTGACGCATCATGTTTGACCCCATCAAGGCCCTGTTCGCATCGTCATTTTCCAGGAACGGGATCAAAGACGCCGCAACCGAGACCAGCTGTTTGGGCGACACGTCGATCAGATCAACGCTTTCGCTTGGCGCCAGCGTGTAGTCACCGGACTGACGGGTCGACACCAGATCATTGGTGAACTTGCCGTTTTCATCCAGCGAGGCGTTGGCCTGTGCCACAGTGTGGCGCATTTCTTCGGTCGCCGACATGTAGTGCACTTCGTCAGTGACCTGACCTTCGTTCACAACCCGGTAGGGTGTTTCGATGAAGCCATACTTGTTGACACGGGCAAAGGTCGCCAGAGAGTTGATCAGACCAATGTTCGGGCCTTCCGGCGTTTCAATAGGACACATCCGGCCATAGTGGGTCGGGTGCACATCTCGCACTTCAAAACCGGCACGCTCACGGGTCAGACCGCCAGGCCCAAGCGCCGAGAGACGGCGTTTGTGGGTGACTTCCGACAGCGGGTTGGTTTGGTCCATGAACTGCGACAGCTGCGAGGAGCCAAAGAATTCACGTACCGCAGCCGCGGCGGGTTTGGCGTTGATCAGATCCTGTGGCATCACAGTGTCGATCTCAACAGAGGACATCCGCTCTTTGATCGCGCGCTCCATGCGCAACAGACCAACGCGGTACTGGTTTTCCATCAGTTCGCCAACAGAACGCACACGACGGTTGCCAAGGTGGTCAATGTCATCAATGCCGCCACGGCCGTCACGCAGATCAACCAGGGCCTTGATGCAGGAAACGATGTCTTCCTTGCGCAGGGTCCGCTGGGTGTCTTCGGCGTCCAGCGCCAGGCGCATGTTCATTTTCACCCGACCAACGGCCGAGAGATCATAGCGTTCGCTATCAAAGAACAAGGTGTCAAACAGCGCCGAGGCTGCTTCGACGGTGGGGGGTTCGCCCGGGCGCATCACACGGTAGATATCCATGAGCGCGGTGTCGCGACCCATGTTTTTATCCGCCGCCATGGTGTTGCGCATGTAGGGGCCGACATTGACGTTGTCGATGTCCAGAACAGGAATGTCGGTGATCCCGGCATCCATCAGTTCCTTGACGGTGCCACCAATGATGTCGCCGCCTTTGTCGTATTCCATGGTCAGCTCATCGCCGGCCTCAACGTAGATCGCACCGTTTTCTTCGTTGATGATATCCTTGGCGACAAACTTGCCAATGATGTTCTCAAACGGAACCAGAAGATTTTTGATCGCGCCCTCGTCGATCATTTTCTTCACAGCGCGCGGCGTGACCTTTTTACCGGCTTCGGCAAAAACCTCACCCGAGGCCGCATCAACCAGATCATAGGTCGGACGGGTGCCACGGACACGATCGGGGAAGAAGGGGGTCACCCAACCACGGCTCGGATCGAGCGAGTAGTTCACCGTGTTGTAATAGGCATCCATGATGGCTTCCTGGTCCAGCCCCAGCGCATAAAGCAGGGTGGTCACAGGCAGTTTGCGGCGACGGTCAATCCGGGCAAAGACGATGTCTTTGGCGTCGAATTCAAAGTCCAGCCAGGAGCCGCGGTACGGGATGATGCGGCAGGCAAACAGCAGCTTACCAGAGGAATGCGTCTTCCCCTTGTCGTGGTCAAAGAACACGCCGGGCGACCGGTGCATCTGGGAGACGATAACACGCTCGGTGCCATTGACAACAAAGGTGCCGTTGGGGGTCATCAGAGGCATGTCGCCCATGAAGACGTCCTGCTCTTTGATGTCCTTGACCGACTTGGCGCCTGTATCTTCGTCGGTATCAAACACGATCAGACGCAGAGTAACCTTCAGCGGTGCTGAATAGGTCATGTCGCGCTGCATGCATTCTTCGACGTCGTACTTGGGTTTCTCAAACGCGTATTTCACGAACTCCAGAACGGAGGTTTCGTTGAAATCCTTGATCGGGAAAACCGACTGGAAAACGCCCTTGATGCCCTCGCCGTCGAGCGGCTCTGGGGAATCTCCGGAACGGAGAAACAGGTCGTAGGACGATTTTTGAACCTCAATGAGGTTCGGCATATCCAGCACTTCGCGGATTTTGCCATAATATTTGCGTAGACGTTTCTGGCCAAGGAACGTTTGAGCCATGTCAGATGTCACCTTTCGAGTTCTCACCGGTCAAGACTGCTGCCGGGCCACAGCATCTTGCCCATACGAGACAGCGTGGTTGGATCTATTCATGGCCACCGTCCCGAATGGCGGCCTCCCGATCCGTTGAACCGCGCCTGAGAAAGGACCGTTAACAATGGCCCTTTCTAAGACAGATTCGGCTGGACCCGAATTTCTTCGGATCCAGCCTGAAATATATAAGGAAGGGTCAGGGAAACCTGACCAAATCCCCAGACAAAATGGCTTAGGCCACTTCGACTTCGGCGCCAGCTGCTTCCAGCTTGCCTTTGACGTCTTCGGCTTCGTCTTTCGACACGCCTTCTTTGATCTTGCCGCCAGCTTCGACCAGCTCTTTGGCTTCTTTCAGGCCAAGACCGGTGATGCCGCGAACTTCTTTGATCACGTTGATTTTGGATGCGCCGGCGTTCTTCAGAACGACGTCGAATTCAGTTTTTTCTTCTTCGGCAGCGGCGCCATCGGCGGGGCCTGCCATCATCACTGCGCCGCCAGCGGCGGGCTCGATGCCATACTCGTCTTTGAGGATGGTTTTCAGTTCTTGTGCTTCCAGCAGGGTCAGACCCACGATGCTTTCTGCGAGTGCTTTCAGATCAGCCATTGTATCAGCTCTTTCCGTGTTCAGTGTATGTGTTCCAACGCATGGGATATTTCCCCACGCCAGTCATTCAGTGCTAAGCGCTTACGCAGCTTCCGCCTTCTCTTCGATGGTCGAAAGAATGCTTGCGATATTGCTTGCAGGTGCGCCAATGGCCCCAGCGATGTTGCTTGCAGGTGCGCCGATGCAGCTTGCGATCTGAGCAATAAGCTCGTCGCGCGAAGGCATTTTCGACACAGCTGTAACACCAGCCCGGTCCAGAGCGTTCTCACCCATTGCGCCGCCAAGAATTTCGAATTTCTTGTTCTCTTTGGCGAAATCTTCGGCCACTTTGGCAGCTGCCACAGGGTCCTCAGAATAGGTCAGAACGGTCATCCCCGTCAGCAGGTTAGAAATGCTTTCACATGACTTACCCTCGAGGGCGATTTTGGCGAGCCTGTTTTTGGCAACACGCACGGCACTACCAGCATCGCTTGCGCGCGCTCGTAGGTCCTGCATATCAGCAACTGTAAGACCGGCGTAGTGAGCAACCACCACGACGCCAGAGCTTTCGAAGATCTGGCCGAGTTCCTCGACCAATTTCTCTTTCTGGGCTCTATCCACAGTTCTCTCCAAATTTGGGGTGTAAACACCCCGGCTCATTGATGTGCCAGACAAAACTGCCTGACGTTCAAGTCCGTTTTACAGGGATAGCCAACGTCGCCCGAAGGTATAAAAGAACCCTCGATCTTTTTTGTCTCTCCCGTCTCAGGAGGGAAATTAAGACCCGATCGACAGGTCACCCACCATCTTGGACGAAATGAAATAAAGCGCACGACGAATCGCACGCTTTACCTCTTGGTCGTATTACTGCCAATTCGAGGGATTTCCAAGTGGTAAATCACACACCACGGGACAAGACCCACATAACCGCCAAACAAACCCTATCTCGCGCCGCCCCTCACACTGCACGGCGCGATAGAAGCGGCCCCAATAGAAAATGGGCGGACCTTGCGGCACCGCCCATCTTCAATTCACATCGACAAAATGCGATCTCACTCAGAGACAGCGGCGTCCACGTCCAGGGTCACACCGGGGCCCATTGTCGAAGTCAGTACGATCTTCTTCATGTAGGCACCTTTGGCACCCGATGGGCGCGCCTTGGCAACTGCATCAATAAAGGCAGAGACGTTTTCGACCAGCTTGGCTTCATCAAAAGATGCTTTGCCAACACCGGCGTGTACAACGCCACCTTTTTCAGCTTTGAACTGAACTTCGCCGCCTTTGGCCGCTTCAACAGCGGTTTTGACGTCCATGGTCACGGTGCCAACTTTGGGGTTTGGCATCAGGTTACGTGGGCCAAGGATCTTACCCAGACGACCAACGATGGGCATCATGTCAGGGGTGGCAATGCAACGATCGAAATCGAGGTTACCAGCCTGGATGCTTTCCATCAGGTCTTCTGCGCCGATCACATCTGCGCCAGCCGCTTTGGCTTCGTCAGCCTTGGGGCCACGTGCGAATACTGCGACGCGCATGGATTTGCCGGTGCCGTTTGGCAGGCCAACAACGCCACGAACCATCTGGTCCGCGTGACGGGTGTCAACGCCCAGGTTCAGAGCAATCTCGATGGTCTCGTCGAACTTCGAGGTTGCGTTGGCTTTCACCAGAGCAACGGCTTCAGCAACGGTGAGGTTGGCTTTGCCAGCGACTGCTTCGCGCGCGGCGCGGGTACGTTTTCCGAGCTTTGCCATATTACTTCACCTCAATGCCCATGGAGCGGGCGGAGCCCAGGATGATCTTCATCGCCGCTTCGATATCGTTGGCGTTCAGATCTTTCATTTTTGCTTCGGCGATTTCTTTCACCTGAGCAGCGGTCACGGTACCAACGGTTTCACGCGAAGGAGTCTTGGCGCCGGATTTAACTTTGGCAGCCTTCTTCAGGTAATAAGACGCAGGTGGCGTCTTGATGTCCATGGTGAAGGACTTATCCTGATAGTAGGTGATCACGGTTGGGCAAGGCGCACCTGGCTCCATGTCTGCGGTCTTGGCGTTGAACGCCTTGCAGAATTCCATGATGTTGATGCCGCGCTGACCCAGTGCGGGGCCGACGGGTGGAGATGGGTTTGCCTGACCTGCAGGAACCTGCAGTTTCATCGAACCAACAAGCTTCTTAGCCATGTGGTTGTCCTTTCAACGGAGGATGAGACGCGTCCCATCCGGTTTGCTGTTGCGTGGTCCGACCGAAGATCGCGATCCCCGAATCTCCCACGAGAGAATCTCGCCCAAAGACGATATGGGCGGCTCGTATAGCACAAAGCCCTGCGAGACAAGCACAGAAGTGCTACCGATGCGTCCAACGCCGCCCAAGCCTTCAGCACCCCCGTCAGATCATCACCACCAGGCACTGGACGCAGGCCGCGCCACTTGCCTTATGTGCCTGACCTACCCCATATGCGCAGGAACCGCAGCACCGCAAAGGAAAACACCATAATGGACTGGACCTCCCTCGTCAGAGAATTTGTGACACTCTTTGTTGTCATCGATCCAGTGGGAACGATCCCGGTTTTCCTGTTTGCAGTGCAAGCCGTGCCAGCAAAACTTCACCGCCGATTTGCCATGCGGGCTGTGGCGATTGCCGCCCTGGTCTTGCTCCTGTTTCTCGTGGGTGGCCAATTCCTGCTAGAAACGCTGGGCCTCAGGCTGGGCTCCTTTCAGATCGCGGGTGGGATCGTTTTGTTCCTGTTTGCCCTCACGATGATTTTTGGCGAAGCCAAACCGGTGCATGAGATCCAGGAAGCCGAGCGCGATCACCTGGCCGGGGCGGTGTTCCCGCTGGCCATGCCCTCCATTGCCTCCCCCGGTGCGATGCTGGCCATTGTGATACTCACGGACAACCACACCGAAACCATCGCCGATCAGGCGATCACCGCCGGACTGCTGCTGCTGGTTCTGTTGCTGACACTGGTCCTGCTGCTGATGGCGGGGGTCATCAACCAGATCATTGGCCGAACTGGCGCCAGCGTCATCAGCCGGGTGATGGGGATAGTTCTGGTGACCATCGCGGTGGATTCGATCATGGGCGGCATGGAAATGCTTGGCATTCTCGACCTTGCACCAGCCGGAACGGATTCCCCCCTCACACAGGCCACAGGCAGCTAAGGCCTACCAAATGCAAAACGCCGCGAGCCTTTGGGCACCGCGGCGTTTTCAGTTCTGGATCAAATCTGGATCGGCCCGTTCATATCAACCAGCCAAAATCAGGTGGACGATCAGCTCTGTTTGGTAACCTGAGTAAAGTCCAGCTCAACCGGGGTTTCACGACCAAAGATCGACACCGAAACTTTCAGCTTCTGGGTGCCGTCATCAACGCCTTCAACCATACCATCGAAGTCTTCAAACGGACCATCGTTGACCTTGACCTTGTCGCCAATCTCAAAGGAGATCAGGGTACGTGGGGCTTCGATGCCTTCTTCGACGCGGCCCAGGATGCCCTGAACTTCGGCGTCACGCATTGGCATCGGACGTCCCTGCGGGCCAAGAAAGCCAGTGACCCGGTTGATCGAGGAAATCAGGTGATAGCCCCGGTCGGACATTTCCATATGCACCAGCACGTAGCCGGGCATAAAGCGCCGCTCGGTCGAGACTTTCTTGCCGCGGCGGATCTCGATCACCTCTTCGGTGGGGACCAGGACCTCGTCGATGTCATCCTCAAGCCCCTGCTCGGCAACCGAGGTGCGAATCTGCTCTGCGATTTTCTTTTCGAAGTTCGAAAGAACGCTGACCGAATACCACCGTTTCGCCATGAACTTGACCGTCCTTAGTTTTGCCGCGCGAAAGAAAATCAACGCCGTCAGTAAAAATTATTTCCGCCGTGGTCCTGTCAAACACATCAAGCGTTTTAACAAAAATCGGCGCGCAACACGATTCGCCGCACGCCCACGTCAGAGGTTCTGGCTCAACTACCCGCCAACGGGAGCAAGATCAAGAGCCGGGTCCGGTTTTGTGCAAACAGGGTGCCCACCTGCCTGCGCACAGGCCTGGGGCGCATATCGCAGGCCCCCAGCCGGCACAGGTTTGACTGCTTAGCCAAACATGCCAAGCAGGTTTTGCAGGCCAAAGCGGATCACAATATCAACCAGGGCAAAAAACACGGCCGTCAAAGCCGCCATGATAAAGACCATCACTGTGGTCAGCAGAACTTCGCGACGGGTAGGCCAAACGACCTTGCTCACCTCGGCACGGACTTGCTGGATGAACTGAACGGGATTGAGTGTGGCCATGTGCCTTGTGTCTCTCTGCTAGCAGGGTCTGCGGCATTTAACGCCAACAGAGCCCGAATTCAAGCCCTAGGGTTACCTCTGCACCGCGCGCAACGCGCCCAGCGCCTGATTCAGGATCAGGGCCCCATAGGCGCCATTCTTATGAACGCTGTCATCGCCCTGATCGCCAAGGCTGGTTGCAAACGCGGCCCGGGTCAACCCACCGCGGGTCACGGTTTCCTCTGGCTGGCGGATCAGCTGGATGTTGTCCTCATCCATCGCTTTGGCAATCTGGTCCCAGAGCATGTCCCGCTCGGCCTCTGTTGCCTCGGTGTTGACCGTCCGGGCCACCTCGTCCTCGCTGACGATCCCGTCATTGAGAAACCCCGCCGGTGAAAAGAACACCGGGCGCTGCTTGGCAAATTCATGTGCTGCGCGGTACCAGCGGCAACCTTCCAGCCAGCGGACCAGCATCAGATCGCGTACCGCTTGGCTCAGATAGCCCAGCGCCCCTGGCTGACTGGCCAGCACGGGCACCAGGAAGTCAGAGGCGCGCAACCGGCAGCCAATGAACAAGAAGCCATCAAACGCCTGCGGCTCCAGCCCTGCGCTGCGCGCCGGATTGATCTTGGCCAGGCTGTCGCGGGCTGCCGCACTGGTGCCGACAAAACGCCCGTCTTCCAGGTGCAGATCGCGAAACTGCGGCCCCGGTGCGCCCCAGAATTCCAGCTCAACCCCTTCCAGGTCCAGCAGCCCCTCATCCAAGGCATGTTTGACACAGGCGATATGGCTGTCGCCAAAGACACAAAACCGCAGGTTCCGCCCTAGTGAGGTTTTGTTGGTCTTGCTGCTTTTGCTGGCTTTCTTGCCCGCGCTTGGCTTATCCAAAGGCATCCAGGAACTCCTCGTCGCATTTGACCGCCCGCGCCTTTGCGGCTGCGGCCTTGCCGCCGCCCGACGGCTGTCCGCCCCCTTTCGATTTGCGCGCCAGCCAGGGGAAGGCTTCGCTCTGGCAGGCAAAGAAGCTTTCCATCACATGGTTGACCCCCTGGGCCACTACGCTGCGCTGATTGGGCGCGTAGAACATGCCGCGATAGGCGGGATGGGTAATGATCTCATAGGATGGGAAATAATCAACATGGCTGAACTCTACCGCCAGCTCCCCCGCCACCGCCCGCAACACCGATTTGGAATGGGATGTCGCCGTCAGCACGTGCTCGCCAGAGGCGGTTGCGGTCAGCGGCACTGGTGAGACGGTCAGCAGCACCTTCAGCTTGGGGTTGGCCTGACGCAGAATTTTCAACGCCGCCCGCATATCGCGGCGAATGCCGATGAAGCTTTGGTTTACAAACTCATGCTGGTCCGCATCAAAGCGGCCCGCCAGAGTGCCGGGACACATGGCATATTCCAGACCACTTTCCCGGTCGCGCCAGCATTCTGTCAGCCCCATGGTAAAGACAAAGACATCCGCCTCCGTGACAGCGCGGCGAATCGCGGCCAGCACGCCCCTGCGGGAGGCCTGCAGCTCGGCCATATCGGCAAAGCCCTCTGGCTCAATCCCAGGGCGCAGCGGATCATAATACCGCCCCTCCGTCTGCCAGCATTCCGCAGGGGGCTCTTCACCTTCAAACGCATAGCCCAACCATTGCCGCAGCATCCGTGCGGTGTAGATATTGCCAGTGCGAAACGAAAAGATCCCGTAGTTATAGGCCTGGGCCTGATCTTCGCTCAGCAGCTTTGGTGCGGGTTCCGCATCCAGCCAACCATAGCCCCGCGCCACAAGCGCCCGGCTAAAATGCTGCGCAAAACAGGATCCCGCCGTGATCACCTTATGTTTGCGCGCCACCGGGAATTTCGGACGCCATAGCTGCGAAATCTCTAGCGGGTTTCGTGCCGCCACCGCCCGCTTCCAGAAAGCCGTTTCCGGCAAGCCCACATAGGGGTTTGAAGAGTGCTCGCTCATCGTGTCTGCCTGCTATCGTTTTTCTCAGCCTAGGCGGGCTGGAACGGGAAAACAATTCCCTTGCGCCAGGAAACCATTTTGCACTGTCCAGAAATGACCCCACCCCGGATGCAGATGTCGACGCCTGCCGCTGTGGAACACAACATCAATTTGTCGAAACTCAATCTTAATTCCCTTGCAATAGCGTCAGAACACGCAGCCTCAAAGTCTCAGAACGATGACCGGCTGCTCTGTGCGTGACTATGAGATAGGATTCCATGAATATCGCTGTATCCATGACCAAAGCAAACCGCCTGGAACGGAAAAAGAAACATGAGGACGCCGCCAAGATCTATGGCGACATTCTTGCCAAGTTTCCCAAAAACGCCCGCGCTCAAGCGGCGTTGGCCAGCTTACAAAAGAAGATCGCGCAAGATCTCAACCCTCCACTGGAACAGCAAAAAGAACTGGCTGCTGCGTTTGAACGCGGCGATTACGCCAAGGTTGCAAGCACCTGCACCACCCTTCTCACCACGCACAAAAGGTCCGCCTTTCTCTGGACCCTCCTTGGCAAATGCCATCTCCAGTCAAAAAATCTGGATGAGGCAGCAACCATTCTGAACATGGCTTGCGAACTGAATCCAAAGGATCCGTCCGCCCTCTCCGCCTTCGGCGATGTGCGCCGTGCACAGGGGGAAACTGACAATGCCCTGGAGCTCTATCACAAAGCCCTTTCGCTGGAAGGCACCAATCTGGGCGCCCTGAATAATATGGCAAACACGCTTATGGATCTGGGTCGTATCGCCGAGGCGGAGCCACTGTTGGAAAAAGCCACCAAGCTGGCACCCGAAAATCCAGTAATTCTGTTCAACTACAGCACTGTATTGCTCAAAAGTGGTCGCATGGAGCAGGCAAAGGCCTTGCTGGAGAAGGCCACCAAACTGGCCCCAGAGCTACGGAGTGCTCAATACAACCTGGCGCAGCTGCAATCTCTGGATGGGGACAAACAGGCCGCCATCAAACGATTTGAGACCATCCTAAACGCCGATCCCGGCGACGATCGCACCCGGGCCGATAAATTGCACGCGCAGGCACATCTGAATGACTGGAGCTGGATTGAGGAATATCAACAGGTGCGTCGTCAGCTTGGGCTGACGAGCAAGGCGTGCTCTGCCTTTGCCTCACTCACCTTTGAGGACAACCCAGACCTCTTGCGCTTGCGCACCCAGGCCTATGCAAACACGCTCCTTCCCAAGGTCGCCCCTGCAAAGCCTCTGCCTGTTGAACTCATGGGGGCCGAGCGCCCCGACCGGCTGCGCATCGGTTATTTCTCTTCCGACTATCATGATCACGCTACGATGCGTCTGATGGCAGGACTGTTTGAGGCCCATGATCAAAGCCGTTTTGACATCATTGCCTATTCTTTTGATCCAGAGCCCGAAGACGCCATGCGCCGCCGCGTCAGCCAGGCCGTCACCAGCTTCAAGGACATCAGCAAACTCTCTGACGCCGCGGCAACTGAGCTGGCGATCGCAGATGGGTTGGACATCGCCATCGACCTGAAGGGGTTCACCGGCAACAACCGCACAACCCTGTTTGCCAATCGCCTGGCCCCAACCCACATATCCTATCTTGGCTTTCCAGGAACCCTGGGCAGCACCGCCATAGATTACTTTATTGGCGATCACGTCACCTGCCCTGTCGGCAGCGAGCGCTATTTCGAAGAACATCTCATCCGCCTGCCGCACAGCTATCAGGTCAATGATGACAAACGGCCGCTGTCGGGTCACCAGTACACCCGCAAGGACTGCGGCTTGCCAGACGGTGGCTTTGTGTTCTGCTCCTTCAACAGCAGCTACAAGATCACCCCGGTCGAATTTGACATCTGGATGCGCCTGCTTGACCAGGTTGAGGACAGTGTTCTTTGGCTGCTGGACTGCAGCGACAGTTCCAAACAGAATTTGCGCCGCGAAGCCGCAGCGCGCGGCCAGGATCCTGACCGTCTGATCTTTGCCCCCCGCATCGCCCAGGAAGAACACCTGGCCCGACACCAGGCCGCAGATCTGTTTCTCGATACCTTTGTGGTCAACGCCCATACAACAGCCAGTGATGCGCTCTGGGCCGGACTGCCAGTCCTGACCATGCCAGGGCGTCAGTTCGCCTCGCGGGTTGGGGCCAGCCTGGTCAGCGCCATGGGGCTGCCGGAGATGATCACCAAATCCGCCGCCGAATACGAGGCCCGCGCTCTGGAGCTGGCCAGGGACCCGGACGCACTGGCCGCTCTGCGCAGCAAGCTGCAGCGCAATCGCCGCTCTGCGCCCCTGTTTGACACCACAGGCTTCACCCGGAGTCTGGAGCAGGGGTTTGACATGGCCCATGAGCGCTATCTGCAGGGGCTTCCGCCTGCCCATATAGATGTGACAGACCCACCTGTTTCGGGTGCAACACCACCTCATTGGCCCTTGCGCACACCATCCGTCGCACCGGCTGTTTCCGCCCCCTGAGGGGAATACAGATAGACTTGTGGCCGCGCCTTTTGTTGCGCATTAGTCGGGCGCGAGCACACGCAACAGTTTGGGGCGAATAACACGCGCCGCCGGGACACAATCGCTGTCGCGCAACATCTGTTTCGTCAGGCGCAACTGCTTGCGGCGCCTTTCGGGATCGGATGAAAGCAGCGCCTCCAGCGCATTGCGCGCCTGAGCAGTCATGCCCTGATGCAACTCTGGCGAAAAATGCGGCATAAG
The DNA here is from genome assembly GCA_905479575.1 of uncultured Pseudophaeobacter sp. Classification (GTDB taxonomy): domain Bacteria; phylum Pseudomonadota; class Alphaproteobacteria; order Rhodobacterales; family Rhodobacteraceae; genus Pseudophaeobacter. The sequence continues at coordinate 11,888 of CAJQNB010000088.1, forward strand.
GCTGGTCAGCTGCGAAACGATTTCAGGCGAAGAATCCGCCAGGAGGTCTGCGACATCCGCCCCGCACGTCCACGTTGTGGCATCGCCCTCACGCAACACCATATCGACGCCAGGAAACAGGGCATTGAGACGCGCAACCATTCCCCGGTTTATCTTGGCCACTGCGCCGCAGGCTGCCCCTGACAGAGCCGGCTTGTGTCCAATCATCTCGACCTTATTCAACTGCAGAAACCAACGAATGTAGCGCCCACTGATCGGGTGTAGCTTACCATCGTGATCAGGCAACACGGAACGTCTCAGGTTCTGCAGAACAATCATTTGCTCTGCTGAGAGGGACCGATTGCGCGCCGTCTGCGGTAATGCAATCTCTCGCCCCGTGAGCTCCTGCAGAACGCCTGCGAAATCCTCGGTCACATCTCCTCCCGCCAGGCGTTTGCGATCAAATGGCCGCACCCGAAACTCCGAAACAAACGGAAAGTCACGCCATGCGCTCAGAAACCGGTCCAATGGCCGATGAAAGCTGTCAGGTTTCGGGAAATATCGATTCCCTTTCAGCGCCTGTTGCGCATAAGACAAATACATGTCCGTTGGTGCGCGCACGTAGGCGATCACCTTGATCTCAGGGTCTTCGGGGGAGATCTGCCTAAGAATGGGCAAAAACTCTTCGGGGGGCAGGGCCAGCAGGTTTTCAGCCGAGAGCAAAACCGTCTGATCCTTTTTCAAAGTGGCGCGAAGGCTTTCAACGATTTCTTTGCCACGCACGAGCGACTCTTCGAGGTTGCCCCGAGATTGCGGACGGACAAGCCGGACCAAATCGATATGATTGGATCCAGAGCTGCCTGTTTCATAAACCAGCCCATTTTCCAACAACGACGCGCGCGCCTGCTTTAAGCTGCCTTGAATCGAAGTGCTGCCACATTTGGCATCGCCCACGTGAAGAATAAACTTGGCCATTTCGCCCACTTTCCAAGGTTTTGCCACCGAACGGCATCGCGTCATAACGCGTAATAGAACCCGATAAACCAATATTCCCCAAGTAGAATGCCGCCGTTGTGAGGTTGACGACTGATTTCGTGGCAATCAAGCCTCGTTGGCGCGCCGCACCAGTTTCCGGGAGACTGGAGCGCAAGTAGAGCGCGGTTTCTGGTTACGGCGTTGGGGGCTGCACAGATTTCGGTTTGATCAGAACATGTACCGACCATCAAATCGCTGCCATCACGGGGCACAAAAATTTGTCCATGATCCAGAAGAATTCAGGCGGCGCGAGTCAAAAAATCCTAGCCAAGCAGGCTAAAGCACTGCGCGAACAGAACAAAACGTGACCGCGATAAACTTTGTGGGAAGCTGTTTTTTAGGAGAGATCGAAAAGGACCGTAAGCCCTTATTTTACTGGCAGGGGCATCAGGGTTCGAACCCGAGACCTACGGTTTTGGAGACCGCATCAATACACTGATATAAAAAGAACATTCCTCCAAAATGGTCAAAACTCGCTCGAACGAAAACAAGTAGTTAGAGCGAACACCCCAACTATTCTGGCACATTCCAATGCAATTTATTTTGCCATTGTACATATTTCTCCGTCAGACAGATGCTCAATATTCTCCGCGAAACTTAGAGGGCCATAGGCGGTGCTACCCATACAGGTCGAGCGAGGTACTGCCCGGAGCTGCACAAGAGGCGAATGGCAGCAAAGCGCAGAAAGCCGCCGCTGCAAAGTTGCGAACCGTTTGCGCCCTTCGGAACCTGATCGGCCCATTGCGGTCATTGGCCACGACTTGCCAATGCTGCGACGCGACCCGTCGAAGCGGCCGCTCGTGCATTGCGCAGCATTTTTTCGGCCGAAACGTTGATAAGCGGGACAAAGCTTGGGAGGTCGAGCCAACCGTTCTGGTGATTCAGGCTCTTGATAGATTTGACTTTTTTCGCACCACGAGCTCGAGTCCATTTGCCTCTAGTAAGGATAGTACGGTTTCTAGCCGTACACCCTGATCACCATTTTCTACTTTTGAAACCGTTGCCTGCCGAAGGTCAGCGCGTTCCGCAATTTCAGCCTGAGTAGAAGCCGTAGCTTTTCTAGCTTCGGCGAGCAAAGCACCCAAGCGTTGCGGGCTTGAAATCAGACCATTCATTGGCGCGTTCCTTGCAGAAAAGATCACACTAGTCAGTATACGCTTTTGCGTATAATTGTATAGGATGAGAACCTTCGCTTCAGTGCAACTCAGCGCAGGCACGTATTGGAGTTTTAAAAACAAATGTCGCTGACCCCTGCAGAGAAGAAGAAACTCAGTGAGTCCGATATCTGTGACCTCTATATTACCCCGGCATTGAAGCGCGCTGGGTGGGATCAGTTTACCCAGATAAGACGTGAGGTAACTTTGACGCCGGGGCCAATCATCGTCCGCGGCAACATGTCTTCGCGCAATAAGAAGAAAAAGAAATTTGCCGATTATGTCTTGTCCTGGGAGCCGTCTCTTCCCGTCGCTGTATTGGAGGCCAAGGACAACAATCATTCTATAGGGCACGGAATGCAGCAGGCTCTCGGTTACGCCGAGATCATGCAGGTTCCAACGGCTTTCAGCTCAAATGGGGATGGTTTCGAACAACACAACAAGCATCCAAGCTCCGGCGATAACATTGAAACATCGCTTTCGTTGACTGCGTTTCCAGACCCCCAAACCCTCTGGGCACGTTACAAATCGTTTCGTGGCATTGAAGATGTTGAGCAAACCTTGCTCATGGAGCCGTACCATGATGACGGGTCGGGCAAAGAGCCGAGGTATTATCAGGCCGAAGCGATCAACCGCACCATTGAAGCTGTCGCCAAGGGCAAGAATCGAGTGCTATTGGTCATGGCGACCGGAACCGGCAAGACCTACACGACTTTTCAGATCATTTGGCGGCTTTGGAAGGCTGGTGCTGCAAAGCGCATTTTGTTTTTAGCTGATCGTAACATTCTTGTTGATCAGACTCTTGTGAATGATTTTAAGCCCTTTGGTTCAGTGATGACCAAAATTGGAAGTCGGAGAGTTGATCCGTCTTATGAAATACACTTGGGTCTATATCAGTCACTCACGGGCCGTGAGGAAAGTGACAAGACGTTCAAGACCGTTTCCCCAGACTTCTTTGATTTGATCGTCGTAGATGAGTGTCATCGCGGAAGCGCATCTGAAAACTCGGAGTGGCGTGAGATCCTCGAGTATTTCAAGGGTGCCATACAGATTGGTTTGACGGCGACGCCAAAGGAAACCAAGGACGTTTCGAGCAGCACCTATTTTGGCGAACCAGCCTACACCTATAGCCTGAAACAAGGGATCGAAGACGGGTTTCTAGCGCCTTACAAAGTGGTGAAAATCGATATCGACAAGGATGTCGAGGGGTGGACCCCGCCACTCGGCGCCATCGATGATCTCGGCAACCCGCTTGAAGACCGACAGTACAACCAGAAAGACATGGATCGACTTCTGGTGCTTAACCAACGCACCAAGCTGGTTGCCGCGAGGGTTATGCAGCTTCTCAACGCGACTGACCCTTTCAGCAAGACCATCATCTTTTGCGAAGACATTGACCACGCCGAGCGGATGCGCAAGGCAATCGTAAACGCTGCCGGCCAGATCGCGATCGATAATCCTCAATATGTCCGGCGTATCACCGGCGATACTAAGGAGGATGGCAAAGCCGATCTGGACAATTTCATCGACCCGGAAAGCAAGTTTCCTGTCATTACGACAACATCGGAAATGCTTACCACTGGCGTAGATGCGAAGACCTGCAAGCTGATAGTCCTCGATAAGACGATCACATCCATGACCACCTTTAAGCAAATCATTGGGCGGGGAACCCGCGTCGATGAGGAGCATGGCAAGTGGTACTTCACCATCATGGACTTCAAAAAAGCAACTGAGCTCTTCAACGACCCAGATTTTGACGGGGAAGCGGTCGTAATCTACGAGCCAGGCGATAATGATCCACCCGAACCTCCTGATCCCCCAATTGATCCGGAAGACGATCATTTGGAACTGCCAGATAGTACTGGCATAACCAAGCTAGTCGTCAGCGGCGTCGAAGTAGAGATCATTGCCGAACGCGTCAGCTTCATCGGGCCCGACGGTGCATTAATCACAGAATCCTACAAAGAATTTGCTCGAAAGCAGATTTTGACTGAGTTCTCGTCCTTGGATGACTTCATCCGCAAGTGGAACGACGCTGAAAAGAAGGCCGCGATCATCCAAGAGCTTGAGGAGCATGGCATCTTGTTGGAGAACTTGGCCGAGGAGGTCGGCAAGGATTTCGGCGATTTCGACCTGCTCTGCCACATCGCATACGACCAGCCGCCCCTCACGCGCGCGGAGCGGGCCAACAACGTCAAGAAGCGCAACTACTTCACAAAATACGGAGATGAGGCCCGCAAGGTCTTGTCAGCGCTTCTGGACAAGTATGCGGACGAAGGTGTGCGCACGATCGAAGACGCCCGCGTCTTGCGTCTTGACCCCTTCGATGAAATTGGAACACCGGTCGAGATCATCCGCGATGTGTTCGGCGGCAAAGAACAATACGAACAAGCCGTTAGAGAGCTTGAGCAACAGATATACAGACAGGCGGACGGATAAATGGGTGATCTTACCAGCATCATCAAGGCAATTCAGGACATCATGCGCAAAGACGTGGGTGTCGATGGTGATGCGCAGCGCATCGGCCAGATGGTGTGGATGTTCTTCCTGAAGATTCTCGATGACCGCGAACAGGAACTTGAACTCATCGATGACGACTTCGTGTCGGCACTTCCCGATCACCTAAGGTGGCGCAATTGGGCGGGCGAGCGTGAAGGCCTGACCGGCGAAGGTCTGTTTGACTTTGTGCAAGATACGCTCTTCCCAAAGCTGAAGGCGCCTGTGAAGACGCAAGGCCCGCAGCGAGAACAGGCGCTCATCATCCAGCGCGTCTTCGAGAACGCCTACAACTACATGAAATCCGGCACGTTGCTGCGCCAGGTCATCAACAAGATCAACGAGGTTGATTTCAATAACCGCGAAGACTGGCACACCTTTGGCGGCATCTATGAGCAAATCCTGCGTGACCTGCAAAGCGCGGGCAACGCTGGCGAATTCTACACGCCTCGGGCGGTGACCCGCTTCATCGTGAACCGCGTTGATCCAAAGCTGGATGAGGTTGTGTTCGACCCGGCCTGCGGTACGGGCGGTTTCCTGACATGCGCCATCGATCACAAGAAAGAACACTACGCGAAGACCAGCAAAGAGCGGCAGCAGCTCGCCAAGACCATCAAGGGAGTTGAGAAGAAGCCGCTGCCCTACATGCTCTGCATGACCAACATGATCCTGCATGGGATCGACAGCCCCTCGAACATCCGCCTCGATAACACGTTGGCAAAACCCTACCGCGACTATGGCGATAAGGACCGCGTGCACTGCATCATCACCAACCCGCCCTTTGGTGGGATCGAGGAAGACGGGATCGAGCAGAACTTCCCAGCAGGCCTACGCACCCGTGAAACCGCTGATCTTTTCATTGCGGTCATCATCAAGCTGCTCAAGAAACACGGCCGCGCTGCGGTCGTTCTGCCGGATGGTTTTCTGTTTGGCGAAGGCACAAAGACACGGCTGAAAGAGTCTCTTTTGACCGAGTGCAACCTTCACACCATCGTTCGCCTGCCTAACGGTGTCTTCAACCCTTACACGGGCATCAAGACCAACATCCTGTTCTTCACCAAAGGCGAGCCGACGACGGATGTCTGGTTCTACGAACACCCCTATCCCGAGGGCGTGAAGAACTACAACAAATCCAAGCCCATGCAGTTCGCGGAGTTCCAGCCCGAGATCGACTGGTGGGGGGATGAGGCCGATGGCTTCAAGGCGCGCAAGGAGACCAATCAGGCGTGGAAACGCAGCGTGGAATACTTCGAACAACGCGGTTTCAATCTCGACGACAAGAACCCGTTTGAGGCTGCGAAGAAAAACTTGGACCCAGACGATCTCTTGGAGGACTACCGGATCGCGCAAGACGACATTCAAAAGCTGCGTGATCAGTTGAAATCGATCCTGTCGGACGCGTTGAGCGGTGGCCGCCCATGACAGATGTGAACCAGCTCATCACAGAGTATTTGGACATCTGGTCATCTGCCATTGAAAAGAAGTCAAGCGCGGGCCGTGGGAACAGCGGCGCGGTAACTCTCTACGGGATTAAGAGGCTACGTGCACTAGTTTTGGAATTGGCTGTGCGAGGTAAGTTAGTGCCTCAAGGTGTGGATGGTGGCGCGACGAATTCTTACCTCGATGATGTCATTCGAGTGCGCAATGAGCTCGTGAAACACGGTAAGGCGAAAAAGCTGAAAAAGCTGCCTGCGATCCTAGAGAACGAAGTTCCGTTTGAGACCCCGAATGGATGGAGCTGGGTAAGACTGCAAGATATCTCGGAATACATTCAACGCGGCAAGAGCCCAAAATACACAGTTAGCGGTCGGGTTCAGGTCATCTCGCAAAAGTGCGTACAGTGGGGATCCTTTGACCTGGAGAAGGCCAGATACATTAGCGATGACAGCATAGAGGGTTATGGTCCTGAGCGTTTTCTGAGAAGTGGGGACGTACTTTGGAATTCCACAGGTACTGGTACTGTCGGGCGTGTTTTGTCAGTTGAAATCGAAGAAGAGCAAGCTTTAGTCGCTGACTCACACGTAACAGTGGTTCGGTCGATCTCTGGCTGTCCCAAGTTTCTGGAAGTCTACCTTTCATCTGCAGGTATCCAAGATCGTATCGATCCGGCACACGAGCGTTCGTTGGTATCAGGTTCGACAAAGCAAGTGGAATTGAATACCAGCACCGTCAACGCATTACCGATACCTTTGCCACCGTTAGAAGAACAACACCGCATCGTAGCCAAGGTGGACGAGCTGATGGGGCTGTGTGATGCGTTGGAGCGGCAGACTGAGGACAGCCTCAAGGCGCACCAAACCCTCGTCGAAACCTGCCTCGCCACCCTCACCAACAGCCGATCCCCCGAAGAGCTCAACCAAAACTGGACCCGCATCGAAGCCCACTTCGACACGCTGTTCACGACGGAAGAGAGTATTCAGGCGCTTGAAGCCGCCATCGTAGAACTCGGTGTGACAGGCCTCTTGGTTCCCCAAATTGAGGCAGATGAGCCAGCCACACAATTATTGCAGCGGGTTGCTAAGGATATCGCAGCATACTCGAAGTTGAATAAGGTCAGACCGGTTAAGCCAACCGAGATTACTGCGCAGGAAAGTCAGGCTGGACGTCTTCCTTCCGGTTGGGTTGAAACTCGTCTTTCTTCATTGTTTCGGGTGGTGACAGATGGTGATCACCAAGCGCCACCGCGTGCAAGCGATGGTGTTGCATTTCTCACTATCGGAAATATTAGCTCAGGGCAGTTGAACTTTGAGGGCTGCCGCAGGGTTCCCGATGATTACTACAACGGGTTGCCAGCCTATAGAACGCCCCGTTTGGGTGACATTCTGTATACTGTTGTCGGCGCGACCTATGGTCGTCCAGTGCTTGTTGAGACTGAAGAGCAGTTTTGTGTTCAGAGACACATTGCCATACTCAAACCATCTGTTGAGTTGGACGTCGACTATTTAGTGTGGATGTTAAAGTCTGCGTGGGTCTACAGTCAGGCACGCGACGGGATTACCGGATCGGCGCAGCCCACTCTTGCACTCAAGCCTCTCAGGAATTTTCTAGTCTTACTCCCCCCTCGCGCGCAACAGGAACGAATTTCTCTAAAAATCAAACAGTTGCATCAGCTTACGGCAAAGCTTCGGGAGAGCATTTCGGTATCGACCGAAACAGAAATCCGTTTGGCCGATACCCTTACCTCCAAAATTTATTGAGAAAACATGCATTTAAAATCTGTCCGGTGCTGCGAGCACAAAAGCCTTAGCCAACTTACCTCAACCTCTCTGGTTTGCGAGAGGGTTGCCCATGCCCTGGCCTGACTTCACTGAGTTGACCTTCGGCTTCGCTTTCCTGCGCGAGCTGGAACAAAATTACGTGCTTGGCGGTAAGTTCCCCAAGGCCCCTGACTTCATCAGCCAAGGCGCAGAGGCAACGAAAGGCTATGATGTCGAGGTCACCCTCGACGGATCAACGCCGGTCTTTATCCAGCTGAAGCGCTCCTACGTTCTGGTGCGCAACAGTGCACGCGAGATACAGGACGGCGTCTACGCGGACCCGAAGGTCTATCGCATGAACCTGCACAAGAATGGCAAGTATCGCCAACACAAGGCGCTTCAAGGTCTCGAGGCGCTCGGCAATGCCGTTTTCTACGTGACCAGCCAGATACACACACCCAAGGAATTCTCAGACGCCTACAGCGGCGGAACGGTTGTGTCGCAGGCCTCAGCAATGTTTGCGCCCAATGAGATCATTTTGCCGGACGACACGAAGGATCATCACGTCAGCTTCAAGCCGAACGATAGTTTTGGCTACGTGTATTCCAAAGAACCGCACCAGTTCGAACGAAAGTTCCAGAGCTTTGATAGCTGGCTTCCGGCTGTTGGGCAGCGCGCGCAAGGTGCGAAAGAGAACGGGCAACTGCTTGAAAAGACGGTTGAGTTCTTGAAGAAGAAGCGTGGCCCCCGCGATCCTGTCCGCCAAATGATCCGCGACCAACCGCTCGAAGCCCAAGCCGCGATCCTCGCCTATTTTATCCTCGACGCCCAACTGACCTTCGTGAAGACATAGGGGAAATCTATGCGCCTAAAATCTGTCTGGATCAGCGAATATAAGAACCTTCGCGACTTCACGCTCACCTTTGACGGCGAAAGCTTCCTCGACATCTTCGTCGGCAAGAACGGCACGGGTAAGTCTAACTTTTTCGAGGCCCTGGTGGAGATCTTCAACTTCGTCTTTGCCTCGACGAAGCGGCGCAGCGAGATCAGTTTCGACTTCGATCTGTTCTACGAGATCGATGGTGATGACGTGCGCGTGCGTCGTGAGGTTGGCCAGTTGCAGGTCAACGGAACGAACCGTTCGAAAATCGCCGACGCGCTGACACCCGACAACGTTATCATCTACTATTCCGGTCACAGCGACAAAATCACGTCTACCGTAGATCAGTACTCCCGGGCCTACGCCCGCCGGAACCGCAAATGGACCGGCGAGGAGGCGCGGGAGTTCATCAGCATCGGCGCGGAGTACAAGGAGATGCTGCTTGCGATCCTGTTAATGCAGCCTGACGATTGTGCGGCCCGTCGCTACATCTGCCAGAAGCTGGGGATCGAGGTCACGTCAGAAACCGCCACGCTTCGGCTTTCGCCGCCCAGGTTTAAGCACAGCGATGTCGAAGTTGGCGATGTGGCTTCGTTCCTATGGGGGGCGAAGGGCCAATCACTCGTTTTCGTTGAACGGTTGCTCAACTGTGTGAGGGGCGAGTTCACACGAGACTCGATTTATGACCGTGGGCAAGATCGATATACTATCCGCATTAATCTTGAGCTCTTCCGTGAAGAGTTTGCCGACGCGTCGTCGTCTGATCTTTTTCGCCAATTCGACAACCTTAATACACTTGGCATGTATAAGGGCTTGTCCATTCCGATCGGTTTGGGCGACGGAAGGCCGATCCTTGTCGGAGATTTTAGCGACGGCCAGTTCCAATCCATCTACATCTTCGCGATCACGGAATTCTTCAAGGACCGAAACTGCATCACACTCCTCGATGAACCAGACTCCTTTCTGCATCCTGAGTGGCAGTTTAGCTTTCTGAAGCAGGTAGAAGACATTGCGGCCACCGAAGCCGCCAAGACAAATCACGTTCTGCTCAGTAGTCACAGTGCTTCGACGATCGTCGAGGCCAATGAACCGCAGATACGCCTTTTTGAGATTGCGGATGGCAACGTCTCGGCGGTGCAGCGTGATAAAGCGGCAGTAGTTCAGTCACTCTCGGCTGGGCTAATTACGTTCGGTGAGCGTGAGGCGCGCCTCAACATTTATCACAATCTCAAGAACACCATTGGGCCAGTGCTGATGGTTGAAGGGGTTACGGACGAAATCATCTTCGAGACGGCTTGGCGCAAGTTGTATGGAGCGGATGCGAACCGGCCTTTTGAGATATTGAGTGCATTTGCTTGCACAACACTCGGCCGCTTGATGCGTAGCAATGAGTTTTACCAAAACAATCAGGGGCGCTCGATATTTGCGCTGTATGACTGGGATGACGCTTACAACGAATGGAACATGAACAATAGTCAAGTTGTTCAGGCTGATGTTTCGCGTTGTTTGGTCAAAAAGCGGAATGGAGTGGACGGCTATAACTTGATGTTGCCGGTCTCCGAGGAACACAGCTGCTACGGGCAAGTTGTGAACGCAGCCACCGGTGAACACTACAAAAGCAAGTCAAGTTTCCCCATGGAGCTGCTTTTTCGCGACGCGCCTGGAGTAGACGCTCATTTTGAGATCGATCCGACACGCCCCGGCGATTGTCAGCGCTTCAAGGGCGACAAAGCAGCCTTTGCAAAGGAAGTAGTGCCCGCTCTACCGCCTGCTGCGTTTGAGCCAGTTCGGCCCGTTTTTGACTTTGTCCTGCATACCATCGGCCAATAGGAGCCAAATCAGCTTTCTGGCGGCTCTGGCGTCAACGTCCGCTTCGGTGAGACTTTGCCCACGCTCGCGCATCCGCAGCTAACTTCTGCTTCCCGCCCTTCGAGCTGACGGGACCACTACGCCCCGCCAGCCAATGTCCCCCTATCAGATCAAGCCGATGCGCGGTTCAAAGTTGGATATGATCAGCTCGGCCGCATCCGTCGCACCACCAGCAGCGACGGTATATTTCAACCGCACCTGTTCAAACTCAAACCCGGCGAACAGCTCGCGGATCTCGGGGCAGTCGTTGATTGACAGAATGAACTTGCCACGGATCGCACCCAGTTGCTCCGCCATTGACTGGAAGGCACTGCGTTCAAACAGACCTTTGCCATAGTCGCTTTCACCGCCCCAATAGGGCGGATCGAGGTAGAACAGCGTCTTGCTGCCATCATAGCGGCGGATCAGATCTGACCAGTCGAGGTTCTCAAATATGACGCTTTCCAGCCGTTCATGGGCGGCCTCGAGGATTGGTTCCAGGCGGGACAGGCTGAACCGGGACGGACGATCGGTGGCCACGCCAAAGACACCACCGAGCTTGCCGCCAAAAGCCTGGCGCTGAAGATACAAAAACCGGGCCGCGCGTTGCAGATCGGTCAGGGTGGCGGGATCGGTTTTGCGCAGCCGCTCAAACTCCCGGCGCGAGGCGATCTGATAGCGCATCACCTCCATCAGCTGCGGCAAATGCTGCTGCAGAATGCGGAACAGATTGGTGATTTCGCCATTGAAGTCATTGGCGACCTCGCACTGCGGCTTCCAGCTGCGGCGCAGAAAAACACCGCCCATGCCGACAAAGGGTTCGGCATAGGTGGCATGGTCGACAGCCTCGATGCGCGCGATGATGCGGGCACTCAGGGCCTTTTTGCCCCCAAGCCAGGGGGCGACTGGCGCGGCAGGGCGCACCTTTGTCATTGTTGTCATTGCTGATTCCAGAATATGGGGTGCCCACTCTCGCGAGAGTCGGGCGACATTTTCTGAAGTGTCATGTCGGCGCAGCCGCTTTGAACGGTAGGCTGCGTGGGAACGGGTGTTTGCGCACCCGATCCCCCCGCTAGGGCGCGGAGGGATCAGTCTTCAAGAATTGGCGCGGCCAGGATTTCAGCCACAGCCGTCAACCGGCCATTGGCGCAGCGCCTCCCCCTTGCCTCGGCAATCAGCGCATCCGATAGCTGGCCCTCAGTCTGGGGCACCGGCCCGGTGTATCCGGCGCAGGGCTGCAGCAGATCGGGTGGCACGCGGGGCGGTGGTATGACCCGCTCACTGGTCCGATCGGAACAGGCGCCGAGCAGTAGCGGCAAGCAAAGGGGATAAAGGCGCATTGCGGCCCTCCATCTGTTGCAGATCATTTGATAGCGCCACCCAGGCGCGGGCCTCATCGGCAGCGCGGTCCAGGTGGGCGCGATGAATGCGGGCGGTCTCGGCGGCTTGCTGCAGGCTGGCCTGCGCTGTTGCAAGATCCGCCTGCGTGACGGCCAGCTCGACCCGCAGCCGGGCGCGATCCTGGAAGGCAGAGGCCACAGTCCAGACCGCCCCGGCCAGCATAGCCACCAGGACAATGCCGGGCAGATTTCGCGAGAGAACAGCCGGGATCATGCCGCCTCTTTCAGCGCCTGATGGCACATGGCGCGTTCAGCGCCGCGCCGATTTACCAGCCCAGCCCAGACGCGCCCGCCTGCCTTGTTCCAGCGCGGCAACTCATCGCAGGCGCCTGTGAGATCCCCGACATTGGCCTTGCGCACCAGGGTCGATTTGCAGGCCGCCCCTGCCCCGACGTTGTAGGTCCAGGACACCAGAGCGATCTTCATGCCCACCGGCACCGGCTGGGTCAAACAGCGGTCCAGCGCCGCCTCATAGGCCAGGATCTCACGCGCCAGCATGGCATCGCAGTCGGCCTTGCCGTAGCGATCACCAGGCTGCACCCCCTTGGTTTCGCCATAGCAGACGGTCCAGACGCCAACGACATCGCGGTAGGCCTCGGTCCGCAGCCCCTCCCACTGGCCGATGAAGCCAATGGCGCCGGACATCGCAATACCGCTGCCCGCGATCAGCCCGAGCGTGCGCCGCCGCATCGCGCCAGACTGATCGCGCCGGAAGGCGGCAAGGCTGGACAGGCCCGAGAGCCCGTTCTGCAGCACCAGCCGCGCCGGGATCGCCAGCGCCTGACATGTGGCCGAGGCCATGGCAAAATACAGCGGATCCCAGCCCAGCATGCCGGGTTGAACCAGGGCCAGGAAGTATCCGCCCAGCAGAACCAGGCTCGCCAAGATGAGCCAGACAGACCAGGACTTGCCGAGCGTGGCGCGCCAGTTTGAGATCAGTTTCATGATGTTTGCTCCAATGCAAAAGACCCCGCCAAAGGCAGGGTTGGGTTCAGGTTTTGGGTTTTGTGGTTTCGTTACGGCTTAGTTCGCACCAGCCATTTGGTCAGCAACACCTCAGCGCCGCGGGGGCCGATATAGGCCGCCAGCGCCACAATGCCAGTGGTCACGGTGGGCCCGGCGCCCATATAGCTGGCAATGGCCTCGCCAATGATGGCCATGCCGATGGCCTCCGGGATTGCCCAGAGCAGTTCCGGGCCAAAGAAGCGCCGCTGGCCTTTGCGCACCTCGCCGGAATGCCACATCAGGCGGCCTATACTGGCCCCTACTAGCGTGGTGGC
>CAJQNB010000089.1 GCA_905479575.1 uncultured Pseudophaeobacter sp.
GCTTGCGGCCCCGTGCCATGTTGTGACCTCCTCCCATAACCTGTGGTTTTTTCTATTCAATTAGGGTTTTGCGCAGAAAAAGGGTCTCCCTCCGGTTTCCACCAAAAGGGATTTTCCTGCCGACCCTCCCCCTCCCCATCACGAGGCAGGCAGCGGTCTACTGATTGGCGGGATGCAGCGGATCGATGGGCCAGCCATCGCTGCCGCGTTCCTGCGAGAAGCCCCGCGTTTCCAGCCGCTGTTTGTTCTGGTCATGGTCATCCGGGCACAGCGTCTGCAGGTTGCCCGGATCCAGAAACAAACTCCGATCTCCGCGATGCGGGATCAGGTGATCCACCACCAGAAACCGACGCCGAGGATTGCCCTGCTCCGCACCCGCCGAGGTCAGCGAGCCATCGTTCAGGATGCCGCGCCGCAGACAGGCCCGGCACAGAGGTTCCCGCTCCAGGTGCTGCGGACGCAACCGACGCCGCCATGCCGACAGATTGTAAAGATGGTGGTATTCGCTTCGGGCTGTCATTCACTGGCCCCCAAGAACACAAAAACGCCCGCCGGTTTCCCGTGGGCGCATTTATTGATGATGCAGATCTACTCGCATGCCGATGAGGTAAGCGTCAAGTGGGGATTTACAGGAAATGCCGCGAAGCACACGTCATGTGTCATAATTTTGTGCGTCTTCAGAAATCGCTTCCGTAGTGACATCTTCTGCGGTTGCGCGATCCTCTTTGATCCTAGGAGCGCGTTTTTGCCATGCTGACAAGTTGGCCCCGACATCACGGTAATAAGAGGGCACAGCCTCCTCTAGTTCCACGATAAAGTTGACTTGTTGTGCGAAGCGAGCTCCCAATTGTTTAGATCGAAAGACGAAAAAGCTATGTGGTGAAAGCTGATCTTTTCCCTCGGCTGCCAGTTCAGGATTCGCCTTTAGGTCCGAAACTAAATGCTGGGTAGGCTCAGATTTCCCCGGCCACATAAGTCGTAGATACAGATCCTCTAGTCGATCTGATTTGATCTGCCGCAGGATCCAGTTAACCCTTGCCTTGACGGATACCTTGTCCTCTGGTGCGCGCAGAACCATGCCGACATCGACACTGCGCCGATTAATATCGGCAGTAACCTGGATCGGAGCCGCTGCATCAGGCACGTCCAGTTCCGCTTGCAATTGGTGCTGTTCCCTCAGGGTGTTCAACTCATCTTTGGATCGCAAGTTGCCGTCTGAAAGGTGTTTGCGGGGCAGGCGCTCGGATACGTAGGTTTCCGTCATTCGGCTCAGGATTAGTGATAGGTCGCGCGTTTCCTGATGCCAGGCTGTGATTACCTCCTGCGCATCCGTGGACTTGGCAGGAATAACTCCACCACTGGCCACCAACTTATTCACCTCGGTCCAGGCTTTGGGCATACGGTCGAACCCTTTCACCCCCGCACTCTCATGGGTCAAAAATCTCCTCAGCTCATTCAGCAGAACGCGCTGGTCGCTATCTGTGACGGAGTTTCGACTGAGTAAAAGATCAGCTTCCGTCAAAATATGCATCCATGACCAATGGAAAACGGGAATTTTGGAACGGCTTTTGTTGACCTCAGGCACCGGGTGAGTAGCGGGCGTTGTGGCAAACTGATTTGAGATAGAAATGACACAATCAATGTCATTGTCCTTTGCCAGCTGTCGATATCTTTCAATTTGGTCTGCGTCCAAATTGTTCGTCCCGACCTTGGCTTCAATCAAAGCTCGCCACTCGCGGCTCCCAGTTCGCATTACAATCAGCCCATCCGGCCTATCCTTCTGATCTGCAGCACGGTTCACACAGACGACTTCGGTATAGGTTTCAATCTTGGATCGAACCCCGACGCGCAACCCAAGACCAGAAAGAAGGCCTGCGCCGAACTCATCAACCTTAGCTAAACAGGCCAAAACAATCGAAGTCGTTCGCCCTTCTTTTGATGTAGTCGAAAGTACGGGAAATAGGCGCGCTTGTTCACCTTGGGTTAGAAATTCCGGAAGCTCTTCTGACATAACAAATTCCATGCAACTAGTGAGAGCATAAGAACGTGCGGTGATTGTTCCGTCAATTCTGAAGGCAAAATAAATTTGAATTTAGAAAACACGGTTGCCACGCTTAGCCGCCTCTCATCCTTTCCAGCGCCTGGCCGAGCGCCTTGGCGATGGCTGTGGACGTGTCACCGTAAACCGACCAGCCATGTGCCTTCAGGACGTCGCTGAGGGGGCGATCTTCCAGGCAGACCATGTCCACCAATCGCCGGTCGAAAATGCTGGTGCGGGATCCGCGTTTGGAGGGGCGGATGCGGCGGACAACCAGGGCGGAGCCTGTGCCGATACGGCGGCGCAGGCGGGCGATCTCTTCGCGATCGCGCAGCACCGCATCCATGAAGTCGCCGCCGCGACCACCGCCGCCCGATCGCATCGCCTCGATCGAGGAACACTTGAGACCAGCGCAGGCGTGACGCTCCACCAGGTCGCGGTAATGGCGGCCAATGGCCACCTGCCCCGGAGAGAGCGGCGACGGCTTGTTGTGCCGGGCCGCCTTGGCCGCCATCACATCAAACACATCGGCCCGCTGGATAGCGCTGCGCCCGCGATAGCCCGCATGTTTGACCGCAAAGCCGCCCTCCCCGTCTGGATAAAGCGCCTGTGGCTCAAACACCCGGAACGCGCCGCGCGCCGGGGCCTCGGCAATCTCATCGCCGCAGACTTCTGGCACCGCGCTGCGGGCTTTGATCCCAGCCAGACGGATCTCTTCCGCCTCTAGCCGCGCGGCGCCGTCAGGGCTGACGATCACAACAAAGTCCTTCATGCCGTGACCTCCAATGCCAGCGCTGCAATACGGCGGCACTTCACCTCGGCAGCGGCGCGGCGCTGTTGGAAGGTTTGATCCTGTGGCGACACGGTATCGCCCCGACGCAGCTGCTCTTCCAACCGAGCAACCCGGCGGCGCGCATCACCGGCACGGTCCTGCACCTGGCGCAGATCATACTCGCGCGGCCAGACGCGGACCCGGCGCAACTCGGCCAATAATTCCGGCGCCCAGCCCTCTGCCAGGGCGCGCTGGCCCAGAGCATGGGCAAAGACCGCCCGAAACAGCGGCGAGGCATCATCGGCCGGCGGTTGAATCTCGGCAGCCCAGCCGAGGATCTTGGCCGCGATGGGAAAGCGGTCGCGATCCTTGCCGCCGGGCATATTGGCCACCTGTTCCGCCAGCGCCTGCAGGTTCAGTTCCGACATATAGGCCAGCTTGCCGCCCAGATCCGCGACCATCGCGTCAAACTGCGCCACTGTCAGGCTGGTGGGTTTCGCCAGCCCCAACTTCTTCAACGGCTCAATCAGGTGGTCCTTCACCCGGCGTTCCCCTGCGGCCTGATCTTTGGCATCCATGTCTCTGCCCTTCCTCTTTCTCAGCAAGTCCGACTTATCCACAGGCTCGGCGCTGTAACTCGGGCGCAACCGTCCTGCTGTCATGTTTTGTCTTTGTCTATGTCTATGTCGTGCAGGACAGTCTGAGACTGTCCGAGACTGTCTTGAACTGTCCGCCGGACAGTCTTGGACACTGTCGGACAGTGTCAGGATCCTTTGTTTTGAAACGCGCCCCCGGAGCGCCCGAGGTCAAAGATGTGGTTCGACCAGGCCTGCATCGAGCGCTCAATCCAGGCGGCGCTGCGGTATTCGCAGCCCTCTTTCACCAGCCATTCATCCATCCAGCGCACCGCCGCATCGTTCTTGGCCAGATCCGCGTGATAGCCCGACACCGTGATGCGCAGCCGCTGCAACCGCTTGGCCGAGTTCGCCGCGTCATTGCGCGCCCGGTGGTCCTGGCGCCGGGCCATGGCCTCGGTCAGGCTGCGCAGCACCATCGGGTGCATCAGCCGAATATCGCCATTGTCGCAGCGGCAGGCCTCCCATTTGTAAAGCGGCCCATAATCCAGCTTGCACAGCGAGCCAAAATGCCCCGGATCAATCATCAGCAGTTTGGCCAGAATATTCTGATCCATCGGCAGAGTGCCCACGGGGCTGTTGTCATAGGCGATATTGATCAGATCAAAGAACAGCGCCCGGCATTCCGGCGTTGCGTTCAGCCGCAT
>CAJQNB010000090.1 GCA_905479575.1 uncultured Pseudophaeobacter sp.
CAGATGCGAAAGGTCGATGGCTGGGAAACCTTGGCTCAGCCCATCGCCCCGATCAGACTTGACCTCGCGGCCTGATCAGGCCCAAATCCACATGCTCGGAGAACGCCGCCAGAGAATTTCCACCAGATTCGAGACACAACCTATCTTCCGGTGAGGGATGGCTAACGGCCGCCGCCTGCGGGGCCTCTGCGGGGGTCACAGCGCTTGGCAAATTTCCAGTGGTTTCTGTCATCAGTGTTCCCTTTTACTCATTTACTCTGTTCGAGTGACGCTGTTCGAGGCGATGTTATATGCCCCAGCGCATCCACGCGCTGACCTGTGTCAAGAAGCTGTCATATGGAGTGCATTTCAAAGCAGTCTTGCCGCACCTGGTGACGCAACGGTTGGCTTGATTGCAAAAGGCTCTGGCCCCAGCCTTGTCTTTCATCGCAGGAGGACACCACATGCACAGCGCCATCGAAAGCCTCCAGGGGCAGCCCTTTTTTGTCCGCCGCTGGGGCGACCCCGCCCTGCCCCGTCTGTTGCTGTTGCACGGGTTCCCGGAATACGGTGGTGCCTGGACGGAAATCGCAAGCCATCTCAGTCAACATTTCCACTGTATTGCCCCCGACCAGCGCGGATATGGCCAAAGCTGGGCTCCTGAAGGCGTCGAGAACTACGCCGCCTCAAGTCTGATTGGCGATATGGTTGCGCTGATTGGCGCCGAGCAGGGGCCGGTGACGGTGTTCGGTCACGATTGGGGCGCCGCAATCGCCTATGGGTTGGCGATGTTTCATCCGCATCTGGTCGACCGTCTGATTATCGCTAATGGGGTGCACCCGGTGCCGTTTCAGCGGGCCTTGGCCAGTGGCGGCGAGCAGTCAGCCGCGTCACAATATATTCCCTGGCTGCGCCAACCGGGGGTAGAAGCCGAGCTGAGCGCCAATGGGTTTGAGAAACTGCAGGCCCTGTTTGCAACCCATATGGATATGTCCTGGCTCTCTGGCGCACGGTTGCACGCCTACAAAGCGGAATGGGCGCGCCCGGGTCGGCTGCAGGCCATGGTCAACTGGTATCGCGCCTCACCGCTACAGGTCGCCAAACCCGGGCAGCCCATTGCCATGCCAGCACTACCGCTTGCGCGCCTGACGGTGCCCCAACCCCACCTGTTGCTCTGGGGGGATGGGGATACCGCCTTGTTGCCGGAAACCACCCTTGGGCTGGAAGGGTTTGCGCCGCAGCTGACCCGCATCACGATTGCGGGCTGTGATCACTGGCTGCATCATCAAAAACCCAAAGACCTGGCCGAGGCTATTCTTAACTGGCACCCCTGACCCAAGGCGTCGCATAAGTCGCTTTCGCACCCCTAGCTATGGCCCCAATCTTCCGGGTTTTCCGAATTGTTGGGGCTAAGCCCCAGATCATCGCCCTTGGTTGAACAGCCAAGCCCCAGAACCGTTCGGTTGGCATAGGAAAAATAGGCGCTGACCTGGTTGATCTCGAGAATTTCGCCGTCGTCATATCCCACCTGACGCAGGGCTTCTATGTCTGCCTCAACCAGGCTGGCCGGGGCCTCTGTCAGCTTGCGCGCATAATGCATGGCGGCCTGTTGTGCCATATCAAGAGGCGCTACTGCCGGATCGCGCGCTTCGATCGCAGCGCGAATGGCCAGACCACGATCCGCATCCGCCAACAGCCGCTGAAGGCCGGCAAAATGATGCTCAACGCAGTAGTCACAGTTGTTCAAGGACGAGACCCAGACGCCCAGCACCTCAAGAAACCACTTGGGGATTTTATTGCCAGTATGGTGCAGCACATTTTTATAGAGCGCCATATGGCCCTCCATCGAATGGGGCCGCAGGCTATGGGCCATCATGATGTTGTCGACATTGTTGTTAGGTCCCGTGACCCGCTCATACAGCTTTTTCAGCTTGCCGGTTGCCGCCTCGAACGGAACTGTCTTGATCCATGCCATGCCTTTTTCTTCCCCTGTTCAGCTTTTCCTGCACGTTAGGGAGCAGACCCTAGCCGGGCAATCCAAAAGGGAAAGCAAAAATCCACCACGGCCTGTCACCTTTGCGCGAGCGGTTGATCAAAAGCCGACCTCTGGCCTGTCGGCGCGTGTCTTTGGCTGTCTGTGGTGGTCTCTGGGAGGCTTGGTTATCCACAGCCCCTAGCGGGCCTCTTTCGCAACACCACAACACCTGACATAATAGCCGCAACCAAAACAAACCAAAGAGCAGCTCCCGCCAATGGCAAACGACCTTCTCAGCACGCCCGCCGACGAAATCTATGACGCCTCCTCAATCGAAGTGCTGGAAGGGCTGGAACCGGTGCGCCAGCGCCCCGGCATGTATATCGGCGGCACCGATGAGCGTGCGCTGCACCATATGGTGGCAGAAATCCTCGACAACTCGATGGACGAAGCGGTCGCGGGTCATGCCAACCGCATCGAAGTCACCCTGCATGCGGATTATTCGGTCACCATTTCCGACAATGGCCGCGGCATTCCAATTGATCCGCACCCCAAGTTTCCGGATAAATCCGCGCTGGAAGTGATCCTGTGCACCCTGCACGCGGGGGGGAAATTTTCTGGCAAGGCCTATCAGACCTCCGGCGGTCTGCACGGGGTTGGCTCTTCGGTGGTGAACGCCCTGTCAGATAGTCTGGTGGTTCAGGTCGCCAAGAACAAAGAATTGTTTGAACAACGGTTTTCCCGTGGCCTGCCCCTGGGCCCGGTTGAAAAGGTCGGCGCAGCGCCCAACAAACGCGGCACCTTTGTCACCTTTCATGCGGATGAACAGATCTTTGGCTCACATCGGTTCAAGCCCAAGCGCCTGTTCACCCTGGTGCGCTCCAAGGCCTATCTGTTCTCGGGCGTGGAGATCCGCTGGAAATCAGAGATAGACGACAAGGAAACCCCGGTCGAGGCCACTTTCCACTTCCCCGGCGGGCTCAAGGATTATCTGACAGAGGTGCTGGGCAAGGCCTCGGTCTATGCCGATGCGCCCTTTGCCGGCAAGGTGGAGTTCCGCGAGAAATTTGGCGAGCCGGGCTATGTGGAATGGGCGATCAACTGGACGCCCTCACGCGATGGTTTCACCCAAAGCTACTGTAATACCGTGCCCACACCCGAGGGTGGCACCCATGTGGCGGGTTTCTGGGCTGCCATTTTGAAAGGTATCAAGGCCTATGGTGAGTTGGTCGGCAACAAGAAGGCTGCCAGCATTACCCGCGACGACCTGATGGCGGGGGGCTGTGGGTTGGTGTCTTGTTTCATCGCCGACCCTGCCTTTGTTGGCCAGACCAAGGATCGTTTGTCGACCGAGAGCGCTGCCAAGATGGTGGAAAATTCGGTGCGTGACCATTTTGACAACTGGCTGGCGGCAGACACCAAATCTGCTGGCGCCATCCTTGATTTTCTGGTGCTGCGCGCCGAGGAACGCCTGCGCCGCAAGCAGGAGAAAGAGACCCAGCGCAAATCGGCCACCAAGAAGCTGCGCCTGCCGGGCAAGCTGACGGATTGCACCTCCAAGGACCGCGTGGGCACCGAGCTGTTCATCGTCGAGGGCGACTCTGCGGGGGGCTCAGGCAAGGGCGCGCGCAACCGGGTCAATCAGGCGCTGCTGCCGTTGAAGGGCAAGATCCTCAACGTATTGGGCGCGGCCTCCAACAAGCTGGGCTCAAACGCCGAGATCAATGATCTCTGCGAGGCTTTGGGTGTTGGATTGGGCAGCAAATTTGTGCTGGATGATCTGCGCTATGACAAAATCATCATCATGACTGATGCGGATGTTGACGGTGCCCATATTGCCTCCCTCCTGATGACGTTCTTTTTCACCCAGATGCGGCCCTTGATTGATGGCGGTCATCTGTATCTCGCCTGCCCGCCGCTATTCCGCCTGACCCAAGGCGCCAAGCGCGTCTATTGCCTGGACGAAGCCGAGCGCGATCTGTGGCTGGAAAAGGGCCTGGGCGGTAAGGGCAAGATCGACGTGAGCCGGTTTAAAGGTCTGGGCGAGATGGACGCCAAGGATCTGAAAGAGACCACCATGGACCCCAGCACGCGGAAACTGATCCGGGTGACCATTGATGAGGACGAGCCGGGCGAGACTGGCGATCTGGTTGAACGCCTGATGGGTAAAAAGCCCGAGCTGCGCTATCAGTATATTCAAGAGAACGCAAGGTTCGTGGAGGAGCTGGATGTTTGAGTTGTGAAATCATCCACAGAAATGTCTATGCTCGCAATTTAGTCTGGAGGCTTTATCGTGACGCTGCCGACGAAGACTACATCGCCGCTCGATTTTTCTCGAAGGCGTTTATGCCGTTCAATTTCTATTGGAGTGCGCAGCAATCACTAGAAAAAATCATCAAAGCGACGTGCTTCTAAATGGAGAAGAAACAAGGGGTTTCTCTCACGGTTTAAAAAAGCCTTTTGAACTCGCGCAAAGTATATGCGGGGATCTGTTACCAAGCGTTTTGGTACCTCACCGAAATTTTTACAGCCAAGCAATTCTCTCAAACTACGCGGAGCCCTCAATAGGCTTTGTGGAGAGAATCGAGACCGAAGGTGATCCCAGCAACCGGTACAGGCATTTTGGCGTTCACTACAGACAAGCCGATCTCCACAAACTTGACGACATCTATTTTGCTCTTCGTCGGACGGCGTTTCCTTTGAGCATGTCTGAAGATATTTTCGGCTCATACCGTTTATTTCTTGAAAAATGCCGCTCCTGCCAACTACACGATTTCGATTGTTTGTCTGCGGCAAGGCGAGGCAAGGTTGGCTTTACTGAGCGAGAAGCCGCTTTCAAGTGGCAGAACTTCGCTTTTTGCGAGGAAGAGGCCTTAGCAGAAGGTGCCCTCCACACAGGTTATTCCATAACGAACTCCGTCATATACAACAGCGCGACTGGTGACGAGAATGGCCGCGAAGCTGTGTATTGGCTCCTAAATGCTGCGAAGTTCTCAAAGGACGAAAAGCGCGACATTCAGAAACTGATTGACGCACAACACAAGGCCCGCGACTGACCTTGGGAGGGCGCGAATGCGCCTTCGTCATGCTGAAAGCATGCCTCCGGCAAGACGGGAAGGTCAGGCGCGGGCCGTGCGGCTGCGCCCCACGTCCTAGGGGAATTCCTGCAAGCGCTGCACGTAGACTTGCACGGTTGAAGGCGCAGGGCTCCGCCCGTTTGAACCTCAAACAGTGCCCCGCACTGTTTGCCGCTATGCGGACCGGTTCCAACTCCACGGGGGGAAGGTCAGGCGCGGGCGTGACGGCCCAGGGAAACATCTCACCACTGCCATCTTCCAAAGCTGCGGACACCAGCTAAGGGATCCGCCAAGCCGAGCTACTGATAGCTGCCGCGGGCCGGGTCGAAGCGCAGCACGGTTTCGCGGCCGCAGACCAGATCAGGCATGCCTGCGGTGCGGCTTGAGAGGATGCCAAGGCGCACACAGCCGGTACTGAGTGTGATCTTGCGCCCCGTCGCCGGTCGTGTCGCGAAGGTGGTGGAAATTTGAAGGTGGCGTAATCTCCGGGTGAACTGAACCCACCCAACCGGCGGCAGCAACCGCCAGGGAGATCACGCCATGAAGAACAATACCGACACTGCCGCGCTTTCGCTACTG
>CAJQNB010000091.1 GCA_905479575.1 uncultured Pseudophaeobacter sp.
CTTCAAGGCCAGCTCAGAGGCTGCAAACAAAACCACAAAGGAGGCCACCTCATTGACCAAAGCATAGCGACCGATACATAACTAAGAGCGGGTCAAATCTCGGTGACAATACCGGGTCAGTTCTCAATGACATTCAACACATTGCCGAAGTTGCGCATGAGATTGATGTCCGACCCCGCAAAACGGTAAATCGATTGCCAATCATCCCCAACACCAAAGATGCGGGCGTCAGGATGTTGTGCTTTCAGAGCCCGAACGAGGCGCCCGCGGCTACGTGAAATATCCTGGAATTCGTCGACCAATATGTGCCGGAAGCAGCTGCTGTACTGGCCGTCTTCAACGTATTCTGACGCCCGCAGGATCATATCTTCGAAATCGATACGGCCCCCAAGACGCTTCTGATACTCGCGATAGACAGGCTCGAAGATCGACAGGAACGCGCGTGCGCGGCGACCGAGCTTCAGCTTTTTTCCTTTGGCTTCGCAATCCGCCAGACTGTAACCACCACCTTTGTAGTGGCGTAGAAACGTCCCGAGCAACTGTACAAAGCTGTCGACCTGATTCAGCTCGACGACACGATCGAACAGTGTCTCGCGGGAACGCGGCTTGAGTGTTTCAAACGGTGCAATTTTTTCAGCCAACGCCTCAAGCAAGCGGCCGTCTTCGCGCTCATAACTGAATGTTTCTATCAGTGTCGTCTCATGGGTCGTGTGGACTTCACGTTTCCAGGCCATTCCCGCCAGATATTCTTCACGGTCGACGAAAGGTGCTGTCGAAAACTGGTAAGACCCGTCGGCCATTTTTCTGCGCCTCACACCAAAATGCTCGATGTAGACGCCGCTATTCTTCAGACGGAAATCTGGGCAGTAATTGCGCCGACCTGTATCAGCGATGTGGTGTTCGTAGTCGGGCTCGTATTCATACTCGACGCCGTTTTCGTAGAGCCAGTTAGCGATCATCAGCTCTTCAAAGCTTTTCACCTGCTCGCCCTGCAAAGTGCGCAGGTCCGCCTTCTCGATGAACGTGTAGTATTCGTGCTTTTGCTTGAAGTCCCACTCGCTCTTTTCATCCAACCGAGCGTATGAGAACCATCCGATGATTGATTTCGATACCTCTGAAACGGTTTCAACAAGCGCCCGCAGGATTTCTCTGAGAAGCGCCAGAAACGCTTTGTCATCGGTCGCGTGTGCGGCGAGCGCAGGCTTGTTGCCTTCGACTGCACCAATGATGTCGTATGCGAGTGCGTGGAATGTTCGCGCTTCCAAAGGCTGGCCACAGCGCAGCTCGATACGCTCCGACATCTCCTTCGCAGCATCTCGAGCGAAAGCCAGCAACAGAATTTCTTCGGGTTTCCGGATACCGGCTTTCACCAGATATGCCGCCTTGGCCGTGATGACGCTTGTCTTCCCAGAGCCCGCCCCGGCAAGGACGAGCGTCGCATCCTCATCGGCGACGATGGAAAGCCTCTGCTCAGGTGTAAGCGGGTTTTTCTCGAATGTGTCGAAGAACTCCTGCCACCGCAGGACTTCCTCCCTTTCGAAGCGCTCGATGGCCTGATTTCGCCGAGGCCCTGGGGCATTGATGAACTCGCGGATCTTCCGGATCTGCGCAAAATGAACTTCGCCGATTGCTTCGCTGCGAAGTTTGGCGAAAAGCGTTTTTTCGAGCGTTCGGCCTGCATCCAAAACAGGGGAAAGGACGCATGCCGCTGGATACCTGGTTGGCAGGTCAAGCCCATCTATCGCACGCAAGATGGCATCAATTTCGCTGCGTTTTTCCTCAAAGAGCTCGATATTGAACGCGCTCCAGGCTTCTTGGACTTCCTGCGCAAAGACGTTTGCAGGCCTATGGTTGACGCCCCTCAGAGCCACGCCACTGCCATCGTCCATCTCGATGCGGACCGTCGTCCCCAACAAGCCTTTGGTTACGGTTGGTGGAGCCGTAAGGTTTTTCAGATGAACTTTTCGACCGCGACGCGCATCGATGATCAGTTGAAGATCGCGATGCTCAATCCCTCGGGCATGGGTCCCGAACGGATTGAGAAGTAGGGACAAAAACGGTTTAGGTTCAACGCGCATCAGGTCAGTTAACTCGCTTGCGGGAACGTTCCCATACAACTCCTGCATAGCTCGTCCGACTTGCCGCCAAGCTAGGGAAGAGAAAATCATTTGTCATCAGCAGTTTCGCTGGGGAATGGGTTGCGAACCTACCCCAGCAATCCGCCTGTTTTCGCTGTCATCCCGAGCAACGCGCCTACCTTGTGTTCCGTCTATGTTGCCGTCGATATCATTCGGAACGCGCGTTTTGGTTTTGGCGGGCCTTCAAGTCAGGCCATTGAAAAATAACATCAAAAGTGGACCGAACCGGAACGGACGAGGTTCGCCCAAACTGAGACTGTGGGCCATTCTGAGCCCAGCTTCGGACAGGCGGCGCGTCTATAAGGTTCGGTCGGTTCCCGCAAACCCCTTTGATAACACGCAAAATTCCGTGCCCGTCAGGGCGGTGTCACTGGTTCGCAATGGGGATAATGGCGGAGAGACAGGGATTCGAACCCTGGAGACGGTCTCCCGCCTACACACTTTCCAGGCGTGCGCCTTCGACCACTCGGCCACCTCTCCGTTAGGCGGACTTTTGACCGATCAGAAAAGGAATTGCAAGGCCCGTTCTGACAAAAAAACCATCTTTTTCAAAACCTTTTTCAATCAACCAGATACAGACCGAATAGGAGAAGAATGGGGGTAGAATGCCGACAGATCAGGTTCCCTTTCTGCAGTTCGCGCTGGCCCATACCAAGTGCCATCTCAGAGACTGTCGTGCCGCCAGCCTCTCACCCGTTTTCCGCAGCCTGCGTGGCGTTTGGCTGCCCCCGCCATCACCAGGGGTGCGGATCACACGCCCCGGCTGGCGCAGCCACTTGCTAGCGGTCTGCGTCAGGGTCTGCCTCCGCCGCACTGTCGTGCATATCGTCCAGATCCGGCCGATCGACAGCTAACCGGGTTCCGGTGCTGGCTCCGGTAGTGGTTTGAACCGAGTTCTGATCCGGTTGCGCGTCCTTGGCCTTACTCTGGGCAAATGCCTCTGGATTTCGGATCCAGAGATCACGCTGGGCAAAGGGAATTTCAATCTCTTCAGCGGCAAAGCGCGCGGCGATCTCGTAGTTGAGATCGGATTTCACCGACAAGACCCAGTTCACATCCCGCAAAATCGCGCGGATCTCAAAATCAAGACTATCGGCCCCGAACCCTTGGAAAATCACGCTGGGGGCTGGTTTCAACAGCACCATCGGGTGCGATTGGGCAATCTCGTTCAGGATGGCCTCGACGCGGCGCGGATCGGTGCCATAGGCCACCCCAACCGGCACAATCACCCGCCCAACCGTATTGCCACGGGTGTAATTGGTAACGGTGCCAGTGATCAGATCCGAATTTGGCACGATCACGTCGCTACGATCAAAGGTCTCGATCCGGGTAGAGCGCACCGAGATGTCGCGAACATAGCCCATCAGCCCGCCCACTTCGATCCAATCGCCCTTGGATATCGGCCGTTCCACCAGCAGGATGATACCAGAGACAAAGTTCGACACGATGGTTTGCAGACCAAAACCAATCCCCACCGAAAGCGCCCCGGCCACAATCGCCAGGGAGGAAAGATCGAGCCCCGCCATTGAAATGGCCACAAGCGCCGCCAGGAAGACGCCCACATACCCCAAGCCAGACACGATGGCATTCTGGCCGCCTGGGTCGATCTTGGTCTTTGGCAACAATGACGTGCGCAGGGTGCTCTGCACGACCCGTGTCACCCCGTAACCAAGGGCAAAAACCACAACAAAACTCAGAAAGGCAACCGGAGAGATCTGGGTGTCACCGATCTGGAATCCCGCCAGAAACGTCGACCAGAGTTCGGTCATATCTGCGACCCGGGCGCCCCAGATCAACGAGAGCAGCGGCAGCGCAATCAAAGACAGGGTAAACCCAACCGCCACCAGGACAAGCGAGTCTCGCGCCGCATCCCCCTGCCCTGACACAAAGCCATAAAGGTCGCCGGCAAAACGCTGCACGACAAAGAGCACCGCCAAGAGCAACAGCGTCGAGATCGCCGGGTAAATCAACGCCTCTGCAGCATTGACATAGCCAACCGCCGCAAGAAGTGGGGCTGCAAACCCCAGGAAAAAGGCACCACGGCGCACAACATCAAACAGCCGGCTGGCTCCGATGGAGATGCGGGTTTCCTGCTCTGTGTCGGGCTCGGCCTTATCCGCCGCGCCCTGCACCAGTTCTGACGGTTCCGCCTCTGCCTTTGAAACCCCGAGCATGTTCAACCGATACATCACCAGGGCTGCAGCCAGGATCAAAGGAAAGCTCAGCACCGACTGGGTGTCCACTGAGGTTTTTTCCAGCTGATACAGTTCGTAGAGAACATCCTGCAGCACCAGTATAACCGCCCAGAGGTCAATCATCAGGCGGGCTTCCCCGCGACGCGCCACTGCAAAGGGCACCAGACTGACCTCCTCGGGGGCCTTAAACAGCTGATCCCCAAGCCAATGGAAAGAGAACAGGATCAAAGCCCATCCTGGCAGGTGCTCCAGCATCAGTGTGCCCCGCACCCCCAGGATTCCAGACACCTCCAAAGAGGTTGTCAGCAAGAGAATTCCCAGCAATGGCAGGGCAACCTGCAGCAGCGAAACGATAAAGGTCCACACCCCAGTGCCACGGGCGCCAAGCATGCGCAGACGCCCCCCCATCGCCCGCGCCCAGAAGCGACCGCGCAGCAACAAGAAACTGCCAAGCAGGACCAACAGCAGAATTTCTGGAAAGCTACCCCAGATCTTCTCAACTGTGGTGTCACTTCCGATCTGTGACTTGGTTTCCAACCACAGGGTCCGCCCAGCCCAGCCCAGGGCCGCCAGGGCGTCTGGCCAGAGTTCAGGATTCAAAGGAGACGGGCCGCGCTGCAACAGGTACTTGGTGCGGCGTTCGCGAATGATACTATCAACTTCGCTGATCAAACCATCCGCGCGGCTAAAGGCTGATTCTGCGATAAGGCGTGGGGATTTTAGCTGGTTAAGCTGGCTGGTCAGCTGCTGGCGCAGCGCCGCGATGTCTTCTGGTTCTGTCTCGCCCTCAGCGGGGGGCTCGCCGAGCGCCGAAATCTGATTTGTCAGCGTTTGAATACGCTGCTTGTTTTTGCTTTTCTCGGCCTGGAAATCCTGACGAAAGCTCGTCAGTTCCTTGCGCAGTTGCTCAAAGGCAGCACTTGAGGCGCGTCTGCTGTCAATCGACTGCTCGGCCCGCAGGGCGGTGCTTTCCCACTCCTGCATATAAGTCTGTTGCTGCGCCGTCATCTGCGCAAAGACAGGACCGGCAGCTGCAATGCTTCCCAGAACTGTAACTGCAAGCCACAGGGCAAAGACGGCAATCAGCCGCGTCAAAAGGGCATGAGACCACAAGGCTGTGGTCGCACATCTGGCACGGGCTGACTGCCGGAACGCGGTGGTCATACGTCCTCGAAGACGCCCGGGATTGAAGCGGGTGTATGGGTCATCCAGTCAGGCACCGGCAGGTCTTTTTCACGCAGGAAGTCTGGATTGAACAGTTTTGACTGGTAGCGCGTTCCATAGTCACACAGGACCGTTACGATGGTATTGCCCGGTCCCATGTCCTTGGCCATACGCACAGCCCCGGCAATATTGATCGCCGAAGATCCCCCCAGCACCAGCCCCTCGTCATGCAACAGGTCAAAGACAAACGGCAGCGCCTCAGTGTCGGAGATCTGATAGTTGAAATCGGGCTTCAACCCTTCCAGGTTCTTGGTGATCCGCACCTGGCCGATACCTTCTGCAATCGAAGATCCCTCCATGGCGATCTCGCCGGTGGTGTAATAGGAATACAGCCCAGCCCCCATTGGATCCGCCAGTGCAATCTTCACGCCTTTGGGCTGCAGCGCCTCCGCCACCCCCGCCAGGGTCCCGCCTGAGCCAACCGCACAGGTAAAGCCATCCACCTTACCGCCGGTCTGCTCCCAGATCTCGGGGCCGGTGGTTTCCACATGCGCCTGCTTGTTGGCTACATTGTCGAACTGATTGGCCCAGATCGCGCCATTTGGTTCTGTTTTGGCAAGTTCATTCGCCAAGCGCTCGGAATAACGCACAAAATTGTTCGGATTGCGATAGGGGGCCGCAGGCACCTGTACCAGCTGAGCCCCAGCCAAACGCAGCATGTCCTTTTTCTCTTCGGACTGGGTTTCCGGGATCACGATCACGGTTTTGAACCCCATCGAGGCGCCAACAAGCGCCAGGCCAATACCGGTGTTGCCGGCGGTGCCTTCGACAATGGTTCCGCCCGGCTTCAGATCACCACGCGCAATTGCATCCTTGATAATATAAAGCGCCGCCCGGTCTTTGACCGATTGACCGGGGTTCATGAATTCGGCCTTGCCGAAAATCTCGCAGCCGGTTTCCTCAGAGGCCTTGCGCAGCCGGATAAGTGGTGTGTTGCCAATGGCTTGCGCCAGATTAGATGCGACGTGCATAATAGCCCCCTCGTTGCCTGAGGTTACATCTAGCCCTGCGTTAGCGCGACCTCAAGCGTTCCCGGTGACGTGCGAGCCAAAGAGCAGACAAAACCAGCGGCGTGTTGGCCGCCGAAAAGCGGTCGACGAAGCCCATCAGATCATCAAACGCCATCAAATGACTGCGAATATCCTCCCCTTCGCTGGTCAAACCGCCGATGCCGATGATGTCATCGGGCAAATCAGTCAGCCCAAGGAAGATGTAATAAAACTCCGTTGACGTGCCGGGAGTGGCATAGACCTCCGCCACTTTCTCCAAATGATGCAGGGTGAGCCCGGCTTCTTCCTGCGCCTCACGCAGGGCCGCGTCGCGTGGTGTTTCGCCCGCATCAATATGGCCCGCGATGGGTTCCAACTGCCACTGGGTTGCATCCCCCCGCGCCAAGGGGCCAACGCGGAATTGTTCCACCAGCAGCACCCGGTCCCGCACCGGATCATAGGGCAGGACAATTGTTGCATCGGTGGCCATAAACACCGCGCGTTCGATTTCATCTGATCTGGTGCCATCAAATCGGTCGTGCGTTAGCGTCAGGTCATCCAACGCAAAGAAATGCGCATACGGCCTTGATCTTGATAGTATTTCCGCTGATCCGGCCAAGGTCAACTCGCCATGGATCGACTTGGCGGCACGGACCTTGGACGCGGCCCTTGCGCGGATCATCGGGAACATGCCTGCAACCTCATCACGGGTTTTGGTGCCGAAGTACCCCATCACCTCGCGCGCGGCATGGCAACTCATCGCGGCCCAATCGGCCTGCCAATCTTCCAGCGACCAAGGCCCTGTGGGTGTCCATAGGTCAGGCTGGGGCAGGTAAACTTGGCCACGCTGGCCCCTGTCCAGGGTCACCGCAACCAGATCATAGGCAAAGCTGCCTTCGTAGTAATCAATCCGGGCGATGTCGGCCTCTGACAGCCCCTCTACCAACAACCCTGTGGCGGTCTGACCAGGTGCCGCGGCGATCATCGGGAACGGCCCCTGGGACACGCCGGACACCTGATAACCCGATAATGTGCTTGGCGCCAGGGTCAACGTGTCCGCACCACAACCGATCACAATCTCCAGCAATGGAACGTGGCGTAACGTGCCGTAAAAGAACATATTTTTCATGGATCTAGCGCCAACGTTTGCCGGCAAATTCAGTCAGCAACCCGGCAACCACAGCAGAGATCAACAAAGATATACCAATCGGAACTGTGGAGATGGTCCATACATAATCTGCCCCGATGGTGAAGACCGCTGTCATTGCCTCAAACACATCGTCATAGCGGTTGCGCATCGCCAAACGCACCATTTCGTTGATGGACTGTATTCCAACGCCCCAAAGCATCAGCACAAAAACGCCG
This sequence comes from uncultured Pseudophaeobacter sp., assembly GCA_905479575.1. GTDB lineage: Bacteria > Pseudomonadota > Alphaproteobacteria > Rhodobacterales > Rhodobacteraceae > Pseudophaeobacter. The sequence goes on from CAJQNB010000091.1 coordinate 7,912, forward strand.
GTCAGCCCGTTGTTGATGGCCGCAGTTATGCCCCGCCCCGCCCGCTTGCCCATAACGAACCAGCCAGCACAGAGGCCCAGAACGATGTTCACCGGAATAAAGTAGCCAAAGTCAGTGCTTTCGGGCATCAGCGGCATCACCATGCCAGAGACGGCAAAGGCCACAATGGCCAAACAGATGGCCCCCATCAATCGCGCGGCGGTTGGCATGTGAAATCCTTTGCATCAATTTTCGCGCTCTTCCAGGCGCGTCGCCTTACGTTAATCTGTGGCACGTCACAATTTCTACTGTCAAATGTCGCGGCCTGAGAAGTGAGGTAAAATTTCCACATCACGCGGTCACGCCTGGGGTCGCCAAAATTAGCGTCGCGTATCAAAATCCACGCTCCGCATAGGCCGCCAATGCCCGCTTGCGGCCCAGGTCCAACGGAACAATCGGGTCTGGGTAGGTCGCATCAGCGCGCAACTGCCACCTGCGTGGCACCGCGTCAAAGAACGCCAGCGCATCCGGGCTGGGGGTGCGGCACCCTTCGGCCAGCCAACGATCCACATAGACCCGGCCCTTGTCGAATTTATCCAACTGGGTATCGGGGTTGAACACCCGGAAATAGGGCGAGGCATCAGGCCCTGATCCGGCCGTCCATTGCCAGCCCATTGCGTTGCTGGCCGGGTCCCAATCTGTCAGGCAGTCCTCAAACCATGCCATGCCGATGCGCCAGTCGGTCATCAGATGTTTGGTCAGATAGCTGGCAACAATCATCCGCGCGCGGTTGTGCATGCGCCCGGTGACATACAATTCGCGCATCGCCGCATCGACAAATTCGATGCCGGTGCGGCCCTGTTTCCACGCCAAAACCTCGGCGCTGTCCGCATCTGTTTGCCAGCCAAACGCTTCCCATCCGTCGCGCCACGCGGTTGTCAGGATATGCGGCGTGTGATGCATCAGATGATAGGCGAACTCACGCCAGACCAGTTCTTTCAAAAAGGTCTCGGCCCCGGCCTTGCCTTCGTGCATGGCGCGCATCCCGGCGTGCCAGCATTGGTGTGGGCTGATCTCTCCAACGCTCAGGTTTTCGGACAACAGCGATGTGCCGTCGCGGCCCGGAATATCGCGCAGTTCTTTGTACTCGGGGATGATCGCTTTGCAAAAATGCGCCAGTCGGTCTTGGGCGGCCTGTTCGCCCAGTTGAACGAACGGCCGCACCACCACGCCACCACGGTTCATCGCGCCGCCCATGTTCCAGCCTTCCAGATCGTGCGTGGCGGGCCATTGCGACGGCGGTGTGATCGTCTGCGGCGCAGATCGGGGCGCATCGACCCCCATCTGTTTGACCGTGTTCCAGAACGGCGTGTAGACCTTGTAAAACCCTTGGGTCTTGGTCTGAACCCGCCATGGTTCAAACATCAGGTGCCCCCCGAACGAGCGCGCCTCAACCCCCTGCGCCCGCAACGCCTGTTTGACCGACGTGTCGCGCGCAACGCTGTGCGGGTCATACAACCGCGACCAGTAAACCGCCCCCGCCCCGGTTTGTGCCACCAGGGTTTGCAGCGCAGCCAGGGCATCGCCCTCCCGGCGCAGGATCAATTTGCTGCCCTTGGCCGCCAGCGCCTGTGCCAGATGCCCGACCCCCAGCCCCAACCGCCATTTAGGTGCCGCACGTAACGCCTCGGACAAGGTATCATGGATGAAAACCGGGATCACCGGGCGACCGGGATCACAGGCCGCACGGAGCGCTGCATGATCGCTGAGCCGCAGATCACGGCGGAACCATATCAGGATTGGGGATGGGTCAGTCACGGCATTGCCTCAGGTCTGTTTCACACTCTCTACCTAGGACAATGACCGCCGCGTCAAGGGCTTGGTTTATATTGAGCAAACCCTAATCCTGAAGCACATCATCCAGTGCGTTGAGCAATTGATCAATCTCTGCGCGCGAGGTGTAGTGGGTGAAGCTGAGGCGCAAGACGCCCATGTCGGCGTCCACCCCCAAGGCATTCAGCGCGCGACCCGCGTAAAAATCACCACCCCCGGCCATGATCCCGCGTTTGGCAAGGGCTGTCGCGACCTCGATGCCCGGCTGGTTCAGGGACAGCGCAACCGTGGGCGCGCGGCCCGCCGCCTGATCCGGGCCGATCAGGCGCACGGAATTGCGCGATTTGACCGCGTCCAGCAGCGGTTGCAGCAGTTCTGTTTCATGGGCGCGCATCAGATCATGCACCGCACGGCCCCGTGCGGCCGCATCTGCGTTCCCGCCAATGTGATGGGCATAAGCCGCATCCACATAATCCGCCATCCCGGCACAGGCCGCCACCTGCGCATGATCCGGCCCCGCAGGCGTGAAGCGTTTATAGAGCGTATCTGCGTTGAAGTGATGGCCTTGGTTGGGCAGCAACTCCCCCAATGCCCGCCGGATGACCATCAGCCCTTGATGGGGTCCAAAGGTCTTGTAAGCCGAAAACAGATAGATGTCAGGCCCAAGCGTGCCCACATCGGCAAAGCCATGCGGCGCATAAGACACCCCGTCAACACAGACAAAGGCACCGGCGGCATGGGCAAGGGCGGTGATCTGCGTCACCGGGTTGATCTGCCCCACCACGTTGGAACAATGCGGGAAACAGACCAGCCGCACCTTGTCATCCAGCAGGGTCTCCAGATCAGCCGGGTCCAGCGCGCCGGTGTCTGGATTGATAAGCCATTCGCGCACCTGGATCCCCTGATCCACCAACCGACGCCACGGGCCTGAATTGGCCTCATGGTCCTGATTGGTGACGATGATCGCCTCACCGGGTTGCATCATCTGGCCAAAGGCCTGCGCCAGCACATAGGTGTTCTGGGTGGTGGAAGGGCCAAAGCTCAACTCGTCCGCCGCTACCCCCAACAGGGCGGCCATGCGGCTGCGGGCCTCGTCCATTTCCTGCCCGCCAAGAGCGCTGGCCGCGTAAGGTCCGTAGGGTTGTACCTTGCGTTGGGTGTAAAACCGCGTGAGGCGATCAATCACAGGCTTGCAGGTATACGACCCGCCCGCGTTTTCAAAAAACGCCTGACCTTGCAAGGAAGGTTCGGCGAAAGCGGGGAATTGGGCGCGCGCCCATGCGTTGTCCAATATCATATCTGAACCTCCGATGCGACGCGTCTTTGGTCAAGTCGCAAGTGGCGTGCGGAGCCGATCGTGGATCACAACGCGGGGTCACAACGTGGCAATCGCGCATCAGCGGCACACAGTGGGTCGTATAGGCCAAAACCACTTTGCAGCAATAAAGCCGCTCTCATCAAAAAAACTAGGCGATGCCTGCCAAATATGGTAGGTTTGGCGTCAAAATATAGCATGGGGGTACGGTCGCCTTGGTCCGAAGCACGCATTGCTTGTCGTATTTGACACCAGAATGTCGGCAAGCACCCAACGTTGCTGGTCCAAAATCACCACACTTCTTGGATTGACCCGGTGTGTGGGCGCGATGCGCAGGGCATTGAAACGAGGAATGCAACACAGGTGCCAACACCGCCTGCCTCATCAAGACAGGACCGCACAACGCGGCCAACCTCAACAGGGACGGAGAGAAAATGTCAATCAAACCACCATTTACGGATCTTGATATCTCGACTCAAGATGCCGGATTTTACCAAGGCTACAGCCTTCCGATCGCGCTCATATCCAAGATCAGCATGGTCTTGCTGGTTCTCTGGGCACTGATCTGGCCGATAAACGCAGGGGATATGTTGAAATCAGTCAACACATCGCTGCTTTTGTCCTTCAACACCTTTTACATCTACGCCGTCGGCATGTTCGCCTTTTTCCTGTTTATCATCGCCATTCTCCCCTCCACCGGCAAACGCCTGCTGGGCACACCGGGCCAAAAACCAGAGTTTTCGAACTTTTCCTGGTTCTCGATGATGTTCGGTGCTGGTCTGGGTGTGGGTCTGATGACCTTTGCCACCGCCGAACCACTGGGCCTATGGGGGTCAAACCCGGTGCTGTTGTCCTCTGACACCGTGCCAAACAGTA
>CAJQNB010000092.1 GCA_905479575.1 uncultured Pseudophaeobacter sp.
CCGCGCTTAGGCGGCGGGGCAAGGAAGGGCGCGTCGGTTTCGACGAGAATACGTTCAATCGGGGCGGCGGCAAAGATGCCGCGCAGATCGCTGCTTTTGGGGAAGGCGGTGATGCCGGACATTGACAGGTAAAAGCCCAGATCAAGTGCAGCCGTTGCCAGTTCCGCGCTGGAAGAGAAGCAATGCATGACGCAGGTGTAGGCCCCGTTGCGGTATTCTTCGGCCAGAATACGCGCCATGTCCTGATCCGCGCTGCGCGCATGGATGATCAGCGGCAGACCGGTGTCGCGCGCCGCTGCGATATGGGTGCGCAAAGACACCTGCTGTGCTTTGGCGCTTTCGGAGGTATAGTAGTAATCCAGCCCGGTTTCGCCAATGCCGACAAATTTTGGATGATCCGCCAGGGCAACCAGTTCATCATAGCTGGCCATGGGTTCTGCCGCGACGCTCATCGGGTGGGTGCCTGCGGCGTAAAACACCGGCGCATGGGCCTCGGCGATGGCGCGCACGGCGGGCTCGTTCTTGAGCTTGGTGCAAATGGTAACCATGCGGGTCACGCCTGCCTGAGCCGCGCGGGCAATGACCGCGTCCAGCTCGCCTTCAAAATCGGGAAAATCCAGATGGCAATGGCTATCGGTGATCTGTGGAACTGTGGTGCTCATGCCTGCCTCGTCGTGTATCTGGCCGGATCCTGGGTGGCCTGCCTATAGGTCACCGGGATGCGGTCTCTTGCATCTTAAAAACCGTATCTAGGACAAGTGAAGCCGGGTCAAGGTTCACCGCCTGCCCATGGCGCGCGCGTGCTGTGGCCTCAGCCGAGAGATCCGCCCAGGCACGTCCCTGCAGCGGCGTGGCGGCCAGTCGGGTCAGCATTGCGGCCTCGCCTGCTGCGGCTTCGGGCTGTGGCGGCTGCCCTGTGGCGCCGGTTCGGGCCAGTCGCGACAGGGCGACCTCAATCAGGCTCAGCAGCAGCTCAAACTTTTCGGCAGCGCCGCGCTGGGCCGAGGCTTCAGCCAGGGCGATGGCGCGTTGGCGATCCAACCGGGGCATGGTGTTGAGGATCTGCACCAGCTCGGCGTAGATTTTTAGCCCGCTCAGGTTCAACAAACGCAGAGCAGCCCCAACAGAGCCCGCCGACAGGGCGGTAAGATGGGCGGTGTTTTCAGGCAAATCAGCGCCCGCCTGCGCCAGTGCGGATTGCATATCTTCCGGCAAAAGCGGCCCCAGTCGCAGGGTGCGGCAGCGCGACCGGATCGTCGGCAGCAGGCGCGAGGGCTGATGCGAGATCAACAGCAAAGTGGTGCGGGCAGGGGGCTCTTCCAGCATTTTCAGCAAGGCATTGGCAGCACTTGTATTCATGTCGTCGGCGGCATCCACAATCACCACCCGGCGACCACCATCGGTGGAGGACAGGCCAAAAAAGCGGTTCAATTTGCGGATGTCATCCACCACGATCTGATCGCGCAGCTTGCCCTTGTCATTGTAGCTGCGGCTGATGGCGGCGAGGCCCGGCTCGGCCAGGGCCTGAATGCGGTGTGCGACCGGGTGATCCGGGTCAATCGACAGGGATGTTGCGGGCGGCGGCGCGCCAAACAGGCCTTCCTCGGCGGGTGGTGTGGCCAGCAGGAACCGGGCGATGCGCCAGGCCAGGGTTGCCTTGCCGACGCCCTGCGGCCCGGTGAGCAACCAGCCGTGATGCAGCCGGTTGGAGTTGAAGGCGGTGAGAAAATCCTGCTCTGCCTGATCCTGCCCAAAGAGCTCTATGGTCTCGCGCGGATGAGGTGCGCCGGGAGCCTGATCGGCACGCGGCAGGTCTTCGTCAGCTTTTGCCTTGGGCGCGCGGCTCATTGCGGTGCCGCTTTGGTACGGGGTGCCAAAGCGGCCTCGGTGAGGCGCAACACATCAGCGGCAACGGCGTCGATATCCTGGGCGCCATCCACTATCCTGAAACGGTCGGGGAACTCTGCCGCCAGCGACAAAAAGCCGGCGCGCATTTTCTCCTGCAGGCCGAGGCCAAAATCTTCGAACCGTTCTTCGGTACCCTGACGCCCCTTGGCGCGGGACAGGCCGGTGGCGGGGTCCATGTCGATGAGCAGGGTCAGGTCCGGCTCACGCCCAATCATAAGATTATGCAGCTGATCCACAGTGGCGCGCAAATCGCCCCGTGACATACCCTGATACATCCGGGTGCTATCGGCAAAGCGGTCGCAAATCACCACCTTGCCCGCAGCCAGAGCGGGCAGAATGGTACGCTCCATGTGGTCGCGCCGGGCAGCGGTGAACAACAGGATCTCGGTCTCGGCGGACCACTTTGCTGGATCGCCTTCCAGCACCAGACGGCGGATATCTTCAGCCCCCTCAGAGCCACCCGGCTCGCGGGTGAGAACAACATCGTAGCCCGCCCTGCGCAGAGCCTCGGCCAGGCGTTTGCACTGGCTGGATTTGCCTGAACCGTCAATACCTTCAAAGGTCAGGAACAGACCGGCGGGCACCTGCATTCTATGCTCGGTCACTGGGCAGCCTCGGGACCAGCAATCAGGCGTCGGGACAGAACCTTTGCTGCATTTTGTACCCGCTGAAAGAAACCAGCATTGGCGACATCCTGTTCCGCCACCAGGGGCAGGCGGATTTCCGGCAGCCCATCCGGCTGCAGCACCAGCTCTGCCAGTTGCTGGCCTTTGCTGATGGGGGCATTGATGGGGCCGGAATAGACCACCTCAGCCGGGATTTCAGAGCCCGCGAGAGCAGGCAGCAGGATTTCCAGATCGGTTTCGGGCACCAGGCCTACCGATCGTTCCGCTCCACGCCAGACCTCGGCGCTGGCGACCGAGACACCGGCCTTGGCGATGTTCTTTTTGGCAAATTGGCGAAACGACCAGTTAACAATGGCCTCGGCCTCCTCTGCGCGGGCCTTGGTGCTGTCCAATCCGCTCACCACAAAGATCACACGGCGATCCCCCTGCACGGCGGAACCCACGAGACCATAGCCTGCCTCCGAGGTGTGTCCGGTCTTAAGCCCATCGGCGCCAATGCCAAGCCCCAGCAGGGGATTGCGGTTGCGGGTATTGGAGGGCGCCCGGCCGTCAAAGGCAAAACTCTTTTCGGAAAACAGCGGGTAATACTGTGGAAAGTCTTCGATCAGATGTTCGGCAAGTACGCCAAGATCCTGCATCGACATGCGGTGGCCGATCGCGGGCCAGCCGTTGGAATTGGCAAAGCTGGCATTGCTCATGCCCAGCTCATGGGCGCGTTTTGTCATGTAACGGGCAAAGCCGGCCTCTGTGCCATCGGGGCTAAGTGCTTCGGCGATGACCGCACAGGCATCGTTGCCCGAGAGCACGATAATGCCGCGCAGCAGGTCGTCGACACGCACCCGGTCGGTGGTGTCCAGAAACATGGTAGAGCCGCCATAGCTCATGGCGTGAGCACTCACAGGCAGACGTTCGTCCAAAGACAGACGGCCATCGCGCAGCGCTTCGAAGGCGACATAGAGCGTCATCAGTTTCGACATGGAGGCCGGGGGCAGCGGCACTTCGGCATTTTTGGACAAAAGCACCGTATCGGTGCCCTGATCCACCACATAGGCGGCCCGCGCTTTGGTATCAAAAGCGGCAAGCGGCAGCGCCGTCAGGCAAAGCCCAAAGCTGGCGGCCAAGGTAAGTTTGGCAAAGGGGCTGACCATGGATTTCGCGCCTGTTGATTTCACGCCTTTGGCCTCCTTGGGGATGGGGGTGACGGTGTTAATTGGTGACGGCATAAGCATCAGTAAAGCCGGTTTCCTTGATCTTTTTCAGCAGCTGGCTGCGTTCCGATTTGGATTGGGCTGGGCCGACCACAACGCGCCAGAATGGTTTCCCATTCCCGGTTTGCGCCAGGACAGTGGGGATCAAACCGGCGTTGCGCATCTGTGCTGCGGTGTTCTTTGCGTTGCTTTCAACGCTGAAAATGCCGATTTGAATGAACGGCTTACTCAGTGAAGAGACACGCGGCGCCGGGGCGACGGGGGCCCGTGGACTAGAGACCTGTGAGCTAGAGGCCTGTGAGCTAGAGTCCTGTGTACTGGAGGCTGGTGCCGCCTCGATCGCGGCAGCGGCGCCTGCGATTGGATCCAGCGGCGTGGCTTCGATTTCATCCGCGCCAAGCGCTGCGGCTGCTGTCTCTTCCAGGGGGCTGTCCTGCAGGGTCGCGTCAGCCAAGGTGGGATCCGGCAGCTCTTCGGCTTCACGACGTAGCGCGGTGACATTTAACTCAATGGGAGCGCCGGCCAGGATGCCAAGCGCCGCCGCCGCATCGGAAGAAATCTGCAATCGTGGGCCGGGGATTTCACGTTCGCGGCGGAACAGGGCGCCGATGACAAATTTGCCATTGGATGTGTTGCGGATGATCACTCGTTCCGGGTCTTTGGCATCTGGGTGCGCCACCCATACGCCGCCCAACGATGGACGGCCATCCCAGAGCCCGGCTTCGTTGACCTGAAACACATCCGGCGCTTCGACGTCGCGTTCAACCAATTGTGTTCTACTGGAACCTGTGACGGCAGTCTCTGCCGGTTTGGGTTTCAGAAACCCCAGATTGGCGCCGTCTTCGCAGGCCGAGAGCGCCAGCACTGATACTGCCATCACGGCGAGGCCAAATCGTGGTCTCGATTTCGGCATGGGTGGTGTCATGATCATTTCCTTGCCTGTGCTCTTTGCGCCAAAGCGCGTCTCGCCGGATTCCCGGTCGTCGTTTTGATTTGGCGAATGATAGCCTGCAGCGGCAGTCATGAAAACCCTATGCCCGAGGGTGGTTTGCAAAAGCTGGGTGATGGGCGTTATCCCGCGCGTTTCCTGCTGGGCGCAACAGGGTTTCATCTGTCAGTAAGGGGGGATTTTGAGGGCAATTGTGGGCCAGGACATTTCGTCAGAAGGGATAATTTCCTCTTGCGTGTTGTCTTGCAGCACCTTAAACCGCCCCAAGACCGGGGAGGTGGCAGAGTGGTCGAATGCGGCGGTCTTGAAAACCGTTGAACGTGAGAGCGTTCCCAGGGTTCGAATCCCTGTCTCCCCGCCACTAAATCAAGCACTTCAGCGGTTTTGAACCAGCTACGCACAGCTGGATATTTGCGGTTTATTTCCCCCTGTTCTGGAGCAGCTGTTTTGTGGCCGTATCTTAGGTTCTGGGCGGTCTTTGCCAAGCTTTTGGGGCGCTGGCTTGAATGGTCTTGCGCCATTGAGAATTTTTTATCCATTGGTAGGCGTGCGCATAAACGGTTGAGCTGCGCGGATGCCGTGCCGCAGGAGCCGCTTTCGTCTCGCCATTTCTGGTCAATTTGGTCACAGGTAAGCAATTGGCTTCGGCGGAACCTCGGCCTGGACACCGGTGCGTATCAGGTCAATGTATCTGGTGACGCTGGTAGGGCGGCTGGTCAGTGTATCACATTTTAAAATTCGAAATAACTCACCTTGGGCCAGAGAGCGCAGTTTTTAGCAAAACCGCAAGCGTGAATTCACAGAAAAAGGGCAGCTGAGTTTTTTCCCGTCTCTTTCCCCTTTGATTGTGGAGTGCCAAGTAGGACAATGCCTTGGCAGTTCGGCTGTTTGTGGCGGTCGGTTGAGGGGGCGGAAAAAAATATGTTTAATATTAAACTTTGTGCATCTATGCTGTGTGTATGAGAGCGAAATAGCCAAGGCTTTGAAAACCACAAAGAAAGTGTGGTTTGCTGTCGCACCGAGAGTCAACAGAGCCAATGAAAAAGAAAAAAGTGGAGTTGGTTTTCGGAAATGCCTGAGCGAAAACTCTATATCGCGGATGATAATTTTGAGTTCGCAGAATACCTTATGACGGTCGCCAGGCGTCTGGGATGGACCGTCCAAACCTGTTCAAATGGCAATGAACTGCTTGCCTTGTTGCGCTCTGGCAAGGGGGCGGCGGTGGTCCTGGTGGATATAAATATGCCGGAAAAAGATGGCATAGAAGTCATCGAAGGGTTGTCTGAAGTTTCCCGCCCGCTGCGGTTTCGATTTATGACCGGCGGCGCCGATGCCCCGATGTTGGCGGCAAAGCTGATGGCGCGGGCGCGAAATCTTTCGGTTGGACGCAATCTTTACAAACCGATTCCAATGGACACTTTGAAGCTGGTTTTGGTTGATGAATGGGACGCGCTGATGAAATTGGAAAAGGCGCCTGATCTCCCTGTGGAGTGAGCCGCCTGTAAATGAGCAAACTGTCTCTTTTTACACGCAAGAGAGTGCAGCGTGGCCAGGGGTAGGTTCCGTTGTATTTTCCGCGTCACACCGCTGGCGACCATCCTGCATTCTGAAACTACGATGATTGTAGGACTGCGCTTCTGGCGGCGGTCCTGACTGCGGCGCCGCAAGCGGTCCAGGAGAAGCCCGTAGGCCATCGTTATCCGCAAAGGTCGACTTGAAAGAACACTCTGATAAAGGGCATGTTTACAAGTTCAGTTTACGCTAAATTTGCCCACGAAGGGATGGGCGCATAGAGTAAAATCTAAATTGAGCATTAAGTCGATTAGCAAGGTGTTTTAGAGTGTTTTCCAGTTTCAGCTTTGGCGAGCTCGGCACGCGTGGACTGCCAATTGATGTTGCGAACCGTCTGCGCCGTGGTCAGATACGCGGCACGATCGAACAGATGCGGGTTATGCTGTTGGGCAATACTCTTTTTGCGCCGGCCCTGTCCATGAACGCTTGGGGGCAGGGGCGTGATGGCCTGGTCGTGCTGTGGACCGTTGCTATTGTCCTGTTTTCGTGGTGGATTTTTTACTCTTGGACCACTTACTATCAGACCACGGGGTCCGAAAAGGACATGCGAGGGTTTGTTATTCAGACCTTCTTTAACTCGTTGTTCTGGACCACCGGCATGGCCTTGTTCTACCCAGTTGCCAGCGGCGATCAGAAGGCCATCATTACAGCGATCATGGCGGGGGCTTTGGCCCTGGGGACGACAGGGTTTTCGCACGCGCCCTGGGCCGGCATGACCTATCTGGCTGTTCAGACCGTTGGGAACGCGCTGGTGGCGCTCATCTGTGGGCTGACACTCGGGTCCTCGACGGATTTTCTGATTTTTGTTTTGATGATTGCGGCTGGTGTCAGCCTGTTTAATGCCACCCTAGAAGGAGCAAAGGCGGCCAGGGTTGCGTTCAACAATCACGAAAGACTGAGCGAGAAAAGCGAGGTCGTCGAACTTTTGCTCAAGGACTATGAAGAACAAGCCACAGAATGGCTTTGGCAGACGGACAAAAACGGCCACCTTCTGAGCGCTCCGGCTCAGGTGTTGGAGATGTGCGCGTCACAGGGGGGACAGACGGACAGCATTGATCTGGTTGAGCTTTTGGCTGCGAACTGCACCAAGGCTGCAGAGGAGGATATCAGACAGCTACAACAGGCGTTTGCTGACAAAGCCGAATTTCACGATGTGCGCCTGTCGATTCAGAGCCCGGTGGATGGTGAGCTGCGCTGGATCCTGATGAAGGGTCGGCCGCAATTCGAACGGGGCGCGTTCCAGGGGTTTCGCGGCATTTTTGCGGATGCGACCGCAGCAGTGGTTGCGGAGCGAAAGGTGCAGTTCCTGGCCTCCTTTGATGGGCTGACAGCGCTGTTGAACCGAAACTCGATCCAAAAGAAACTCTCTGAATTGCAGGCAGACGATCACTATGCGGTGGCGCTTTTGGTCGATCTGGACGGGTTCAAACAGGTCAACGACAGTTACGGTCATCATATTGGGGATCTTCTGCTCAAGAAGGTGGCGGAACGCCTACAGGAAAACACCAGTGAGAATACCTGGGTCGCGCGGCTTGGCGGCGATGAGTTTCTTGTCATGATGAACCGCGATGAGCCCATCAGCGCCGCCGAGATCTCCTGGACTGCGCAGTCCATTTGCGAGCGGGTATCTCAACTTGCAAAAGTCGAGGACTTTGTCGTTCAAGTCTCGGCCTCCATTGGAGTGTCCAGATTTCCAGAAGATACCCGCCAGGGGCTCGAGCTGCTGTCCATGTCGGATATGGCGCTCTATGAGGCCAAGAATGCCGGCCGTGACCGGATCACCTATTTTAACGCCGAGATACAAAACAGGCTTTCCGAGCGAAACACTGTTATTGATCGTCTGAAACGGGCGGTGCGCAATGGAGAAATTGAGCCCCACTATCAGTCCCAGCATGTTCTGAGCGATGGGCGTCTGACCGGCTTTGAAGCGCTGGCGCGGTGGGACGATGAGGTCCTTGGCGCTGTGAGGCCGGATGTCTTTATTTCAATCGCTGAACAGACGGGTCTGATTGTTGAGCTGGGCGAGCATTTGCTGCGCCGGGCCTGCGAAGACGCCACCCAATGGGCTGAGCTGATGCCAAAGGCGCCGCCTGTTGTTTCCGTGAATATTTCGCCGGTTCAATTTGCCCGAACCGATGTCACCGGTCTGGTCTCCAGGGTTTTGCATGAAACCGGCCTGCCACCAGAGCTGCTGGAGGTTGAGGTCACCGAGGGCGTATTGATTGCATCCAGGGAAAAAATCGCCGCAACATTACAAGAGCTGTCGGAGCTTGGCGTCTCCATTGCACTTGATGATTTTGGCACCGGCTATTCGTCATTGAGCTATTTGAAAGATCTCCCCCTCAACAGGCTGAAAATTGATCAGTCCTTTGTAAAGGATCTGTCTCGGACAGCCTCTAACCCTATCGTCAGCACGATTGTGCAATTGGGGCACAATCTTGGACTTAATGTTATTGCTGAGGGGGTTGAGGATCAAACTGATGTGGACCTTCTGGCTGCGCTGGAATGCGATGATGGGCAGGGGTATCTCTATAGCCGCGCAATGACCAAAGAGGCCACAAGCCGCTATATTACTGAAATCGCCTTGCAGGCCTCGCAGCAATAGAGGCGATAGCTGGCCCCGGTCTGGAAGGCTGCCGCGGCTGTGCTGGCCGCCTCTCTGAGGCAGGCCTTATGGCGGTTTTGCATCTTCCTTCCCGACCCTCAGGGCCAGATACCGCGCAATTTTAAGAGCAATTTTGTGCGCGTTTTGACCAAAAGTAATCCCGAGTTAAGAATACCCTGCCTAATTTCGGGGGGACTGTTTTTTAGGAGTAAAACATGAAGTTCGGAATTTCGGCAGCTGTGTCTGCCTCATTGGCTTTCTTTTCTGGTGCAGCCGCCGCTGCGGAAATCGAAGTCATGGCGGGTGATCTGCCACCTATGATTCAAAAGGATGGATCGGGCCGCGAGGCGGAGATCATTTCGGCCGTATTGGGTCACTGCGGCCATACTGTTGTCTTCACTGTCCAGCCCTTCACACGTCATTGGCAGTCTTTTGAAAAAGGCTCTGGAGATGCAGTGGCAACTGTCCCAGTGGGTATGCCAACCGCAGGCACACAGACGCAGGCCTATGTCTCCTATCAAAATGGTGTGTCTTACCTGAGCTCTTCCAACCACGAGGCCGCGGCGCTCGCTGATCTGGATGGCTGGAACATTGTTGCCTTTGAAGGCGCCAGCAATATTATTCCGGGCCTTGGCGGCAGCACCTCTGCCTTCAAATCCTACCGGGAAATGGCAGACCAGAAGACCCAGAGCAAACTGCTGTATGGTAAGCGTGTAGACGGGATCCTTGGTGACGGTATGCTGTTTGCAGAATTTGCACGCCAGTTGCAAGAAGCGGGCGCATCTTCCGGTGTGGATGCCAGCCAGTCGATTGAATTCCGCGCAATTTTTGACCCTAGCCCCTACGCGATGAGCTTTAGAGATCCGGCCCTGGCGGCGGACTTTGATCGCTGTTTTGCTGAATTGGATGCGGCTGGGACCATTGCTGAAATCAACGTCAAATGGACCGACAAGTATCGCGATGCCCTCGAAGGCAACTACATGTCCTATTAAGTGATCGCCGCCGTTTGGGCGCAGCCTGCACCGGCTATTTCCCAAATGGCGGCACCGCCAAATGCAAAACCCGTGGACGATTACTAATGGCATGGAAACGATCCTATCGACCTTTTCAGAACCGTTCTGTTGACCCGCAATAACAGTCCTTCAGGACTGAAACTCCTCGAAACAAGACAAGTAGACTTAAGCAAACGGAGCGTGAAAAAATGGGATTCCTGAAACGGATGTTGGGCATGTCCATAAAGAAGAAATTGCTTCTGCCCATTCTGGCATGCATTGTTCTGTCGAATTTTGCCTATACGGTCTTTTGGGCCTCAAAGCATAGTACAGCCTTGATTTCCGCCTTTGATGCAGAGGTAAAACTGGCCCAGCGGTTTGTCGTTCCGCCAGTGGCTGCGGCTGTTTGGGATTTCAACAGTGATGCCGCCAGGGGCGCGATCCAGGGCATTGCCGATATGGAAAACGCTCTCTTTGTGCAGGTCATTGTCGATGGCGAGATTTTCTCTGAAATCTTTGTCGGCGAAGAACAGCGGGAAGAGCTGACCGAGCAGGTCGCCGCCCTTTTGCAGGACGAAGCCGCTGAAAAATCAGTCGAGGCGAATGAAGTTGTCTATGTGAAGTTTCCTTTGACACTGTCTGATGGCACAGATGTGGGCCAGATGGTCATGGGCTTTAGCAATGGCGCCATTCATGCCACCGTTTCTTCGCTTTATCTGCAATCGGCTATCATTGGCCTGGCCATTTGTTTGCTGATTGGTGTGATCGTGTATTTTTCTGCGGCGTCGGTAACTCGACCGCTGGACCGGATTGTTGACCGGATTGATGCCCTGCGGAGCGGCGATACCCATAGCCCCGTTCCAGAAAAACGCCGGGGTGATGAGCTAGGCCGTCTGGCCGCTGCGGTTGTGGAATTTGTCGATGCCATGCGGGCCAATGCCGAGCTGGAAGAAAAATCCAAAGCCGCTGCCGAAGAGCAGGCCGGGGTCGTGCGAGAGCTGGCAAACGGGTTGAACCAACTGTCCAAAGGCGATCTGTCTTACCGGATCAAAAAAGAAATGAGCCCGGAATACACCGCCCTGCGGTCGGACTTTAACCAGACGGCTGAAACCCTGGATGATCTGATTGGGCGCGTTTTGGTGACCATCGCGCAGATGGACCAGCAGATTGGCGAAATGGCCACCGGGACGGATGATCTGTCGCAGCGGACAGAAAACCAGGCCGCAACCCTGGAACAGACCGCAGCTGCGCTGGATAGCATCACCTCGAACGTGCGCTCTGCCACTACGCAGACGCAAGAGGTCGAAGGCACCATTTCTGAGACCAGCAAAGTTGCCTTGCGCAGTGGCGACATCGTCCAGCGGACAGTGCAGGCGATGAAGGAGATTGATGAATCCTCCGAGAAGATCTCTGAGATCAACAGTGTGATTGATGACATTTCCTTCCAGACCAGCCTATTGGCCCTGAACGCCGGGGTCGAGGCTGCCCGCGCTGGCGAAGTTGGACGCGGTTTTGCGGTGGTTGCCTCCGAGGTGCGCTCCTTGGCGCTGAAATCCGCGACTTCCGCCAATGAAATTCGCGAACTGATCCGAACCAGCTCTGAAAAGGTCAAGGTTGGCGTAGAATTGGTAGATGAAGCGGGGCGTTCCTTGGATGAAATCATTGAAAAAATTCAGGCGGTCTCCACTCTAACCACTCAGATTGCCGCCTCTTCTGGGGAACAGTCTTCGACCATTTCGGAAATCAATGCCGGTATGATCGAGTTGGACCGGGTAACCCAGCAAAACGCCAGCATGGTTCTGAAGTCCAGTGATCAGGGCAAAAGTCTTCAGCGGGCTGCGTCGGAACTGGCGGAGCTGGTCGCCGGGCTCAAGCCGACCTCGCAAAGCCAGGGCGGAACCCCAGCTACGCAGGGCATGGTCCACGGTGATGACTTTGGCTCGGATGATTTTGGTGGCACGGGTTTTGGCGACGAAGGCTTTGACATCGATGACTTTGACACTGACCGGCTGGCGGGGTGATCCTTCGCCAAACCTTGCTAAGGTTTGACCGCCGCTGTCAGCAACAACAGCCCCCCTTTCACCTGAGTGTGGACGGGGGTAACTTTTTTGTCGCTTGACCTGCGCCTTGCTGAGGCTAGCTTTGGGAAAAAAACCAAAGGAAATCTAATGATTGGATATGTAACTGTTGGCGTCTCGGATATGGAGAAAGCCAAGGCCTTTTACTGCGATCTTTTTGCGGATCGCGGCGCAAAGGTGATTATTGATGGCGGGCGCATCGCGATGATTGGGGCAACGCCAAAAGAGCCGATGATTTCGGTCTGTGTGCCCTATGACAAAAAGGATCCGCAGCCCGGAAACGGCAATATGGTGGCCTTTGCTGCACAAAGCAAAGAAGAGGTTTCCGAGCTGTATAACAAGGCTATTTCTCTTGGCGCGACCTGCGACGGCGAGCCGGGTCAGCGTATTCCTGATCGGTTTTACGGGGCCTATGTGCGTGACCCTGATGGCAACAAGATGACCTTTTATGTCTTTGGCTAGCGCCGGGAAATCCTCAATTCTATCTGAGCATGTAGGTTGACTGGGGCCTGACCCAAAAAACCTGCGACGGCCTGACAGGGTGCCCCGTCAGGCCGTTTTCTACCTGCTGTTGGACACAGCAGCTGATCCGGGGACGGCAGCTCACGCGGGTTTTCTTGCACCAAGACGGCTCGGGGCGCCGCGCCGCAAGGCCGGGTCTATATACCGTGCTTGGCCAAAGTAGCCCATGAAACAGAGAGCTGCCGACCGTCCTAAGCTGTGATTTCTGCTGAAACCGGGCGCGACCACGGGCCTGGCCTGAATGCCCATTTGCTTGCCAGCAGCGGGGAACTTGCATAGCCTTGTCGGCAACTTTGTCTCTTTGAAATGATCTCTTTATGTTAGATTTTAGTCTGGTTTTGATTGGGCTTCTTGGCCTGGTTTTTCTGCTTGGTGTTCCCTATCTTCTGGTGTCGCATACACGCCTGAAATCGCAGGTGCGCGATTTGGACGCAAAAGTGCGCGCGCTGCAAAACAGCGCCTCAGACAAACAGGTCTCAGCAGATCTGCAAACGCCCGAGCAACAGCCCAACGCGGCGGCTAAACCTGCGGTCCCTTGGGGCAAGGCGCCCGATGATGCAACAGAAGCCCCCCAGATCAAGGACCAAGCGGAAGACGTCCGTGCCGCAGAAGACAGCACAGTATCTGGGCCTTTTGTGGCCCCGGCGGAGACAGAGCAAAACGCCGAAGACTTTGCCAGCGTCACACCGCGAGAGCCATCTGCACCAGCGCCGCTTTCTGAAACGCGCGCCGATCCGTCCAGTGACCCGGCTCAGCCCCCGCGGGCTTTTGTGTTGCGCAGAGATCTTGTGGAGGCCCTCAGCGGTTGGCTGCGGGAGAACTGGGTTTTGGTGGCAGGGGCTGCGTCTCTGGCCTTGGCAGGGCTCTTTATGGTGCAATACGGCGTTGAAAACGGCCTTTTGACGCCGTTCTGGCGGGTCATGGCCTCTTTGGGCTTTGGCGTGGCGCTTATTCTTGGCGCTGAAACGATCCGGCGTCGTATGGGGGATGTCACGGACGGAGCAGCGCAGCATCTGCCCTCTGCCTTGGCAGGAGCGGGGGTCGTAACACTTTTTGCCGGGCTGCTGTCGGCGCGGGTGATGTACCAGCTGATTGACCCAGGCCCCAGCTTTGTGGCGCTTTGCCTGGTGTCGCTGCTGGCCCTGGTGCTGGGCTGGTTCTACGGCGCCTTCCTCACTGCTTTGGGGCTGCTGGGCGCCAGCGCGGTTCCCTTTCTGGTGGGGGGGCAATCGCAGGATGCCTGGATGCTCTACTACTATTTTGCCTTGATTGCGACGGTGGGGCTGGGGGTGGACACGGTCAAGCGCTGGGCCTGGATTTCGGGGCTTGCCCTGGCCGCGCCGCTCACGGCCTGTCTGTTGCTTTACCTGTCCGAAGGGGGGGAGCCGCATTTTCTGACCGCGCTGTTGGCGATTACCGCAGCAGCAGTGATCCTGCCTGGGCGCAGCCTTTGGCCTTGCCATGGCGGACCGGCGGTGGTGGAGGTCTTTTTACCCAAACAGGGGCGGCGGACCTATCCTGAATTCCCCACCCGTATTTCTGCGGTCGCCATCTGTGCTGCGGCGGCTGCGGCGCTGCTGGTGGCTGTGCAGGCGGATCAGGCGGCGGTGGTTGTCTTTGCCCTGCTGACATTGGTGACCCTGTTGCTTGCCAACGTGCTTTGGATGCGCCATGCCCCAGCTTTGTTTGACCATGCACTGGTGCCGGGACTGGCGATCCTGGCGGTTGTCCTGCTGGAGGGGCTCAACTTTGGCCCCTTGTTTCGCGACTTTACCGCCGCCATCACCCGCCCGCCGGAAACCCCGGCACCCCAAATCCTGTGGCTTCTGGTGGCAATTGGTGCGCTGGGCTCGGGGCTGGCCTATCTGCGTATGCAGTGGAGCCTGACTGGACCTGATGGGGAGAGCCAAGAGCCTGAGGCATATTCCTCGGCAAACCTCCCGGTATTCTGGGCGCTCTGTGCGGCGAGTTTTGCCCCAGCCTTGCTGTTGATCCTCGAGTTCACCTGGAGACCCGCCGCAGTGCATGGTCTCTACACCTGGGCCTTGGTGGTGCTGACCATGGCGGCGGGCATGACCTTTCTGACAGAGCGCGCGGCCCGTGGCCCGCGCGGCGGGCAGCGAGAGATGCGCGTGGCGCTGCTTGCCATTTCAGCGCTGACCCTCATTGCCTTTGCGCTCTTTCTGGTGTTGGCGCAGACTGCGTTGACTCTCGCCCTGGCTGTCATGGTGCTGTTGGTGGTCCTGATTGACCGGAAATACGATCTGCCCGGCCTGGCGCTGTTTGTGCAGATCGCAGTGGCGGTCATTGTTTACCGGCTGGTGCTGGATCCCGGCGTGACCTGGGCGCTGGACCGCGACTATATCGACGAGGGTTGGCAGTATGTGACACCGTTGTCCCAGATCGCCCTTGGCTATCTTGGCAGCCTGGCGCTGCTGGGAGCTGGCTGGTTCCTGACACGACAACAGCTGCGTGAGAAAACCACGCTGGTGCTGGAAAGCGCCGCAACATTGATAGGCGCAGTGTTCTTTGCTGTGTTGATCCTGCGGCTGCTGCCAGAACAGATGCGCTATAGTCATGCGGGTATAGGGCTGATGGCCACAGTGTGGGTGGCCTCTCTGGTGAACCAGCTGCACCGGCTCCGTCTGAGCGGTCGCTTTTCAGCTCTGCTGCGCGGCATCCTGATCCTGGGCTATGGCGTGGCTGCCTTGGGCTGTATTGGCGGGTTACTTGTGTTTGCAAATCCGCTGTTGGCCAGTGGCGAAATCGTGCGTGGCCCGTTGATCTTGGACAGTTTGGCTGCGGCCTATCTGCCGCTGGCGGCAGTCTGTGCTGCGGCAGCGCTGCGGCTGGACCACCTGAACCGCTGGGTTCGGACCGGGTTTGGTCTCGCGGCGTCTGTGCTGGCGGTGATCTATATCACCTTGGAGATCCGCAGGTTCTGGCGCGGCAATAACCTTAGCCTTCCGGGGGTGATCGATGCTGAGCTGTATTCCTACACCGTGGCTTTGCTGGTTGCCTCGGGTGGGGTGCTGATGCTGGCCTTTTGGCGTCGTTCAAACCTGCTCCGCAGGCTGGCCATGGCCGGGGTGGTGCTGACAATTGCCAAGGTATTCCTGGTGGATATGAGTGGTTTGTCCGGCCTGACGCGAGTGTTTTCCTTCATGGGGCTTGGGCTGGCGCTGGTCGGGCTTGCCTGGCTGAACCGCATCATGAACGCCCAATGGGACAAAGGGAAAATACAGCCCGAAAAGCAAGAGGCCTGACCAAACTGCATCAGGGGAAGATCTACAAAAAGGGCGGGCCAGAGCGGCCCGCCTTTTTTATTTGCAATGACCTGACCCACCACGGCCGGAGCCATCGTATCGGAACGATGCAGTGGATGCCTCGCGCTACCTCGGTCGAACCATTTGGAAGCGATGGAGCGGGTATCACCGCAGGAGCCGCGTCGAGACCAATATGCACTGTGTGAAGCAATTGGGCCAATCCTTGATGGCCCGAGACTTCGGCCGACAGGTCGCTGAAATCCAAATCCGGATCGCGGTATTGAACCGCTACACCGCTCTTGGCATACCTGTCACAGAGCCCGCAGGATAACTCCGTCTGGGGAAAGGGGGAGTCTGTCCTTCAGACGGTTTGCGCAGCAAAGCCGCGCAAAAGAGTAAAGTACTTGTTTAAAGGCTGAGCCGAGGCAAGTTCCGCGTGCTTGCGTAAGAGTGCCTCTCCCCAACAGAGCGGCCCAGCTTGGGGGATCTATTGGGGAAAGCGCCTGTTGAATAGCTTGCGGCTACTTGGCTGTAAGGGTCTCGAAACGCAGACCAACGGCGGTGCGCGGTGCAAAGCCTTTCCAATAGGTGTGATCCGGCAGTTCCTTGCCTGCATCGTCTTTTGAGACAACACCGTCGATGGCCTGTGGTATCAGCTCCAGGTAGGGTGTGTTGTCGGCCTCAGACTTGAGGTGCAGTCCCATAAAGGCGGTGGCAAAGTGCTGGGTGATATTGTTCATCCGGTTGGTGTCCCAAACCGCATCGGCGTAGTGCTCAAACGGGATGAAGTCGAGATTGTCGACCGGTTCCCAGCTCTCAATTGGGGCAGGCATCGGCGCGGCGGCGTTGTGATTTGCGCCTTCAAAGGTCAGCAGGTGACGGTTGGTATTGACTGCGCCCTCAAAGATTTTCCGAATTGCCGAATAGACAGAGACATCATCGGCGCTGCCCGCCATAACCATCAGCGGTTTGTCGATGCCAGCCAGGCCGGTCGCATCCCAAAAGCCGGTGTTCATCCCCCAGGGACCAATGGCAATCACCGCTTTGACGCGGTCATCACTCAGCGCGGCGTGGCTTTCTGACCCTGCCTGATGGCGGGCCAGCAGACCAGCGGGCGTGCCCCAGCTATACTGGGTCGAGGCCTCGGTCACGCCGGCACCGGCAAAGATCACAGCGCCGTAGCCCCCCATGGAGTAGCCGATAACCCCGGTTTGATCAGTATCGATGATCTCGCCCAGAGGGCCTTCCAGTGCCTCCATCTGATCAATGACAAACCGCTGATCAATCGGGCGGTTGAGCAGGGTTGAACCAAAGGCGGCCTTGTCGGAATAGGTGCTGTCACGGTGGTCAATCGAGACGGTGACATAGCCCTTGGTTGCGAGATTTTCCCCCAGGTGGGACATCAGATAGCGGTTGCCGGGGTAGCCATGTGAGATCACCACCAGAGGATAAGTCTCGCCACTGGCCGGCGTTGCATCACGGGCGGCACGGCCCTGTAGGGTGACTTCTGTCTTGCCGTCCCGCAGGATGGCGCGATAGCTGCCGCCCTGTTCGGTTCCCTCCGCCGCCGGATACCAGACCTCTACCGTCAGATCACGATCATACAGTGGCTGGTCGGTGTCAGTGGTATTCAGAATGTCGTTCTGACCGGGATTGGTAAACTCCAGCGTCTGCACCCCGATTGGATGGGCGCCAAAGGCGGCAAGCTCAGGCGCATCTGGTCGAATGCGATCGATGCGGTTCTCTGCCGAGCTCGCCAGAGGCAGGCTGGTTGCAGCGAGGGCAAGCCCGATACCGGCCGCCAAATTTTTCTTAGACATATCCGTCTCCCAGTTTCGTATCCATTTGAAATGCCCCGTAGTTTTTGTTTGGGGCCCGCGCGTGTCTTAGGGGCGCAATGTAACAAACTGTCCTGCAGGCTGCGGGTGGCAGCCAAGGCATCCCCGCTGGCGCCTCTGGCCACAAAGACCCGATCTGCTGCTGTGGGACGGACCTCTTTGAACAGCGGTCACGATAGTTTCTGGGCGATTGCGCGTCACCTTTTCTCAGATGACTAAAGAGTCGCGCTCTGGGTCAAGTCTCCGAAGGTGGCTGGCTGCAATAACGCAGCGTTTCTTTCACAGGGGCCGGCGGTTAGCAAAAGCCCGCAAAAGCAGTCTCCAAGGGGGCAGGACATGTGCAGTGGCCCTACAGCGCAGATTGTCCTTATTTTGGATGCTCTATACTGTTAGGACATTCACATTTTCAGCAGGCCAATTTTGCGAGAGTACCGATGAAACAGACACCTTGGTTGGGCTTTTCCATTGATCGTGATGCCAGCACTCCGGTGTTTGAACAAATCTGTGCCGCCATTCGCCTGCGCGCCGCTTCGGGGGATATGGCGCCGGGCAGCAAGCTGCCGCCAACACGGGTGTTTGCCACCGAACTGGGGGTGTCGCGTTCCACCATCGTCACCGCTTACGAACAACTGGTTGCCGAGGGATACCTCAGCAGCCAGCAGGGCTCCGGCTATCGGCTTTGTGCCTCTGGCGAAGTTGAGCTCACCCAGGTGCCGGCTATCACGGCCCCGCAGAACTCTGGTGCCAGCAAGCGGCGAGGGCATGAGCCAAGTGCTGCCTCAGCCCCCGCGTCAGACATGGCCGGGGTGCTTCCCTTTCGGGCCGGCAGCCCGGATATGCGGCTGTTTCCCTATCGGCAATGGGCCAAGACAGTAGCACGGATCTGTCGCTCCGACCCGCAGGCCATGTTTTTGGGCAGTGGCGGCTTTGGCTCTTTGGCGCTGCGCCAGTCTATCTGCGATCACGTGGCGGAATGGCGCGGCATTTCAGCGAGCCCCGAGCAGGTGATTGTCACCGCCGGTGCCACGGATGCCCTGGAGATCTGCCTGCATGCGCTGGCACAGTCCGGCGATAGCGTCGCGTTGGAGGATCCGGGGTATCGGCCCTTGCAGTATTTCATCACGTCCCAGGGCCTGACGCCAGATTACCTGCACGTTGATGACAATGGCGCGGTTCTCCCCTCTGGCCCGGTGGCCCCCCGGCTGGCTATTCTGACGCCCTCGCATCAGTTTCCACTGGGCGGCGCCATGTCTCCGGCGCGACGGATGGAGTTCATTCGATGGGCAACCGAGACGCAGGCCTGGATCATCGAGGATGATTACGACAGCGAGTTCCGCTACGCTGGGCGGCCCATCCCAGCGATGGCTGGTTTTGATCATTTGCACCGCACTCTGTATATTGGTAGCTTCTCCAAAATCTTTTCCAACGCCCTGCGCCTGGGCTACCTGATCCTGCCCAAACCGCTTGTCGCACGCTTTGCCAACAGCATCGAACGCTTTGGCCCCAGGGCCAGCAGCATGCCACAACAGCCGCTGGCGGATTTTATCGACAGCGGTGAGTTCTATCGCCACCTGCGCCGGGTCAGACGGATCTACGCAGAACGCCGCCGTTTTCTGTTGCATCAATTAACCCAGGATTTCAGCGCCTATGGCTATTGCGTCGATCACCAGGCTGGCATGCAGGTGGTGTTCCATTTGACCTGCGCCCTGCAGGACCAGGAAATTTGTACCCAGGCGGCAGAGCAGGGGCTGAGCATTGAGGCGCTTTCGGGATTTGTGCAGACCCCGACCCCAAGCGCGTGTGGCTACAACGGATTGCTTCTGGGGTTTTGCGGCTACCGCGAAGAAGAACTAAAACAGGGTCTAGGCCTGTTGCAGCAGGTTCTGCAGCAGCTTTCCCGTTAAGGGCCAGAAGCTGCCGGGGGCTGTCTGGGGCTACCAGGGGCCGAGAGGAGCCTTGCCCAAGCAAAGTTTCATTATCCCACAGGTTGCTTGTGTGATATTTTACTTTCCATTGAGCGTCACCTTTGGGAATTAAGTCGAATATTGGCTAGTTTTTTTGGAGAAGTATTAAGCAATACAGGCGGCCATAACAGAATATTAGGATGCGTCACATAGGCAGGGAATAAGCGTTAGATTTAGAGGACTATTCCAAGATGCCCCAGCTTTTGTTCCGATTGCCCATACGGATATACGCCCTAACCGCGTTGGCGGTGGGATTGGCCGCGGTTTTGACCTTTGTATTGCTGTCTCGTACGGTGGAAAATGCCTATGAGATGCGAGAGAAGGAGCTCGACAATTTGGTCGGCACCGTTATCAGCGCCCTGGCTGATCTGGACGCAAAAGTTCAGGCTGGGGACCTGACATTGGAAGAGGCGCAGGCGCTGGGGAAAGAGCAGGTCGAACTGCTACGTTTTGGCACCGCAGGCTACTTCTTTGCCTTTAATCAAAACAACACCATGGTTGCACATCCAGTCGCCCCACAATTGATTGGGGAAGATCAGTCAGGCTTTGAAGATGTGAATGGTCTTAGGGTTTTTGAAGAGTTCAACAGGGTCATCGAGACGACAGGCTCGGGCCCGGTGATCTACCACTTCAACAAGCCGGATTCTGAAATTCAGGAAGCAAAAATGGGCTACGTCAAAGCCTTCACCCCTTGGGGCTGGGGCATCGGCACAGGCGCCTATGTGGCTGATATTGATGCAGAACTAAATATCGTGCGCTGGACTGCCATCGGTGCCTTGGCCATCAGCCTCGCTATTCTTAGCCTTGGGGCCACAGTGATCACCCGTAGTGTTACAGCGCCAGTGAATGCGTTGAAAAACCGGATGCACTCAATGGCTGATGGTGACACTGATACGGATGTCCCTGCCACAAAAAACAAAAGCGAAATTGGCGACATGGCGCGCAGCTTGGAAGTTCTCAAGCAGTCCCTGATCCGCCAGAAGGAGCTGGAAAGCAAACAGCAGGAACGCGAAGCTGAACAGGCCGAGGTTGTCTCCATTCTGAGTGGCAGCCTGTCCAAGCTGTCGCAGGGGGACCTGACAGTCAAAATCGGCAGCGATTTCCCGCAGGATTATGGCCAGTTGCGTCGTGACTTTAACCAGACGATTGAAACGCTGAGCGGAACAATGTCGCGCATGGTCGAAGCCACCGGCTCCATCCGCAATGGCGCGGCTGAAATCAGCCAGGCCTCTGATGATCTGTCGCACCGTACCGAGAGCCAGGCGGCAACTCTGGAAGAGACCGCTGCAGCGCTCGACGAGCTGACCGCAAGCGTGAGATCTGCCGCCGAAGGTGCCAGCAGCGTTGAGGCCACCATGGAAGCGGCCAAGAAAGAAGCCGAAATCAGTGGCGAAGTGGTGCAAAGCGCGGTATCGGCGATGACCGAAATCGAACAGAGCTCGAACCACATCGGCCAGATTATCTCGGTGATTGACGACATCGCCTTCCAGACCAACCTGCTTGCTCTCAATGCCGGGGTCGAAGCGGCCCGGGCCGGCGAAGCTGGCAAAGGCTTTGCGGTTGTCGCCTCGGAAGTTCGTGCTCTGGCGCAACGCTCTTCGGATGCTGCAATGGAAATCAAAACCCTGATCGGTGACAGCTCGAAACAGGTTGCCCGTGGGGTGGATCTGGTTGGCAAGGCTGGCGAAGCGCTGGACAGCATCGTGGGTCAGGTAAGCCACATCTCCAAGCTGGTTTCCGGCATTGCCGAAGGTGCTGTGGAGCAATCGACTGGCCTGAACGAGATCAACACCGGGGTGACCCAGCTGGACCAGGTGACCCAGCAAAACGCTGCCATGGTTGAAGAGGCGACTGCTGCCGGGCACATGCTCAATGCAGATTCCTCGAAACTGGCAGAGCTGGTAGCGATCTTTAAATTAGATGGCAGTGCACCTGTCGTGCAGATGCCAACAGCCGCTGCCCCGATGGCACCAACCGTAGCGCCTTCGGCGCATGGAGAGGACGACTGGGACCTTGAAGCCGCGACCTCGGCTGCTGCACCAATCAGTGTCAGCACTGACGGCAATGCAGCCAAGGACATGTGGCAGGACTTCTGACAAGCTCTATGGCTGTGGCTTTCATCTTTCCCTAAATACCTCGGGGGAGCGTCCCGCAGGGGCGCGGGGGCAGAGCCCCCAGATCAAACCTCGCAAAAACAAAGCGCCCGGCAAATCTGCCGGGCGCTCTTTTGTTTGTCCTAAAGGGGCTGAGCCGTTTAGCCGATAATGGCATTCAGCGTTGCTGAGGGGCGCATGACCTTGGCTTTCAGCTCCGCAGAGGGGTGGAAATAGCCGCCAATATCCGCGGCCGGGCCCTGTGCCGTCGCCAGTTCCGCCAGAATGGCCTCTTCGCCATCGGCCAGCGCCTTGGCAATGGGGGCAAATTCTGTGGCCAGATCTGCGTCGTCACCCTGTGCTGCCAGGGCCTCAGCCCAGTAGCGGGCAAACCAGTAGTGGCTGTCGCGGTTGTCAGGTTCGCCCACCTTGCGCGAAGGCGACTTGTTGTTGTCCAGAATGCCTTGGGTTGCCACCTCAGCGGCAGCCCCCAGCACACCGGCTTTGGCGTTGTCCTTGCTGTCTGCCAGGAACTTCAGGCTTTCACCTAGGGCGCAGAATTCCCCCATCGAGTCCCAGCGCAGGTGGTTTTGCTCAACCAGCTGCTGCACGTGCTTGGGCGCCGAGCCACCGGCACCGGTTTCAAACAAACCGCCACCTTGCATCAGTTTCACGATTGACAACATCTTGGCCGAGGTGCCCAGTTCCAGGATCGGGAACAGATCGGTCAGATAGTCGCGCAGCACGTTGCCGGTGATGGCGATGCTGTCCTTGCCTGCGGTGATGGTCTTCAGCGACTGGGCTGTTGCTTCCCGTGGGGCCATGATCTGGAACAGATCCGCCTTGCCTGCAGCTTCCAGCGCGGGTTTGACATATTTGATCAGTTCGGCGTCATGGGCACGGTTTTCGTCAAGCCAGAAGATGGCTTCGGAACCGGTCAGACGCTGGCGATCCAGAGCCAGTTCAATCCAGTTTTCAATCGGTGCCTGTTTGGCGGTGCAGGCACGCCAGATGTCGCCGGCCTCGACGCTATGGGCGTGCAGGGTTTCGCCATTGGCCAGAACCACACGGATGGTGCCCGCAGCAGGGGCTTCAAATGTGGTGGGGTGGCTGCCGTATTCTTCGGCTTTTTGTGCCATCAGGCCGACGTTGGCGACGGATCCCGCCGTGGTCACGTCCAGCGCGCCATTGGCTTTGAAAAAGTTGATGGTCTCATCATAGATGGTGGCATAGCAACGATCAGGAATGACGCAGTTGGTGTCGCCCTTGTTGCCTGCGGCATCCCAGCCCTTGCCGCCAGCGCGGATCACCGCAGGCATCGAGGCGTCGATGATCACATCCGAAGGCACGTGCAGGTTGGTGATGCCCTTGTCGCTGTCCACCATATACATGGCGGGGCGCTCAGCGGTGACGGCCTCAATTGCGGCCATGATGTCGGCGTTGCTGGCAACACGGTCCAGCAGATCACCCATGCCAGAGTTGGCATTGACTCCCAAGGCCTCCAGCTCGGCACCGAACTTGTCGAACACCGGCGCCAGCCAGGCTTTGACAGCGTGACCAAAAATGATCGGGTCAGAGACCTTCATCATGGTGGCCTTCAGGTGCAGCGAAAACATGGTGCCGTCTGCCTTGGTGTCGGCAATGGCCTCTGCCAGGAAGCTCGACAGGGCAGCAGCCGACATGAATGTGGCATCTGCAACGGTACCGGCCTCAAGCGACCAGCCGTCTTTCAGCACGGTAACCGTGCCATCGGTGCCGACAAATTCGATCTTGGCGTCACCGGCCTGCGCCGCTGTGATGGTGGCGGCTTTTTCATTGGCGTAGAAATCACCCTCCGCCATGGACGAGACCTTGGTTTTGCTGTCGCCAGTCCACGCGCCCATCGAATGTGGGTTGTTCTGGGCGTAGTTTTTAACGGCGCGGGCCGCGCGGCGGTCCGAGTTGCCTTCCCGCAGAACCGGGTTCACCGCAGAGCCTTTCAGGCCGTCATAGCGCGCGCGGGCGTCTTCTTCGGCATCTGTTGTGGGCTCTTCGGGGTAGGAGGGAATGTCATAGCCCTGGGCCTGCAATTCTTCGATGGCGGCGACCAGCTGCGGCACAGAGGCCGAGATATTTGGCAGTTTGATGACATTTGCGTCTGGCGTTTTGACCAGCTCACCCAGTTCTGCCAGATCGTCGGTCTGACGCTGTTCGGGGCTCAGGTTTTCTGGGAAGGCAGAGAGGATGCGCCCAGCCAGGGAAATGTCTTTGGTGCCAACACTGACATCGGCAGCAGCGGCGAACTTGCGGATGATCGGCAGAAAGGATGCCGAGGCCAGCTCTGGAGCTTCGTCTACGATGGTATACAGAATGTCGGGGTTTGAATTTTCTGTCATGTTTCTCAACCTTTCAGCGATAACGGAAGCTTTGGTGACTATAATGTAGCAGCGCTACATTTCATGTATGCGACTGAACGGACCATATGTCGAAATTGGTTTCCGGCCAGGGCCATTTAGGCCCTCATGTAGAGCAGGAGCGCGGGCGGTGCAATCATTAGGATGCAGATTCTGGCTCGTCAGATTGACGCGGCGCTGCTTTTTCGCGCACTTTTGGCTATCTTTCTTCGCCTTTTGGTGAGTGCGCTGGTTCTTTTGAGCGCGCTGGCTCCGCTTAGGTGCCATGTGAATTTTAGGAAAATTTTAGTTAACCTTGTCGGCAAGGAGCCAGTTTGATCTCCACTGCCAAGGACGATAACGATGCCCATAACCGCGCCACAAACCAGCCTTTTGCTCTATGCCCCAGTGCCGCTGTATCTCTTTGAGGGGTCTCTTTTTATTGAACGGCAGGCGGTCAACGGGCTGCAGCTCTGGGCGCGGCACTTTGATCTGATCACGGTGATGATGCCGGTCAGCGCGGTTGCGCCTCCAGCGGGATGGGTGCCTGTGCACTGCTATCAGCAAGAGCTGTCGCGAGTCAGCATCGAACCCTTCCCCATGGCCTATCGCCCGGACCAGTTTCTACGGGCCCTGCCGCGGGCATTAAAGCGGATACGCAGGTTGATCGCACAAGCAGATTACCTGAGCTTTGCCATCGGTGGGTTGTTTGGCGATTGGGGGGCGGTGTCCTGCCTGGCCGCGCATCAGTTGCAGCGGCCCTATGGGGTCTGGACGGATCGGGTGGAATCCGAAGTCATGCGGCAATCGCTGGAACGTCCAAGCGACAAGGCGCTGGACCAGACAACCTGGCGCAGTCGCTTGCGGGGGCGGTTGTATCACCGGCCCATGGCCTGGCTTGAAAAGGCTGTGATCCAGCGGGCCGATCTGGGCCTGTTCCATGGGGCTGAAACCTTTGAAGCCTATCACGGACTGTGCCGGAACCCACAGCTGGTCCATGATATTCACATCGCTGAGGAAGATCACATCAGCGACAGTGCCTTAGCGGCAAAGATCGCGGATGTTGGGAGAAAACGTCCGCTACGGCTGATCTACACCGGTCGCGCCGAGGCCATGAAGGGGCCGATCGACTGGACCACGGTACTGGAGCGGCTCAATGTTCTCGGGGTGGATTTCCACGCAACCTGGCTTGGCGATGGCGCGGCGCTACCGCAGATGAAGGGGCGGATCCAGCGGGCGGGATTGACCAACTGTGTTGATTTCCCAGGATTTATCGAGGATCGCAGTGCTGTGTTACAGGCGCTGCGGCAGGCTGATATCTTTGTGTTTTGCCATAAAACACCTGAATCGCCGCGCTGCCTGATCGAGGCCCTGACCTGCGGCACGCCAATTTTGGGCTATGAAGGCGCCTATGCACGGGATCTGATTTCGGGGCAGGGCGGGGGGACGCTGGTCTCCCGTGGCGACACCGAGGCCCTGGCGCTTCGGATCGCCGAGTTGGACGCAGATCGCGACCAGCTGGCGCAGCGCATTGCAGATGCCCGCCTTGATGGGATGCCTTTTAGTGATGTGCAGGTCTTTGCCCACCGCGCCGGAATCCTCAAACAGTATCTGCCAGTGGGTGGAGCCATGCCGCCGCAAAAACGCAGGTCTGGGCCGGGTCTGGGCTGGGACGCTGCCAGATACTAACCACACAAGCAGCCGCCCCAGAGTCAGCCAGAGCTGCCCCTGCAAGTCCCCTGAGCCGCCCCCAAAAGCACCCAGTCAGATTTTTCCCGGCAAACCACCCGTTCAAGCCCCCTGCCAGTAAAGGGGGGCTATTGGCGCCAGCCCAATACCCGGCGTTCAATAAACCCGATGGTGGCGCTCAGCGTGACCCCCAGCAGCGACAGGATGGTGACGCCGGCAAACAGGCGTTCCAGATCATAGAGCGATCCGGCCTCCAGGATATAGGCGCCGATACCGTATTCCGCGCCCAGCATCTCGGCTGCAACCAGCAAGATGATGGCAATGGCCAGGCTGATGCGGAGCCCGGACAGGATACCGGGCATGGCCCCAGGCAGCACAATCTTGCGCACGATCGAGAACCAGGACAGGTTGAAGCTTTGGCCCATGCGGATCAGGCTGCGATCAACATTGTCCACCGCGCCATAGGTAGCCACCACCGTGGGGGTAAATGTGCCAAAGGCGATCAGCGCGTATTTTGAGCCCTCATCAATGCCAAACCAGATCACAAACAGCGGTAAAAGCGCGATCTTGGGGATGGGGAACAGCGCAGCCGTCAGCGGCACCAATCCGGCGCGAACATAGGAAAACAGCCCGATCAACACGCCGGTCGCAACGCCCAGGCTGGCGCCAAGCAAGGCACCGATAAACAGCCGGGTCAAAGACACGCTCATATGTGCCCACAACAGCCCAGACGCATAGAGCTCGCCAAAGGTTTTGAGCACGTCACTGGGCAGCGGCAGGGTCAGTGGTGAAATCCAGCCCTGACGGGTGCCAAGTTCCGCAAGCGCCAGCAGCAGGACAAAGACCAAGACACCGATCCAGCGATGGCTGGCCGGGGCAAAGCCACCACCACGAAAGGTGACCTGGCGAGCTTGGCCCTTAGAAGGTAGAGTTTCGGTGGAAACGGCGGCTGTGTTGGGTTTCAGATCAGACATGAACCAGCTCCGCATCTGCCGCACGGGCCTCTTCGCGCATCAATTGCCAAAGGTATTTTTGTTTTTCTTCCAAAGCGCTGTCCCCATAGTGACGTTGATCCAGCGGGGTATCCAGATGGACCACTTCGCGGATCTCGCCAGGGCGGCGCGACATCACCACGATGGAGTGGCCCAGCCGCACGGCTTCGGCCAGGTTATGGGTGACATAGACTGCCGTAAACGGCGTCCGGGTCCAGAGGCTGACCAGATCATCCATCAGCAATTCGCGGGTCTGACTATCCAGCGCCGAAAGCGGCTCATCCATCAGCATCACCGCCGGGTTCACCGCCAGGGCACGGGCAATCGCTACCCGCTGTTTCATTCCTCCCGACAGCTGCTTGGGCAAGGCCTTGTGGAACTCGCTCAACTTGGTGCGGGCCAGTACATCGGCAATGATCGCCTCGGCGCGGGCTCCGCGAATGCCGTGGTCCTCCAGCACCAAAGAGACATTCCCCCGCACCGAGCGCCAGGGCAGCAGGGCAAAATCCTGAAAAATATAGGTGAGCGGGTTGAGGCAATCCTTGGGTGCAGCACCAATTTGCAGCACCTCGCCCCGGGTGGGCTGTTCCAACCCGCCAATAAAGCGCAACAGCGTGGACTTGCCGCAGCCAGAGGGGCCAACGATGCAGACAATCTTGCCCGAGGGGATGTCCAGCGAGATATCGCGCAGCACCTCAAAATCATCATAGGAATGGCTGACGCCAGAGAGGCGAATATCCATGCGGGAGCGCTCCGGAAAAGGGGGAAACAAGAGACGGGGCGAGATCACATCCCGCCCCGAGAAAAAGTGCGCAGCTGGCTTTAGCCGAGTGTCTGCACGTAGCTTGGGTCAATCACGGTATCCAGGCTGATGCTCTGATCCACCAGACCTTCGGATTGGAACCAGCTCAGCTGGTCCTGCAGCGAGGCGGTGTTCATCGCCGCGCCCTCATTCAGGCGCATGGTGCCATTGATGATCGACTTGGCCGCCTTTTCACGTGGGCGATCCGCATAGACATATTTGTGGATCAGGTCGACCAGCTCTTCAACACCGGCGTCGCCATGGGCCTTGTCGATCATGGTGCTGTTATAGTCGCTCACACCTTTGGAATAGCCGGCCAGGAAATCGCGCGTCATCTGCTGCTCGCCCGAGGCGTTTTTGGCCGAGGTAAAGACCGTGGTCACCTGATAATTTGGCAGGTAGTCCGACACATTGCCAATGATATGCACCTTGCCAGAGCCAGCCAGTGGTTTGGCCAGATGTGGCACGATGGACCAGGCGTCGATCTGGCCGGATTTCAGCGCGCCGATGATGGCTCCGACCTTTTGCAACGGCTTGAACTTCAGCTCGATGCCTTCGGCCTGGGCCATTTTGGAGCCCATGTAGTGGAAAGAGGATCCCGCCGAGGTGATGCCGTAGCTTTTGCCCGCCAGCTGTGCCGGGCTGGTCACACCGGCCTGGTAGGCGGCATCAGAGACCAGGAACTTTTGGCCGTCGATACCGACCTCTTCGGACAGGGCGCCGCCGATCACCTTGACCGCACCCTTGTCGGCCAGAGACACCAGACCGCCAGACATCGCGGTTACCGCGTAGTCCACATCGCCGGAGGCAATGGCAACAGCCATTGGGGTTGCGGCCTGGAAGAACTTGAACTCCACATCCAGACCCGCGTCGGCAAAATAGCCGCGCTCAAAGCCGATGAAGCTGCCGGAATGGCTGGTAAAGCGCAGCGCGCCCACGGTGATTTTGCGGTTTGAGGCCAAGGCTGGGCTTGCCAGTCCAGCAGCAGCGGCGCTGCCACCCAGTAGTGCCAATGCCTTGCGGCGGGTAAATGTGGTCATGATCGTTCCTCCCTAGTGAACAGTGTTGGCCTGATCCTTTTATCCCTCAGGCCTGTATTTCCGTGGTGATGAGTCTCTCCAACCGGCTAAGCGCTGTGGCGCTGTCGCGGCCTAATACTGCGGTGAGCAGTGCTTGATGCTGCGTGGCGCGATCTGGAAAATCCAGCCGCCCTTCGCGCAGCAGCGCCAGCCGAAAGCGGCGGGACTGGTCGTAGAATTTTTGCTGCGTGTCTAGCAGCCGGGGAGAGCCCGAGGCCTCGCAGAGGCTGTAGAAAAACGCCCGGCAGGCATTGTCCCACTCCAGGGCAGCCAGATCGCTGAGATCGCTTTGCACAACAGATTCGCAGTGGCGCATGGCGTGATGGGCTGCCAGAACGCGACCCTCCCAGGCGACATCCCCCAGCGCCAGCGATTTCTCCAGTGCCATCTTTTCAACCTGGATGCGCATGAACAAAATGTCCTGCAGATCTGCCTCGGTGGCCGAGGTGACGCGGAACCCGCGCTGGGCGGTGGCCGCCACCAGACCTTCGGCGCTGAGCAGCCGCAGGGTTTCGCGCATCGAATGATTAGAGCCGCCATAGCGTTGCCGCAGGTCGTTAAGCTTGAGCTTTTCATCCGGTCTGAGCAGGCCAAAGGAGATGTCGCGGCGCAGCACCGAGGCCAGCATCGCCACCACTGTTTCATCCTCGTTTTGTCTTGAACCAAATATCATCTGGACCCGATTTTCTAAAATGTTGGACATTTTTGCCGCAGAGGCCGCCGCGTGTCAATCGCCTGAATTTTCCCATATTTTTGTGACCTTTCCCGGATCATTCCCAGCCGTCGCGTTGACCCTTTGCTGTGGCTCTGCCACTCATGGCGGGGCCAAATGAATGACCATCCAAGTATAGACCGCCTGATCCCCTGACCCGGAGCCCGAATGCCCGCCTTTCGCTTTCTACACACCTCAGACCTGCATCTCGGCAAACGGTTTGGCCAAATGCCGGAGGAGGTACGGGCGGATTTGCAGCAGGCACGTCAGCAGACACTCGCCACTCTCGCCACTCTGGCGCAGGAACAGGGGGCACAGCATGTCCTGATCGCGGGGGATATGTTTGACACCGAAACGCCCTCAGAACGAGTGCAGCGCCAGGCCCTGGCGGCAATGGGGGCGGCGCCAGATCTGCACTGGTGGATCATTCCAGGCAACCACGACAGCGCGGCTGCGGAAACGCTGTGGGCCGGGATGGCGCAGCATGCTGCGGAAAACACACATCTTTTGATGCAGCCTGAGCCGGTGCAGATGGCGCCGGGGGTGCATCTGTTGCCTGCGCCCTGTCGTCATCGCTTTGCCGGGCAGGACCTGACCGCCTGGATGGATGGCTGCGATACCTCGGCGGGGGATTTGCGCATTGGTCTGGCCCATGGCGGGGTGCTGAACTTTGGCAGTGATGAGGCCGGCGGTGAGGTGATTTCGCCCAACCGTGCCAGCTCTGCCAGATTGGATTATCTGGCGCTGGGCGACTGGCACGGTGCCTTTATCCTGAATGATCGCAGCCGCTACAGCGGCACGCCAGAGGCCGACCGGTTCAAACACGCCGGGCGGGGCCAGTGCCTGTTGGTTGAACTGACCGCGGCAGGCCAACCGCCGGATATCACCGCCCTGGAGGTCGGCGCCTATCACTGGCAGGAACAGGCTTTGCCCCTCACCCCTGCGAGCGATGTTGCGGCAGAACTGCAGGCGCTGTTGCCTGCCAACCGTGCCCAGTGGCGCCTACATCTGTTGCGGCTCAAGGCCGAGGGCTGGGTCACTGCACCGCAGCGCCTGGCCTTGGAGCAGGCGGTGGCACAGGTCGCCCCCGAGTTCTGTCATTTCACCCTGGAAACATCAGGGCTGCGCAGCGAATACCAGCTGTCTGATCTGGATCTGATTGCCACCAATGGGGCGTTGCGGGCCGCTGCCGAAGATCTGATGCGCTCGGCCGAGGACACAAGCGAGTCCCAGAGCGCGCGTGACATCGCTTCGGCGGCTTTGAACCGTTTGTTTGCCTATGCCCAGGACGGTGACGCGACCGGGGAGCGCAACGCATGAAGATCCGCGCTATTCGTTTGGAAAATGTTCGCCGCTTTACCGACCCGGTTGAAATCACCGGCATTGGGACGGGGCTTAATGTGTTGGCCGCCCCCAATGAACAGGGGAAATCGACCATCTTTGACGCGCTGCATGCGGTCTTTTTCAAAGATGCCAAATCCTGGGACAAGGACATTCGCGCCTTGGCACCGCGCGCCGGAGGCGAACCTCGGGTCGAGGTGGAGATTGAACGGGACGGCAGCTGTTATCGCTTGGCCAAGCAGTTTCAAAAGGCCTCGGGCAAGGGCGATCTGCGGATCTGGCAAGGCGATCATCTGTATCTGCAATCGGATGCGGCGGAGGCCTGGCTGCAAAGCCTGATCAAATCCCCCAAAGAGGGCGGTCCCTCCGGGTTGCTTTGGGTGCGTCAGGGGCTGACCAATTTTGCCGACGCAAAGGAAACCCTGGCGGCGCGGCAGGATTTGATGTCGTCGGTCGCGGGGGAGGTGGACAGTATCACTGGCGGTCAGCGCATGGATGCGATCCGGCGCGATGTGCGCCAGTCCCTGGATCGTCTGGTGACCTCGCGCGGGGCCAAAAAGGGCGGCGCGCTGGACCAGGCGATGCATGAGGTGGCGACCTTAGCAGCGCGCGAAGAGGGGCTCGCCGACAAGGTGCGGGAGCTGCGCGATCAGCTTGACCAACGTCAGGATCTGCGCCGCGCGCTGACGGATCTGCAAGACCCCGAAGCACAGCAATCGTTGGAGGCGCGTCTGCGCCAGTCCCAGCAAGAGCTGCAAGCCGCTGAGCAATATCAGGAAAAACTGACGGTTGCAGAGCAGGCGCTGCGCACCGCCACCTTGGTGCTGGACAATCACAACAGCGCCTTGGCCGGGTTTCTGGCGCGCCGCAAAGACCGTGCCGAGGCAGAGCAAGCCCTGAGCGTGGCGGCGCAAACCCTGAAACAGATTTGCGAAGTTCTGGATCCGGCCCATGCCGAGGGAAAGCAGGCGGAGCAGGTTTTGGCAACGGCCAAGGCGAAAACACAGGCGCTGGAGGCGCGGTTGGCGCAGATGCAACGGGCCGCGCGTCTGGAGCAGGCCGCAGACCAGCGCCGCGCCTTGCAAAAGACGCTGAAGCAGGTCCGCAGTGTCATGCAGCAGGTCGCAGCGCTGAAGGCGCAGATGGAGCATGGTCCCGACAAGGCTGCGATGGAGCGGATCGAGACCGCCCGCGACACCCTGGCCCTGGCGGCGCAGGCGCAGCAGCTGGGGGCCTTTGCCCTCACCGTCACCTACCAGCCGGGGCAGGAGGGGCGCTTGACGCTGGATGGTGCGCCGCTGGCTGGCGGCAGCCGCATTCCCCTGCCAGAGGGGGGCAGCCTGGAGGTGCCCGGTCTGGCTCGTATTGAGCTGCACCCGGGCGATGGCGCTGGGCGGGATCAACTGGATCAGGCGCAGCGGGCGCTTGCAGCGGCCTTGGAGGTGGTGCAGTGCGACAGCATCACCCAGGCCCGCGCGGCCCATCAGGCCCGTCAAGAAGCCCGCATCCGGCTGGAAGAGGCTGAAGGCCAGCTACTGGTTCTGGCACCCGAAGGGATAATGGCGCTGATGCAGCGCCTTGATGCTTTGCCGGTTGAGACACCCCCAGCTGAGGCGGGCGCGCCTGCAAATGAGCCTGAGGACGAGGATCTGGACCAGCTGGAAGCCAGGCTTGTTGCGCAGCGCGCAGAAATGGACGCGTCGGCTGTCGCGCTTGACCAGGCGCGCCAAAGCGAAGCCCGTCACCGGTTGGATCTGGAAGGCGCCCGCGTTAGCCATCAGGCGGCGCAGCAACGGCTGGAACGCGCCGATGCCGCGTTGGCGGGACAAAGCGACACTGCGGAGCGGCTGGCGGAGTTGCAGCAGCGTCAGGCGGAACTGCAGCAGGATCTGGCGGCACAACAGGCCCAGTATCAGGCCTTGCAGCAAGATGCGCCAGACCTGGCCCCGGCGCGAGCCCGGGCTGCGCGGGCAAAATCCGAACAGACCGCGACCCGCGAGGCTATCCAGGCGCATCTGCGCGATCTTGCGGTCCTGGACAGCCGCATTGCCACAACGGCAGGCATGGCCGTTGAGGAGGAATTGGCCGAGGTACGTGATCAGCTCAGTGCGGCGCAAAACCGGCTGGCGGCGGTGGAGTTTGAGGTCGCCGTGCTGCGGCGGCTTGATCAGGCGCTGGAACAGGCGCGCAGCGCCGCGCAAGAGGCCTATATCGGACCGGTGCTGCAAGAGTTGCAACCGCTGTTGCGGCTGCTCTGGCCCGAGGCGCGTCTGGGGCTGGATGCCGGGCAGGTCCTGCCGGATCAGCTGATGCGGGCCGGCCAGGAAGAGGACTTTGACAGCCTGTCCGGCGGCACCCAGGAACAGATTGCCCTTTTGGTGCGCTTGGCCTTTGCCCGGCTTTTGGCGCGCAAAGGCCAACCGGCTCCGATCATTCTGGACGATGCAATTGTCTACACAGATGATGCCCGCATCGAGAAGATCTTTGACGCGCTGACCCTGCAGGCGGATGAGATGCAGATTCTGGTCTTTACCTGTCGTCAAAAAAGCTTTCGGGCTCTGGGTGGCACCCAGCTGAGCATTCGCCCGGTGTCAGACCCCACCTAAGCCGCCAGTTGGGTGGCCAATGGGGTGGATCGGTGGGGCGCGGCGAAGGCAGGCTGGACGGCGAAGCTAAGGCAGGTGAGGGGCTGGCGGCAGAACTAGTCGCGGATTTCTTCCGGCATCACGCCCCACAGCTTGCTTTTAGGGGCCCAGCCGTCGAAACCGCCAACCGAGACTTCGCACCAGGCCGGCGCGCATTTGCCCAGCCGTGCCACAACCCCGTATTCCAGTGCTGCAGTGACCGGTGCCTGTTCATTGGCCTTGGCGTGCAGGGTCAGCATGTCTTCCTGGATCAGCACCGTTCGGGCTCCTGATAGCAGGGCATAGTGGACCCAGCCTCCGGCGCCATCCTGATCGCGCACGCGGCGCCAATGGCCAAACTCGGCGGTGATCTCCAGTGGCATGCCGCGGCGTTTGAACACCCAGTCAATGCGGTG
Source organism: uncultured Pseudophaeobacter sp. (assembly GCA_905479575.1). GTDB lineage: Bacteria > Pseudomonadota > Alphaproteobacteria > Rhodobacterales > Rhodobacteraceae > Pseudophaeobacter. The sequence goes on from CAJQNB010000092.1 coordinate 33,649, forward strand.
GGTCAGGGAAGGGCCGCGGCGCACATTGCCCTCGGAGGCCTTCATCGAGACATAGCGCGGCAGCGGCAGGTTGGTCACTGGACCGCGTTCAGAGGCCGCAGCCATGGAAGCCAATGGGCCACAGCCCAACGCCACACAGAGCGCCGCCAATAGGCTGCGCCGATGCAAAAATGTTTTAATCACTGCCTGCTCACTTCTGCTCGTGGTTAAGCCTGCCATATCGTTGGTCCGAAATCTTGCAGGTTTTCCCGCCTGAAAAAGGCAAAAAGCTGCGTCACTTGTTCCGGTTCTGGCGGATCGGTTCTTGTGCCCGGTTCCGTCCTGCGCCACCATGCCATCAAGGCAGATGAAATGAAAAGCCAGGGGAGAGCAAAAGTGGCAAGAGAACGTCTGAGTGTTGTCGTAACGCGACGGTTGCCAGAGCCGGTGGAGACTCGGCTGAGCGAGCTGTTTGATGTTCAGTTGCGCGGCGATGATACACCGATGAGCCGCCAGGAGCTGGCCGCCGCAATGAAAGCGGCGGATGTGCTGGTGCCAACGGTCACGGATACCATTGATGCCGCCCTGTTGGGGCAGGCCGGTGATAAACTGAAACTGATTGCAAACTACGGTGCCGGGGTGGATCACATTGATGTGGCTACCGCCCGCCAGCGCGGCATTCTGGTGTCCAATACACCGGGTGTCCTGACCGATGACACTGCCGATATGGCAATGGCTTTGATCATGGCAGTGGTGCGCCGCATCCCGGAAGGGCTGGCTGTGATGCAAAAGGGCGACTGGCAGGGCTGGGCGCCAACAGCGATGCTTGGCGGGCGTCTGGCGGGGCGGCGTCTGGGCATTCTGGGGATGGGTCAGATTGGTCAGGCCGTGGCGCGTCGCGCCCGCGCCTTTGGCATGCAGATCCATTATCACAACCGTCGTCGCCTGCGCCCCGAAATCGAGTCCGATCTTGAAGCCACCTATTGGGAAAGCCTCGACCAGATGGTGGCGCGCATGGATGTGATCTCGGTCAATTGTCCTTCGACGCCCTCGACCTTCCATCTACTGAACGCCCGGCGGCTGAAACTGATGAAACCCTCGGCTGTGGTGGTGAATACCTCACGCGGGGAGGTGATCGACGAACACGCCCTGACCCGGATGCTGCGCAGTAATGAGATCGCCGGTGCCGGTTTGGATGTCTACGAGAAGGGAACCAGTATCAATCCCAGGTTGCGTGAATTGCCAAATGTGGTACTCCTGCCGCATATGGGGTCTGCAACTCTGGAGGGCCGGATTGAGATGGGAGAAAAAGTCCTATTGAATATCAAAACCTTCGAGGATGGGCACCGGCCCCCCGACCAGGTGGTGCCTGCCATGTTGTAAGGCGCACCTGTATCTTTCAGCTGTGAGGGCGTTCCATGAAATCTGTTCTACTGACCTGCCTAGCTTTGTCGGGCCTATCGTTGTCGGGCCTCACCCTGTCTTCCGCCGGGGCTGTCGCGCAGGAGGCGGCGGATGCGGTCGCCCCTGAAGGGGCCAGTTCTGGCTCTTTCACGGCGATTTCAGACGCGGTTGCCGCCTCGCTTGCCAGCAAGGCAGCCGGGGCACCGGTTGAGGCACAGACCTGGATGATCGCAGCCGCCAATCCCCATGCGGTTGAAGCCGGCGCGGCTATCTTGCGTCAGGGCGGCACCGCTGCGGATGCCATGGTGGCGGTGCAGACCGTGCTGGGGCTGGTCGAGCCGCAGTCCTCGGGGCTGGGGGGCGGTGCCTTTCTGGTCTGGTATGACGCCAAGTCCGGCGAGATCACCACGCTGGACGGGCGCGAAACAGCGCCTTTGGCGGCAACGCCTCGGCTATTCCAGGACGCGGCGGGCGAGCCGCTAAAGTTCTTTGACGCGGTTGTGGGCGGGCGATCTGTGGGCACCCCCGGCACCCCGGCCTTGCTGGAGGCGGCACATCGCAAATGGGGGCGCGCCAACTGGGGCTCGCTGTTTGCGGCGGGTATTTCTTTGGCTGAAGAGGGATTTGAAGTCTCGCCGCGTATGGCAGGGTCGATCGCGCGTGACGCGGATCGGCTGGGGCGTTTCCCCGCCACGGCCGACTATTTCCTGCCTGGCGGCACGCCTTTGGCAGCCGGGGACATCCTGACCAATACCGCCTATGCGGATGTGCTGCGCCGCCTCGCGGCTGAGGGCGCCGAAGGGTTTTATACCGGACCTATTGCAGCCGATATTGTGCGCACCGTGCAGCAGGCCGAGGGCAATCCCGGTGTTCTGTCGGCAATGGATCTGGCGCTGTATCAGGTGAAGGAGCGTCCCGCGAGCTGCGCCAGCTACCGCGCCTTTGAGGTCTGCGGCATGGGGCCGCCCTCGTCGGGGGCGCTGACCGTGGGGCAAATCCTGGGCATGTTGGGCGGTTATGATCTGGCAGCACTGGGGGCTGAAGACCCACAATCCTGGCGGTTGATCGGCGATGCCTCGCGGCTCGCCTTTGCGGATCGTGGGCGCTACATGGCCGATAGCGACTATGTGCCGGTTCCAGCCAAGGGGTTGGTGGATCCGGATTATCTGGCCAGTCGGGGTGAGATGCTGGCGGGCGAGGCGGCCCTTGCGGAGGTGGCGCCGGGCAAGCCGGAGTTTGATCATGCGGGGCTGGCACCGCGTTGGGCGGATGATGCCTCGATCGAGTTTCCGTCGACCTCGCATCTGGTGATTGTCGATCAATATGGCAATGTTCTGTCGATGACCACGACCATTGAAAATGGCTTTGGCTCGCGCTTGATGAGCAATGGGTTTCTGCTCAACAATGAGCTGACCGATTTCTCCTTTCGCAGTCACCGCGATGGTGTTCCCATCGCCAATCGGCTGGAGCCGGGCAAACGGCCACGCTCTTCGATGGCGCCAACCATTGTGATGAAAGAGGGCGCACCGGTGCTGGCGATAGGATCGCCCGGTGGCAGCCGCATCATTGGCTATGTGGCAACGGCCATTGTCGCCTGGGCGGATTGGGGCATGGATGTGCAGCAGGCGCTGAGCCTGCCACATGCGGTGAACCGGTTTGGCACCTATGATCTGGAGGCCGACACCGTTGCCGTGGACCTGGAGCCGCGCCTGACCGAGATGGGCTATAAGGTCAATATCCGCGATCTGAACTCAGGCCTGCATGCCATTGAAATCGGCGAGACCCTAAAGGGGGGCGCCGACCCGCGCCGCGAAGGCATCGCGCTGGGCGAGTGAGCTGGCGCTGCCTTCTGGGGGCTACCCTGGAATTCGGGCTCTGGCAGCCTGATGTCGTTGTGACAGCGGGACAGATTGGGGCGCAGGCAGTGGTTGCCTGCGCCCTTTTTCTGCGCAATAAGAGGCGCGTGTTGTCATGACAACACGAAACGAGAGAGATGGCGCCCGGCGCTATTGGGGTAAGGAAGAGGAGTGAGACATGGTGCAGGCGACGGCATTGCCACGCAACGAAGCTGGGATTGAGGCCGCGATTGGCGTGCTCAAACAGCAATTTGGTGACCAGATGCAGACCGGGCAGGCGATCCGCGAGCAGCACGGCCATACCACCACCTGGATCACCAATCAGGCCCCTGATGCGGTGATCTTTCCGACCTCCACCGCCGAGGTTGCCGACATTGTCAAAACCTGCGCCGAATATGGCGTTCCGGTCATTCCCTTTGGCACCGGCACCTCGCTTGAGGGGCATGTCAACGCCCCCGCTGGCGGCATCTGTGTCGACATGATGCGAATGGATCAAATTCTGGCGGTCCATGCTGAGGACCTGGATGTGGTGGTGCAGCCCGGTGTTACCCGCGAACAGCTGAACACGTTTTTGCGCGACCAGGGGCTGTTCTTCCCGATTGACCCCGGTGCCAATGCCTCGCTTGGTGGCATGGCCGCGACCCGGGCCTCGGGCACCAATGCGGTGCGCTATGGCACCATGAAGGACAATGTTCTGGCGCTGGAAGTGGTGATGGCGGATGGCGAAGTGATCCGTACTGCTCAAAGGGCCAAAAAATCCTCGGCGGGTTATGATCTGACCCGGCTGATGGTCGGCTCCGAAGGCACCCTGGGCCTGATCACTGAAATCACCCTGCGTCTGCAGGGCATCCCCGAGGCGATCCGCTCGGCTCGCTGTTCGTTCCGCACCGTGGATGACGCCTGCCGCGCGGTGATGATGACCATTCAATACGGCATTCCCATCGCCCGGATGGAGCTGCTCGACGAGATGAGCGTTGCCGCCGCCAACAGCTATTCCAAGCTGTCCTTGCCGGAAACACCGCTGCTACTGCTGGAGTTCCACGGCTCGGATGCTGGCGTTTTGGAGCAGAGCGAGACCTTTGCCGCCATTGCGGATGAGTTTGGCGGCTTTGACATTGAGGCCACCTCTTCCGCAGAGGAGCGCAACAAGCTGTGGCAAGCGCGCCATGACATGTATTGGGCCTGCATGCAGATCCGCCCCGGTGCCAAGGGGATTTCCACCGATGTCTGCGTGCCAATTTCAAAACTGGCCGAATGTGTAGGGGCCACCCAGCAAAAGGCCGAAGACCTGGGGCTGGTTGCGCCAATCGTTGGCCACGTGGGCGATGGCAATTTCCACTCCCTGGTCTTGGTGGACATGGAAAACGCAGAGGAGCGGCAAAAGGCTGACGAATTTATCAGCTGGCTGAATGATCTGGCGATCTCGCTGGATGGCACCTGCACCGGCGAACACGGCATTGGTCAGGGCAAACGCCCCTATCTGCAAAAAGAGCTGGGGGCGGCCACCCGCTATATGGCGGCAATCAAGGCAGCGCTTGACCCGGACGATATCCTCAACCCCGGGAAAATCCTCGCTGATAAGGGCTGAGGTTCAAGACTTGCCCAGGCTGTGCTCCCAGGCCGTGCTCTCTGGAGGCATGGTCTGGGAATGCCATAATTTCCACCAACTCCCCCTGTACACTGCTTTTCGTGAGTGAGGTTCAGGTTTGGGAGCGCGGAGATGAGTATTCGAAAAACCTTGGGAATACTTGTATTTAGTATCCAGGCAGTTGTTGCGGTGGACTATAATATGCAAAGCCAGAAAGCCGGGTTGGGGCCGGGTGAGCTGAGTATGAAAGACTACGCGGCCATCGTGCAAAAGCGCTATGAGACCGAGCCGGCTGATCGCATTGCAACGGCAGGTCAGCGGGATCGGCTTTGGCAACAGGCCGCTGGTCTGGGCTCTGCAATCGACGCGCGTTTTCCCGGCGCTGCGGATGTGGCCGACGCGGATGTTGCGGCGCAGGAGCAGGCGCCTGCCAGTGTCTGCATTCGCCGAGGGACCACCCTGGACTGTCAATAATACAGACGCCTGAGGTCCATACCTGCATGACAGCAGGGCCGGGCTGGGCTGGGACTATTGCACGGAACCGGGACGCTAGGTGCCAAAAGGTCGGTTTTGGCTATATTTGCGTCGGATGGATTTAGACCGGTTTCATGGGGGTTGGGCATAACCAATGCAGAAACCGAGTCACTTGTTCCGGAGAACGGCCTCATGAAAACCCAAGTCAAAGCATTGGTTGTCGGCGGCGGCGCCGTTGGGACCTCTATTGCCTATCACCTCGCCAAAGCCGGCTGGGACGATGTTATGCTGATCGAACGTGATGAGTTGACCTCGGGCTCGACCTGGCATGCGGCGGGGCTTTTGCCGCTGTTCAACATGTCCTATGCGACAACCCATATCCACAAATACTCGGTTGATTTTTACAAACAGCTTGAGGAAGAGACAGGCCTGAATGCCGGTTTTGCCGTTGTTGGCAACCTGCGCATGGCGCAAACCGAAGAGCGTATGGATGAGTACAAACTCTACGCCTCGACCGCAGAAACCTGCGATGTGGATTATGAGTGGCTCACACCCGACCAGATCAAGGAGCGCTGGCCGCTCATTGAGACCGGCGATCTGAAAGGCGCGATCTATCACACCGAAGATGGCTATATTAACCCGGCCGACGTGACCCAGGCGATGGCCAAGGGCGCCCGCCAGCGCGGCGTGGAGATCGTGCGCAGGGCCCAGGTGGACGGGTTCGAGCGGCGCGGCGGCGAGTGGATCGTGAAGGGCCGGAAGATGGTCGAGAAGGGCGGCAACCTCCTGCCGTCCGAGGAGACCTTCGAGATAACGTGCGAGCACGTCGTGACCGCCACCGGCAACCACGCGCAGCGCACCGCGGCGATGATCGGCTGCTACATCCCCGCGATTCCG
>CAJQNB010000093.1 GCA_905479575.1 uncultured Pseudophaeobacter sp.
TCTTTTTTGGAAAATCCCAAAAATAACGCAAAATCACGGGGTTAATCCCAAAATCACCCAGCCAATCCAAAACCAAACACCCAAACACCGCCCCAAACCACAACACTCAACACGCCCCAGCCAAGACTCACCCAAGACAACACATCAAAACCACGCCCGCGAACCAAACAGCCCCCCTCACCCTTCCAAAACATCCAAACCAAAACCGCTAAACCCGCAAAACAACAAAACTGCGGACAACAAACCCAAACAAACGAAGCGCCAGCAAAACCACAATCACCGTCAAATAGATCAAGGGCTCGATCTGAAATCCTTTCGCCAGCATCACGTAGTGTAGGCCGCCCAGGAAAGCGGCGGGATAGGTCAGCAGATGAAGACGTTTCCATTTGCGGCCAAGACGTTTGACAGAGGCGTCATTCGAGGTGAGCGCAAGCGGCACCATGAGAACAAAACCCGCCATGCCAATGGTGATATAGGGTCGCTTGGCAATGTCAGCGAGGATCTGACTGACAATTTGCACATCCAGCAGCAGCCAGACCAGCAGATGCAGAGCCACATAGGTAAAGGTCAGCAGGCCCAGCGCCCGACGGAACCTGATCAAATTCACCCCGACAAAGCGGCGCAACGGCGTGACCGCCAACCCCAAGATCAATAGCTGCAGGGCGCGTTCTCCTAACTCATGCTCCAACGCCTTGACCGGATCAGCCCCCAGCCCCCCGGTCATTCCTAAATAGAGCAGCCAGACAGGATAAAGAGACCCAAGCAAATACAGAACCCAAGTAGGAATTCTGCGCAGAGCAGTATTTATGGCGTCGATCATCTGGCGAAACGTCCTCATCCGTCGTTCTGGCGCGTTTTAACGCGGGCAACTCCACCCTCTTGAATACGTGGCGATGAGGCCTCCAGCGAGGAGACCCCAAAATACGCTGCCCCGCCACAATGCGTCCTGCCGCTCAGGGCCCAATCGGGGCACCAGAGCGGAGGACTAAAAGAACTTGGCCAGATCCATTCCTTCATACAGTGATGCAACCTCATCACCGTAGCCATTGAACATCAGGGTATCCTGACGGCTGGCAAACAACCCGCCGCCCAGACGACGCTCAGAGGCCTGGCTCCACCGTGGATGCGAGACCTCCGGGTTCACATTGCTGTAGAAACCGTACTCTCGCGCGTTTGCCATGTTCCAGCTGGTCTGGGGTTCTTTATCCGTCAGGGTAATCCGCACAATGGATTTGATTGATTTGAAGCCGTATTTCCACGGCACCACCAATCGCAAAGGCGCGCCGTTCTGGTTTGGCAGGTCTTTGCCAAAGATACCGGTCGCCATCAGGGTCAGCGGGTGCATGGCCTCATCCAGGCGCAGACCTTCGCGGTACGGCCAATCCAGCACCCGGTACGCGGTGCCGGGCATTTCAGAGGGACGATAGAGCGTTTCAAAGGCCACGTATTTGGCCTCTGACTTTACACCGGCCAGGGCCAGCAAGTCGGCCAATTCAAACCCGGTCCAGGGCACCACCATCGACCAGGCCTCGACACAGCGGAAGCGGTAGATCCGTTCTTCCAGGGTCATCTCGCCCAGGATCTGCTGGAAATCATAGTCGCCGGGGCGCTCCACCATCCCGTCAATCTTGACGCTCCAGGGAGTGGTGGTCAGCTGACCGGCATATTTGGCAGGGTCACCTTTGCCGGTGCCAAACTCATAGTAGTTGCAATAGTTGGTCACATCTTCCCAGGAGTTTGGCTCCAGAGTTTCAGCCTGTGCTGGCCCTGGCAACCCGCCAATCCCGGCCAGCCCCGCCATACCGCCAAGCCCCGCCATGATCTGGCGGCGGTTCATAAATGTAGCTTTGGGCGTCACATCTGCGGCAGTCAGAGTATTGGTCCAGCGACGGGCCATGAGGGCGTCTCCTAAAATGTGTCAGTCCCAACTGACCTAACCCAGCACGCCGCGCAGGCCAAAACATATCCTGTCACGTCTGCGCGACGGCACTGTAACTTGGCATGATTTCATTCATCGGGCGAGAGTGACCATCCTCCTGCATGATGCGCACATGACGGCGGCGCAGCTTGCGCGGTTCAGTCACCCCAACCGAATGCGCGATGGTTTCAACCTCATGGATGATCTCGGTGGCATAGCGCGCCACGCGTTTGTATTTATCTTCGACCACCAGGCCTTTTTGAAACCGTGGATCATGGGTGGTAATGCCAGTGGGGCAGGTGTTTTTGTTGCATTTCAGCGCCTGAATACAGCCCAGCGAAAACATGAAACCACGCGCTGAAGTGACAAAATCCGCGCCCGCCGCCAGCGCCCAGGCCACATCGCCAGGATTGACCAGCTTGCCGCTGGAAATCAGCCGGATACGATCGCGAAAGCCGTATTCATCCCGCAGATTACAGACCAGCGGCAGGGCTTCGCGCACCGACATGCCCACCAGATCAATCAGCGGCATCGGCGCCGCCCCGGTGCCGCCTTCGCCACCATCTATGGTGATGAAATCCGGCGCTGCCTTGGGACGCGAGGCAATCACCATAAACATTTCCCGCATCACCACTTCCGAGCCAACCACGGTTTTGATGCCAACCGGTTTGCCCGTCACCTCCCGCACATGAGAGATCATGTCCAATAGATCATCAAAGTCCCGCATCTCGGGGTGCCGGTTGGGCGAGATGCTGGCCTGCCCCTCGGCAATGCCGCGAATGGCGGCGATCTCGGCGCTGACCTTTGCGGCCGGCAGGATACCACCTTTGCCCGGTTTGGCCCCCTGGGACAGTTTCAGCTCAAACATCCGCACCGTGGGGTTGGCAGCAATCTCGCGCAGCTTGGTGTCGCTCAATCCACCCTCGGGGTTGCGCACACCATATTTGGCGGTGCCAATCTGAAAGACAATATCGCAGCCGCCCTCCAGGTGAAACGGGCTGAGCCCGCCCTCCCCGGTGTTCAACCAAACCCCGGCCTCGCGTGCGCCCCGGCTCAGGGCCCGCACCGCCGGCTGCGACAGCGCGCCATAACTCATGCCCGAGATATTAAAGAAAGAGGGCGCCATGTAGGGCACCCGTGCATCTGCGCCAATACACAGGGGTTCGGTACTGGCATATTGATCATCCAGCGGCGGAAAGGGCGCGTTTACAAAAATAGGGGTGCCCGGCACGGAAATGTTGCGGGTTGATCCAAAGGCAACGGTATTTCCCACCCCTTCGGCGGCGCGGCCAACCCATTCACGTTGGGCCCGATTAAAGGGCATCTCTTCCCGGTCCATTGCAAAGAAATATTGCCGGAAAAACTCTCCCATGGTGCTGAACAAATGGCGAAATCTACCAACAACAGGGTAGTTCCTGCGGATCGCATCCTGGGTCTGCAGCCGGTCCACAACAAACAAAAGCAAGCCCACCAGCACCAGAGCGCCAAGAAAGAAAACAAATCCGAGTGCAAGAAACTCTATAGCCTTTGCCGCGAAACCCATGCAAAAACTCCTATATATAAATGCAACAGGCGACCCTGTGCTGCCTGTCTCTATCTCCCTAAAATGAGGGGGATGCCCACAATGGGCAAGGTACTGCTGTTCACATTGGGAGAAGTCAGATGAAATATTTCACCGTCGCCGCCAGTTTTGCCATGAACACGCTGTTGTTCACCCCAGCACAAGCCGACGACATGGTCAGCTACACCACCGGGCTGGACTATGGGGATGTGACCTTTGGTCTGGAAAGCGCCATAACCGACCGTGGCTTTGTGGTCGACCACATCAGCCACGTGGGCGAGATGTTGGAGCGCACCCGCGCCGATGTTGGATCCGATGTGGTTCTGTTTCAGCAGGCTGACGTCTATTCCTTCTGCTCCGCCACACTGTCACGTCAGGTGATGGAAGCCGACCCGATGAACATCACCTTCTGCCCCTATGACATCTTTGTCGCCCAGCGCCCCGGCGAAGACAGCGTCACCGTGGGTTTTCGCAGCTTCCCAGAGGGGGCGATGCAGGTGATCCAGACCCTGTTGGACGAGATCGTGCAGGAAGCCATTGAGGAATAACCTCACCCGCAGCCCGTTGCCCCAACACAGGTCTCTAATAACAAAAGCCCGCCAAAACTGGCGGGCTTTCTCATGTTCAGCGTAAAAACCGCGTGTCAGTGCACCACGGCGTCATCCGGTTTTGGCCGCTCAGTGGTGCCAAGGCGATCGCCGATGATCAGCCCGTCGCCACCAGCCGAAACGGGGATGGTATCGCCGTCTTTGACTTCACCGCTCAGCAGCAGTTCCGCCAGGGCGTTCTGCAAGGCGCGCTGGATCACCCGCTTGAGCGGGCGCGCCCCAAAGACCGGGTCATAGCCTTCATCCGCCAGCCAGGTCTTGGCGCCCTCGTCCAAAGACAGGGTGATCTTGCGCGCGGCCAGACGTTTGGCCAGGCGGGCGATCTGGATATCAACGATACCGTCCATATCCTTGCGCGCCAGACGGTCAAAGATGATGGTCTCATCCAGACGGTTGAGGAACTCTGGCCGGAAATGCGCCCGCACTGCATCCATCACGTCCCGTTTGGCATCCGAGGCATCCGCCCCTTCAGGCAACTGGCTCAGCGCCTGGGCGCCAAGGTTCGAGGTCAGGATGATCAGCGTCTGCTTAAAATCAACCGTGCGCCCCTGACCATCGGTGAGCATGCCGTCGTCCAGAACCTGCAACAGCACGTTAAAGACATCCGGGTGCGCTTTTTCCACCTCGTCCAGCAGCAATAATGCATACGGCCGGCGTCTAACGGCTTCGGTAAGGTAGCCTCCTTCCTCAAAGCCCACATAGCCCGGCGGCGCACCAATTAGACGCGC
>CAJQNB010000094.1 GCA_905479575.1 uncultured Pseudophaeobacter sp.
AGATGCGAAAGGTCGATGGCTGGGAAACCTTGGCTCAGCCCATCGCCCCGATCAGACTTGACCTCGCGGCCTGATCAGGCCCAAATCCACATGCTCGGAGAACGCCGCCAGAGAATTTCCACCAGATTCGAGACACAACCAACAAGGGTAAGAGTTCACTGTAGAATTCTGATATTTCAGTCCTAATCTTGTGAACATCCGTTTTCTCAAACCCCTTTTGGAGTAGCTTTTCCATCTGAACCCTACTTCTAATGGACTTCGTAACAACGCGGCTGAATTCGGGAGACAGCGGGCGAGCGTTTTCTTTGATTGCACCACCATTTTTAAGGGCCGAGTAAAAGCTTTGCCTATCCTCCTGTCTCCCACGTCCGATAACCATTCTAGCCGAAACCGTAGTGTCCGAGATCTCAATTTCGCAGAGCAAAATACGGTTAGAGGGTGTCCACCCCGTCGCTGATGCCATGGCCTGAAAGCGGTCCCATTGAACAACCGCAAGCCTGACATATCGTGCGTTATTGGCATCCATAACTACTGACAGGCCAGATCCATCAAGAGCTTCATTGAGTATGCGCACAGTCTCATCGTCCGCAATTTGACGTGCCAAGTCATGTGCTGGGTTCGGACGTCTATCAGCGAGAAATTCCAGGGCGTTTCTATGCTTTGCCCAGATTTTTTGAGCCAGCTCTTCGATGGTCTGATCTTCCAAGTATCTTCTCCTGAGCATTTGAGTATAGGATCCAAGCATCATCCGTGCCTTCGGTTCACCGATGTGACCGTTATTGGCAGCTTCCAAGCTCTGGACTAGAGACAAAAACTCAACGTTGGTCCAGATTGGATCACTTGCTTCATCTGATCGAGCTGTAAGAAAGAAAAAGAAATGCTGTGCTTCGGGCCAAGTTTCACGAACTGACGCGGCATACTTTTCTAGTTGCCCTCTACTTTCACTGGCTTCGACCTTGAGTTCAACGACGAAGATTAGGTCCTCCGCTGGAGACGGTCCAGGGAGCCGCAAAAGCAAGTCAATATTTCGCCACTCTCGCAGAACCTCGATTTCTCCAAGTTCAGCAAGATGTAATTTCAGTAAAAGCGTTGGTTCCTCGGCCGAGGAAAGGAGGGTTTCCAAAAACGCCCTAGTACAGATATCATCAAATCCGTGAGGGCGGCGAGGGTCAATCAGATCAGCAAGAAAGTTTGAATGCCGAATCTCTAACCTAGCTACTGAGAGCGCTTCAAACGGGCAGTAGACATCTAGTCGGTCACTCAGTTCTGAAAAATCTTGAGACTTCATAACTAGGTCTGAAATTTCTTTAACTTCTATGGCAGTAGACATGGCTTAGCCTCTCGCAACGTGAGTGTTTTTCGTAGGGCAAAGCACTAGTTAGCCGCTTCGCAATTCGGCATCATGGCCAGCACCGCGTCAGGGCTTGGGCGTGTCATCTCTGGCAACTCTTGCAAAACCTCATCGACCACTTCAGCACTTAGTTCGGCGACTTCACATGCGTAATCGGCAGCTGTTCCGTCGGGGTTCTCGGCTTCCCAAGCATAGTAGTCTTGCGCCTCGAAAGCGAAAGCGGCCACCGTGCCAACTGCAGGGACTGCGACGAGGACGCGTCGGACACGCCCCTTGGCCTTTGCCTTGGCTACTGCCTTCGTGATTTGCTTTCTGTGCCGAATGGCAGTTGAAGCCGCGTTTGCTGTCAGGGTGGCAACTTGAGTGGAGAGGCTAAAAGCCCAAGCTGCCAGCGTCGCCGCGCCAGATGCCAAACCTATGCATAACCAAACCAAGAATATGGTCCGCCGTATCAACTTGAAAGGATTAAGCATTTGCAGTCCTGGAATGGCGAGGGAGACAAATTAGTGCAAGGAGCACACCGGGTGAGTGCATCTTGCGTGTCTCACGATTGTAGCCGCAGAGCCTGGACCGGTGGGAGCTTCCGTCGTGGCTTCATTCAAGTCATGTACCTAACGTGAGTTCGAAGGTGCCTGAAAAGCTCATCTCACCAACCATAGGCGAAGAATTCGGAACAGGAATATTCATATCTGAGAGCGCTATGTACTCGCCCAAAATCTTGCCGTCACGGTAGTGCATTGCTGCTTTTATGAACATGTCCCCCGCCAGATCACTTTCCATAGGAGACGCTCCACCGAATAATTGCGGAATCATAGCCCCCTTAGAAACTGCAAAATCCTTCGTGGATTCAAAGATGGTTGGGCTGTCTGGATCCGTGGAGATAAACTCATCAGCCGTGGCAAATGAAGCTTCGGTGATCCCCATGAGCTCCATAGCCTGTTGATTATGGATGGTAGCACCACTGAACTCGACATTTGCGGTAATGTATCCATCTTCGCCCCGCTCAGCGATACCACCTACAACCCGCAACTCAAAGGACGTTTTCATGAGCTCTAACTGTTGATCTAACTGTGGAGCAGCCTGTTGAATGATAGCAGTGATATCCTGTCCGTTCATCATGAAACGGTAGTGGTAATCTGAGAGTTGGTAGTTTCCAGATCTGATTTCAACAGAAGAACCGAGACCCTCCGCAAGCTTAAGCTTCATATCGTGGTGGACATGGCAATTCTTGGCAAGGCTAGCTGGAGCAAGGATATTCTCAAGTTCGTGAAACCTGTCATTGACTTCGTTCAACGGTAAAATCGCTAGGGGCTCGGCTCCAGGCCCAGAAAGAGTCTCGTACACCAGAACTGCACTACCGTTGCATAGGACAAAGTAGTTTGCTCCTACTTGGGCGTGAGCTGCATAAGAATGTGCCTGCTCCACCTCAAGGGATGCAATGGAAACGCTGCCCCCTTTAGCTTCGATGACGAAGCTCCCACGCGCTCCTTTCAAGCCTGCACGGTAGTCTGGAAACCCCAGAGGTACATCCTTCTTAGAGCGCCGCCCAATGTGCGCATAAGGGTACTCCAGTTTTTCTTCGAGGTTTAGATACACATTGTCATGGTCGGGATACCCGAGTTTACGAATAATCGGATCGACGACATGAAAGCGGATTTCGGTTTCATTGTAGCCTGGTGCCGCTTGCACAGTATTCCCGGAAATGACCTGCATGATGCCCCTCAAATCAATCAATGGGACGGAGTTGAGCACATATCCTCTTGATTGAAAACGATGCAGATCAAAAAGACCTAAAAGCGAGGCGTCCTCCGTATCTAAAACGATAGCAACTACGGAGGTTTATCATGCTTTCAAATCTACTTCGCTTCGTCCTGAAGCACTCCAAGGCCCCCAAGTCCCGGCTTTCCAAGGGGGACGAAGTCTTGGTCTGGCTGATCATCGTTGCGGTGCTGCTATGGTTGAACTGACCGAAGGCGACATCGTTATCATTCGAGCGTCAGAGGACTGGCCGGAGCATTTGTTCCGCGTGGACTACGTCTTCGATGACTGCGTTGGCGGCTACTCCGTGACTGGCCCAATGGCTGGAGAATACGGCGAGCCCGACCACGACCTGATCCTACGGGTCCACTCCACGGCTGAGTAAGCCTACCCCCCTCAACAATTCATTCAAAAGGAGGAGACCCATGTCTGCTCAGATACGTTACGCGTACTTGAAGGACCATACTTGGTTGTTCAGACGCCATTGGCCCAAGGACGTTGCTCTGGTTCTTGGTCAGAGCGTCCTGAAACAAAGCCTGAAGACCGGCGACGCGGTGACCGCCAGAGTTCGCGCCGCTGAAACCAATGCCCGCTTTGAGACCCAGGTTGCTGAAGTGCGGGCGACGGCTGAGACCGTCCTGTCTGCCACAGAGGGCAGTTCTAGCCGCCCTGAATGGGTTGAGAGCCCAACTGCTGCACTTGATCACCTACGGGCCGCTCTGGAGCACTCTGGAGCTGCTAGAGCCGCTCCTGAGTACCAGCGATTGACCACGCCTCAGAAAACCCCAGTTCGTGACCAGAGCAGAGCGTACCTTCGTCTCAGAAGTAAGGAGCTTCGGCCTGGTGGGTTTAAGTCGGTGCGCTATTCAGTGGAGCTGTTCGCTTCGAAGTACGGTGAACGGTCGGTGTGCAGTCTGAACCGTGATGACGGGCGAGAGTTTCTTGGGCTGATCTCGAAGCTGTCCCCTCTGATCGGTCGTTCTGAAAGGACGAGAGGGCTGTCTCTCGACCGGGCTGTGGCTCACTCGGAAAACGGGACGGTCAAGATCACGGCCAGAACTCAGCGACGCGTGTGGTCTCAGGTCAATCACTGGCTGGACTGGTGCGTCTACGAGGGGGTCTTGGAGGTCAATCCGTTTCGATCGGTTCGCTTTGATCAGAAAGTCCGTCCTCGACCCTACGCCGTGCCGACTGACGAGGAAGTCTCTCGGTTGCTTGGTGCTGGAGACGAGCTCAACCCGGTACTGCTGACCTGCCTTCTTTCAGGAATGCGTGCGGGGGAAGCAGTAGGGCTGCTACGGGAAGATCTCGTAGCGAAGGGAAACTTGGGCTGTTTCGTTTGGGTCAGACCAAATGAGCTGCGGTTGCTGAAGACCGACGCTGCTGAAAGGCTCGTTCCCGTTCATCCCGCCCTAGATGAGGTCTTTCGTCAGCTACCGTCAGCAGGCCCTCTGTTCCCTGACCTGACCGTCGCTCATGTGACCAAGGGGTTTGCGGTTCTTCGACGAAGGCTGAGACTGGAGCGACCCGGTCTGGTGTTCCATTCAACCCGCAAGTGGTTCGTGACCCAGTGCGAGCGAACCGGTGTTCCTGAGCATTGGACCGCATCTCTAGTCGGCCATCAATCGGCACGGTCAGAGAACGGGCTGACCTATGGGATCTACTCAGCGGGCATCAGTGATGAGCAGAAACGGGGCATAGTCGATCAAATTAGGCTACCGGGGTCATGACAGTCCCGGACATTGACTGGTTTGAAGAGAGGGCCGCTATCGCTGAACACGATGGCGGCCTTTCTCGTGGGGACGCTGAAGATCTGGCCGCCCGCGCTCAGGGCTTTGAAGATGCGGACGACTACTGGCGCTGGTTGGCTGAATACGTGCTGAGCAGGAAGGTCTCGTAACAACACCCTCGGCTGGCTTCGTGCTGGCCGGGGGTGGCCACTTTGCTTTTTTCTTGCCGTATCCAGTTTAGCCCATGAGTATGAGCTCCATAGTTCTCAATTTTATTGCTAGTTCGAGTGGGGGTTGATCCACGAATGATAACCAAAACACTGACTTTGATCGCGGGTATTTCTGGCGCTGCAACCATGTCCCAGTTCCCTGAATTCTCTCAACAATATGTTCAGCGCCTAGGCGGGGCCGTTGACTCGCTGCAAATGGTTGTCGACGATTTCAATGCATCCGCCCAAAAAGAAGGCCTCACTCAGGAAGAAGCCCTCGAGCAAATGACTGGGAGTGATTTCATCGTCCGCCGTAAGGAAGACATGGTTAAAGCGATCACCCGATTGGATTTGTTGCAAGAAAACTTAGCCTCACTCGAAGGCGCAAACGCCTTGTCCAGGTTGCAGCTTATTCATCATATGTCTGATACGGAAGCACTTGGGGCTGTCTGGAAAAGTTACCAACCTGCAGTTCAGTTGACGCTCATGGGCATGGTCTTCGCAGGCCTAGGATTCTTCCTTGGCGCTCTCCTAGCCTCAATCCTACTTGGCGTGACCGTTGTTCTTTCTCGTAGAGCTTTTGCTTAGTTCGAGTGGTTGAGTTCGGAGCAGTAAGTGTTGCCCTGGAAAAACAAATGACGACACCCTCTGCTGGCTTCGTGCTGGCCGGGGGCGATCACTTTGCTTTTTTTCAGAACCAAGGCCAATTATCAGCCACCCCCTTGCAAACTGATATCGATAACGTTAGGAGGGCCTTCCTCCCAATGTGGAGGGTCAACGATAACAATAATAAGGAGCCCGTACCGATCTTGGATTTCACCGTCTGTCTGTTGAATGTCATTGAGAACTGACCCGGTATTGTCACCGAGATTTGACCCGCTCTTAGTTATGTATCGGTCGCTATGCTTTGGTCAATGAGGTGGCCTCCTTTGTGGTTTTGTTTGCAGCCTCTGAGCTGGCCTTGAAGC
>CAJQNB010000095.1 GCA_905479575.1 uncultured Pseudophaeobacter sp.
CATTTTGGCTTCAAGCCACTTTGCAAGCTTGCGACGTTCGTCCAGCTTCAGGTGACAGTAGTGGGTTCCCATTCTTCATCCTCCGTGCAACTCTCTGTTTTAGTAAAGAATTTGCACTTCGTTTGTGAATCCACCGCCGCATGAACCAGTCTCGCATAATCCATCATGTGATCGCTGTGGTAATGGGTGAAAAAAAGATGCGTAATGTCGGAGGGTTTGCGCCCGGAGCGCAGCAAGTTGTCAAACACCCCGCCGCCGCAATCAAACAAGATAACATCCTCGCCGACTTCAAGAAGGTATCCTGACGAGGCGCGGCGCGCGTAGGCTTCGGGCGAACCTGATCCAAGAATGGTGAGCTTCATCTCTTCGCCTCTGGTGGTGGGGTTGCGCCGGGTGCGCCAAGCTTCAGGGCGGCGTCGCGTCCGCCCAAACGTTCGATCAACGCAGCCTGATCGGCGAATGCCTGCGCATCTACGGCCTCGGGATCAAGTATGTCCCGCAGCGCCGCCTCCATCTCGGCCAGTTTGGCGGCATAGGCAGGATCTCCCGCCAGATCGGTCAGCTCTTCTGGATCACCTCGCATATCGAAAAGCTCGGGCGGGAAACCGACATAGTAGTTCAGCTTCCACCGCTCTTTGCGCAGCATGAAGGCACCGGACACCGCTCCGGCGGCATGGTATTCGCTCAGGATCGGGCGGCCTGGGTCATCATCGCTGGTCGCGATGGCATGGAGCGATGCGCCATCCCCGTTAAACGAAAGGCCGAAATGGTCAGGCACCGTGGCCGAGATATCCAACAAAGACACCGGCGTGTCGCAGGTCCCTGGCGCGACGTCAGGCCCAGCCATGATCATTGGAACGGCGACACTTTCTTGATAGAGGTTCGATTTGCCCCAAAGGCCACGTGCGCCGACATTGTCGCCATGGTCCGAGGTGTAGATCACCGTGGTGTTATCGCCAAATCCTACTTCGTCAAGCGACGCCATGATTTGCCCGACATTGTGGTCGAGCCAAGAGCACAACCCGTAATAGGAGGCCATCGCCTTTAGTCGCTCTTCGTTGTCCTCGAAGCGGGCTTCGCTGTCCATCATGGCGTTCTGTTTCTCGACCCAAGGGTGCCGGGGGTGGCCATCCTCCGGGTGGAGTTTCACCGGCGGCAGGCTGTTCAACGGATAGAGATCATAAAATTCCTGCGGCACGATCAAGGGGAAGTGCGGAGCGACAAGCCCAACATAGAGACACCAGGGCCTGTCGTCGCCAGAGGCGGCGCGGTCGGCAAACCACTGGCGGGTGCGTTCCGTTACGGCGGCATCGTATTCGATGTATTTCGACTGACCCGGGCCGATATATTCGCCCAGCATCCGGCCGCCTCCGGGCGGGCCGACGCGTTCGTCTTCCTTGCGGATCGAGGCCCAGACCATGCCGACACCATTCACCACCTGCATCGGGATATGCTCGGTATCAAAGCCTGCGGGATCTTCGTCAGAGCGGTAATGCAGCTTGCCGATGCTTTCGACCGGGATATGCGCGCCCTGCAATGTATGACCCCATCCCTTGGGCTCACCCGTGTAGGGCATGGCGTTGTCCCAGAGCCGATTCTCATGGACATAGCGCCCCGAGGCAAAGGCCGCCCGCGCGGGCACGCAAATCGGGCTGGGCGTGTAGGCGTCGGCAAAGCGAACCCCGCGCGCCGCCAGTGCATCAAGGTTCGGCGTCTGAACAAAAGGATGCCCGGCACAGCCCATGGCGCGGGCCTGATGTTCGTCGGACATGATGATCAGAAGGTTTGATTGGCTCATGCCGGTGTCACTCCATAAAATCCGTTTTCTCAGCGGCGAACTCGAGCTTGTCGAGAACTTTGCGGAAGGCGTCGATTTCCTCCGGTGTCAACCCGGCCCGCAGGTGGTCTTGGCGGCGGCGGGTGACCGGAAGGGCGCGGTCGAAAATTTCGCGTCCCTGTTCGCTGAGTGTCAGGTGCTGTACGCGGTGGTCGAAGCTATCGGGAGTTGACGTAATAAGACCTTGTTTTGCGAGGGTTTTTACGTTTCGGCTAAGCAACCCCTTGTCCAGCGCTGTAATGCGCGCCAGATCTGAAAGTCTGGTCTTCCCGGCAGCCCCGACAAGCGCGACAACCCGCCACTGAGCCAGCGTCAGACCCGCTGCGTCCATAAGCACACGCGCGCCCTGTGCATTCAGTTTCGCCTGCACGCGCGACAGGCGGAAGGTCAGGTATTGGTGCAGCGGAAGATCTTCCTGCAGGGCGTCTGCCTCGACTGATCTTGTGAGGGCGGTATTCATGCGCTTCTCCTTTCTTTCACCATCTCGCGAAATGGTTGTCTCGTCAACTTTATTGTTGACCGATCAACATGATTGTGCGTGACTGCGAGTAAATCCAGGGAGGAAACCATGAAACGTATTCTCAAGGCGGCTGTAGCTGCCGCCAGCCTTGCCGCAATGTCCACTGGCGCATTCGCATCCGACTGGACCCCACCGGGGCCGATTAAGCTTATGATCGCCTTCAAGGCCGGGGGCGGCGCCGATACCCAGGCGCGCCTGATCGCGGAAGATCTGGAAGCTAAGATGGGTTGGCAATTCATCCCCGAGCAAGTCACCGGTAAAGGCGGCATGAACCTTGTCATGGCGCTCAAGGATCAACCCAACGACGGCTCTGTGATCGGCATGGTTGTGACCGAGGCCATGGGCTATAACATGAAGGTCGCAGATGCAGGCGTGACGCCGTCGGACTACACCGCCATCACCACCACCGCTGGGTTCCAGATGGGCGTGGTTTCGAAAACCGACAAAGGCTGGAAAAGCTTTGACGACATGATCGCTGCCGCTAAAGAAGGCCCGCTCCGTTTCGGCGCGATGAGCCCCAAGTTGGCAGATCTGGCATACTTGTTGGGCAAGGCGCAGGGGGTTGAGTTCAACATCGTCAACGTCAAAGGCGGCAAGGGCGTGATGAACGGCGTCAATGCCGGAGACCTCGACCTAGGCTTCATGGCCGGCATCCAGGGCAAGGGCGTCGCCGTCGGAGACCTGGTCAACCTTGCCTCGGCGCTTTCCGAGCCGCTGAAGCAGACCCCCGACGCGCCGACCTTCGGCGATCTGGGGGTGCAGTTCAGCGCGGACGGCTATTTCCTGATCATCGGTCCGGGTGGCATGCCCGCCGAAGCGCGCGACGCGCTGGCAGCCGCGATTGTCGAAGTGATTTCAGCCGACGGCATGAAATCGAACGGCATGATCACCAAGGCCTTTGGCGGTCCTGCGGTGATTACCGGTGACGATGCGCAAGCCCTGATCGAAAGCGATTTCGAGGCCGCTGGCGCCCTGCTTAAGGCCGCATCTGAATAAACCAACGTCAACGGGCCCTGCCGTCGCACTGCGGGGCCCTTCTCTTTTCACCACCGGCGTGGAGTGCCCGATGCGGACCCTTGAGCGTGCAAACCTGATTCTTGGGCTCTGTGCCGTAGTCGCAGGCCTTTTGATCGCTCTAGTCTGGGTGCCTGCCGATGTCACCACCGGCATGATCGAGAAGGTCCGCAGGCAAGTGACCATCGGTGACGCGCTGGCCCCGACGATTGCCGCGGGTTTCATCGGTTTGGGCGGCGTTCTGGTCGCGCTATTTGAAAGCCCTGAGAATGCGCGGCGCATCACCCGCAGGAACCTATGGTTTCTCACCATGCTGCTGCTCACGGTCGGGGTCAGCTTCGCGATCATGCGCTGGCTTTGCCCGGCGCTTGCGAGCCTTCTCACAGAAGAAGGCTATCGCCCCCTGCGCGACACGGCTCCTTGGAAATACATCGGCTTCCTGCTCGGCGGTGCGGGCATGATCGCCGCGCTGATCTCCCTTGTCGAAGGCAGGATCACGCGTCGCGCCGTGCTGGTTGGGCTGGCCGCCGCCATCGCGCTGATCGTGGTCTATGATCTGCCGTTCGATGATCTGCTTTTACCGCCAAACGGGGATGTGTAATGGGCTGGTTTGACTATGTCTGGTTGGGTATTCAGGCGGTTTTTCAGGGGCCTGAGGCCTTTACGATCCTTGGCATCGCCATTCCGATCACCGTTCTGATGATCCTGATGGGGTTCCTCATGGGCATCGCCGTGGGGGCCACGCCGGGGTTGGCCGGACCGATGGCCATGGCCGTGGCCCTGCCGATCCTGATTTCAATTTTCGGCTTCTCACCCGACGCACTGTTGCCGGTTATGGGGTTCCTTTTGGGCATCATGAAAGGGGCCACCATTGGCGGTGCAGTGCCTGCGATCCTGTTCAACACGCCCGGTACACCCGATGCCTATATGACCACGCTTGATGGCTACCCGATGACCAAGCAGGGACAGGCGCGCAAGGCGCTGCGAGTGGCGCATTTCTCATCCGCATCGGGGGATACGTTCTCAGACATCGTTCTGATCCTCTGCGCGCCGTTTCTAGCCGTAGTGGTCGAGCGTTACCTCGACCTGCCGGAGAAAACCGCGCTGCTTATCCTGTCGCTGGCCTTCATAGCCGCCGTAATAGGTGGCTCTGTAGGAAAAGGGCTGATCTCTCTCGGCCTTGGCCTGATGGCGGCTTATGTCGGCACCGGCGAGGACTTCTATCCGCGCCTTAGCATGGGCAGTCAGACCTTGGCGCAGGGCTTCCCCATCGCCGCCGTGGTTCTGGGTGTGTTGATCCTGGGTGAGGTTTTCAAAAGCATCGAAGAGCTCTGGCAGGAAAGCCGCAAATCCGGTGCGATTACCGTCATTGAACAGAAGGGCGATCAGAAACTGCACTGGGCCGATATTCGTCGTCTGCTGCCTTATATCACGCGCTCGGCTGTGATCGGCACCGTCATTGGCGCGCTGCCCGGTATCGGCTCGACCCTTGCGGCAACGCTGGGGTATACCACGGGCCGTGCCGCCCACGCGCGAAAGGGTCGAAAGCCAGCCTTCGGCGATGGCGCTCCCGAGGGCATTGCCGCAACAGAGGCCGCCAATTCGTCCGTGTCCGGTGCTAACCTGATCCCGGTGCTCAGTCTTGGCATTCCGGGCAATGCGGCGGCGGTGTTCTTGATTTTGGCCGCAGACAGTATCGGCGGCTTCAACCCCGGCCCATCGGTGTTCCGCTTCACCGGGGACGCGGTGAACCCTGAACTGGTGATCGCCTTTGGCCTTTTCACCTGCATGATGATTGCCAACCTGCTCAATTGGACCATCGGCGGCGCCTTCATGCGCTCGATGGGCTTTATGAGCCGGATCCCGAAGCACATCCTTTTGCCGGTCGTGCTGCTTCTGACGCTGACCTCGATCTATGTGCAGGAAACCCGCATGGCCGCGATCTGGTTCACCATCGGCTTCGGCGTTCTCGGCTACCTGATGCGCCGTCTCGGGATTTCCCCGCTGCCGTTTGTCATTGCCTATATCCTTGGCGCCAAGCTCGAGGAGAGCGCCCGTCAGGCCTTTGCGGCCACCGGCGGCGATGCCTGGTTCCTGTTTGCCAGTCCGGTGTCCATCGCCTTCATGATCCTTACTGTGATGGTGATCGTCCTATCCCTTCGTAAACCTAAAGAGGCCAAGACATGACCCGCCCCAATATCCTTCTGATTTCAGCTGACCAGCAACGCGCAGATTGTTTCGGCTTCATGGGGCGCAAGGTGAAAACCCCGCATCTGGATCAACTGGCTGCCGATGGCACCCACTTTACCGCCTGCATTACGCCGTCAGTCGTATGCCAACCGGCGCGTGCGTCGATCCTGACCGGGCAGCTATGTCGCACCCACGGTGTGCATGACAACGGCATCGATCTCAATCCCGAGAAAGGTGAGAAAGGCTGGGCCGGAGCGATGGCAGCAGCGGGCTATGAGACCAGTTTTTTTGGCAAGGCGCATTTCTCGACCTATCACACTTATGATCCCACCGGCACACCCGAGTGCCTGCGCTCGTCCGCGCAATATGGCGAGGAGTGGAACGGGCCCTATATGGGTTTCCAGCACCTTGAATTGATGCTTGTCGGCCACAACTGGTGGGCCCCGGAAAAACCGCCCGCGGGACAACATTATGAACGTTTCTACCACGCGGATGGGCGCGGTGATGAGCGCACCAAGCTGATGTGGGAGAACGCGGGCGACACCAAGGGTGCCGCGCAGGTCTGGCATTCCAAGTTACCCACTGCGTATCACAACACCACTTGGACATCGGATCGGTTCATCGAGTGGTTGGGTGACGGGCGTGACGAGGAAAAACCATTTTGCACCTGGGTCAGCTTCCCCGATCCGCACCATCCCTTTGATTGCCCGGAACCATGGTCGCGGCTGCACGACCCGGCCAAGGTTGATCTGCCGGAAAATCGAACACGGAATTACGAGGGCAAACCCTGGTGGCACAAGGCCGCGATGGAGGGCGAACCGGCAGACAAGAAATACGCCGAGGTGCGCAAGCAGTATTCCCGCATCCAGCCGCAAACCGACGAGCAACTGCGCGAGATCATTGCCAACACCTATGGCCAGATTTCGTATATCGACCACGAGGTCGGCCGAATGCTGATCGCCTTGCAACAGGCCGGGTTGGATGAGAACACCATCGTGATCTACATCAGCGATCATGGCGACTGGCTGGGCGATCATGGACTGATCCTAAAGGGACCGATGCACTACGAGGGCCTGCTGCGTGTGCCGATGATCGTGCGCGGTCCGGAGGTCCGCAAGGGAGTCTCGGTCGATCAACCGGTCTCGACCCTTGATCTGGGTCCGACCTTCTATGACTACGGAGAGGCGGCCCCGCTTCAGACCCAGCACGGCAACAGCCTGCGCCCGCTTTTTGAGGACGCTGATGCCACCCGCGAATTTGCCCTCAATGAATGGGGCCTGGGTTCGGGGCGCGTGGGCGTGGCGCTGGAACTCAGGACCGTCCGCACCCGGACCCATAAGATGACGATTGATCTGAATTCGGGTGCAGGTGAACTTTATGATCTGGTCAACGACCCGAGCGAGCAAGCAAACCTGTTTGATGACCCGGCCTCGGCAGAGACACGCACATTGCTGGAAAGCTATATCGCCACACGGCCCGATGACATGCTGCCGAACCAAGAGGCCGTCGGCACTGCTTGACTGTTTATGACCAGGGCTTTCCCAGAACGGAGAAAACTAAAACAACTCAACATCAACGGCAGGTGTTTTTGATGGCGCCTGCTGGAATCTGACGATGACAGCCCGACATCGGAAAACTGTGCCGCGAAGCTCAGCTCCGTCCGGGGCTTTCGAGGCTGGAAAACGTGCGGCGAAAGTGCGGTCTTGGTTCTGGCGAAAACGGTGCCTAGGGATGACCGGTCTGCCGACATTTGCAGCGACGCTGCGTATCTTGTGCCGCAACTGCAAAACAATGCTGCGTCAGCAACATGGCAAAACACCAATGTCGGGAAAGTCCGCAGTGCTGCCCTCTAGCCAACGAAAATGCTGCACCATGTGTCCAACGGCTGCTTCGGCGAAGCTGCAACGCAGCGATTAGAGGTCTGGCCGGCGGCGGCTATGGGCCGTTCTCGACGGCCGTATCAGAACGGCGGGAAAGCTTCCGTTTGCTGCGGGTGCGACATGGAAATCTGAAGATCGCCAGAGTGGACATTCATCAATCACCTGCTCAATTCGATGGCCTCTAAAAAGGAAGGCATTGTAAGCGGTGCGCGGCCCTACACTTTCGAGCTGACGCCTGATCTGCGAATTAGAGGCTTCTTTGATTTGGGGGAGTTTCTCGATGGGATCTACAAGCGAGTTTCTGACAACGGTTCCCCGCTGAAAACGTGGTCATGTATTTGCAGCGTCCGGCGCTGTGAAATGTACGCGCTTCGTTCCTACAAAAGCCCAAATATGCAGCTTCAGGCCCCTTGGGCCTACGTTGAATGGGAAAATTTGGGCTGGCGCGATTGGGCCTGAACAGGTGTCCGTTCTCGCCTTGCCAAATCCGAAGTCGCTCTACCGTGGAACAGTTTGACATCGCAGGCAATCGTCATGCTGCGACGGCTTCTGCATATGATCGTTCAGGGTTCCTGGCCACGAGGCGGCGGTCACGCGTGTTTTAGACCGGCAAGGGCAGCTGCAAAGGCTGCGGGGCGCTGAAAGCTGGCCAGCTGTGCGCACCCGTCCATCAGGACCGCGTCACACGTCGCGTGATGTGCGATATAGGCTTGGATGTTTTCAGCCAGAAACATCGTATTTTGCGCTCCGTGGAAAAACCGGATGTGATGGGTATTGGCGACATTGTCCAAGAGTTCTTGCCAATCGCTTGCCCAGCGTGAAACGTCCTTGACCAGACGGTCGGTAGATTCAAATGAAAACCGAATGATTTCGCGCGTGATGTCATAATACTTAGGATCAGTACGGGTCAGCGCACGGTCCAGAGAACTGCTTTCGAAAAAATAATCGATGACACGCGCCTCTCCCTTGGCAGAGCGATGGAAGTTTGCGGCTATAAGACGATGGGGCAGTTTTAGAACTTCGGGAAAATAGCGTGCTGGGATGAACGTCCGGCTAATAGATTTCGGCAGGGCCATGATCTCGGCACGCCCTTTAAATGGCACGCCAGTATCTACGAGAAAAACCGCCTCAGTGCGGGTGGGGAAAAGGCGGGCAAAGGTCAATGCATATAGCCCCCCCGACGCTTGCCCGGCCACGATGGCCTTGCTGACCCCCTCTGCGTCCAGAAGCGACTGATAGTCCCGAACCATGTCTTGCATGCTTTGCGAAGCAGGTTGCGACGTGGTTTTGCCTGATCCGGGCTTCAGAGGGGCAAATATCCTAAGGCCCTCCGCTGCCAGTGCGGCGCGCAAGTCTGGCGTCAGTCCAGGCGGGTGGGTCGGCTGGATCAAAAGCACCGGTGTCCCCGTTTCAGGGCCGTAGCAAAGGTATTCAAGCACGCGGTCGTCAATTTGAAGTGTCTTGCGTGCCACATGCTGCACTAAAGCGCGCGATCCATCTTCAGTGGAATTATCAGGTGTAGAGGCCGCCAAAACCCCCAATGACGAGAGGAAGAAAGCAAGTTCCGTTTGGCCATCGACGCCAATGCGGCTAAAAACCTGCGACAATTGCGTGCGTACTGTCCGGATCGACCTTCCACGAGCCTTTGCGATTTCCGCAACTGATCCTGACGCCACAAAAGCTCGTAAGATGGCAATTTCGGTGGCAGTGAGCCCATAGGCGGATTGCAATAGCTCTTCGATCTGCCCGGTCCAGTAAGGGTGTACCAATGTCAGTTGGATCACCTCGTGTGAGGCATCGTTTGATTGTATGGAACGGCGTGCCAGAAACGAAGAGGGTTTGTCAGATCCGTCAAATTGGAAAGTGAGCAAGGCCTGTCGCCCTTCCTGCGCGTGCCCCAACAGCGCGTGCAACCTTTTGCGGTCATTGGGGTGGGCAAGGCAATCTTGCAAAGAACGCCCGGCGTCCCGTCGGGCCAAAACCCTGAAATCCTCATTTTCTGCCAACAGTGACCCGTCCGACGCCAACACGGCGGCTGGCAAAGTGTGACGGGCTACAAAATCCTGAGCCGTAGGAGGCTCATCTTTTTGCACAACATCAAAAAGCCGGTCCGCTTTCTCGAAATGCTCGGCCAAAACCTTGCGCCAGACGGGAGGTAAGGCGGCTGGTTCCTGAAGGTCCAGTGCTTGGTCAATGAAGTCGTCCATTGCGTGAAACATCGGCTCAAAGTTGGTCTCATCCGCGACCATGTCGTACAGCCCTCCCAACACACGGATAGCCGTCTGGTCAGGCGTATTGAACTTGTCGTCGTGAGAGGCGGACATCGAGAGCTTTCGAGTGAGAGACTGAAGCTAAGACCTAAATCATTTATCTGGAAATCATAATAATTTGGTCCGCATACGTCAAATGACGGATGCTACAGAACATAGAGACGTTATCGTGCTCGCGTTGCCCGAATTTGCAACAGCTTGGAGAGTTCCTGTGACTAGGTCGGCTTTCTTTTGCTTTTTGATGCTTCTGCCCGTCTCGGCCTTTGCGTGCCCCGATTTTAACTATTATCCCCTTACAAGAGAGACCTAATGAAACCCTTTCTTTTGGCGACCAGCCTCATTCTCGCCCCCTTTATCGTCAACGCAGAAGAAGATTTTTCTGATCTGATTGAACAACTTGAAAAGTTTGATGCCGCGCACATGAACCGGGGTGAATACCTCGATCAAATGGAAAACATTTTTCCAGATTTGTCCGTCGCGGCATTTTTGCTGTTCACCCGTGCGCGACCAGAGCTGAACGATTACGCCCCGGATTTTACTTGGTCTGAGGCTTATGAAGAAGCTTTTGGCTGCATGTATGACCAGACAGCTGGCGTCGGGAATTATGACGATCTAAAAGCCTACACCCAAGGCGGGTTGGTGTCGTTACAGTATCTCAGGGACAATCCTGAATTGAATTTCATGACAATGACCGAGCATCCTGAATACATGGATAGCGTCACGCCAAGCTCGGCCTATTTGACGTTGCTCAAAGACTGCGGCGTGCAGCAATTGTCCCAAGACGCTATGATGAAAAGTGGCATGATGGAAGCCCTGCAAAAGGTCGCTTCTCAATGATCCGTTTTGTCATGTTTGTTCTTGCGATTGGCTTGTCCCCACTCGGTGCTGTTGCGCAAAGCCTAGAGGAACTGCGGCCTGATTTTATTGCGGGTTGCGTG
The DNA here is from genome assembly GCA_905479575.1 of uncultured Pseudophaeobacter sp. Taxonomy (GTDB): domain Bacteria; phylum Pseudomonadota; class Alphaproteobacteria; order Rhodobacterales; family Rhodobacteraceae; genus Pseudophaeobacter. Next base: position 10,650 of record CAJQNB010000095.1, read on the forward strand.
GACGGTGGCAATGACGCCCCGATTTGCGGTTGCCTCTTCGACAACTGGCGCGTCAATCTACCCGAAGATCAGCATCCGCTCGCATCGACTGCGATCACGATGTTTTTGGGGGAAATGCCACAAGACCCACAGAAAATGATGGCCGCGACGGTGCTGCTACAGGACATGACATCCGTGTTGCTGCAATGCGCATCGGGCGAATTGGAATTATCCGCACAGGACGCCCCACCACCGATCCCCCAGACAGGCGACACCATTGAGGAACAACTGCTTTATGCGCGTATCACCGGCCCCAGCGCGACCATCGCTGAAATGAACCGCTACACGGCCTTGGTTGAGGCACGCAAAGCCCGCGAACGTGCCGCAGAGCAAGGCGCCATAGCGGCGACAGAAAGCCGAGCCGACATCAACCGCAGTGCGTTGTCTGCGGACTATGAGGCCGAACTGGCCCGTATCCACGGCCGCGACATCACCGCATGGGAGATAGATGACTTCGCGTCGCTGTTCGATTTGTACTGCCGATCCGGTGGCGGCACCGAGGCGAGTTGCGCTTGCGTGTGGCCCATATTGGCAGGGCTTTCTAAATATAACGCTGTTCCCTATATGGCTTCGCGCAGTCCGGGTGATGACATCAGCTCCCGCTTGAGTGCCGCCGATTACTCCGCTGCGCCTTTCACGCTTTCACTATTCAATGAGCGCCGCGCTGTCTGCGATTGACCCCATCACATGGAAATTTGAAACATGACTCCATTATCCAAAACTCTCGGTCTTATCGTTACAACCGGGATGCTTGCGTCCCCCATCAGCGCCCAGGACACGCCCCCCGGTATCGTCGAGCGGGCTGATATATCGTTCAATGTGCGGGTTGCTGTAGAGGGTGATCCGAGTACGATTACCACAGGCATAAAAGTACGTTGCGAAATGGTTTTTGTTCAGTGGGATGGCACGCCATTCACCTACCAAAAGGAAGTAACCCTCGTGCCGAATGGTGCTACGTTCAGCCCCCAGACTGCTGATGGTTTCATAGAGGCCACAATCGTCCTTAATGATGTCGATGTGGCGGAAAATCTGAAAGAGAGTTCCGACACGAACGGATATTGGCGATGTGAGGCGATGCCAGTGGACGCGTCCTTCTCTCCCTATTTCGTTAGAGGTAGCACTGCGATACGGCCCGCAGAGGTTGGCAGTTGCCCATCGGCCCAAGGTCAAATGCGTCCTGATGGCTCCACCGATCAGCCGGTACAACGCTGCGCAAAACTTGGTGGTTAAATGGCTTCCCCATTCCACCACCCAGGTCGCGTGAAACCTCAATTATCCTGTATGCTGCCTTTGGTGGCATTGCTGACTTTCAGTCCCCTTTCGGCGCTCGTGGTGATGCCGGCACATGCGCAAGACCGCCGCGACCTAGAGGCCCGTCCTGTCGCTCGACCCGTCATCCCCGATCGGGCGAGTTCCATCGAGATAGACGCGCCTGATCTGACGATCATCGCGCGGCCTGTATCGGTGGAGATTACCATTGATGCTCCAAACCTCGTCATTGCGGCCAAACCCGTTTCGCAGGACATCGTGATCAACGTACCAGACCTCACTATTGTGGCGCGGCCCATTCCCAAAGATATGACCATTGAGGTCCCGGAGCTGACCATCGTGACCAAACCGGCGCCGCGAGATATTGTCATCGATGTTCCGGATTTGACCATCGTCTCCAGGCGCGACGAAGAGCCCGATGCGCCGCTGTCGAGCGAGCTGACGGTTACAACAGGCAAGACCACGGCAAATCAACCCGACACGCCCTCAACGACAGGTACGGTCACGTCTCCTGACACGGACCTCGACCCGCAAGGTATAGCTCAATGGTGCGTTGGCGATTTCGATGCACATATCGGGCGGGGTGTGGGGACGGCCGTGGGCTTTGCCATGCCCATTGGCGACTACATGGTTTCAGACAGTCGGGTCACCGCGCAAGATTGCCGCAATACCCTTGCGTTCAACGTCCAAGGGCAAACCGTTTTGCTCAGCCAAGGGGAAACACCTCGCAGCTATTCCGGTGGGCTTGATTTTGGTGACGGCGCCATGCGCACGCTTGTCTTACAATGCGACGAAGATCTCAACCTGCGCGGTCGACTCGTCACGGCGGACCAAAACCTGCGCATAGAACGGCCGGTTTGGTTGATCCGTAAAGCCCAAAGCCCCGCCGACATTGCAGATTGCAGCGAGCCTCCAGATGATTAGGGCTCGATCCCCTATGTCCGCGATCATCATCCCGCATCAGCAGATAGTATCGGCGGCGGGCCACCGCCATCAGTAAGGGACAAGGTTCCATTGCGAGGAGAACGGTAGCGCCGGTTTTTTCACGACAGCCGTCATTGGTGCATTTGCAGAGGACGTGCAAAGCATCCGCGATGTGCGAGTTCGACTGAGTCGGGATTTTGGCACGGCAGCGAAAGTCGGCTTTGACAGGCCACACCGCAGCACCTTGACCAATCGACGGACGTCGGCTTTGGGCCGCCCGCGAAGGCGGCCCAAGCTCTCAGATTTCGATGGCCTCTGCAATCGCAAGAGCATCTTCAAGCTCGACGCCGAGGTATCTGACGGTGCTGTCCATCTTCGTGTGGCCCAACAGCAGCTGGACTGCACGAAGGTTGCCCGTCTTTTTGTAGATTTGCGTCACCTTGGTTCTTCGCATCGAATGCGTGCCGTATGCGCTCGCCTCTAGACCAATCGACGTCACCCAGTCACGGACAATCCGCGCATATTGGCGGGTCGAGATGTGAAGCCGTTCGTGAAAACGCCCAGGCCAGAGGTATTCGGACCCGACCATGAGCGGCTCCCGCATCCACCTTACGAGCGAGGCTCGGGTTCCTTCCGAGATTTCGAAGCGCACAGGTTTCTGCGTCTTGCTTTGCAGAACCGACGCGCGCTCCTTGATCTGGCCGGAGGCCATGACATCGACGACCTTCATTTTTACCAGATCGCAGCCGCGCAGCTTGCTGTCGATGGCCAGATTAAAGAGCGCAAGATCGCGATGGTTCTCGGCCAGCTCCAGTCGAACTCTGATCGCCCAGACATGTTTTGGCTTCAAAGGGCGTTTCTGACCGACGATCCGGCCTTTGTTCCAGGCAGGGCGAAGCGCGCGAATGGCAGGTAGGTTTGGTGTTTCCATAACTGATCCTCCGATCCGCCACGCCCATCCCAACGACAACCCGACGTTGACGAAAGCAGCATATCACAAGGTGCTGCGGCGCATCTGAGGTTAGTTGTGAGCCCAGAGTCACCGATGCCGACGATGCACGAATGCCCTCTTCGGATAGGGTTACGGACGAAGCGTTACTCCCACCTTCTACCGTTGCAGGCGCGTCAGAAGACTTGATGTATCCCATTGACCGCCACCCTCATGCTGCACATCTGCGTAGAACTGATCAACAAGTGCGGCCAAAGGCGCTGTGCCACCAAGCCGTGAGACTTCTCGCAGTGCAATGCCGAGGTCTTTACGCATCCAATCAACCGCGAAACCAAACTCATATTCACCGGCAGCCATCGTCTTCCAACGGTTGGACATTTGCCATGATCCAGCGGCAGCCTCCGCGATAGTCTCCATGACCGCTGGAATATTTAGGTCCGCGGCTTTAGCCAAGGCCATGCCTTCAGCCAGGCCCTGAACAACCCCGGCAATGCAGAGTTGATTTACCATCTTGGCCGTTTGGCCTGAGCCGACATCGCCTATCCGTGTGATCTTGCGGGCGAAAGCGTCAATGGCGGGGGCGACATGATCAAAGGCCGATTGATCCCCGCCCACCATGACCGTGAGTTGGCCGTTCTCGGCTCCGGATTGCCCGCCCGATACGGGTGCATCAAGAAAATGACATCCCGTTCTTGAAGGGGTTTGGCTAACTCGCGTGCCACATCAGCAGACGTCGTGGTGCAATCGACGTAATAGGTACCGGACGACATTGCGCCAAACGCACCATCCTGTCCGACTGTCACGCCACGTAGATCATTATCCGCGCCAACACAGCTAAAAACGATTTCTGCACCAGTCGCCGCAGCAGCGGGTGTCGCAGCGGACTTTCCTCCAAATTCCTTTGCCCAAGCCGCCGCCTTCGCGGTCGATCTGTTATAAACAGTGACGTCATGACCGGCTTTGGCAAGATGGCCAGCCATCGGGTAGCCCATGACGCCAAGTCCTATCCATGCAATTTTTGTCATTGTCCGGTCTCCTTTATTTTAGCGGCCATGTCGGGCCATACGTCTCGCAAGAACACGGTCAGATCGCTTGCGCTACCCTTTGTTTTCAATGGAAATAGCAATGTGCTGACGAACCCCCGATGATAGGTCGCGTGATTGGCCAGATGGAGCAGAATATCCTCGCGGGTCATTTGTCCTTCTCCACCACCGACAAATTGAAAGGTGATGACTTCGGCCAGCTCCGCGTTGGTCCATTCTCGCGCTAATGAAACATAGTAATCATTCATCGACCGAAGGCGTTGCGCGACCTCAGAGAACGGCAGGGCTTCGGGTCGGTGTCGCGCCGTGTGTGAATGAGTGCTGCCTTCCAGATGCGCTTTGAACATTTCCGCGACGACAAGCGTGTGATCGAACGTACCCGCGATTGATTTGAAGAGCGCATCGCGAGGGGCCGAGAGCTCGGCTTCCGAAAGCTGTTGCGCTGTCTTCAGCATCACATCGTCGGCCCAGGCAGTATAGGCAGACATTCTGTGGGTGAGAGATAAGTCAGGCATAGAAAAACTCCTTGATAGCAGGGGTTTGACACAGGCATAATGCACCGAGCAAGAATTACATTGACCTCGGAGCAATATAGAGTGAAGCCATTCATGGAGATTGCAGACCGGATCGCAGGGCACATTGCGACCGGAGATTTGCCATATGGCGCGCGCCTGCCGCCTCAACGCGAATTTGCATTTGATGAGGGCATTGCGGTTTCGACCGCCAGCCGTGTCTATGCGGAACTGCGGCGGAGAGGTTTGGTGACGGGCGAGGTTGGGCGCGGAACATTTGTGGCCAACCGGTTCGCTCCACTTGATCCACTTCTGCAAGAACCATCAGGCACCGGCATTGATCTCGAAATCATGTTTCGGCTGGGGGCCCCGTCCCGCGAAGAAATAGCGGCCTCGACGGCGCGGTTTTTTAGGAGCGGACTTGCCGAACGCGCCGTCATGCCACCATCTGTCCGCGGGAGCGGTTCAGGCTTGGCAGTGTTTGCAAACCTTACAAGCGTCACACCATACGAGGTGCAGCCAAACGAGATTCTGTTGTCTGGCAACGGAAAGCAGGCAATTGCTGCTTGTTTTTCTGCGCTGGCTCCCCGTGGCGGGCGGATCGCCGTCGAAGCCCTAACATATCCCTTTGCAATTGCCGCCGCGCGTATGCTGGGGATCGAATTGGTACCATTGCCGATGGACGATGAGGGTATGAAGCCGGACGCACTCAATCACGCGGCGCAGACCGGACTGTGTGGCGTCTACCTGCAACCAACCCTGCAAAGCCCCTTGGTGCGCACCATGTCGGCACTGCGGAGGCAAGAAATTGCGGACGTATTGGAAAAACACGGTCTGTTAGCGATCGAAGATCGCGTTTACGGCTTCCTCAAACCGACCTTGCCGCTGGCGTCTTTCGCTCCGGGTCATGTGGTACAGATCGACAGCCTGTCTAAACGTCTGATGCCCGGATTGTCTTTAGGGATCATAGCAGCGCCCTCGCGGTACCAAGAAGATGTTGCGCGAGCGTTGCGTTCGGGTGGCTGGATGGCTCCGTCGCTATCGGTCGCGCTGGCGCAACACTGGATCGAGGACGGGGTGGTCGCGTCTGTTGAGGCTACGAAACGTCAGGACGCGCAGGAAATGTTCGCTATCGCATCGACTGCGTTCTCCGGGCTGGACTACAACAGCTCACCGGAAGCTCTGCATGGTTGGCTGTCCCTTCCACCATCATGGCGGGCTGAGAGTTTTACCGCAGCCTGCGCCGATCTGGGGATTGCCGTTGCACCGGGAAGCGCCTTCTCTGTGGGGAAAAGTGTCGCACCATCTGGGGTGCGGATTGCCTATTCTGCACCAGACATCACAACATGGACACATGCTTTAAAGGAAGTCGCTCGAACAGCATCTGAGGCACCAAAGCTGCAACAGATGTGAGGTGAGGCTTGGAAAAGCAGACCTCTGTTGCCGGTGTTGCAACGGCAGGTGTGTCCGCTCAGCAGACTTCCGACCATCCGGTCTCGCTGCACGATGTCATGAAGGGCCGCTTCGGACAAGCTGCGCCGCAGCGAGGCCGAACCTCTCGAAGGTCCGGAGTGGGCCGTGTTTGATGGCAACCTGGGCCACGGCCGCCGACTATGCAAAGGTCGCTATCTGCGCATAGCTGCCGTCGAATCCGAGCCGAGGGGGGCTGCCTTGGTCAGTGATCACCCCTAGAAGCGCCAGGAGGTCGGCTCCCAGCCCATTCACGACATTCATGCCTGGTGCAGAATTGGCCGGAACTCAGGCACAAGGGGAGAAAACCGGACCTTAGCTGCGCCTGCGAGGGAGCTGGGCCAGACTGGTAAAAGCGGGCATTGGAACTCTATTGGATCGAATCCTAATGCTGTGCTGCGCATCAGGGTTCGCTGTGCCCAGGGTCGCGCAAGTTGCAGGGTCGCGGCTTTACTTTTGCCAACAGTATATCCGGCGTTGATGTGTGCTTGCGTAGCCCACCCCTAGGAGCGAACAAAAGGGGCGGCCTGTTTTGGGCCGCCCTTTTTGATTTGTGAGCCTCAGAACCGGAAGCTGTACTGGAGGTTGAGCCCGAAGCTTTCATAGCCCGCAGCGCCGAGCCCGTCGTAATCGGCAGCGCCTGTGAGCAAACCGCCATTGGGCCAGGTATAGGCGAGACCAAATCGCAGTGCGGCGCGCCAGCCGGAGTAGGATGGAATGACTGTTTGTGCCACTGCGGTGCCGCTGGTTGAGGACCAAATCCCCGAGATGCCTCCAGTCAGGTCCAGCTTGCCTTTTGCCACGGTCACCGGATGCGCGACATCAAGGCCAAAGGCGGCTTGGCGTAGGTGGATCTTCTGGGCACCGATCCGATTGCCGAGGCTGTCGGTATAGGCCTTTTGCTCTTCATTGGCATAAGAGACGTCAAAGAAGGGCGTCAACAGGCTGCGACCGTAGTCGACTGTGCCCGAGAGCTTGGCCTGGGCCAGTACCCGTGTGGTGTCGAAATCATCCTCATAGGTGCCAAAGGGCGAGATCCGGTTTGAGGTTTCACCGTAGAGCAGACGGCCCTCCAGATAGAGGTTCGGCGCGGGCAGCTGGGCCACCACATAGGGGCCGGCCATCCAACCGGTGCCGCTGACAGAGGCTGCCCCGTCGTCTTGTGACTGGTGATCAAACTGCAGCATGGCACCGATCAGCAGTTGTCGATTCACCGTGATATGTCCGCCCAATACGCCAAAGGCATATCGGGTTTCCGCGCTGTCGTTCTCGCTCCAGTTACCTTTCAGGTTGAACCAGATCGGCTGACCCGAGCGCGAGGCGATATTGAAGGTGCCGACGGCGCGGGTGACCGAAACATCGACGCTGCCCTGCGGGGAACCGGCGCCAGAGAGGAAGCCGCTCAGGCCGGGCTGATTGGCGATCAGCTGATTGGCGCGCGACTGCATAAAGCCCGCGATCTGTTTCTGGGTCTCGATCGCGGTGGTGTCAGTTATCACCAGGGTATTGGATGCGGTGGTGTCGTTGCCTGCCGCATCTTCGGCGGAGGCCGCAGGCACCTGCAGGCTGATATCGCCATTTCCAGTGCCGGTGATGCGGGCGGTATAGACCGCTCCAGCCCCAGTCAGGCTTGCCACAGTGGCATTGGTCGCGGTGATATCTGTGGCGTCAAAACCAATGACGGTTTCGCTGAAGGTCACGGTCACATCAAAGCCAAGAGCGACGGATTGACCATTGGCGGGGCCACCGCTGATTACCACATCCGGCGCAGTTGTGTCGGCATTGGCAATGGTCGCCAGCGAGGTGTTGCCGCTGCTGTCTGTTGCGGTAACCTGCACATTTCCGCTGGGCTGGGCCGCTGCCGATGTGACCGAATAGCTGCCCGGTGCTGCGGCGCTGATGTTTGCACTGCTTATGGCGCGGGCAAAGGCGCGGTTGGTGGTGCCGCCCGAGGCGGTTGTCTGCTGTTGCGATTGATCGGGGAAGGTGATGGTCAACAGCGCACCGGGTTCGGTGGTGCCGGACACCATCAGGCGCTGATCAGGGAGAACGTCAATATTGGCGACTGTTGGTGCGGTGGGCGGCGAGACATCGGGTTCAGAAATGGTAACGCTAAAGCTGACCTGAGCGGCGGTATTGTCGTCTGTATCCGTGGCGTCCATGGTCACGATTGTGGTGCCAATAGGGAAGTCATAGGCGCCGCTGAGCACCGTATCGCCGACCCTGTAGGTGATCACCAGATCTCTGTCGGCGTCATCGCTGACCGCGCCAAGGCCGGTCACATCCAGCGAGGCGCTGGTGGCATTGAGCTCTGCAATCACCGTCTGGGTGTCTGGCGCTGTCAGCACCGGCGCGGCATTGCCAAAGACGGTAACGGTAAAGCTGGCCTGGCTGGCGGCATTACCGGTGGCATCTGCCGCATGCATGGTGACGGTGGTGACGCCAATGGGGAAGTCATAGGCGCCGCTGAGGACAGTCTCGCCGACCCGATAGGTGATCTCCAGATCGCTGCCGATATCATTGTCAGTCACCGATCCAAGACCAGTGACATCCAGTGAAACGGTGCTGCCATCCAGCGTGGTCTGGGCGGTCTGATTGTCCGGCGCGGTCAGCAGTGGGGCCTCGGCATCCAACACGGTGACAGTAAAGCTGGCCTGTGCGGCTGCGTTATGATCCCTGTCCGTAGCATCCATGGTGACGGTGGTGACCCCGATGGGGAAGTCATAAGACCCGGTGACTGGCTTGTCCTCGATGCTGTAGGTGATGGAAAGACCAGTATCGGCATCATCACTAACTGCGCCAAGCGTGGTGATATCCAGCGCGACAGAGGCAACCCCTGTTGGGGCGGTCACGCTCTGGTTGTCCGGCGCGGTGATCACCGGTGCGGCATTGCCAACAACAGTCACAAGGAAACTGGCCATATCGGCTTCATTTCGGGCGGCATCCTCCGCTGCCATAGTGACGGTGGTCTCGCCAATCGGGAAATCATAGGCACCGTCCAGAAGGGTACCATTCACCCGGTACGTAATGGTGATAACACTGTCGACGTTATCGGAAACCGAACCAAGGCCGGTGATATCCAGGGATACGGTGCTGCTATCCAGCACCGTTTGGGCGCTTTGATTGGCGGGCGCGGTAATTATCGGGGCCTCGGCGTCACTGACCCGAATGGCAAAGCTTTGCTGCGCGGCGGGATTATGATCCGTGTCCGTGGCATCCATGGTGACGGTGGTGACGCCGACAGGAAAAGCATAGGCGCCGCTCAGGACCGTATCGTCCACCCGGTAGGTGATAGCGAGAGAGCTATCGGCATCATCACTAACCGAGCCAAGCTCTGTCACGTCGCGTGTGTGGGTGTTTTCACCGGCATCGGTATTGGCAGAAATGGCGCCGGGGGGCGTCAACACAGGTGCGGCATTGCCAACAACAGTCACAATGAAGCTGGCCATATCGGCTTCATTTCTGGCGGCATCTTCCGCCACCATGGTGACGGTGGTCTCGCCAATCGGGAAATCATAGGCACCGTCCAGCGGGGTAACACCAACCCGGTAGGTGATGGGCAGGTCACTGTCGACATTGTCAGCCACTGACCCCAGATTGGTTACATCCAAAGATACTGTACTGCCGCCTAGTGCTGTTTTGGCGCTTTGATTGGCGGGGGCGGTGACCACCGGGGCCTCGGCGTCACTGACCCGCACGGTAAAGCTGACCTGGGTCGCAGCATTTCCGGCGTTGTCGGTGGCATCCATGGTCACGGTGGTCTCTCCAATCGGAAAGTCATAGACGCCCGACAGGGTGGTGGTGCCGATCCGGTAGACAATGTCGGCAAAACTGTCGATATCGTCAAAACCAGAGCCAAGATTTGTTACATCTAGCGCGGCAACAGACTTGCCTGTGTCGGTTGTCACCGCTTGCGTAGCAGGAGGCGTAAGCACTGGGGCGTTGTTATCGACGAGCCGGAGGGCGAGTACATAGTTCGTGTGATAAGTATACGAACCGGCACGGTAATAGTTCCCGGATGCATTTGCTAGCGTATCCCTTTTCAGCTCAAAGCTGAAGCCCATTTCGCGCGTTTCGGCAAAAGATGCCCCCACTGCCCACATCCTGGTCAACGTCACATCACTGCTATCGATGTTCAGACAATCTGCGATCGCAGTTTCGGAAATCGGCGGAGAGGAGGAGATTTGGCGACCGTACTCCCAATAAGTCGCGCTGGCGTAGGTGTCAGGAAACCCGCTCAAACGGATTAAAGCAGTGTCAGGATCGAAAGAGAGCTCCACCTCCACCCTACAATCACCAAACTCATAGGAGTCATTCTTTGCTTCGAACTCCTCGAAAGCCAGAGAAGGTGTTGGCAAAATCATCACTGCAAGTAGAGCAGCTGTCGAAGCCAATCTCCAGTTGAACCTCATCAGGGTCTCCAGTCTGAACTTGATGTCTTGTTCCGAGTACTACTCTGGCAGATGTTAGCGATTGATGAAGGCCGCCGGGTAAGTTCGAAACTTAGCCCCTTTCCCTCTGACCTGAGCCCCAAGTTTCCTCCACCTAGCGGAGAGTCCTTGGGGTTGGTTTGATGGCCCTACGCGGCCAGTTTGTCCATCGTTCCTTTCTCAGCAAATTCTCTGGGCGTCAGGTTTCCGAGCGCCGAAT
>CAJQNB010000096.1 GCA_905479575.1 uncultured Pseudophaeobacter sp.
CTACGAATGCAGATCGTGCAAGTCAGTATTGAAGCCCAAAGAGGGTGACTGCTGCGTGTTTTGCTCCTACGCGACTGTGCCCTGCCCACCCATTCAGACGGGCGACAGTTGCTGCGGATGATCTTACTGTCTGCTTCGTCCGCACACTGTAAGTTCGGGTAGCTCACGACTTTGCGCATGCAGCGAATGGCGGCAATGTGGGGTGCGGACGCAGCATTCGAAGACCATTTTCAAGGTCGGCAATGGGCCGGTCGTGTGCCTGACGACCGGGACTTTGCAAATGGCGCTATCTGCGCATTGCTGACATCGGTGCGGTGCGCAGCATCGCTCCGAGGGTCATGCGGGTTTGAATGGCTGCTAATCCACTTGGGACATAAAACTCTCGCAGGTGCAGCTAAAGTCCGGTTCCCGCCTGTTTTACTTAAATCGATACCGTGCGGCTGCCTTGGTGAGGCGTTCTGGCATGGGCGTGGGGTGTTCTTCAGATAGCCGTTTCAGTGTTTCGATATGGCTATCCAGAAAATCTTGGAATTCCGCTGGCTGGACTTCTGACGCGGCAGCGCGTGACACGAACAGCCCAAGGATTTGCCGATCCAGCATCCGCATGTGTTCTGCGCGGTTGGTCTCGATCACGTCGCTAGGCAGGACGCCGGAACAGTTCTCGTGCAGATCATTGGCAATGACGCTGGCGACTGCGTGCCAAAGGTCATGTGTAGGCCAGCGGGCGCGGTTGCTGTCGGTAGTGGGGAAGGTGTAGCGGATCTTTTCGCAGAACTCGCTGTAGGCGTCGCCTACCATGTCGCGCAGATCCTGCCAGGACCGCATTTCCCAGCGGTTGCGCAGTTGCTTGGACCCCATACGGAGCTCAAAGCGCCAGACTTGGCTTTCCAGCCGGTCGGACAGATCCAGGGGCGGGCGGTCCAATTGGGCGCGGGCGTCGTTCCAGATGGTGAGCCAGCCCAGCTTGCCTTTTTGCATGACCTCTTGCCTTTTGTCATAGATCGCCAATTGTCGGTTCGCGACGGCCCCGGCGCGCAGACCGGTGACGCGTGCGCCTGTGGCGTGGGTCTCGGTCTCATCAACCCCGGTATATTCCTGCACGCGGGTGCCGGGTGGCACCACCAGCGCCTCGCGGTCTGGTTCAAACCAGGGGGCCAGAAAGTCGATGGCGTAGTCCACGCGGGTTACACGCAGCAGGTGATCGGCATAGCGGATGCCAAACGCATCCATACAGGTGCGAAAGTGTTTCTCGGCGGCGTCCAGGCCACCAGTGGCAAGCAGGAAGGCGCGAAAGTCTACGGTAATGCCAGGATTGTTCGCAGCGCGGTTTTCCGGGTCCAGAAAGTACCATTCGGCCCCGTATTCGCCAGTATGGGCGGAAAAGGCGGAGCCGCCTGTACGGCGCACTGAGAGGGCTACAGGCCCAAACTCTACAACGGTCTCGGCATTGGTCTTGATTGCCAGGGCCTTAGCCTCTGCCAGGGCTTCACGCAGGGCGGGCGGAATATCGGTTTCCACCGTGAATTTCAGCCCATCAAAGCCAGAATGCAGGATATCCGCTTCCATTTGCGCTGACCTTCGCTTTCGTATTCGTGGAGGGGGGGGTTACAAGACCCCCCTTAATTTCGCCGTCTTGGCGCTGCGGTTTGGGGCGTGTTTATTGGGTGCTGCCCGCCGGTAGTAGTGCCTCCGGCGGGGCAGCTTTAGGTTTTGGGGCCGGGCTGGTGCCCGGCTTGGGTGTTAGTGTTGGGCGCTCAGCTGTCTGCTGATCCAGATTTCTGCGCGTTCCGCGCATTTGGCGATATTCAGCAGGTCAGAATGGAAGAACCCGGATGTGTTTTTCCACGCGCCATCAGCGGTTTTGTAAGCGCGGGTAATATCGACGGAGTATGACCCGTCATTTTTCCAGATGGTTGCGGTGGTCAGGCCCAGTTTGATTTTATGGGCGGGAAGATTGGACATGGTATGTCTCCTGAATTGATTGTGTGATTTTAGATGTGAGAAAGGCGCGGGATGCCATTTGACCCCGCGCCTTGGTGAAGCCATCCGGCCCCAAAATCCCGAGCGGTGCTGCCAAGCCCAACGCGGGCAAAACTCATGCGGCGTTGTAGCTGCTGGTGCTGCCGTGGCGGCGTGTTTCGCCCCAGGCCAGAAGGTCGCGGCGGCGATAGCGCACAGAGCGACCCGATTTGTAGAACTTGGGGCCGTATCCGGTGACGCGTCATTTCTGGATGGTGCGCACGCTTTGGCACAGGAGATCTGCGGCCATGCGTTCATCAATGAAGCCGTCCAGATAATCCTGGGCGGGGGCGTTGTTTGCGTTCGCTGGTGTCTTGTTGAGCATCGTTTTACCCTTGTTTCGTTTTCGATGCTCTAGGCTTGCCCCAAGACAAAATCTCTAAATAGATCTATAAATTCCTCCAGGATTTATAGATTTGAGATTCTCTTCAAGTCTTTGAAAAGAGGCGAAAAATATTTGTGAATTGTTTTGTCGGAAATTCTCGCGGCAGGCACGTTCAGATCAGGTGCGTTCAATTCCAACCATGCCTGGATCTTGGGGTAGTGGGACCGTTGCGACGCAGACAGATCGATTTCCCCAACCTTCTCCATGGCCTTGAATGCAGCCTGGATCGATGGGCCGATAGTGGGGCGGCCAGCAGGCGTGGGGGCTTTTACCGTGACATTGCCACGGTCTAGGATCTCATTGCGGATACCGTTTGTGGTTATGCGCACTTCCACAAATTCTAGCCCCTGATGGCTAAGCGTACGTTTGTTCCAATCAACTTTTCCAGCCCAAGTTGATTTGGGAATAGGGATTGGAGCATTGGCGACTTTGCGCGGGGCTTCAAACCCATAGGCATGGGCGTGCCCCTGCGAGATATAGCTTAGGATATTTTGCTTGAGCTTACGTTCAACTTCTGCCCGCGCGGTCAAGATTTCCTGCGGTTTCTTCCAAAGCATTTGCATCTTTTCCATCGGGCTACATTCTGCACCGCCAACGTGTTGCGCTGCGTCATCAAATGCAGTGATGGCGGAGACCTTTTGTAATTCTTCCCAGCGTGCCTTGAGTTTGGGTTCGCCGTATTCGACCCAAACGCGGGATAGTGGCACGCTGATGCGCCACAGGTGATTTAGCTGATCTATGGAATAACTGGTCAAAGGAAATGTCTCTTAGCTGTTATGTTACCTATACGTAGGCAATGGCCGGTCCCTACGTGTAGGTAACGGTCGGTTGGTGGGCCTAAAAGCCCTTATACGTAACGTACGGGATTGGCGGCAACCTTAGTCCCCACGTATCGGTACGTGTTCTTATACGGCGCGCAACATCGGTCGCCTCAAATCCCCGACTATAGATCCCAGCCGCGCGGCATTTTCTTCCGCTGCCTGCCGTACTGGATCATCCGCCAGATGGGCGTAGCGCATCGTGGTTTGGATCTGGCTATGCCCCAGCAACCGCCCGACCATCTGAATAGGCATGCCAGAGGATACGGCATTTGACGCATAGGTATGGCGCAGGTCGTGGATGCGGACCCCGGCCAGACCTGCCCGCGCTCGGATGCGTCGCCAGGGGTGCTGCAAATCGGTGGCGTATTTGCCCGCGATCTTGCCTTCAATGACATAAGGATTGCCGGGGCTGCGCGGCAAATGGGTCAGGACGTCCCGTGCAGGCTGGGGCAGGGGGATGCGCCGCGCGCCCGTTTTGGTGTCGGGCAGTTCCATGCCGGTGTCGGTAATGTAATCCCATTTCAATGTCTGGATCTCCCCCAGGCGGCAGCCGGTCAGGAGCAGCAACCGGAACGCAGCCACCACAAAGGGCGTTTCCGTGCCGTCGCGTTCAACCTCACTCAGGACATGCCCAAGGCGTTGCAGCTCATTCTGGTTCAGATAGCGCTCCCGCTTCACTTCGCGATACTTGGGAACATGGCGGCAGGGATTGGAGCCATCCGGGCGCAGCCCCCAGATCTCAGCCAGATTGAACATCTTGGAGAGCACGCCTAGGGTGCGGTTGGCCTGATAAGGCTTGTCGCGGAACCTGTGGTGCAACTCGGCAATGTCGCGGCGCTCTACATCGACCACCTTGAAACTGCCGATGGCGGGAACAATGAACAGGTCGATGGCGCGACGATATTCCTTTTGTGTCGAAGGCTTGCAGCGCTCCTTGGCGTGGGCCTCAAAGAACCGCTCACAGAGCGCGGCAACCGTGGGGGCTTTGCGGTGCTGGGAAATGTCCTCGGCGGGGTTCTCGCCCTTGGCGACCTGTCCCATGATCTCTTTCGCCAGTTTGCGGGCCTCTTCCACGGTGATCTTGCCATGCCGCCCCACCGAGACCCGCCGGGTGCGCCCACCCTTGCGATATTGCGCCTGATAGGTCTTGGCCCCGGACGGCATCACCCGCAGCCCAAACCCGGCAATCTGGCTGTCCCAGACAAAGTAATCCTTGGCCGCTGGTTCCAGCGCATCAACCGCCCGTTTGGTGAGTTTTGCCATCTTTATTTCCCTACCCCTGAAAGCTCTCGTGGAAGCACTGTGGAAGCAACTGGAAGCACACCACGGAGTAAGGCGTAGAAGATGAGCGCGCGACGCGTCAATTTAAAATAAGCAATAACAATGAGATAGGGTAGATGGGCGCGAAGGGGCGTAACCGGTGCAACTTGGCTTAGGCTCACTCATAACCTGAAGGTCGTAGGTTCAAATCCTACTCCCGCAACCAAGAAAGCAAGGCCTCACAGCGATAAAGCGCTCGAGGCCTTTTTCTTTGTGTCCGGCTAGTGTCCGGTTTACAACCCATCTTGAAAGCTCCCTTCAATGGCTGAACTCAGGATAATCAGAACCCACACCACCCTTTTTGAAGACACTTCCGTCCTAGCGCTTGTCGCAGCGCCCATGGGACGTTATGTCGGCCATAACAGCCAGAGAGAACCGATATGCCCGTTTTTCTAGACACTGCTGACGCAGATTTTGAAACCGCCTTTGTTAGGTTGCTGAATGCCAAGCGCGAAGACAGCCCGGATGTAGACGCTTCTTCCTGACGTGCAATGGCCCAGAGTTTATCGCTCAGAAGGTGCGGGATTGGATCGCGGCGGTCCGTGCCAAGACGGCCTATATCGAGCCGGGTCACCATGGGAAAACGGGTACTGCGAAAGTTTCAACGCCCGCTTCCGGGACGAGTTGCTCAACGGTGAAACCTTCTACAGCCTAAGGGAGGCGCAAGTCCTGATCGAACGATGGCGCATCCACTACAACACGATCAGACCGCACAGCGCTCTGGGCTATCGCCCACCCGCGCCGGAAAGCATCGTACCAATAGATCAGTGACCGACGATGCACTAACAATCAAACCGGACCACCCGATGGGGGCGCGCCAAGCCCGGTACCCCCATTCCCACCGATCGTCGCAAAGGCGTTCGTAAGGTCCTGAATTAGGTCTTCAACGTACTCTAGGCCAATATGCAGGCGGATTACGAAACTTTCTTCGCCATCAGGCGCCGGATTGCAGAGACTAAGCGGCAGGGCAAGGCTTTCGTAGCCCCCCCAGGAGGCGCCGATACCAAACAGCGTCAGCGCTTCGACGAAAGCATCGTGTTGCTCGGTCAGCGGCGCAGCGAGGCGGAAAGCGAAGAGGCCCGAAGACCCCGTGAAGTCCCGCCGCCAGAGATCGTGACCGGCAAAGCTCTCGAGCGCGGGGTGCAGCACGGCGGCGACGTTTTCGTGCTGGTCCAGCCAGCGGGCAATCGTCACTGCGCTGCGTTCATGAGCCTCCAGACGACTTTTGAGCGTGCGCAGACCCCGGAGCGCTGTATAGCAATC
Source organism: uncultured Pseudophaeobacter sp. (assembly GCA_905479575.1). Classification (GTDB taxonomy): domain Bacteria; phylum Pseudomonadota; class Alphaproteobacteria; order Rhodobacterales; family Rhodobacteraceae; genus Pseudophaeobacter. The sequence continues at coordinate 5,809 of CAJQNB010000096.1, forward strand.
GTCCGGGCTGACGCAGATGCCAAAATCGCTGTTGAGGTCGAACATCGGCCGATAGCACGCTTCGCGCGTCACCACCGCGCCCATCATCACGTCGGAATGGCCGCAGATGTATTTGGTCGCGGCCTGGATCGAGATATCGGCACCATGTTGTAGCGGCTTGAAGAAAACCCCGGCTGACCAAGTGTTGTCGACAGCCAGCAGCGCGCCCTGCGCGTGGCTGAGAGCGGCCATCGCGGGCAGGTCGATCATGTCGAAGCTGTTCGAGCCGGGGCATTCCGCCAGCACCAACCGCGTGTTGGGGCGCAAAATATCGCGCAGGGCTTCGGTCTGGGGCGCGAAGAAGCTGAAGTCGACGCCGCGCGGCTTGAAGTAGTTTTCCGCAAGCTTGCGCACCGGCGGATAGGCAGTGTCGATGATTGCGACATGATCGCCGGGCCGTGTATAGGCCAGAAACACCGCGCCGAGGGCCGCGAGGCCTGACGGGTAGAGGAAGGCCCGGTCGCCTTGTTCCAGTTCGCACAGCGCATCCTCGAGCGCCATCGAGGAGGGGGTGCCCCTCGCGCCGTAACTGAACAGACGTTCGCCGGTTCCGCGACGCTGGCGATAATCGCGCATCGTAGCCATATCGGGAAAGAGCACCGTCGAGGCGCGCACGACAGGGGGATTCACCGCATGCGGTGCCCCTTCCTGCACCTTGGCCGCGCGGATCATACGGGTGGCATCATCCATCTGCATGCTCCTTGGTGCGGATGAGCTGAAACACCGCCCGTTCCATCCGGTCGAGCTGGTCCACGAGGCCGGTTTCCCACTCGAGATAGCGGCGCGAGGCCTCAAGGTTGCCACTGTGCCGGTCATGCACGAAGAAAAGGAAATCGATCGCGTCCGCGTCCGAGGGCGTGTCGGGGTTGGCGGTGACAGGTTTGCCGGTGGCCTTCCACGCCTGCATGCCGCCCGCGAGGCAGTGGCAGTCCACTGTGGTGAGCGCCTCCAGCTCAGATGCGAACAGGTCTGCGACGCGGGGATCGTCGGCGACGAGGATCACCGGCCCGGTCAGTTCCTTTGCCACCGCAGCTGCCCTTGGGCGGATGGCCCAGACCGCACCCGGGATATGTTCCTTGCGATAGGCCATGCTGGAGCGCAGGTCGAGGATGGTGGCCGAGCCGGTCAATTGCACGACCTCATCCGGGGTGAGGGTTGGAAGGGTTCCGGCCTGGTCGGACGGGGGGGCGTTTTCTGCCTGTGTCAGGCTATCGCGGACGATAACCGCGTCATGCCCCATCTGGCGGAGCCAGAAGGCCGCTGAGGCCGCGCGCACGCCGTTGTCGTCGATCAGCGCGATCCGGGCGCGGCGCATGGCGACCCATTCATCGGTGGCCTGCACAAGCTGTACCACGGGCGCGTGTACCGATCCGGGAACGTGGCTGGCGGCAAATTCTTCGCCCGAGCGGACATCGAGCAGATAGGCTTTTTCCTCGCGCCAGGCGGGCAGGTCGGCGCCGTCGATGACAGGCAGGTCATATTCCGCGATCAGCCGGTCGGCGAAGGCGGCGCTTCGCTCGAGCTGCGCGGCGGTGAGTTCCGGCAGCGCTGCGGGACTATTGTCGCGGGCCAGCTCCTTGCCGGACAAGACCCAGCCCTGCGTGCCGTTCTCCAGCGCGTAGACCGGGTTCGGGATGCCCGCGTTGATCAGGCTCTGAGCGCCGATCAGGCCACGGGTGCGCCCGGCGCAATGGATGACGATGGTCTGGTTTTCGGGTAGGTCGAGCGCCGCAAAACGATAGAGCAATTCACCATTGGGGATGCTCTGGGCGCCGGGAATTGTCATCTTGCGGTAATCGCTCGCGGGGCGACCGTCGATCAGGTGTGGCCCGTGTGCATCCTTCTGCATTGCCAAAAGCTCCGCGCTGGTGATCTGCGGCGTATGCTCGGCCAGTTCGACCAGCTCGCCCAGCACCTTGCTGGGGACGTTGACGCCTTTGAAGACGCTGTATCCCGCCTCCTGCCAGGCGGGCAGCCCGCCGGACAGGATCGACACGTCCTTGTAGCCGATCTCCCTGAGGCGCTGCGCGGCCCGTTCAGCGACACCATCGGCATCGTCGTAGAGGTAAATCTCGGTCAGCTTGTCCGGGAGAAGACGCGGCGCCAGGCGCTCGAGATGGCTGTAGGGGCAGTTCGAGGCGAACAGCAGGTGGCCTTCGCCATATTGGCCGTGCTCGCGGGCGTCGAGAAGCCCGATCCGGGCCTGGGCGTCGAGTCTGCCTTTGAGGGCTGCTGCGGAAACGGATCCGATCATTTGTCTGCCTTTCGTGTCTGTACGCCGACGTCCATCGTCCAGCATGTGCCTGCCTCTGGGTCGAACATCACCCGTTCAGAGAGGGTTTCGAGCGCCCGGCCGTAAAAGTGCAGATGCCGGATAACGGCGTCGCCGGGGATGAAGACGGAATGGATGTCGTCGGGGAGCATGCCGATAGCGGTGCCCGGCTCGATGGAGACCTCGCGGGCTTTCTCCACCGTGGCGTGGCCCGGTTCGCTGCCGTCATCCGTGCGGGTCCAGAGGGTGTTGAGCTCGGTGCCTTCGACCGCGGCAACGCAGGCCCAAGTGGTGTGATTGTGCGGCGGGATACGTTTGCCCGGACGCATCACGTTGAGATAGAGTGCATAGGTCTTGCCCGCATCTTGGGCGATCAGGTAGCGCGCCTGCTGGCTGTCGTCGTCCGGCGGTGGAAATTGATCCTTCGACCACAGCGCGGTCTGACCGGCAATCTCCCGCAGGCTCTCGGCAATTGCGCTGATGGAGCCACGGGTGACGCCCTGCCTATCGATGCGTTCGCGCGCGCTCTTGCGCAGGGCGTCAACGAGTTGGCTGCGTTGCTGAGAGTGATCGGTCATCGGTTGTACTCCTTTGATAGTGACGTCAGCCGGGCTCAGAGCAGCGCGACATGCGCTTCTGTCGGCATCCGGGTTTCGCCATTGATCGGAATGAGGTCCTGCGGGCAGGCCGAGAGGACGAGGACTATGTCGCGTTCGGCGCGGAACGCAACATAGTCGCCGGGGCGGGTGACCGGGGGCTTGCGCGCAAACCCGCCATCCGCGCCGACCGGGTAGTTCATGAAGAGGTTAAGAGGGGCGGGCGTGTGGGGCGAGGACAGCCCCACTTCGGCCAGAGCCGCGTGCAGGTTATCCTCGCAATTGTCGTGATACTCGGTGCAGCCCATGCGCTTGTAGATCGGCAGGGAGCAGCAACACATCAGAATGTCATGGACCCCCGGCGAGGTGTCTTCCAGCACCGTCAGCATCGGCTGATAGTGGTTGTCAACGAGCGTGTCGCAGGTGCGGATGTGAATGCGGCTGATATAGGACCGGGTGTGCGCCATCGACAGAAAAGTGGAACTGTCGCCGGTGGCAAAAGCCCAGGTGTCGAGCACCTGAGTGCCATGGGTGTTGATGACCCGGAAGTCCTGACCAGCGGCGACATGGATCGCCTTGCCGCGTCGGGCGGGAACGGTATGGTCTTGGCGGCTCATGATTGGCGTGCTCCTTTGTTCTGCGATTCTGCTGTCATTTCGAGGGGGCTCCTCCGGCGCCGAACGGGAAATCCTGCGCGCCGAGTTTCAGCGACAATGTGCGTGAGGCCTCGAAGAGTTGCTCGCGCAGCTGATCGAGATCCTCGGTTTCGAAAAGCGTCTCCGGCAGCACGACGCCGAGGGCCAGCGGCACTTCGTTCTTTGCGTCGAAAACTGGCACCGCCAGTGCCGCCAGGCCAGGGGCGCTCTCGCCGCGGGTGACAGAGCAGCCGGACTTGCGGATATCGGCAAGCACGGCTTCGAGACGGTCGCGGCGCGTGATGGTTTTTTCCGTGAGCGGGCGTAGGTCGAGCGTGTCCAGCAATTCTTGCCGCTGCGCTTCGGGCAGCCAGGCCAGCAGGACCTTGCCAGCCGAGGTTCCGTGGATTGGCAGGCGGCTTCCAACGCGCCAGCGACCGTCGATGTAATGCGGACCTTCGACCGCCATGATGTGCAGCACATGGGTGCATCGCAGCACGCTGAGGGTGGCGGAGTGGCCGTTGGCATTCGCGAGCTGGCGCATCAGCGGCAGGGCGTCGCGCGCCTGCTGCGAGCGGACAATATACCGGGTGCCAAGCTCAAAGGCCTCGACGCCGACAGAATAGCGCCGCGTCGCGGAATTCTGCTCCACCATGCCCGCATTGCGCAGGGTGCTGAGGATCTTCGAGACGTGGCTTTTCTTCAAATCGACCAGCTCGACGACTTCGTTCACGGACAGGTCGTTGTCGGCCTCGATAAAGACCTTCAGGACGTTCAATGCGGTTTCCAGGGACTTCAAGAAAGATCCTCCAATATCTGGATCGCGTAAATATCGGAGCGTCGGGAGGCCGTATGGCTTTGTCCGGCGCCCCGGGAGGGGCCGAGGAGAATGTCGGCGACCAGCAGGTCGGTTGTGCCGACCGGGGCCGGACCGGCGGCGACATCTCCGGTGCCAGCGATAATGCAGCTGTTGCCGAGGAACGTGAGGTCTGCCTCCTGCCCGACGCGGTCGGCGACGATCACCGGGATCTCGTTCATGCAGGCGGTGGTGCGGGCGACGTGAAACCCCATCGCCTGCCCATAAGGGTCCAGCGGTGCTTTCATCCGTGGGTTTCCTGCCCAATTGGCCGGGCAGGCGATGAGCTGCACGCCCGCCAGCGCCAGCGCCCGGCTCAACTCGGGAAACCACAGGTCGTAGCAGATCATGAGGCCGATCCGACCGGCGGGGGTGTCGACGACGACTGCGCGGTTGCCGGGGCGATAGAGGCTGCGCTCACTGTTCCAGAGGTGCAGCTTGCGGTAGGTCGAGACCTCCCCATCCGGGGCAATCACGACGGCGCTATCATAAAGCCCGTCGTCGGCCGCTTCGATGAGGCCCGCAACGAGGGTCAGGCCATGCTGTGCCGCGCGTGCGCGCCAGGCCGCGATCGCGGGTCCGTCGATCGAGGTCGCATGCTGTGCGGCGGCCTCGGTATCGGCGAAGACATAACCGCTGAGGCAGCATTCGGGCAAAACCAGCAGCTCTGCCCGCGCTGCCGCGGCCCGGTCGATCCAGTCGAGACTGGCTGCAAGATTGGCCTGTGTGTCGCCCAGGGCCGGGGCATATTGCGCCGCCGCGACTCTGATGGTTTTACTGCTCATGCCATGTGTCCCATTCCAGCCCCACAAAACCGACCCGATCGCCGGAATGCACCACGGGGTCGTTGCGGATGCCGATAACCTGCACGTCCTGCGCAAAAGTGATGGTTTCGATGGTCTTGCCCGCCACGTCCTGAATGAGACCGAGCGGCTGGCCTGCGGGCAGAGTGGTGCCCGCCGCCGCCTGCTGGCGGAAAAACCCGCCCTGACGGCTGAAGACATGAGTGCGGCGCGTGACGCGCCGGACCGGGGCGGGCTTCGTCTTATTCGCGGGCAACATCCCCAGATGCGCCGCGAGACGTCTGAGCCCCTCGACGCCGGAGCGGATATGCTCGGGCTGCTGCTGACTGCCCGCGCCAAGCTCGACCATAAAGGCCAGTTTGCCATGCTTCAGACACTGGTAGTCGAGCGCTCCGGCATTGTTGCCCGGCAGTTCCGCTGCCGATGCCACAGACATGCGGCAGGCCACAAAAGGCGAGAATTGCGCGACGGCGCCGAGGATTTCATCCTCGCTCGCGGCACCGTCTCCGGCGTCCTTATAGACCGCGTAGGGCATGCTGGAGAACAGCGGGTTCATGGTGTGGAAATTGACCACCGCGTCCGCGCATTGGCGAATGCCGTCGAACACCGCATGGGCCAGCAGCTGGGCTAGCATACCTGCGTCGTCGCCCGGAAAGCTCTGGTCGAGGTCCTGTTCGTCCTGCGGCACGCGCTTACGTCGCGCGTCGAGCGCGGTGGGGTTCGATACCGGCGTGGCCACCACCGTGCCCGCCAGCGTGTCGCAATCGAGCCCGGCCATGAAGTCAGAGATCGCGAGGATACCGTTGATTTCGTCGCCGTGGACCGCACCGTTCAGCCACAGGACCGGCCCTTCGCTGCGGCCTTTCGCCAACAGGAGCGGCAGGGCGATGGGCTGGCCGCTGGCCATTGTGCCGACCTGCAGGGTCGAATGGGTGAATTCGCCTGGCGCTGCGCGTTCGATCTGCTCGGACGCGGCAGCAAGGCGTTGAGTTTCGGGTGTCAATGGCAGGTTCATAACGGAGTGCTTTCGTTCTGGAAAAGAGGGGCTCAGGCGTCCACCGGCTCGCCACCGAGAAAGGCCGCCCTGATTTTGGGGTCGCTCATCACCTCGCGGGCCGGGCCTTCGATCAGCTTGGTTCCAAGGTCCAGAACCACCGCGCTGTCGGAAACAAGGAGCGAGCCCACGACATTCTGCTCGGCCATGATCACGGTCACACCGGCATCGCGCAGCTGGGCGACGTTATCGAACACGTCCTGCTGCATCTTTGGCGACAGACCCAGCGAGGGTTCGTCGAGCAGCAGCAGCACCGGGTCGGTTTCCAGCACCATGGCGGTTTCCAGCACCTGCTGTTCGCCGCCGCTGAGATTGCCGGCCATCGTCCTGAGTTTGCGGCCCAGCATCGGGAACAGGTCGATCACCCGGTCCTGAGCCGCTGCCTTGTCGCCTTTGGCGAGCGTATAAGCGCCCATTTCGAGGTTCTCGCGCACTGTCATCTGCGGGAAGTTGCAGCGCCCCTGCGGCACGATGCCGACACCTGCGCGCATGCATTCGCCGGGGCTTTTGCCCTGCATCGGCTGACCCTGGAAAATGATCTCGCCGCTGAACCATTTCGACAGGCCGAAGAGCGACTTCAGCAGGGTGGATTTCCCCGCGCCATTGCCGCCCAGAAGGCTCCATATCGTCTGCTTCTGCACATCGAGCGAAAAATCCCGCACGATCGGGTCATCGAGATAACCGACTGCAAGGCTGCGAAGGGACAGGATTGGGTCAGACATGTAGAGCCTCCTCTTCTGCATATTCAGCGTAATTGCCCAGGTAAGCCTCGAGCACGCGCGGGTCGTTGCGGATGACGTCGGGTGGCCCTTCTGTCAGGAGACGGCCCTGTTCGAGCACGATCACCTTGCCGCAATGGCGCATGATGAAATCGACATTATGCTCGATCAGCAGAAAGGTCTGGCCCTGCGCGTTAAGCGTATCTATCAGCTCGGAGATCCGGCGGATCACCGTCGGGTTCACGCCCGCCAGCGGCTCGTCGAGGATGATAAGGCGTGGCCGACCCATCAGGCACATGGCGAAGGCCACCAGCTTGCGCTGGCCATAGGACAGGATACCGGCGGGCGCGTCGGCATATTTCTCGATGCCCACCAGCGTGAGATGCGACAGAGCCTCGTCGCGCAACTCCGCCTCGTGCTGCGTAACGTACGGCAATTTCAGGACCTGCTCGACCCATGTGAAGCGGCGCAGGCTGCGGGCGGCGACGACGAGGTTATCGGTCACCGACATCCCCTCGTAGATACGCACGTTCTGGAAGGTGCGCACCATTCCCCCCGCCGCCAGTTGCTCGGGGCGCCAGCCCGTCACCTCGCGTCCGTCGAAGCTGACGCGGCCACCGTCCGGCCGGGCGAACCCGGTCAGGCAGTCGATGGTGGTGGATTTCCCGGATCCGTTGGGCCCGATCAGGCCGACGATGCTGCCGGGCAGGACGTCGAAGCTGACATCGTCCACTGCGGTGACGCCTGCGAAGGTCTTGGTCAGGTTGGAGACCTGCAGCATGGGAGGGTGAGTCTCGTTGGTTATAGGGTTGGTCACGGGCGGACCTCCTTTCTCCAGCGTTTCAGGTTGGCCTCGCGCAGGTAGCCGCCGAAGCCGCCCGGCAGCACCAGCGCCGCGCCCACAAGCACCGCACCGAACATCACCAGCCGAAGCTCCGGGTCGAAGCGCAGCAATTCGGGCACTGCGGTCAGGACAAAGGCGGCAACGATCACGGTCCAGAAGTTTCCGGCCCCGCCGAGGATCACGATGATCAGCAGCATCTCGCTGTAATAGGTGTCAAAGATCGACGGATCGACGATGCCGAGGTGAAAGATGTAGAGACCGCCGGTCATGCCGCTAAACGCAGCCGCCACCGAGAAGGCCAGAAGCTGGTAATGCTTCACATTGATCCCTTGCGAGCGGGCTAGCGCCTCGTTCTGGTTGGTCGCGAGCAGGATGCGGCCGATGGGAGAGCGGATCAGCGCGAAGATGATCCCCAGTGCCAGCGCCGCGAAGCCGAGCATGATGCAATAGAAGGTCAGCGGATCGTGCCCGTCGAGCAGCAGCTTGTCGCCGATGGTGATGGAGGGCGCAGGCAGGCCGGGAATGCCGAGTGGTCCACGGGTCACATCGATCCAGCTGCGGGAGAGCAGTGTCGCCAGCAGGGTAAAGCTGAGCGATACGATCACGAAGGAGGCGCGCGAGACGCGCAGCGCCGGGATGCCGACGAGGATCGCGAGCACGCCGGTAAAGGCGCCGCCCACGACAAAGGCGAGCCAGGGCGAGAGGCCGTAATCCGCCGTCGCGATCGCCGCAACATAGGCGCCTACGCCCCAGAAACCGATCTGCGCGAAGGACAGCAGCCCGGTGAAGCCGAAGATCAGGTTCAGCGAGGTTGCAAGGACGGCAAAGGCCAGCGCCAGCGATCCGACATTGAGCACATAGTTTGAACCCGTCAGGGTCGGAGCAAGAGCGAGGATCGCCACGCAGACGCACCAGCGTGCATCTGGAGATAAAGACCTGGTAGCGCGGCCACCGTTTAATGCGCGCGTCATCATACCCGTACTCCTTTGCCGAAAAGCCCTTCGGGGCGGGCCATCAGGATGGCGATCATCGCGAGGAAGGCCACCGCATCCTGTAGCGCGACGGAGCCGAAGCCGCCGACGAGGCTCTCGGTCACGCCGATCAGTACCGCAGCGAGCACCGCACCGGGGATGTGGCCGAGACCGCCGATGATGACGATTGCGAAGGCCTTGAAGAGAATAGGAATACCCATCGCCGGATGTACCGTGAATACCGGCGCGAGCGAGGCCCCGGCAAGCCCGGCGAGCCCGATTCCGAGGCTGACGGCGGTGCCGGCAATGACCGCAGGCCGGATCCCGACCATAAACGCGGCCTCGCGGTTCTGAGCAAAGGCGCGCATCGCCTTGCCGATCCGGCTGTGCTGCAGCAGCAGGTAAAGGCCCCCCATCGCCAGCGCGCTCAGCCCGATGGTCAGCAGCCGCATCAGGTCCATCCTGAGGCCGCCCATGTTCAGATAGATAAAGCTGAATTCGGTGTCGACGACGCGCGGCTGGGCGCCGAACAGATAGGTGATCCCGTTCTGCAGCACCATGCCGATGCCGATGGTCAGGATGATGCCGCGCTCGAATTCGCCCTGCCGGAGATGGCGCAGAACTGTCGCGTATAGCAAGAGTCCGGTCACCGCCACCGCGAGCGTGGCGAGCAACACGGCGGGAAAATACCCCAGACCCAAAACGGTGACGCCAGTCAGCATCATCGTTGCGCCCAGCATATAGACCTGCCCATGCGCGAAATTTACGATTTCCATCACGCCGAAGATGAGTGACAGGCCAACAGCGATAAGCGCATAGGTCAGTCCGATCACGACGCCATTCAGTACCAGTTGACTAATGAAAAGCCAGGTCAAGGTGTTTACCTCCCTAAAGTTCGATTTAAGAAGGAGAGGCCGGAGCCCCTCCTCTGGCGAACGTGCGGATCAGGTGTCCGACTGCGCTTCGATGACGACTTCGGAGCCGTCGACGCGCAGGATGATGGCGGCGTTATGGGCCTGGTTGTTCTCGTCAAGGTGGATTCACAAACGAAGTGCAAATTCTTTACTAAAACAGAGAGTTGCACGGAGGATGAAGAATGGGAACCCACTACTGTCACCTGAAGCTGGACGAACGTCGCAAGCTTGCAAAGTGGCTTGAAGCCAAAATGCCGAT
>CAJQNB010000097.1 GCA_905479575.1 uncultured Pseudophaeobacter sp.
TAGCGAAAGCGCGGCAGTGTCGGTATTGTTCTTCATGGCGTGATCTCCCTGGCGGTTGCTGCCGCCGGTTGGGTGGGTTCAGTTCACCCGGAGATTACGCCACCTTCAAATTTCCACCACCTTCGCGACACGACCCAGAGCCCTACCAGGATTTACTATTCGGCTGAACAGCGGGCTGAAATATGGGACAGGTGGCAACGTGACGAGTCGATGAGATCGATTGGGCGTGTCTTTGATCGCCAGTCGTCATCAGTCTTTTCGGTGATCTCACCAACGGGCGGGATACATCCACCTGATCGCCGACGTGGTCGTTCTGCATTGAGCCTTTCGGAGCGCGAAGAGATATCTCGTGGGCTCAGTACCAAGCAATCTCTCCGGGCAATTGCACGTCAGTTACGACGCGCGCCTTCAACGATCTGCCGCGAGGTACGACGCAATGGGGGCAAGCTGGGCTATCGTGCGACGGCATCTGATCAAGCGGCGTGGGATCGGGCTTTGCGTCCGAAGATGTGCAAGTTGGCCTGCGCAGTATCAGCAAAGCTGCGGCGCAAGTGGTCTCCCGAGCAGGTAGCGGGCTGGCTCAAACGCGCTTTCCCAGGAGAGGCGCACAAGCAGGTGTCACACGAAACGATCTACAAAAGCCTTTATATACAGGCGCGAGGCGTCCTGAAAAAGGAACTCTTGGAGCATTTGCGCGCAAGACGGACTGTCAGGCGTTCCAGACACGCCAGCCAGAAGCGCAAGGGAAATGGCCAGATTAAGGATGCTGTGTCCATCAGCGAAAGACCTGCCTCAATCGAGGATCGCGCTGTTCCGGGGCATTGGGAGGGCGACTTAATCGGTGGATCAAAGAACAGTTATATCGCGACACTCGTGGAACGGCATTCTCGGTACGTGATGCTGGTAAAAGTCGCGAACAAGGACACCGAGAGCGTCATCACTGCGCTGATCAAGTCGGCTCAGAAACTGCCACGTGAACTCTACAAATCCCTGACGTGGGATCGTGGCAAAGAGCTGGCAGACCATCCACGCTTTACGCTGGCGACCGACGTTGATGTCTACTTCTGTGACCCGCAGTCACCGTGGCAGCGTGGTTCAAACGAAAACACCAACCGGCTTTTGAGGCAGTACTTGCCTCGCGGAACGGATCTATCAGTACACTCCCAAGCAAAACTCAGCGCAATTGCAAGGCAACTTAACGAACGCCCTCGCAAGACCTTGCAATATCAGACGCCAGCAGAGGTGCTCGCCGAGTGTGTTGCGTCGACCGGTTGAGATTGCCTATCAAACATGCCATTCTTCTGACTTCTGAGGCTTGACGTAGGCAGGCGGGATAAGTCGCACCTCGTGGTCCAGCTTGGTAACCTCGCGGCCGCAGGAATGAGCGCCTGAGCAGGCTTCCATAGCAACAACGCAAGGCGGCAGCTGGGCGAAAAATGCCAAGACTGCGCCCCGCATGCTGTCAGCTCCGTGAACCTGAAAATACTCTTCACCAGATCGAGACCGACTGTCGTAATTTCTGACATAACCGTCTCCCAAATTGGATTGTTGCGATCCCACCTTGACACAGCGTTGTCGTCGGCGGACGGTTACATCATCAAAGCCCGCCCTGACCCAAAAAACTGTCTGGCTGAGAACCTTTCCGCGGAAACCTTGTTGGCCAGTCAATTTCTCTATTGTTTTCGTGTTACCGTTCTGCAATGGATAATGCTATTATTTTTAACTTGCAGCGTTTCTTTACAGTCGTCGAGAACAATTTGTGTTTTAGCCTGATGCCCCGTATCGCATTGATCCTGCCAACCTTGAATGCCGCGCGTGAGATCAGCGGTTTCCTTTCGGCATTAACGCACCAAACCCGACAGCCAAACCGCTTCATTGTGATAGACAGCTCATCGGATGATGACACTGTTGCGCAATTTTCGGCTGCAGGCGCGGAAACCATTGTTATCCCACGATCTGAATTCAATCACGGCGGTACGCGGATGCGCGCGGCTCGTCATGCTGCCGAGGATTGCGAAATCGTTGTGTTCATGACTCAGGATGCAATTCTTGACAGCAATACCGCGCTGGCTGATATTGTTGCGGTCTTTGACGATGATGCAGTTGCATCCGCCTACGGACGTCAGTTGCCACACCATGGCGCAACAGCGATAGAAAGTTTCGCGCGGCACTTCTCCTACCCCGAAACATCTCAGCACCGCAGCAAAGCCAACATCCCGACCTATGGGTTTCGGACGTCGTTTTGTTCCAACTCGTTTTCAGCATTTCGCGTCCAGGCATTGATGGGTGTTGGTGGATTTCCCGAGAAAACGATCTTCGGTGAAGATGCGATCTCAGTTTCTGAGTTGCTTCTAGCGGGATATACGCATTCTTACGTCGCAGAAGCGACGGTGCGCCATTCGCACCCATATACACTAGATCAGGAGTTCAGGCGTTATTTCGACATAGGTGTAATGCATGCGCAAAACGCTCAACTGATCGAAAATTTTGGATCACCGTCAGGAGCAGGCAGAGCGTTTGTTCTAGGTGAATTATGGTATCTGTATAATCACGCTCCAGCGCGGATACCAGAGGCCTGTCTTCGCACAGTGCTGAAGTATACAGCCTATAAAATCGGCCGTCGCGAAAACAGGTTAAGCTTGGCCTGGAAAAAGCGTTTGTCGATGCATAAACGATATTGGATTGTGTAACCGATGGGTCGGATTGTCGATCTTATGTCGCAGCCAGGCAATCTGCGCTATGCCATTGCCAAGGGATTTGAGCCCGCTGTAAGAGGTTTCTTGTGGCAACTGGTCAGGTTGCGCCGCCCGCGATTTCTCTTTTTGGGGCGAGGTATCAAATTTGTATCAGCGTATAATCTCCGACTTGGTGCGCACGTGGCGATCGGTGGTTATTCCTACATAGAAACGTCGGCCAAAACCCCGGTGATTTTTGGGGACAATGTGACGCTTCGCGAACATGCGTGGGTTCAGTGCCGTTCGGGGCTCAATCCCAAGGGTGATGGGCTTGAGCTGCAGCGCGGCGTTTACATCGGGCCGAATGCAGTAATCGGGGTCAGCGGAAAGATTGTCATCAAAGCAGGGTGTCAGATCGGTGCCGGGGTCAGCTTTTCTGCAGAAAGCCATGAATTTCTCGATGGTTCTTACACGACGGGTGCCACTGCACGCAAAGGCATCACAGTGGGTGAAAACTGTTGGTTCGGAAACAACGTCACGGTATTGGACGGTGTTGAAATTGGCGCGGGATCTGTCGTGGGCGCGGGATCTGTTGTCACGAAACCTCTGCCCGCAGGTTGCGTAGCCGTCGGTGCACCTGCGCGTATCATTCGTTACACTGGCGCCCATCAAACTGAGGAACCTGTGTGATCGGTTTGGTTAAAACGGCTTTACCTGACGTTTGGGAAATTACACCGCGCCGGTTTGGCGATCTCCGGGGTTTCTTCTCTGAAAGCTACAACGCAAAGGTCTTTTCTGAACAAGGGATCAACGCGGTATTTGTGCAGGACAACCATTCGGTTTCCGAGGCTGCAGGTACAGTGCGTGGCCTGCATTTTCAGTCACCTCCGCACGCCCAAGCCAAGTTGGTGCGATGCGGTCGCGGCGCGGTTTTTGATGTGGCTGTCGACATTCGTCGCGGGTCGCCCACCTATGGCGACTGGGTGGGCGCCGAGCTGAGCTTTGAAACCGGCAAACAGCTTTTGGTGCCCGCAGGGTTTCTGCATGGTTTTATAACGCTCGAGCCCAACTCTGAAATCATCTACAAATGTTCGAATTTCTATGTACCGGAATGTGACGGCGCAGTCCGTTTTGATAATCAGACAATCGGCATCAACTGGCCTGTGACAGATACCAACCCAGTGCTTTCGGATAAAGACTCTGTTGCGCCGTTTTTTTCGGATTTCGACAGCGCGTTCATCTTTGAAGAGATATAATTGATGAAGTTACTTGTGACCGGCGGGGCCGGCTTTATCGGATCAGCGGTGGTGAGACTGGCGATAGCGCGGGGTCATGAGGTGGTCAATCTGGATGCGCTGACCTATGCGGCTTGCCTGGAAAGTGTGGCAAGCGTAGGAAGTGCAATAGGCTATACCTTTGTCCAGGCCGACATTTGCGACCGGACTGCGCTTGATACGGTCTTTTCTATGCACAAGCCCGATGCAGTGATGCATCTGGCCGCCGAGAGCCACGTGGACCGCTCGATCGACGGTCCGGGCGATTTCATCGAGACCAATATTACTGGTACCTACAATATGCTGGAAGCCGCGAGGAAATACTGGACCGATCAAGACAAACCCGAGGGCTTTCGGTTCCATCACATTTCCACTGACGAAGTCTTTGGCTCTCTCCCTTCAGACCCTAAGGTGATGTTTACCGAAGACACGGCCTATGATCCACGTTCACCGTACTCAGCGTCGAAGGCCGGTTCCGACCATTTGGTGCGCGCCTGGCAAGAAACTTATGGTCTGCCGGTGGTGCTGACGAATTGCTCGAACAATTACGGGCCATTCCACTTTCCTGAAAAGCTGATCCCCGTTATTATTCTCAACGCCTTGGCTAGCAAGCCCCTGCCGATCTACGGTGATGGCTCGAACATCCGGGATTGGCTTTACGTCGAAGATCACGCTGATGCCCTTTTGCTTGTGGTGCAGAAGGGAAAGATAGGACGGTCCTACAACATTGGTGGCGAGAACGAGCGCACCAATCTGGAACTCGTTAAAACGCTCTGCGGCATTCTCGATCAAAAGCGGCCCAAACCGAACGGTTCTTACGCTGATCAGATCACCTTTGTGACGGATCGACCGGGTCATGATGCCCGATATGCGATTGACCCCACGCGTATCCGTGATGAGCTCGGCTGGCGTCCCTCGGTGGCGGTCGAAGAAGGCCTCGAGAAGACCGTGGAATGGTATTTGGCCAACGAGCCCTGGTGGCGGGCGCTTCAAGACCGCAAGGGCGTGGGCGAGCGGCTGGGGAAAAGCGTGTGATCCTAGTTTTCTCCAAAACCTGCCAGGTCGCGGTTGAACTTGCGAAACGCGCGCCTGAGGCCCAGTTTTTGGGCCGGGACGCAGCGGATCTCTCGGATCCGGATGCGTGTGCAAAGGCCATCCTCGCGGCCCGGCCCACAGCTGTGATCAATGCCGCAGCCTATACTGCGGTCGACAAGGCGGAAGAGGAAAAGGAGATTGCCAGCTGCATCAACGGTCGGGCTCCCGGTGCGATGGCTGAGGCTTGCGCGACGCTGAATATTCCCTTCGTGCATATCTCCACCGACTATGTTTTTGACGGTGCGGGCCAGGCCCCGTTCTCTCCAGATGCGACTACGGCGCCCTTGGGTGCTTATGGTCGCTCGAAACTGGTGGGAGAACAGGCCGTGGCGGCCGCGGGTGGAATATTCGCCATCCTGCGAACCTCGTGGGTTTTTTCGGCCCATGGAAGGAATTGTGTCAAAACCATGTTGTGCCTCTCCGAGACGCGCGACCGGCTGACCATCGTGAACGACCAGGTGGGTGGCCCCACGGCAGCAGCTTCTATCGCTGCGGCGTGCCTGCAAGCTGTGGTCGCACTACAGGCCAGGCCCGAGGCCAAAGGAATCTATCATTTTGCGGGCAGCCCGGATGTCAGCTGGGCAGATTTCGCCCGTGAGATATTCGCGGTTTCGGGGCGACCTGTAGATGTGGTAGACATTCCGTCTTCTGAATTCTCCACTCCAGGTAAACGGCCTGTCAATTCCCGGCTCGATTGCACGAACCCCAGCGCTTTGGGGATCACGCAACCAGACTGGCACGCAGACCTGGATGAAGTTCTCACTGATTTAGGAGTTTCTAAATGATTCAGCGCAAAGGCATTATCCTTGCCGGTGGTTCCGGAACGCGGCTTTTTCCGATTACAATGGGCGTGTCGAAACAATTGATGCCCATCTATGATAAGCCTATGATTTACTACCCGCTATCCGTGCTGATGCTGGCTGGCATACGCGAAGTGGCGATCATCACCACCCTCCATGATCAGCCTCAATTTCAGCGTTTGCTGCAAGATGGCAGCCAATGGGGCATGAAGCTGACCTATATCGTTCAGCCTTCGCCCGAAGGTCTGGCTCAGGCCTATATCCTTGCCGAAGGTTTTCTGGCAGGCGCTCCCTCGGCGATGGTGCTAGGCGACAATATCTTTTTCGGCCACGGCATGCCCGAATTGCTGGATGCTGCAGGCGCTCAGGCCAAAGGCGGTACCGTCTTTGGCTATCACGTGGTTGATCCCGAACGCTATGGCGTGGTGGCGTTTGACGCCGAGGGAAAAGCCTGTTCGATCATCGAAAAACCCCCTGTGCCGCCTTCGAATTTTGCGGTCACGGGACTGTATTTCCTTGATGGGGAAGCCCCAGCGCGGGCTAAGGAGGTCAAACCCTCGGAACGAGGCGAGTTAGAGATCGTGACGCTGTTGCAAAGCTATCTGGATGAAGGTACCCTGACCGTGCAGACGATGGGGCGCGGCTATGCTTGGCTCGACACTGGAACGCACGAGAGCCTTCTGGATGCCGGTAATTTCGTCCGGACAATGTCATTGCGGCAAGGTATGCAAATTGGGTGTCCTGAAGAGATTTCCTGGCGCAACGGCTGGATCAACGCCGATCAACTTTCTGAACATGCCAAGACATTTGGAAAAACAGACTACGGAAAGTATCTGAGCACCCTGATCAAATCCTGATGGATACTGCATTTTGGCAACAATCACGACTAACTTAAGCGTCAATAACCGATCCCCGGATACGCCAATGGTCTGGTCGCGCTCGGGCATTCTGTTGGGTCTTGTCGCGGCCTTTCTATTGGCGCCGAAGATCAGTGTAGTCTCGGTTCTACGGGTTGAGGACCTTGTGTTTCTGTGTGCTCTGCCGGTGCTTTTATGGCGCTATGTACCTAGCCGAACACCCGTGCCAGGTTTTATGTACTGGTATGTGGCCTATCTTGCACTGGCGCTTTTGGTGTCGATTTTCAATATCGGTCATCTGGGGGCTTACGGTGTCATCAACGTGGCACGTCAGATGCAATACGTTATCTGGTTCTTCGTGGGCGCACAGATGGCGCTTCACATACCCAAGGAACGATTCAGGCGGATCCTGACCGGAGTCGCCGTGGTTTTGGTGATTTGGGGGATTGGTGAGGCTTCGTGGATTATTCCTAAGATTGGTAAATTCACCGGGGCAAGCGGGCGCGTCACTGTCAATACGTCAGGCCCGTACGAGATTTCCGTGATACTGGTTCTGCTCATGCTGATCGTGCGAAATCGGCTGGTTCTTGTCAGTCTGGCTCTGGTGCTGTGGTTGACCCAGTCACGTATTACACTTGCGGCTGCGTTGCTCACCTATCTGATCTTCAACTGGCGCAAATCTGTAGTCTTTGGGCTGCCGGTTGGTGTGTTTTTGGGCGGACTTTTGATGGTCTACCCGGACATTGTTTCGAACTCGCGTCTGGCCGAAACGGCGACACCTTTGCAGATGTGGCGCGCCATAGCCGCCCAGATTGAGACCAGTCCGCTGATCACCAATCTTGGCGACTATCGACACTACGCGTATGACACTATCTGGCAGACCGTTGATGGCACGCTGGACATCAGTTTTGAGATCCGGGTCATCCGTTGGGCCCTTATCCTGAAGTCTCTGGGAAATGACACGATACGACTTCTCTTTGGCTGGGGCCCGGGGGCATGGGGTCTTGCGGTTGATAGCCACGTAGTCAGACTTCTAGGCGAAGTTGGTCTAGTTGGAACGGCTCTGATGGGCATGTTTGTTCTACGCTCCATCATGTCGCGCTCCGCGCCGCGTCCTTACCGCTTCGGGATGTGCGTTGTCGCGATTTGCGCGGTGTTCATCGACGTACTGACGTCATCCAAGATCATGTCCTTTCTCTGGGTTATTTTGGGGTATTATTACGCGCGAGATACGATGGATAGCACAGCAGAACGCCGGATGGTGCAGATCCCACACTAACTCATCTACGGGTAACCCATGGTACTGGAGAAATCGAGACACGATGCCAAACCAACCAGGTTGCAATAATGTTGGTGCTGGCCAAAGTGACCGCAACTATGGCCGCGAAACCAATAACTCCAAAAACCACGCCAATCCCCACCGAGCATAGCAGCGCCACCGGGACGATAATCAAAAACATGTTGCGATAGACATGCTCGTGTCCCGTCATCATCAAAAGCATACCAACAGGGCCTGTCATGGCGTTCAGCAATTGACCAACAGCCAAGATCTGCAAGGCCAGCCGCCCTTCAGAAAACTCCTCACCAAATATGGACAGGACATAGCCGGGCGCTAAAAACAATAATAAAAAGACAGGCATCACCGCAGTGGTGACGCGTAGCACTACAGCTTGGTACAATCTTTCCAATTCAGCCAGTCGACCCTCTCTGTGTAACACGGCAAAACGTGGCGCGTAGATCATGATCACGGCCTGCAGTATCAATGTCAGGACAAGCGCGCATTGCTGTGCAATGACAAGTCCAGAAAGGTCTGCAGGCTTGAGGACAGCGCCAGCGATGTAATGTGCACCCCAAACCTGGAGGTTTTGAAAAATGGCAATAACCCAGAAAGCACGCCCTGCCCGGGCGTCCCCGCGCTCGTTCGGCATGGGCTCCAGCGTTACTTGAGCCGCCCGGGGGTGCAGCCGTGAAAGACTGCGTGCTATCTCTAAACTGCCCACGCCAACCAAGACAACACTGGCCAGGAAAAACACCGCAGCCAGCCCACCCGGACTGGTGATACCTCCGGCCAACGCCCCAATCACCGCCGCATTTACACCGAGGGATTGGAAACAAATCGCCATGAGCGTTTTGTCGAGCGCCTGGAACGTTGTCGAGAGAATGCCCATGATCGCCAGAAATACCAAAGTAGGCCCCATCCAAAGCCATATCTCTCGGTAAGCTTCCTGATCCTCGGGCCACGATGACAGGGCAAGGAAGGCGAAGATTGCTGCTGAAATGGGAACCGATATACGCAGGCTCCGTGCGCAGTTTCTCCTTAAAAATAGTGCAATTTCAGAACTTTGTAGCCTATTCGCCAAAATTGCCACGACCTTGAGCGCAAGGTTATCTGCTCCTTGACGGGCCACAATTGCCAACAACAGGGTAGCATTGATCGAAAGAATAAACTGCCCCGCTAAATCAGCTCCCAAAACGCGGGCTGCAAGCAAGCTTACCAAAAACGTGGTTCCTGCCCCCAGCAGGCGCATGCCAACAACAATCAAGACATACAAGCGCTGCATTGATCTTCCCTATTTCCGAGTCGAATTGACCAGTCTGGCAGCATTGATGGCGCCAGCATTAGCCCTTGCCATCAACATCAACAAGCCTGCAGTAATGGAAGTTTGCAAATGAAACAGAGCTGTGTCTTGTTTACAGCGACTGCTACACACGGCTTGATCTGGTTTGAATTTATTCCCTGGGACCAATTGGAAAAACTTAAAATGAGTAAAATTATTTACGTGATGGGCTACGGTCGCAGTGGATCAACGTTCTACGAGTCATTGCTGCAAGCGCGAGAAGACTTACACGGGTTTGGTGAAATCAAGTATCTGGCTGAACGCGGTGTGCTCAACAACGAACTGTGCGGTTGCGGTCAACCCGCAACCATTTGCCCATTTTGGGCAAATGTGATCACGGAACTGGGCGAATGGGACTATGCTGAAATTTCCCGTGTAACGGATAAATTGGAAAGTTCGAAATCGTTTTTCAATAATCTGCGTCTGGCGCGTTGCGGTAAGCTCGACGAAGAAATCGATCTTTATCAACGGTTTAATTACCGTCTGTTTGAAATTCTAGGCAGACAAGGCGGTTTCGTTGACTCTTCGAAAATGCCTGCGCGCGCCTTTTTTCTCGCCTATGGCCGCGCCCAACCTTATAGCAAGATCATTTGGTTTGTCCGGGACCCACGCGGCGTTGCATGGTCTTGTATGAAAGACATCGATCGTCCTGAAGCGCAGCATGCAAAAGACGCCAAGATGCCGCGTTGGGGATATGTGCCGTCTTTAATAAAATGGCTGATCAACACCTATGTTTCTCACTATGTTGCGCTTCAGTTTGCGGATCGGGTCGTTGTGAAGCGATATGAGAATTTGATGTCGGAATTTGACTTGGGCAATGCGACAATGTCATCGAAAAGAGTAGAAGTGTTACACTCGATCTCCGGAAACCCGGGCCGCTTCACGGGTGGTTTGCACGTATTCCGACTTGATGATGCATGGCAAAAACACCTTTCCGTCTGGCAGAAAAAGCTGGGGTTTCTGCTTTGCACTCCGGCGTTAAGACGCGTGAGCCAGTTTGAACGCACCAAATATTAGAGTGTACCATGAGCAGTAAGATATTGATTGCGGTCCGTTTTGATGCCGAGGCTAAAAACGGTGGTGACTACCAAATGATGCGTGCCTTCGCAGCCGAGTTACAGAGGCCGTTTGAAACTGAAATCTGCTTTGGCGTTCCCAAAGCTGATCAGTTAAACGACGTCGCTGCAGTGTTGGCCACCAATCTTGATCGGCCATTAGAAGCATGGAGAACGATGCTGGCATGTCAGGCGCGAGGGATACCATTCGTAATCTATACATTGCATCACCCACATGCCGGGATTGAAGCATATTTGCGCACCGGCACGCAGGGGATAAAGGCGAAGATTGCAAAGGCAGCCGACTTTGATCCCGTGTCTTACGAGGCAATCTTGTGGCGTATTCGCACCGTAGCTTCTGTAATGAAATTGAGGGGTTGGTTGCCGCAAGGATCGGTGCGTGAAGCACAA
The DNA here is from genome assembly GCA_905479575.1 of uncultured Pseudophaeobacter sp. Taxonomy (GTDB): domain Bacteria; phylum Pseudomonadota; class Alphaproteobacteria; order Rhodobacterales; family Rhodobacteraceae; genus Pseudophaeobacter. Next base: position 10,786 of record CAJQNB010000097.1, read on the forward strand.
AAGTCTTTGGTGCAACATGCGGACGCGGTCGTATGCTGCGCTAGCGCTGAGATCGACGTTCTATCAGGTGACATCGCAAGACCTGAGCACTGCTACATCGTACCTCATCCTACAGATGCGCCTCCTGCTGCGGGTGCTGAAACAGTGCCGGGCCGGGTTGTAGTTGCTGGTCGAATTGAAGCACGGAAAAACCAAATCACCGCCCTTGAGATTGCTCGCGCCTTGTCCAACCTTGACTTTGTTTTTGTCGGTGGAAAAGTGAATTCCGAGGCAGAGTATTTCGCCAACTTCGAAACCAGCCTGGCAAACACGCCCAACGCAAGTTACAAACCAAACCTGCCCAAGGCCGATTTTTACCCGTTTCTGGCCAGCGCGGAGATCGTTCTGAACCCCAGCTTCTTTGAGGTCACATCTCTGATTGATGTTTGGTGTGTTGAAAACTCCTTACCCTTGGTGACGACAACCCACACCTATCTTCGGGGTGAAGGTGCTTTTGGGCAATTTGACCCCACATCTACCGAAGACGGCATACGAGTCTTGAAACATACGCTTGAGACAGCGCGCACCGGCCGACGTTCGCTAAAACCGCTGAGGGACGCCAACACCACGACTATGGTTAATGTAATGGGTTCTCTGACATGAAAAAGTTCTGGGTGCTGGCGGATCTGCCTTTGTGGGTCGAAAAATTGTCTCGGCCTGTTTGACACGCGGTCATCAGGTAGCCAGCTTGTCGCGGTCCGATTGCCATAGTTCAGGACCTGGCCATCATCATATTTCTTGTGACTGGGCATTAGCCGAAGAAACACAGGCTGTGTTAGACTTTGCGCCCGATGTAATCATTAACGCTGTGGGCGACTTGCATCCACGTAAGGCAACGGGTCAGAAAGTGGATCGCGTTCTACAACCACAAGCGCCCTCATTCCGCCCTTGGCGGCAAACCACCCGCTGTGATCTATTGGCAGCGAAACGAAACAACCAACCCCGATCAGCAGATGCAAAGAGTAGCTTAAATCACGCCAGATCCTGTCCAAGGATTGGGGAGTAGCTCAGTGTTCCCACACACAGCCACATGTGCACGTCATTTCGACACGCTATGCAGGATGCCGCATTCGCTTGTCTCCACGGCTGTTTTACAATTCCATGGAATACCATAATGGACAGACCCTGCCGGGGCTCATGGCGCCAGCGCCAAACGAATTTCCAGACCTGATCAAATACCCACCAACAGACAGTGGGTTTGCGTCGCGGTGAGTAGCGCCACTTGAGTGGTCCAGTTTAAAAGTTACCTTTGGCCCCCATCGGGACGACGACTTACGGAGCCGGTGGCGGTAGTCGTTCAATGTTCAACAAGCCCAGCATACACGACTTAAGATAAGGTAATCCCCCCGATCTTAAGGGGATGCGGAAGTAGAATTTTCTCGGCAGGATGACTGATGAGATTCCGATGAAGAAGACACGTTTTACCGAGGCCCAGATCATGGGCGTACTGCGCCAGGTGGAGGGCGGTGTGCCTGCTGCTGAGCTGTGCCGTGAACATGGCATGAGCAGCGCCACGCTGTATAAATGGCGGGCGAAGTATGGCGGGATGGACGCCAGCCTCATCACTGAGATGAAGGCCATGGCCGAGGAGAACCGCCGACTGAAGCGCATGTATGCCAACGTCAGCATGCAGAATGACCTCCTGAAGGAAGCGCTCGGAAAAAAATGATACGGCCAGCTCAGCGCCGAGCGTTGGCCGTGAAAGCGGTGGCGATGAAGGGGGGCAGCATTGCGCTGGCGTGCCGGGCGTTCGACGTCAGTGAGACGTGGTATCGGTACAGCCCCAAGCTGCTCGGGCTGACGACGGCGAAGAAGACCTGGGGCTTCGGCCTGTGCTTTTCTGTACCTGCGCAATGTCCAAGGCCATGGCTGGAACTACAAGCGCGTCTACCGGATCTACCGCGAGTTGGAGCTGAACCTGCGGATCAAGCCGCGCAAGCGCCTGAAGCGGGAAAAGCCCGATGCGCAGGCGGTTCCGGAGGTTGCGAATGAGGTCTGGTCCATGGATTTTATGGCAGATCGCCTTGGGGACGGTCGCCAGTTCCGGCTGCTGAATGTCTTGGCCGACTTCAACCGTGAAGGGCTGGGTATAGAGGTCGGCTTTTCGCTACCCGCGGAACGCGTCGTCAGGGCGCTGAACCAGATCATCGAATGGCGCGGTGCGCCTCGAACCATTCGAGTCGATAACGGCCCAGAATATATCAGCGGCACCCTAATGGAATGGGCCGAAAACAAGGGCATCGCCTTGGCTCACATTCAGCCGGGGAAACCGCAGCAGAACGCTTATGTCGAGCGCTACAACCGGACGGTCCGGCACGAATGGCTGGACCTCCACATCTTCGAAAGCATCGACGAGGTGCAGCAGATTGCCACTGAATGGCTCTGGTCTTACAACCATGAACGCCCCAACATGGGCAACGGCGGGATGACCCCCGCCCAGAAACTGAGAATGGCCGCGTAAATTCTACGACCAAGCCCCCGCAAAAATGGGGGGATTACCATAACACCTGATGCCATCATGCAGGCTTACGTAGAGTATGTTGCTAATTCGCTGCAGAAATGAAGACTGGTTCCGCGTCTTGCGCCAAGTAGACCGCAGACAATATACCCGTTGCATAGGCCCCGGTATCAATAGCGATTCGACCTCGAGATACGGTGGGCTTGTCTTGGATAACATGTCCATATGCAACCCACACGCCATCTTTGCGGAGCACCCTGTCAAAGTCGGGATGCCCCCATGTCAGATCGTTGGCGGTCTGATATTCTGGCGCCACAGAAGGGTTTGCCCCGGCATGAGACACCAGAACATTCCCGGAGAGGTAACTGGGCAGGAGCCTGTTCACAAACCCAACTAAATCTGTTCCCATCTCAGCCAATAACGCATCGCGGCATTCTGTCAGCGCTTTAGGTGTGGCTCCGGGGTGCACGCCGACAATGCGAAAGGACGCGAGAGTTTGCAAACCGCCATACTGCAGCCATCGGGGACCGTGACGCTCCGGATCTTCAAGAAACCGAAGCAGCATGTCTTCGTGATTGCCGCGCAGGCAAATAAGGTCCTGCCGGTCACATAGAAAGTGCAGGACTTCTGCGCTTTCTTCCCCCCGGTCGACATAATCTCCAACCAAGATCACCTGCGCATCAGAGGGCAGCTTTGTCAGAAGCCTGTGCAACAGACCTGCACATCCGTGTACGTCGCCGATAATGGCTAGGGGCCGGTCGGGGCGAGGCTGCGAAAAGCCCACAGTGCCGCGCAGTTTCTGAAATAAGTTGTAAAGCACACATTCACCTTAACCCTTAAGTGCACCAATGACAAAATACCTCTCAGGGATGCACCTTGTGTTCTTTTTTAAATAAGCGTTGCGGGTAACTGGTGCAACAGGTCGAAAGCAGTCCAACAACTGGATTGCGTTCATGCTTAGGCGCAGGACTGGACGCCCATTTTGATCAGTTCAGTGCCTTTCATCTTGTAGACACCGGAAATCTGGTGGCGACCTTTCCGCATGAACCAATCCTTCAATGGTGCTGGATAGTAATCTGCCATCACCTTCGAAAAGTAATCAAACTGCTGTGGATCCAGTCGACGACCGCTTTTGGAGGGGCCGTGAAACCCAAAGGTTGTGTTGGGATCGACACAGGTGCCAGACAGGCCAATGTACATGGTGCAGGTGGAATAGCAGACCTTCCCGCGGATCTGCACCCGGGTGCCATTGCGCTGCAGATTGCCCAGCTCGATCAGGCGATCATGCAGATATCCGCCCCGGTCATTGCCAACTATATAGGGCGCGCGTTGGGCGGCATTGGCTGTGTGCATAGGCATAAGCAGAGTTGATACTGCCAAAGTCGCCACCGTGGCAAACTTGCGCAGTCCAGTGATCGAAAGTGCGGAATTCAGGAACGACATGGTCAGATCTCCGATGCAGAAAAAAGCTTCGAAGACTGGATAGAAAAGCCGCAGGCCGCGCTTAGGCTGATCTTGTGGCGCAAATGCGGAGCTTGCCGCTAGTTTTTTGGGAAATAATATTAAATTATATTAATAGTTTAGCGACTGGGTATCCTTTTCCTATATCTTGGGCATGGGGAACGTCAGTTGTCTGACCAGCTGGAAGTTCAGTCCAGATCTTCCAGCACAGGCCCACCCGGCACAGAGCCCCCCAATCCTGGGAACTGATCCTGTTGATATCCGGGTTTTGCGATTTCTTCGGTTGAGCCATCGATGCGTGCCTTGCGTCCGGCTTTTGGGCGCTGAAGTTCCGCATAGGCCTGTTTACGCGCGTCGATATCCTTCATACCCCAACCAACGATCACACCAGTGACCCGGCGTCCAGTCTTGGTTGGGGCCACTGTGACGTTGAAATAGGCAAGGGCATTGATCTCCAGCAGGGCAGGTTTGATCGCATATTGATTGAGATTGCCAAAGGTTTTCAACTTGCCCTCCTCCACCCCGATAAGTTCGCGAAAGTCCTCGAGAGTGAAAGACTCCATAATCACATGTTTCAGCCGCACCCGACGCGAAACGGCTTCATAAAGCGCCAGCGCGTATTTAGAAGAGAAGGCTTTGAGCACCTCAAGTTCGAGTTTCGCAAAAACACGGGAGTCCTTGAGTAAGACCGCAAGCTCGGGCGGGATAGAATATTTCAGAGTGCCATGGGCTCGTTTGGGGTCGGCAAGGTTGTTCCATCCCAAAAGCTGCACCCGATCCGTAGAGCCGTCCTCTCGCGCGATGCTCACCACTGTGCGCATCAGGGATTCAATCGACTGGGTCAGCCGATCGTTACTGTCATGGGTATCGCGTAAGTCGGAGAGCGCAATCTCAAACCGCCGCCCTTCTTCCCCAAGCTCAGGGCCAAACGCTTGTTGCAGTAGGATATTATATAATCTGCGATCTGCCAGGGTAAGGCCAGAAGCCCCTTTGATTTCAATAAGCTCAGAGGGTTTGATCATTTCCCCCATGGCGGGCTGGAGGGTGAGTGTACGGTGTGCATCCGAAAAATTAGTATTTGGGCGGTTTGTATCACTCATAGCAATTCTCTTAGCTCCTGGATCTGCGAATTCTAAGATAACTTCATGGCTACGGGCAAGATGTACAGTTATCCACAGGATGAAAGGAGGATAGAGACACAAACCGCCCGATATCTAATTTCAAACCGCCCAATTCCTAAGGCGAAACCGCCCCAAAACTAATCCATAACCGCCCAATCCCTAGTCTGAAGCCGCCCAAATACTAATATTCATCACGATTTTTCATCTAATAACAGATGCTTATCCTCTATGAAGTTAGAAGAAAGAAGAAAAGAAGAAAAGAAGGGATCTATAGGTAAGATGCTTAACAGCACAGTCAAATTTCATAAGAATTCGAACCTTTGTACAGGTCTTACATATGGTAATCTGAGCTACTCCCCAATGTTTGGACAGGTTTCCGCGCAGATTAAGCTACCATCTGCTCCTGCTGATCGCTTTGTGTTTCGTCTTTTCTCAGCCAATAAGCCACGGCTGGAGGTTTGCCGCCAAGGGCGGAATGGGGGCGTTTGCAGTTGTAGAATTCGATCCACTTGCCGACGCCCACCTTTGCCTCTGATCCTCTTTCCCATGCGTGCAAATAGACGCACCCGTATTTCAGGCTGCGCCAGAGCCGTTCGACAAAGATGTTGTCGAGGAACCACCCCTCGCCGTCCATCGAGATGCGTACGCCGGATCGACGCAACCGATCCGTCCAGGCAAAGGAGGTGAACTGGCTGCCCTGGTCGGTGTTCATGATCTCGGGCGGTCCGAAGCGGTGGATGGCCTCGTTCAGCGCCTCAACGCAAAAGTCGGCCTCAAGCGTGTTCGAGATGCGCCATGCCAGCACCTTGCGGGTGTGCCAGTCCATGTTCGCCACCAGATACAGGGAACCCACGCCGCATCGAAAGATAGGTGATATCTCCCGCCCAGAGGCGCCTTCCAGAAGGGCTCGCTTCCATTGATGGATCATCGTGGGATGCACCCCAAACCGGCTCGCCAACTCAGCGGCCGTCTCCTCGCCTTTCAGGGCTTCCAGCGCGACCTTCGCCTTGAACTGAGGCGCGTGCTGCTTGCGTTTCGACATCTCTGATCTCCTTCTCGTCGCAGATCAGCAGACCGCAAATCGTAGCTTATGTCAGTGTCCGAATTTCAGGGAGTAGCTCAATCCCCCTAAAATTAGTGGCGTTCAAAAGCCAAATTTTCTCGGCAAGATATCTGAGGAGATTCACGATGAAGAATGGACGATATAGCGACGCACAGATCATGGCAGTGTTGAAGCAGGCAGAGGGCGGTGTGCCGGTCTCGGAGCTTTGCCGTGAGCACGGGATGAGCAGCGCCAGTTTCTACAAATGGCGTGCGAAGTTTGGGGGCATGGATGCGTCGTTGATGTCTGAGATGAAGGGCATGGCCGAAGAGAACCGGCGCCTGAAGCGGATGTATGCTGAGATGAGCATGCAAAATGATCTTCTGAAGAAAGCGCTTGAAGCGGGATAAGCCAGAGCCGCTGGCCGTACCTGACAAGCCCAACGGAACATGGTCGATGGATTTCATAGCTGATCAGTTAGCAGACGGCGTTCTATCAGGACGTTAAACGTGCTGGAGGACTTCAATCGTGAAGGCCTATGCATCGAAGTGGACTTCTGGCTTCCTGCTGAGCGGGTTGTCCGGGGCTTGAACCTAATCATCGAGTGGCGCGGTCAGCCGCAGACAATTCGTGTTGATAATGTCCCAGAATATGTCAGTGGCCAGCTGATGGAATGGGCCGATAAACGCAACGTCCGGCTTGAGTACATCCAGCCGGGAAAACCACAGCAGAACGCATATATCGAACGCTACAACCGCACCGTTCGAGGCGAATGGCTGGGACAATACATCTTTGAAACAATCGAGGAGGCACAAAATCAGGCAACTGAATGGCTTTGGCCTTACAACAACGAGCGACCCAACATGGGCATCGGTGGAATGACACCCGCCATGAAACTGAAAACAGCCGCGTGAATTCTACGGTCGGATCCCATTAAAAATGGGGGGATTACCCATCGTGCCGAGAGAAAGCCGCGTTCATAATATTGGACACAATCATTCCGCCGAGGACATTGGCGGTGGCAGCTCCTAACTGGCCTTTTGCGAGGTTAATAATCAATATCTCGCCTTGATCCATGATTTGGCGCAATCGCAGCGGATCCGCGATGACCTCGTTCAGTTCCGCGTCGACTTGTGCCGTCACGGTCACACCGGCTTGCTGAGCGCGGGGCGTGACCATCGAAACACATTGGTCAACGAGTTCGGCTAAGGTGACCGGTTGTGGCGCCAGGCGGATCATGCCCGCTTCCGCTTTGGCGTAGTCCAAAATGTCGTTGACCAGTGCCAGCAGGTGGTGAGCTGCCTCATCGATATCTTTTACAAAGTCACGCTGGTCTACGTTCAGATCGCCGGTGCTGCCGTCCAGCAGTGTTTCGCTGATGGCGGTGATCGTCGAAAGTGGAGTCCGAACTTCGTGCGATGTTTGACGCAGTGCATCCGCTCGCATGGCGACCAATTGTTCTTCGATTTTGCACTTCAGTTCACGCCGCTTCTCGTCGCGCTGCATGCGGTAACTGGCGATCAAGACACGGACGGTTAAGTACAGCAACGCTCCGAGACCGATCATGTCACGTGCCGCATCAAAAACAGG